>JANWUS010000052.1 GCA_024958715.1 Cyanobium sp. FGCU52 | reverse complement strand
GCCCACGGCGCTGTGGCGATGCCGCGCGCTGCCGTGGCCGTCGGCGACCGCCATCAGCCAGCTGTCGCCCCTGCCCACGCCCCCGGTCAGCCGGGCGCAGAGTGAGGCGTCCTGGCAGGGCTGGCCGCGCCGCCGGTGCGCCGCCCCGAGCCGGGTGGCCGCCACCGGCTCCCGCCAGCCCCTCACCACTTGATCGGATCCGGATCCTCGAGGGGATCCAGTTCGGTGGGCGGAAGATCCGGCAGGGGCACCGGCCCGCCACCGTCGTCGCCGCCGCCCAGCCTGCTGGCGGAGGTGGAGGCTGCCCCCACCACGGCGGTGGAGGCCCACTGCAGATAGCGCGCGAGCGTGGTGGCGTTGCTCGCCGGCAAGGGCCGGCGCGGTGAACGGCCCACGGGATGACGGGGCATCTGGCCGCTGGCGCCGGGAACCTCGCCGGCGGGCAGGCCGGGATCCTCGCCGATGAACTGCTGCAGGACGTCCGTGTCGGCGTCATGGCCGATGGCGATCGCCAGCCGCACCGCCCGTCGGGCCCAGGGTTCGCGCATCAAGGCGTGCAGGCCGGCGTCGAAATCGTCGGTGGGCTGGCCATCGGAGATCAGGACCAGCACCGGCGGCAGGGCCCGCGCTTCCATCGGCGGGCTGCGCAGCTCGGCCGCCACCAGCTCCAGGGCCTCGCCCATGGCGGTGACGCCGCCGGCCTGCAGATCGGTCCAGCGCACCTGCTCCACTGGTGTGGGGGTGGCGATGTGCCAGCCGGCGCGATCGGCGAAGCTCACCGCCCGCACCAGCACCCGCGCCTCCGGATTCTGGCGGGCCACCTCCGCCATCCCCGGCAGGGACTGGCGGATGGCCTGGTTCAGCGACGGCATGCGGCCCTCGGCCTGCATCGAGCCCGAGCAGTCGCAGATGTAGAAGAAGTGGAGAGGCCGGCTCGCCAGCCGGACATCCGGGAAGGGCATCGGTCAGGGCCCGGGTCAGGGGCGCAGGTCACGGGCGCAGGAGATGGTCGCCGATCCGGAGGGGACCGGCCCCGGTGTGCACGAGGGCGGCCCTGCCGAGGCTACAGCTCTCGCCGGGGAGCACATCGAACCGGCGACCGTCCGCCCGTTCCACCCGCCAAGCTGGGCCCCCGAGATGCCGCAGGCCGAACAGGCCCGGCCGGCTCGGGTGGGCCACCACCTCCGCCACGGGCCGGCGCAGATCCTCGGCCCGCAGGGGATCGAGGTGGTGCGCCTCGATCCGGTTGCCTTCGGCAATCGTCACCCTGCCGTTCGCCAGCACCAGCTGCGGGGCCGGCGGCAGCGGGCGGCGGCAGCGCCAGCAGCGGGCTCCGCCGGGGGCAGGGTCGAGCTCGAGGTTTTCCTCGCCGCAGTGGGGGCAGAGGCGCAGATGATCGAGCACGGCGGCCAGCGCCTGCTTCCACTGGCCGGTGAGCGTCCGCCGGGAGGGGTCGCGCAGCCCGGGGCCGAAGGTCTCCTCGAACAGCCGCTGAAGGCTGCGGGGATACAGGGGCCAGGTGATCAGCGCCGCCACATGCTCGTGGGGATCGGGGCGGTTGCGGGCATCGCGAGGATCGAACACGAACACCGGATCCTCCGCGTACAGCCGCCGCCGACCCGGCAGATCCAGACAGGGGATCGCCAGTTCGAGGGCGCCGCGGAAGGGGTCGTGGCGGGTGAGCAGCTGGAACTGCAGGGCGGCAAGGGAGAACAGGTCGCTCGCCACATCCGGCCGGGCCTGGCCCAGAGCCACTTCCGGGGCCATGAACCCCCAGGTGCCCAGGACGGCTCCGCCGGTGCTGCCGATCACGTCGACGTTGTCGTTGTCGCCGATCCGGATCCCGCCGCTGGCGGGATCGAGGAACAGGTTGCCCAGGGAGACGTCCTTGTAGCAGAAGCCGAGGGAGTGAAGATCGTGGAAGCCGGCGGCCAGGAAGAAGGCCGCCCGCAGCACGTTGCGAAGGCTGATGGCGATCCGGCCTGCGGCATGCTCCGCCGCCCCCACGCAGGCGGGGGGGCGCAGCGGCATCAGGTAGCCGAAGCCCCGGCCCGCGGCCCCGAGCCGCGCCCGGCTGGCGTCGTCGGGGTGGAGCAGGGCGAGGGGCCAGAGGAAATCCTCGTTGGGAGCGCCGCGGCGGATGCTTTCCTCCAGCCGGGTCCGCAGGCCGGGATCGCGGGCCAGGAACGCGGGCAGGTACCACTTCAGCGCCAGCGGCTCCCCCTCCAGCTCCACGGCGAAGACCTGGCCCTGGCTGCCGCCGCCCAGGCAGCGGCCCACCCGCAGCGGGGCCGCCAGTCCCTCGAACGTGAGGGCGGTATCGGTGGGCAGGAGCGAGGACACGGGGCGGTTCAGGCGCCTGACGGCTGGCCGATGGCCCGGCGCAGGCCGTTGCGATGGGCCAGGGCGGTGCGGGAGTCGGCGAAGACGCGGCGCCAGGCCCTGCCATCCCGCAGGATCACCTGGAGCTCGTGTTCGCGGCGGCGGCCCAGCACGATGCAGGTGGCGAGGGCGCCCGCCTGCAGCGGCCAGAACAGGAGGGGAAAGGGCAGCAGCAGCAGGCCTCCCAGGCACGCCAGCACCCACCAGCTGAAGACGTGGGGATGGACCGCCCGGCTGTTCAGCTCCACCCGCAGGATCTGGGCCAGCGACAGGGTGGTCCCCGCCACGTCGATCGTGCCGGTGGCCGGTGCCGCCCGCACGGGAGCCGGCGTCGGCGCCGGATGGCCGGCCCGGAACACCAGCACGGGGCCGCGGCGGCCCAGGCGGATGGCATCGCCGTCGCGCAGGGGACGGCAGCCCTCCAGCCGTTGCTCCCCCACCCAGGTGCCGTTGCGGCTGTCGAGATCGCAGATCAGCCAGCGGCCCTCGGACTGGCGCAGCACGGCGTGGCGCCGCGACAGCCCCGCCACCTCCGGCAGGGAGAGGCTGGTGGCCGGATCGCGGCCGATCGTGAACGGTACGGCCGGGTCGAGGGGCAGCACCCGCGCACCTTCCCCCTGCCATTCCAGCCGCGCCGCCTTGCTCATCCCCCCTCTCCCCGGGGGCCGCTGCCCGTGCGGCGGTGCTGGGTGCCCGGCAGTTCCCACCAGGCCCGCGCCTCCCCGCGCCAGGGGATCAGCCGTCCGGGCAGCAGCAGCGCCAGCGCCGCCAGCAGCAGGGCGATCATCACCATGGCCAGCAGCACCCAGCCCGGGAGCGCTCCGGGCCACTGGCTCACGAAGGTGGCCCGCACGGCGTAGACCCCGATCGTCAGGGCGATCCAGATGCGGAACGGAGCCCAGGGATCGCGCCGTCGCACCACGCTCAGATCGTCCGTCGCACACGGGTAGCCTATGGGCCCCGGGGGTCGGACCCGACTCCGACGCGATGGTCGACGCTTCCTCCCCTCCGCCCGCCATGGGTTCCGGCGGCGATGCCCCGCTCCCGGGCCAGGGGGCCTGGCTCCGTTTCCTGCGTGCTCTGGGTGGGATGTCCACCCCGGCGGGTCGCGCGAAGCTCGGCGCTGCCTGGGCCGGGCTTCGCCGGCCCACGCCGGCGGTGCTCGAGCTGTGGCACGAGGGCCGCTGCCGCCAGCGCCTGCCCCTGGGCGAGGGGCGCGTGCGCATCGGCCGCGACCCGGGCTGCGAACTGCCGGTGGACGCGGCGGGGGTCAGCCGCATCCACGCGATCGTCGAGAAGGAGCGACCCGGCGATCGCGACTACACCCTGGAGGATTTCGACGCCGCCAACGGGCTGTTCTTCCGCGACCGGCGCCTGCAGTCGCTCGGGCTGCGCCACGGCGATGAGGTGCAGCTGGGCTCTCCGCTCAAGGGGGGCACCCCCACGCTCCGCTATCTCCATCCCCGCACCCCGCTGGAGCGGTTGATCCATGGCGCCGGCCTCGGGGCGCTGCTGGGCTCCGGGGTGCTGGTGGCCGGACTGCTGGCGGCGAGCACCGTGGTGGGCGGCTCCACCATCCGCACGATCGGCGGGCCGGTGCAGATCGTGGCGGCCGACGGCCGGCGCATCGACCCGCGCGAGGGCTCGGCCACCCCGCTGCCCTCCCTGGCGGACTACCCGCTGCACCTGCGCCGGGCGCTGCTGGCCTCGGAGGACAGCCGCTTCGGCTGGAACAGCGGCCTGGATCTGTTCGGCACCCTCCGCTCGCTGGTGCGGGCCAGCGGCGGCGGCAGCGGCCTCACCCAGCAGGTGGCCCGTCTCTACTACCCCGCGGTGGGCACGGAGTTCAGCCTGGCCCGCAAGCTGCGGGAACTCTGGGTGGCCTGGCAGCTCGAAACCGGCTTCAGCAAGAACCAGATCCTGAAGATGTACCTCGACCGGGCCCATCTCGGTCTGGGGGTCGATGGTTTCGAGCAGGCCGCCCGGCTCTATTTCCGCAAGTCGGCCCGCGATCTCGACCTGGCCGAGTCGGCCTTTCTGGTGGGTCTGCTGCCGAGTCCCAACGGCTACAGCCCCTGCTTCGCGCCGCCGGCCGCCGCAGGCGACGAGGCCTGGCTGCCGGTGCTGCGCCGCAACCTGGTGCTGCGCCGCATGCACGAGGACGGGGCGATCGGCCAGGACGCCCTGCGCGACGCCCTTCGCCGCCCGCTGAACATCGACGCCTCGATCTGCCGCGCCTCCACCTGGCAGAGCCATCCCTACTTCAGCGACTACGTGCTCGGCGAGCTGCAGGGGCGCCGTTTCGGCCTCCAGCTCGACCAGGCCCGCAGCGGCGGCAACTACCACGTGGTGAGCACGATCGACCCACGGCTGCAGGGCATCGCCGAAGCCGAGCTGCGGACGTTCCTGCGCCGGGAGGGGGAGGCGGCGGGCCTCACCCAGGGGGCGCTGATCACCGTCGACGTGCGCAGTGGCGAGATCCTCGCCTATGTGGGCGGTGGCGACTACGCCCGCAGCAGCTTCGACCGGGTGCAGGCCCTGCGGCAGCCGGGCTCCACCTTCAAGCTGTTCACCTTCCTGCGGGCCCTCGAGTCGGGGATCGAGCCCGGCGAGCCGATCGCCTGTTCCCCCCTGGGCTACGTGGCGGGTTGTCGCCGCGGCGGCGGCAGCCAGAGCGTGGCCGCGGGCTTCGCCCATTCCGAGAACGTGGTGGCCCTCCGCCTGGCCGACCGGGTGGGCCTGGAGGCGGTGATCCGCCGGGCCCGCGACCTGGGGATCAGCACGCCGCTGGAGGCCAGCCACAGCATGGTGCTGGGGGGTAGCGAAACCTATCTCTACGAGCTGGCCCGGGCCTACGCGGTGGTCGCGAATGGGGGCCGCAGTGTGCCCCTGCACGGCGTGCGCCGCATCTACGACCTGGGCGTCTGCGGTTCGATCGAGGCCCTCGGGCGCTGTCCCGCCCGCGGCATCACCGATCCGGTGGGGGAGCAGCCCCGTCAGCTGATCGATCCGGCGGTGGCGCGCCAGCTCGATGGGTTGCTGCGGCAGGTGGTGAGCGAGGGCACCGGCCGGCCGGCCTCGGTGGTGGACGATGCCCGCGGCAAGACCGGCACCACCGACAACGCGGTGGATGTGGCCTTCATCGGCTACTCCCCCGCCAGCGGCCTGCTCACGGCCATCTGGATGGGGAACGACGACAACAGGCCAGCCCCGGCCGCCAGCAGCCAGCTGCCCGCCACGCTCTGGGGCCGGTACATGCGCCGGATCGCCGCCTGATGCCGTCGGCTCAGCCGCCGGCGGTCAGCCAGCCGTCGATCACGGCCTGTCCCCAGGTGAGCAGGGCCCAGGCCGTCCCGAACACCAGGCCCCACCACCAGGCGGAGGCCAGCAGGCGCTGGCCGGGCTCGCCGTCGTCGTCTTCGCGCTGCTGGGGCAGGATCCAGCGCAGCTGAAGGGCGCCGACCACCAGGAACGGCACCCAGGCCGGCACCGCGATCGCCGCCAGCGGGAAGGAGAGCTCGCGCCGCTGGAGAAGGCCCAGCACCACCGGTAGAGCCAGCAGGGCGCTCACGGCGCCGGTGGCTCCCTGCCAGCGCGGGCTGAGGAGCCCCATCCGGCGGGCGCAGAGGGCGGCCGCCGCCGTGGTGGCCAGGGCCGTGAGCGCGTAGCGGAGCACCGCCTCCCGCAGGGACAGCGAGGACGGGCCGAGGATCAGCAGCAACACCAGGGCGTTGAGCACCGCCTCGCCATTGCGAAGGTGAATCCAGGGGGAGCTGGCCCAGACCCAGGCCCGGCGGGGTTCGCCGCTGCGGACGGGATCGAGGGTCCAGCGGCGGCGCCAGCGGCGCAGGGGCCCGACGGTGAGCCCCTGGGCCAGCAGGATCCAGGAGGCCAGGAACAGGCCGGGGCTGGTGCTCCAAGGACCCGGGAGCGTGCGGGCCAGCACCCCGGCTAGCCAGGAGAGCACGGCGGCGGCCGCCACGGCCAGGGCCATCCCGGGTCCGATCGCACGCAGGCCCTCGCCAAGCCAACCGGCCCAGTCGCGCAGCATCGGGCCGGCCGGGCGGCGACGGGGCCCCGTCGCCGGTTCTCCCCTCCCGGCCGCCGGGCTGGTGGGAGGGGGGCTGGCGGCAGTCGCTGGCGTGATCGGCCCGAGGGCGGGCTCATCGAAGGCGGCCTCCAGCAGGGCCAGCAGTTCGCCCAGCACGCGCGGGGCGTAGGTCTGGGCGAGTTCATCGGCCAGATCGCTGAGGGCGCGGCGGCGTGCCAGCCCCTGGCTGGTGAGGGCCTGGCGCAGACGCGGCCGGCTGGCCAGATCCCGCAGCGGACCCTCCAGGCTGCGGTCGGCGCCGAGCCAGTCACCGAAGCGATTCGCCAGGGCCCGGCCGTTGTCGGCTGGGATGGTGCCCTCCCGCAGGGCGGCGCCCAGCTGCCGCCCCAGGTCACGGCCCGTGCCCATTCCCACCTGTGCACCGGGGGCGAGCTTAGGCAGAGGCGTTGCCCCCGCCGGCAGCGGCATGCTGCTCGAATGCGGCCGCCGCCGCCGCCGTGGCCTCGCACGCCAACAGTTCGGCGACGACCTCCGGGGCGAGGGTGAAGGTGTCCAGTCCCGCAGCCGCCAGCCGTCCGAGGTCGGCGGGTCGGCGCACGCTGGCCGCCAGCAGCCGCACGTCGCTGCCCACCCCTCGCAGGGCCTGGTTCATGGCGATCAGTTCGGCGTGGCCGTCACGGTCCTGATCACAGATCCGTCCCAGGTAGGGGGCGATGTAGCGGGCCCCGAGGGCCGCGGCGATCAGCACCTGGGCCACCTCGTAGCAGGCGGTGAAGGTGACGGGCACCCCGCCGGCAATCAGCCGTGCGGCCGCCTTGCTGCCTTCGCGGGTCACCGGCAGCTTCACCACCACCCGCTCGGGAGCGAGCCGATGCAGGGTTCGCCCACAGCTCTCCAGCCGATCCGCCTCCTGCCCCCAGGCCTGCAGGTGCAGTTCCCGGCAGCGCAGCTCCCGTGCCAGTTCCACCAGTTCAGCCAGCGCCTCAGGGCGGCAGGGGAGACCCGCGCGCTGCAGCAGCGTGGGGTTGGTGGTGACGCCATGGAACAGTCCCCCCGGCAGCCAGCACCGCCACTGGGCCGGATCGGCGCTGTCGAGGAACAGACGGAGGGACATCGCAGGCATCCTCGCCGGCAGGCTGGGGGAAAGGCAGGCAGAAAAAAAGCCCCGGGGATCCCGGGGCGCAGGGCTTGATGGGCCGATCCGCCGCGAGCCCTCAGGCGCCCTTGCTGGCCTGCACCCGGGCGCGGGCGCGACCGAGGGCCTGGATGGCCTTGAGCTTCTCGGGGCTCGGGGGCTGGCCGTCGAAGGCGGAGGCAGCCTGCTGGGCCACCTCGAAGTCGCGGGAGGCGGCAGCGGCATCGATGCGGCTGCCGAGCTCGGCGCCGTTCACCAGCACCGTCACCTCATTGGCCTCCACCTCGGCGAAGCCGCCCGTGAGGGCGATCGATTGCCAGGCATTGCCCTCGCGCAGGCGCAGAACGCCGGCGTCGAGGGCGGTGATCATCGACACGTGACCGGTGAGAATGCCCAGCTGACCGGTGGTACTGGGCAGGATCACCTCGTCGGCGCTGCCGTCGTAGACGCTCTGGTCGGGGGCGAGAACGCGCAGGGTCAGCGTCATGTCACTTGGCCTCGGAGAGGATCTTCTGGGCCTTGGCCTTCACCTGATCGATGTTGCCCACCAGGTAGAAGGCCTGCTCGGGCAGGTCGTCGAGTTCGCCGGCGAGGATCATGTTGAAGCCCTTGATCGTTTCCTCGAGCTTCACGTACTCACCCTTCTGGCCGGTGAAGATCTCCGCCACGAAGAAGGGTTGCGAAAGGAACTTCTCGATCTTGCGGGCCCGGTCCACCGTGCGGCGGTCTTCTTCGGAGAGTTCATCAAGGCCGAGGATGGCGATGATGTCCTGCAGTTCCTTGTAGCGCTGCAGGGTGGACTGCACGGCGCGGGCGGTGCGGTAGTGCTCGTCGCCCACCACGGAGGGCTGGAGCATGGTGCTGGTGGAATCGAGGGGATCCACAGCCGGGTAGATGCCCTTGGAGGCCAGGCCGCGGCTGAGCACGGTGGTGGCGTCGAGGTGGGCGAAGGTGGTGGCCGGTGCGGGGTCGGTGAGGTCGTCAGCCGGCACGTACACGGCCTGGATCGAGGTGATCGAACCCTCCAGGGTGGAGGTGATGCGCTCCTGCAGCTCACCCACGTCGGTGCCGAGGGTGGGCTGGTAGCCCACGGCCGAGGGCATGCGGCCCAGCAGAGCCGACACTTCGGAGCCGGCCTGCACGAAGCGGAAGATGTTGTCGATGAACAGCAGCACGTCCTGCTTGTTCACGTCGCGGAAGTGCTCGGCCATGGTGAGCGCCGACAGGCCCACGCGCATGCGGGCACCGGGGGGCTCGTTCATCTGGCCGTAGCAGAGGGCCACCTTCGACTTGGAGAGGTCTTCGGAGTTGATCACCCCGGACTCCTTGAATTCCTCGTAGAGGTCGTTGCCTTCGCGGGTGCGCTCACCCACGCCCCCGAACACGGACACGCCGCCGTGCTCCTTGGCGATGTTGTTGATCAGTTCCTGGATCAGCACGGTCTTGCCCACGCCGGCGCCACCGAACAGGCCCACCTTGCCGCCCTGGCGGTAAGGGGCCAGCAGGTCGATCACCTTGATGCCGGTCTCGAACACCTTGGGCTTGGTCTCAAGCTCGGTGAGCTTGGGAGCCTCGCGATGGATCGGGGAGGTGAGGGTGGTGGCCACGGGGCCCTGCTCGTCGACGGGCTCGCCGAGCACGTTGAAGATGCGGCCGAGAGTGGCCTCACCCACGGGCACGGAGATCGGAGCGCCGGTGTCGACGGCTTCCATGCCGCGCACCAGACCATCGGTGCTGCTCATGGCCACGGCGCGCACGCGGTGGTCGCCGAGCAGCTGCTGCACCTCAGCGGTGAGGGCCACGTCCTGGCCGGCACTGTTCTTGGCCTCGATGCGCAGGGCGTTGTAGATGCGGGGCAGCTTGCCGGCGGGGAATTCCACGTCGAGAACCGGGCCGATCACCTGCTTGACGATGCCTTTGGTGCCGGAGGCGGCGGGAGCAGCAGCAGCCATATGGAGAGAAGTCGCGGAAGGTACCCGGCGGGCGTCCACACCCGCTCGAAGCGGCGCAACCTTACCACCGCACCCCCCGGGGCCCGGCGGTTTCCGGGGGCCCGGCTTCCCTCCGGCCGGGTGAGTTCGGTCACCCGAACCCTGGCCCCATCGCCCCCGGGCAGGCCTGGGGCATAGGTTGGCACTCGACGGGCGTGAGTGCCAATCCGCCCGAGGGCGGTGGTGAGAAGGCCATCCCTTCCTCCTGAAGGCTTCCCCCGCCGCTCCCTGCTCCAACCCATCGCGTCAACCCGCGTCGTAACCCATGGCTGCTGTTTCTCTCAGCGTCTCCACCGTCAAGCCCCTCGGCGACCGCATCTTCATCAAGGTGTCCGAGTCCGAGGAGAAGACCGCCGGCGGCATCCTGCTGCCCGACACCGCCAAGGAAAAGCCCCAGGTGGGTGAAGTGGTTCAGGTGGGCCCCGGCAAGCGCAACGAAGACGGCTCCCGCCAGGCTCCCGAGGTGAGCATCGGCGACAAGGTGCTCTACAGCAAGTACGCCGGCACCGACATCAAGCTCGGCACCGATGAGTACGTGCTGCTCTCCGAGAAGGACATCCTCGCCGTCGTGAACTGAGCGCGCTCTGACTGAGCGCACCTTGTGCGCCAGAGCGCCAGCAAACGCTTCAACCTCCAACCCCATTCATCACCATCCCCATGGCCAAGCGCATCATCTATAACGAGCAGGCCCGCCGCGCCCTCGAGCGGGGCATCGACATCCTTGCCGAGTCCGTGGCTGTCACCCTCGGTCCAAAGGGTCGCAACGTGGTGCTCGAGAAGAAGTTCGGCGCTCCCCAGATTATCAACGACGGCGTCACGATCGCCAAGGAGATCGAGCTCGAGGATCACATCGAGAACACCGGTGTCGCCCTGATCCGTCAGGCCGCCTCCAAGACCAACGACGCCGCCGGTGACGGCACCACCACCGCCACCGTCCTGGCCCACGCCATGGTCAAGGCCGGTCTGCGCAACGTAGCCGCCGGCGCCAACGCCATCACCCTGAAGAAGGGCATCGACAAGGCCGCTGATTTCCTGGTCAAGAAGATCGAGGAGCACGCCAAGCCGATCTCCGACTCCAACGCCATCGCCCAGGTGGGCACCATCTCCGCCGGCAACGACGAAGAGGTGGGCCGCATGATCGCCGATGCGATGGACAAGGTGGGCAAGGAGGGGGTCATCTCCCTCGAGGAAGGCAAGTCGATGACCACCGAGCTGGAGGTCACCGAGGGCATGCGCTTCGACAAGGGCTACATCTCGCCCTACTTCGCCACCGACACCGAGCGCATGGAAGCGGTGCTCGACGATCCCTACATCCTGATCACCGACAAGAAGATCGGTCTGGTGCAGGATCTGGTGCCCGTGCTCGAGCAGATCGCCCGCACCGGCAAGCCTCTGCTGATCATCGCCGAGGACATCGAGAAGGAAGCCCTCGCCACCCTGGTGGTGAACCGTCTGCGCGGCGTGCTGAACGTGGCCGCCGTCAAGGCTCCCGGCTTCGGTGACCGCCGCAAGGCCATGCTCGAGGACATCGCCGTTCTCACCAACGGTCAGCTGATCACCGAGGACGCCGGCCTCAAGCTCGAGAACGCCAAGATCGAGTCGCTGGGCACCGCCCGCCGCGTCACGATCAACAAGGACACCACCACGATCGTGGCCGAGGGCAACGAGGCGGCGGTGAAGGCCCGCTGCGAGCAGATCCGCATGCAGATGGAGGAAACCGATTCCTCCTATGACAAGGAGAAGCTGCAGGAGCGCCTCGCCAAGCTGAGCGGTGGCGTGGCCGTGGTCAAGGTGGGTGCCGCCACCGAGACCGAGATGAAGGACAAGAAGCTGCGCCTGGAAGATGCCATCAACGCCACCAAGGCGGCTGTTGAGGAGGGCATCGTTCCCGGTGGCGGCACCACCCTGGCCCACCTGGCTCCCGCCCTCGAGGAGTGGGCTGCGGCCAACCTCTCCGGCGAGGAGCTGATCGGCGCCACCATCGTGGCCTCCGCCCTCACCGCTCCCCTCAAGCGGATCGCCGAGAACGCCGGTGCCAATGGCTCCGTCGTGGCCGAGCACGTGCGCAACAAGCCCTTCAACGAGGGCTACAACGCCGCCACCGGTGAGTACGTCGACATGCTGGCCGCCGGCATCGTCGACCCCGCCAAGGTGACCCGCTCCGGCCTGCAGAACGCCGCCTCGATCGCCGGCATGGTGCTCACCACCGAGTGCATCGTGGCCGACCTGCCCGAGAAGAAGGAAGCCGCCCCCGCCGGTGGCGGCGGCATGGGTGGCGACTTCGACTACTGATCCTCACCCGGATCATCGTCGGATCCCGATCCTTCCGATCCCAGTCACAGCGCCCCTTCGGGGGCGCTTTTTTCTTGCTCGCCCAGGCGCTTTGCTGGGGGTTCCGATGCCCGAACGGTTCCATGTCCCTGATCCCCCGCTGGCGCTACATGACCGATGAGGCGAAGGCGCTCACCAGGCGAACCGCCGTGTCTGCTGGGGTGGTGCTGCTGGTGTTGCTGGTGTTCAGGGGCTTGCTGCCCTGGGTGTTGGTGGCCCTGCTGGCCTGGTGGATCTGGAAGGCGTTCAGCAAGTGAGCCGCGGGCAGGGGGATGCACCGCCGGAGGCCCTGCGTCAGCATCGATCCATCCCTGACCCATCGGCGTGCTTCGGACCAGCCTGCTGTTCGTGCTCACGGCTGTTGCCGAGATCGTTGGCTGCTACCTGCCCTACCTGGTTCTCAAGGGGGGCAGGTCGGCGCTGCTGCTGATCCCAGCGGCGCTGTCGCTGGCGCTTTTCGCCTGGTTGCTGACCCTCCATCCCACGGCATCGGGCCGGGTCTATGCCGCCTATGGCGCGGTCTACGTTTCGGTGGCGCTGCTCTGGTTGCGTTGGGTGGATGGGGTGCCGCTCACGCCTCGCGATGGGCTGGGCGCGGCGGTGATTCTCACGGGGATGGGCATCCTGATGGGTGGGGGGCAGCGGTGTTGATGGTGCATCTGTTGCGTATGGGAGATGTTTTCTGACCCAGTAGTACAAGTCGTGTGGCACATGTCGGAACCTGATCAGCAATAAAGCTCCGCAGACCTGAGCAGCCGCTCTGGCTGAGGTT
>JANWUS010000051.1 GCA_024958715.1 Cyanobium sp. FGCU52 | reverse complement strand
CGATGGCCGCATCACCACCACCGGGCCGGGGCTGGATCAGCCCTGCTGACGGGGGCGGAACGAGCGCGCCGATGGCCATGGCGATGCGACATCAGCGCGCTCGGTGCTCAGAAGACCACCTCCAGCCGCAGGGTGAGCAGGGTGAAACCGAGCAGCCTCCGCCAGCGACTCCCACCCACTCCCCCGCTGGCCTGGCCCGCCCGCCGGCAGCCTGCCCTGCCTACGCGGCTCCTGCTCGGCAGCCCGCTTCTTTGACCAGAAGCCGGGGGCTGCCGGCAGACCATCGCTCTGACCCCAGATCCTCACTCCAGATCGATCGATTCGAGCAGCAGGCGGCTGCGCATCAGCCGATCGGCATCGACGGCCCAGGCGATGATCTGGTTGTGGCTGGCGGAGTCGTCATCGCGCAGATCGTCGACCACACTGTCGTGGTAGCCCTCCAGACGGCGCACCAGCCGCACGGCGATCTCGAGATCCTCGGCGGGCGTGGCCTCGAGGGTGTCGAGCAGCTCCATCACCTTCTTGACCGTGGGATTGGGCTGGGGCTCCGGCTTCTCAGGGCGGGGCTTGGGAGGGGTGTTCTGCATGGCGATCAGCTGGGCGGGGGAATCAGGCACCGAGATGCCGGCCTGAAGCGGCGAGTCCTGGCCATCGAGCTCGGGATGGCACGGATCGAGCGGCGCCGCCTCGGCGGGGTCAACGGCACGGCCCGCCACGAAGCGGTAGCGGCCGTCGCTCGTGGTGGGCTGCTCCTGAGGCTGGCTGGCGTTGAACTCTTCAGGACGTGACATCGGCTTGGTGTCGGATGAGAACAGCTTCGCGGACCTGAACGGCGACCACACTCCAAGGGTGCGAATGACCAAGGCCAGAGGTTCCTGCCGGCTGGGGATAGCGCGACAACGCTGCTGAATCCGTGATCGGGCGAGCTGCGCAGCGTCAGGACGTGTGCTCCTCTGGGGCTGCATCGCCTGACACGGCCCCAGTGCTCTGTTTCTGCGGCGGGTAGAGATTGGCGATGCCTGCACCATATCGACGGTGCTTCTCTCGCAGGCCGTTAGGGGATTCGATTTTGATGCCGTCACCAAAGCCGAACAGCCAGCCGCTGAAATCGGTGCTGTCGATCGTCCAGGCCGGCAGGATCAGCTCGACAGGATAAGGATGCCTGGTGTCCTGAGGATCAGGTTTGAGCTTTGGCGAAGGGACCGTCCAATCGTCTGATGGCAGAGGCCCACAGAGATGCACCTGCTCTTCAGGGTAGCGCTTGTTCCCCGAACGAATAAATCCATAGACTCTGGCAGAACAGCGAAAACGCACAGTTTGGAGGGTCTTTTCGTCCACCAACTTCTTGATGGTCGTAGCACTCAGATTTTCCTCTGCCAAGGCCCTTTGGTGTTTAACGTTGTCGCCAAGAAAGATACCTCCGCTTCGGCTGCAAAGTCGCTCGAGGCGTAGCTGCTTCTTCCGAAGCAGCTCCAATCGATGACGTAGCTCTTTCCGCATTATGTCATCGTTCTTTTCACGCAGTACACCCACTCGATCTTTAATAAGTCTAATCCGATCCAGCCGTGTAACCACAAGGAGGCCATTTGCGCCCATTTCTGTCGATTCGTAGGCGAGATACCAGGCGATATTATGGAAGAGAATCTGGAGAGGAAAGGCATCGATCTTTTTTGTTCCACCCTTCCTCTTGGTGTTAGGGTCGGGAACCTCTAGTCTGATCTGCCTGCCATCCAGTATGGCTTGTTCTACAAGATCAATCTGGCTCTCATTGATCAGGGTTTCGCTGTTGTGGTTTGTGGCATCGTGGGCAATGATTGAACGGTTGGCGAAAGCGCGGAGTGGAATTTGGTTTTCAACATTAATGCCGGCCATCTGCAGCCGGGACGAAAACTCTTCCAGCAGTTCCGTCATCGTGGGGTCGTTGAGTCGCTTGAAGGCCTGGTTCAGCCGGGTGTGGATTTCCTTGAGCTGCTGAGCCGTGAGAATGGCTGTCCCGAGACCGAAGCCGCGAAAGCCGTCCTGCTCCCTAGCTGCCTTGTCAGGTTTGGACATGGTCTTTTGTCAATTGGGCGTTGGTGAGATTGACGCTTAGAAGATTGCGGAAGCCGTACCCAGTGATCAGGACTTCAATATCCTTATCAAGGATGCTGATCTGTGGCAGTTCGTCAGTCGTGTCAGTGCCGAGGCGGGCTGGTGGTGATACGTCGTCGATCTTGGAGCGACGGTAGCTCTGACGCACCCGAAAATAATCGATGCCCTGGATCTGCTGAAGCTTACCCAACAAGTGAAGGCGCAAAGAGGAACTCTGTCTCCTCGCTCTTCTCTTCTCCTTTGTGGTCGTCACAGTGTCCGAAGAAGTGTCTAGTCTTCTGTCTCGTAGCGTCGTGCGGTCTTTCTGAATCTTGCGGCCATCAAGGCGAAGAGCGGGGTCCACCGGATTGTCCTTGTTGGGCGCATCAAAGGGATTCTGAATGAGGTAACGCAGCAGTCCGAGCTGTCGCCGAAAAATTGCTCGATCAGCCGCCTGGGGGAATCCAGCGCCAGTATGGCGAGCTTCACGAACCTGTGCCGTTTCGAACCCGGGATCGATTCGCTGCGCCACTGTGAAAGCGGACGTGAAGCCCTGTTCTCGCAACCACTGCAGATCGTCTTTGACCGCCTGGACATCGCCGTAGCAGGGACCATGACGATGGGCCAGCGCAAAGGCAGCTCGCACCTCGAAGGTTGCCTGATCGGGATCCGGCAGGGGAGCATCGCGCCGAAAGAGGAAGCTCCGCCTCAGCTGTGCCACCTCATCCGTGAGTTCCTGCGGTGCATCACCGCCGGTCGAGTAGAACTCAACTCCTGGGAATTCGAGCAGCAGGCGGATCAGGAAGAGAAGGCGCTCAAAATCCAGCAGTCGGGAATACCGATGCGTAGCCAGGTTATGCCTGCGTTTGCAAGCTGCCTGGATGCTGCGATCAATCTTTCTGGTAACCACCTCGCGGCAGTGTGTCTTCAGGTCCACGATCTCGGCAGGATTGAGGGCTTCCACAAAAGCGAAGCCCTCCTCGCGGAAATATCGGCATTGCTTGTCGAAGAATGTCCTGGTCTGCTGCTCCAACTTCTGGGCCTGGCGGGCTGGTGTCTCCTTGGCCAGCCGTCGCAGAAAAACCGCATCCGGCTTGTAGGTGGCCAACGGCAGAAACCCATGCAACCGCCTGATCACATCCTCATCAACCTGCCGCTCCCTCGTCTGGTTCCAGGCCAGACACAGCTCCAGCGGTGTGGTGAGCCACCAGCCGATCCACTGCACGGGGGCCGGCAAGGCCAGGGCCTGGGTGATCGCCAGGCGCCAGGGGCGCTGGCAGTGGGTCGCATCCAGGATCACGGGTACTCCCTCAGCCACAGAGTCGTGGATCCGCTGGTGGTACAGGCTTTCGATCTCATCCCAGCTGCCCTGGATTGCGGCATCGCCGTAGAGCTCGGCGCGGATCGCATCGGTGCTCAGCACCCGCCCTCCCACCAGCTCCGCCAGCACCGCCGCCAGGGTGCTCTTGCCGCTGGCGGGCGGGCCGATCAGCAGGTGGCAGCGCAGGTAGGGCTGCGGGGGGTCTGTGGGGGTCACGCTGCCAGCTCGGGTCGTCGTGTCACGTCGCTTCTGGTTCATCATCAGATCAGCGGGTCCATCTCAGGCAGCGGGTCGGTTTGGCGGCACCGCCTGCAGCGCCGGACGGGGCCGGATGCCGTTCAGAACCGCTCGCGTGGTGCGCGGCATCAACCGGCCCCTTCGCTCCGTGCGTCCGCTGGAGAACGCTGCCACCGTTGAGTCTGGGGCTGCCCCAGTTGGTTCCTGGGCTGTCGCAACGGCGTGCAAGGCGCCATCCAGCGGCTGTGCCGGCTCCGGTGGAAGGGCCAGATCGAATGGCTCGCTCAACAGCATCTCCGCCTCCGGCATCCATTGCAGAGCGGCGCTGCGCAGAACCTGGGCGAGAGCCCGCAGCTCGCTGAGCAACGAGGCGGCGGGCGCACCGCGCCGGAGACGCCGCTGCAGCCGACGCTCACGCCCTGCCGCACGCTGGAGCAGGCGCTGAAGCAGCCGCCGCTGCGGTGGATCCAGTGGCTGGCCGTAGCTCGAGAGCCCATCCTCCAGTTGCAGCCGCAGCTCGCCGAACAAGGCGGCTGTGGTCTCAATTGCAGCGTCTGAAGGCGTGCCGGGCCACCTCAGCTCGGCGAGTAGGCAGAGCGCAGCCTTGAGCTGCTGGATGCAGTCCTGTCGGTGACGCTCCAGAGCCAGGCGAGCGTTGCCCGTTTCGATCGGCGCGACGGGTCGCAGGGCTTGCTCGCGGTTGCGGAGGTGCTCCTCCATGCGCTGCTGCAACGCCGGGTGGTTGCAGACACCTGTGGCCTGTACCCGCTCGCGGAAGCGCAGCAGCAGCTCCAGCTGCGGCTGTGGTTCCTTGAGGAGGGAGGGCACCGGCGCCGCTGGCTTCGGAGCAGGCGGGTGCACCTTTGCGCCACCCTGGTGTGCTTCGGATCGCGGGCCCGTGCCGATGCCTCCCTGGAGGGGCTTGGGAGCCCGCCGAGGCCCTGGCCAAGACGGATCGGGTCGGGCTGGGGCGCCAGGGTCGGGGCTGCTGCCGGCAACAGACGGCTCCTGGGAAGCGTGCTGCGTCACCGCGGGCGTCATCGGAGCGCTGTCCCCAGGGACATCCGGTTGTGATGAGGCTTGCAGCGGCGTCTGAGCCGGCGCCATGGCGTCCGGCTTCACGACCTTCGCAGCCGTTGGCGCCGGACTGGCTCCCGCGCGGCACTTCGCCAGGGCTGCTTCGTTGCACTCAGCAGTGGATGGCGCAATCGCCTGCTGGCCCTGATCAGGCGGGCAAGCTCTCTCGCTGACCTGAGTCGCCGCAGCAGCGCGGGCTTCGCGGGCCACCAGGGCCGCCTGCGCTTTCAGCGCCATGGCGTGCTGGTGCAGATGGGTCTCCAGGGCGGGGTAGCCGCACAGTCCGCTCTGCTCGACCCGGGCGATGTAGGCCAGCAGCAGGCGATGGGGATCATGGATGGTGATGCTCATCAGCCCTGACCTCCCGCCGTGGTGCCGGCCACGGGCAGCGCCGCCAGCTGCTCGCTCAGCCAACGGTCGCGCTCTCGCCGTAAATCCTCATCCCAGGACTGCACAACGCCAGGCCGCAGCGGATGGAGCAGCACCAGGATGCAGGCCGTGGCGCTGCTGAGCAGCGACACCATCAGCACGTAGAGCGACAGCCCGAGCTGATCCCACTGACCGTGGCGCAACTTCGTAGTGGTGCTGTCGATCCCCACCGCCACCAGCTGCACTGGAGACCGGAACTCACCGGAGGCCGTGAAGGCCTGGCTGTAGCGCTCCGGATAGCGCCTGCGCAGGAAGTGCAGATCATTGCCGACGGCGATGCGTTGCCGCTCGATCCCCTCAAGGCGTTGCAGAGCGACGGCACTGCGGCTACGCAGGTCGGCCTCGATCAGCCGCTGCTGGATGCATACCGGTGGCGGAGAACTCTGAGCCGTGCGGCGCCAGTCGCGATCGCGCTGACTCCACTCCCCGTGGAGCTGCACCTGCAGGCTCTGCCAGCGGGGATCGGCATGGCTGAGGCGTTCGAGCTGCGCCTGGCCGCTGCTGCACTGGTGGCGCACCGAGGCATAGGTGGGATCGGCCGTGGCGATCCGCTCGATCTGATGGCGTTCCTGCCGCAGGCTGTCGTTCACCAGGGAGGTGGCATGCCGTTGCGCCAGGCCGGACTGGTTCTGCATCACCTCCACCCCCACGCCGGTGCCGATCGTCTTGAGCAGCGAGAAGGGCAGCAGACCGATGAGAGCGGCCGCATAGGCCACCTGGCGGCCGCGACGCCGGCCACGGGCGACGAGGGTGAACAGCTCTTGGTCGAACTTCAGCAGGATGGCAGTGAGCGCTGTGGCGCTGATCCAGCCGAGCGGGCTGGCGATCCCGCTGGCGAAGAGCAGCAGGTTGAAGTTGCCCACGCCATCCACCAGGTTGCTGGTGGTCACCACCCGCGCCACCGCTTCGGAGTCGCGCTGGGTGGTGGGGGTGACCCAGGCGGTGCCGTGCAGCTCCTCACCACGGGCGACCAGCTGGTGGCGTGCAGCGGCCAGCAGACGGCGCCAGCGGGAGCGCCGGGGCTGAGGCACCACCAGGTCGCGGAACTGTGGGTGATGGGCGATCCACTGCAGCAACTGCTCCACTTCGGTGGTGCTGCCCTGGCGGGAGCCGGCGTTGGGCAAAGCGCCGGGCTTCGCATCCGTGCCGCAGGAGTCCTCGGCGGTTGAGCCCAGGGGGAGGGAGAAGCTGGTCATCGGCGGCCTCGGATCGGAACGGAGCTCACTGTGCTGAGCTCGAACGGTTCCATCGCCCCAGGGATGCGAATGACCAGCGACTCGGTTTTCGGTGATCAGGGGAGATCGTGCGAGCCACTGCCTGGAGCCGGCTGGAGTGCCATCCAGCCCCGATAGATGGCAGCGGCTCATGGCACCTGGGGATCCAGGGGGGGGCGCACCGCATCCGGTGGATCGCCTTACGCTGGTAAGGCCTGTGATGGTGCCGCTGCTGTGGACGCACTCCTCACCCTCTCCTCCAAGGGGCAGCTGGTGATCCCCGCCCGGCTGCGCCATCTGCTCGGGCTGCAGCCTGGCGATCGACTGGAGCTGACCCTCGAGGCCGATGGCCTGCGGCTGCGCCCTCATGCGCCCGCTCTGCACGCCAGTGCCCAGGCGCTGATCGGTTGCGCCGGATACCAGGGCCCCGTGATTCCTCTGGAGCAGCTCGATCCTGCCCTCTATGCCGCAAGACCACAGCCATGACCCTGCCCGTGGCACTCGACACCAACCTGCTGGTGCGTCTGCTCACTGGTGACGATCCCGCCCAGGCCCGGAAGGTGGCGGAGCTGATCGACACAAGCCCGGCCTGCTTTGTGCCGATCACGGTGGTGCTGGAGCTGGAATGGGTGCTGCGTGGTGCCTACCGGCTGGAGCGCCAGGCGGTGATCACCGCGCTGGAGGGGCTGATGGGGATCCGTCAGGTGCATGTGGAGCAGGAAGAGCTGGTGCGCCAGGCCCTTGATGCTCATCGCGGTGGCATGGACTTTGCCGATGCTCTGCACCTGCTGCGCAGCGAAGGCTGCGGCAGGTTCGCCACCTTCGATCGCTCCCTGGCGGCCAGTGCTGCGGCGTTGGCCGTACGGCCACCTGTGCACTTGCTCTGATCCGCTGGCAACGGCTCCTGGCCATGCCCAAGGGCTGGGCCCTGCCTCGATCTGGCGCCCGGCGTTCCAGGCGCGTGATAATGGCCACAGAGCGTAGGAACACCATGCAGGCCTTTTCGGTCCGGCAGCTGAAGAACAACCCCTCCTCTGTTCTCAGGGCTGCCGAGGAGGACGCGATGGCCCTGGTGACCAGTCATCAGCAGCCGGCTGCTCTGGTGGTGGCGCTGGATCGCATCGGGCTGCCGGATCCCGCAGCCGTGCGCTCCGGTCTGGCGCTTTCGCTGTTTCGGACCGGCAGCCTTTCGGTGGCCTCCGCAGCCCGGCTGGCCGGACTGCCGCTGCCCCGCTTCCTGGAGATCCTCGCGTCACTGCAGATCCCTGTGGCAGAAGGGTCCGATGCTGAGCTGCAGAGCGATCTGGCCATGGCCCGGCGCTGGTTGCGGCAGGCTCCCTGACGCAGGGCGAGCCTGCGTTCCTGCAGGAGGACCGGTCCACCGATGGCGCATCTGGTGATCGCCGACGCCGGCCCGCTGATCGGACTGGCGCGCATCCAGCGCCTGCAGCTGCTCAAGGAGCTGTTCGTTGCGGTCACGATCACGACTGCCGTGGCGCAGGAACTGGGCTGCGGCATGGAGAGCGGAGGCGAGAACCTGCCCGCGGGTGCGGCGGAGCTGTCTGAGTCCCTCGCGCAGGGATGGCTGGCGATCAACGGCACGGCCGATGGCGAGCCGTATCAACCGCTGAATCCCGGTGTGGATGCAGGAGAGGCGAGCGCCATCGCCCTGGCGCTGCGGAAGCAGGCTGAGGGGGATGAGGTGCTGCTGCTGATCGATGACCGCTGCGGACGCGCTGAAGCCAGGCATCGGGGCCTGAACCTCATCGGCACGGCCGCCGTGATCGTGCTCGCCCGTGAGCAGGGCCTGATCGGGGCCTGCGCTCCGCTGATCCACGCCCTGCGCGAGCAGGGCTATTACCTCAGCGATGGCCTGGTTCAGGCGGTGCTGCGGCAGGTGTCAGAAGCCTGAGCGGCCCGCGAGGCCGGACCATCCGCTGAACGATCGACCCTAGAGTCGATCGACCCCAGGTTCAGCGGGCCCGGTTATGCGATTGCTGCATCGAATCGGTGGCTGAAGCAACACCCGAGCCGGCCCAGTCTGGGACCGCCCATGAACAATCAGGCCAGGCCGACGGAGCGCCGCAGCGCCGCCTGATCCGGGTGTTCGTCTCCTCCACCTTCGTGGACTTCATGGAGGAGCGCGAGCTGCTGGCCAAGCGGGTGTTCCCGGCCCTGCAGCGCCGGGCTGTGGTGCGAGGGGTCGAGCTGGTGGATGTGGACCTGCGCTGGGGTGTGACCGAGGCGATGACACGCAACGGCCGCACCCTGCCGATCTGCCTGGCGGCGATCGATCGCTGCAGGCCCTACTTCATCGGCCTGCTGGGTGAGCGCTACGGATGGGTGCCCCCACCGGATCCGAGGTACTACCAGAGCGAACTGCTGGAGCGCGAACCCTGGTTGAAGGAGCGGATGGGCGGCGCCAGCGTCACCGAGCTGGAGATCCTGCACGGGGTGCTGCGCAACCCGGCGATGGGAGGCCGGGCTTTCTTCTATCTGCGCGATCCGGCCTATGCCCGAGCCAGGGGCGATGCCGGCTGGCTGGCGGAGAGTGAGGCGGAGCAGCAGCGCCTCGACGCGCTGAAGCAGCAGGTGCGCCAGAGCGGTTTCCCCGTGGTTGAGGGGCTGGCGGATCCGGAGGCGATCGCCGAACGGATCGAGGCGGACCTCTGGGCCCTGATTGAGGAGCAGTTCCCGGAAGAACAGCAGCCCGATGCCCTGGAGCGGGAGAACCGCCAGCATGCGGCTTACCGCAGGGCCCGCACCGGTGAGGGGCGCTACATCGATGACGGCGGCCTGGTGAGGCAGCTGGAGGAGCGCCTGGTGGGGGGTGATCAGGCGCTCCTGATCGAGGGGGAATCGGGGGCCGGCAAGAGCGCCCTGATCGCCAACTGGCTGGAGGTCCACGCCCGAAGCCACCCGGAGGATGTGGTTCATGCCCACCACCTGGGCTGCAGCAATGACGCCAGTGCCCTGCGGCCGCTGTTGGCACGGCTGATCGAGAACGCCAAGCCGCAGCTGCTGGCGGAACAGCTGATCAGCGAGGCACCGCTGATCCCGCAGGACTGGTGGGAGCTGGTGGCGAGGGTGGCCGAGACGCTCTACTCCCTCGGTCGATCGGCGATGAAACGCGGCGGGCGCTGGATCCTGGTGCTCGATGGCCTCGATCGGCTGCGTGAGGAGGATCAGCAGGCGCTGCCCTGGCTGCCGCTGCAGCTCCCCGAGGGAGTGGCTGTGGTGGTGAGCGCTCTGGCGTGCAGTGCCCGCACAATCCTGGAAGAGCGCGGCTACAGCCGGCTCATGGTGGGGCCGCTGGCGGAGCAGGCGCAGGAGCAGCTGATCCGGCGCTACCTGAACCGCTACGAGAAGGAGCTGGAGGATGGCCTGCGTCAGCAGATCCTGGAGCACCCCCAGGCGGGATCACCGCTGTTTCTGCGAGTGCTGCTGGAGGAGCTGCGCCAGTGCGGGCGTCACGACACGCTCGCCGCCCAGCTGGATGGCTACCTGAGCGCCGGCAGCATCGACGCCCTCTACGGCAAGGTGCTGGAGCGGCTGGAGCAGGAAGCCTCTGAAGACGTGCAGTCCTCTGGGGACTCCGATCTCACAGCAGCAGAGGCGTCGGAACAACGGGACGACCAGGCAGCCAATCCCGTACGCCGGGTGATGAGCGCCCTCTGGGCCAGCCGGGCAGGCCTGAGCGAGAACGAACTCCAGGCGATCACAGGGCTGACGCCACGGCAATGGGCGCCGATCGAGCTGGCCATGGCGAGCGCCTTCGGGCGCAATGGCAACCGGCTGGTGTTCGATCACGACTTTCTAAGAATTGCGGTGCAGGAGCGCTACCTACCGAGCGAGGAAGCCAGACGGCAGGCGCATAGTGATATTGCGGATTGGTTCGCCGATAGAGATGGTTGGGATGAAAGAGATTCGGAGGAGTTGCCTTGGCAGATATGGAAGGCGGGTGATTTAGATGACCTAAGAGATTGGCTGATAGATCCCTGGTACTTGTCGCAGATCACGAACGACCGTGGAGAGAAAGAGATTATTGGATATTGGCATGCGATTCGCCGGAGCGAAGAGGAGCAAATCGACGACTTTCTTGAAGCCGGAATTCGCAAAATTATCAATAGTGACATGGAAGACAGCGAAGAAGCCCTGAACTGTGCGGCAACGCTATCAAGTCTTCTTGAGTATTTTGGCCAATGGAGAGCGCCCCTTTGCGATCTGAGAGAGTTTATAGCCGCACATTCGAAGAGCGACCAATCGGCTGATTCTCATCATGGCAAGTTATCAGCAATGGTTTCACTTGCCAAAGCAAAGAGAAACAGTGGAAGCCCGCAAGAGTCTCTAATGCTTTACACCAAGGCGCTAAGCCAATGCAACAAGACGGCGAAGTATGCTCCTTTCAGGATTAGCTGCCTTGAGGGCATGGCGGGGGCCTATATGGCAACAGCAGACTACAAGAAGTCGCTGCACTTTTACAAAAAGGCACTAAAGCTAGCGCAATCCACGCTGGGCCCATGCCACCCCTACACAATAGTGCTTATTGATGAGATAGGCGTTCTCTACAATAAAATGAACCTAGAAGAAGTTGCAGCAGAGTATTTTGACCGAGCCTATGAGTTTGGCTTGTTTGTATTTGGTAGTGCGCATGTCTTTACCCTTCGAGCAGCTGCAATGGTTGGAGACTCACTTCGCAGGCAAGGTCAAGTCAACAGAGCGATACAAATCCTGGAGAGTTCTCTTCAAGGGATAGAAAGTCTCCACGGGAAATATTGCCATTAATGGACCGAGGTCTGCTGCAACTTAGCCATAGCATACCAATCAGCAGGACGCATGACAGAAGCACATGACTTGTACACTCGAGATCTTGAGGTAAGCGAAACGACTGCCGGCCCAGAGTCCTTGTCGGCAATCATCAGCATGTCCAATCTGGCTCGTTTCTATCAGGAGACAGGCCGACTCGACCAAGCGGAAAAACTATTTAGGGCGAGCCTTGCTACCTCAGAGAGAGCAATCGTAGTAGATCATCCTCATACAATTGGCATACGTCATTCACTTTCCAATCTACTGACTGAGCAAGAGAGATTCCATGAATCAATACCTCTGCGCAGAAAGCAGTTGCAAAGCTATATGAGTGTCTGTGGATCCGATGACGAGAATACCTTGGACGAGATGCATAGTCTTGCCAATGACCTTTACTGTAATGGTGAAACTGAGGAGTCATGGCAGCTACTTTCAAAAGAGCTAGAAGCTAGAGTTGTCACTTATGGTGAAGATAACAGTTCTACGATTCGATGTCGTGCTGGGCTTGCCTTGGCTTTGGGAGCAATGGGTAAATTCGATGAAGCAGTTTCGCAAAGGGGAGTAGTTTTGGAATGGCTTAAGAGAGACGATGTAGTTTTCGACAATTCTGTGATTGAACTAATAGAGTGCCATGGTTGCGATTTAATAGAGGCTGAGAAAATCGAAGAGGCTCTTGCTGTTTTCGAGCAATGTCTCGAAAAGAGACGAGAGTCACTCGGTTTCGCAGATACGGAGATGCAGCTGCTGCTTTCAAATGTTCAAGAATGCCTGAGGGCTCTTGAACTACATGAAGAAGCGATTAAGTTGACCTCAGAGGCCTATAAAGACATCGCTCAGAAGCTTGGTATTAACAGCCCTGAAGCACTAGACCAAATTCAGATTCAGGCATCACTGCATGTGAAGATCAACCAAATGGAGAATGCAGAGACCCTATACCAACAATGCCTAGTAGGTCACGAGCAAAGCCTAGGATTAAATCATAGCGTGACTTTGAATACTGCGTATCTACTTGCCGATGTTTTAACAAGGCAAGGACGTCATGGCGAGGCGATTCCCTTGAGACGCCGACACCTCGAGGGGCAACGCAAGCAGAATATGGATCGTAATGAAGAAACCATGACAGCGGCAGTAGAGCTGGCAATCGACTTATTTAAAGAAGGACAGTACGAAGAGGCGGAAATCAATTTGAAATGCGTATTGACCGTACTTGAAGGTCTGGATGCGCCATCAGAACCGGAATTGTGGTTTGTACTTAGCATGCTATCTCAAGTCTTAGATAATAACGATAGAGTCGAGGAAGCGATCAAATTCACGAGAAGGACGATACAATGCCTGACAGATGATGAAGATCCAGACAGGCAACTTGTGAATCATGAACGTGTCGTCCTCTCTCGACAACTAGCTGAAATAGGGAATATCGAGGAGGCCATTCAGCAGCTTCAGGAGGTGATCAGTACTCTCAGCAACAACCCAAAGGCGGTTGACGAAGATCTTGAGCTGCTTAACGATGCCGAGGAGCTCAGACGGCAGATTGCAGAGGAGGCTTGATCAGCTCCAACCAGTTTTTCTAACCCAGGGACTGCTCGGGCATAGTACTTAGGGCTTGCTGAATTACGTTTGTGGGCTTTTCCGGCGCGCCCAAGGCGGATC
>JANWUS010000050.1 GCA_024958715.1 Cyanobium sp. FGCU52 | reverse complement strand
GAGATCCGCCTTGGGCGCGCCGGAAAAGCCCGCAAACGTAATTCAGCAAGCCCTAGTTATAAATGTTGTAAAAGAGCATGATCGGAATCAGGACGCCGATGAAGGTGAGCATGAATACCATCGAACTCACCGACGACGAAGCCTGAAAGATCGTGACCGATGGTGGAATCACTGCCGGAAACACCATCACCCCCAGCCCCGCGAAGCTGAGGATGAACAGCAGCACGGTGTACACGAAGGGCCACACCTCCTGCTGCAGCGCCAGGCTGCGGAACAGCTGCACGATCAGGGCGATTCCCACCAGGGGCAAGACCACGAAGAAGGGCAGGAAGGCCGGATCGAACAGCCGCTGCCGCAGCGCTTCCGACGCGAACGGCGCAGTGAACGTGATCAGCAGGGCTCCCCCCAGGGTGGTCGCGGCGGCCAGACGGGCCGTGCGCACGTGCAGCCGCTGCAGGTCCCCGCTGGTTTTGATGATCAGGTAGGTGGAGCCGATCAGCACGTAGCCCTGGATCAGCGTGAGGGCCACCAGCAGGCTGCTGGGATTCACCCAGATCCAGGCGGAGCCCGTGAAATGGCCGGCGGCATCGGTGGGGATGCCGGCGAGCACCGTGCCCAGGCAGATGCCCTGGGAGGCGGCCGCCACCACGCTGCCGAGGCCGAACATCAGGTTCCAGGGACGCTTGTTGATCGCGTTCTCCCGGAACTCGAAGGCCACCGCCCGCAGGATCAGCCCGAGGATCATCAGATAGATCGGCCCGTAGAGGGCCTTGAGGATCGTGCCGTAGGCCAGCGGAAACGCCCCGAACAGGGCACCACCCATCAGCACCAGCCAGGTTTCGTTGGCGTCCCACACATTGCCGAGGCTGGTCATCAACAGCGTGCGTTGTTCTTCCCCCGGCGAGGTGAGCGAGAGGATCCCCACCCCCAGATCGAAACCATCGAGGATCACGTAGAGCAGCAGGAACAGCGCCAGGATCACGAACCAGACCGTGGGCATGAACCATGCGAGGAAGTCCATGATCAGGCGCTCGGGCTGGGGAAGGGAGCGGTGGCGGCGGAGCCGTTCGGGGGCTCGAGGCTGAGGTTCGGTCCGCTGGCGATGATCCGGGAGCCGAAGTAGAGCGCGAACACCAGCAGCACGCTGTAGAGCAACGCGAAGGTGGCCAGGCTGCTGAGCACTTCGCCCGCCGGCAGCACCGAGGCGGCATCACTGGTGCGCAGCTGGCCGTAGACGGTCCAGGGCTGACGACCCACGCAGCGCACCACCCAGCCCGCTTCGATCGCCAGGTAGCCGGCCGGTGCTGAGAGAATCCAGGCCCAGGCGAGCCAGGGCCGCCGCCGGAAGCTCTCGGCATCGAGATCTCCGCGCCACCACAGCAGCAGGCTGAGGGCCATCAGGGCGGCGGCCGCCAGGCCGACGGCCACCATCACGCGGAAGGCGTAGAAGAGCAGGCCCACCATGCGAGGCCGCTCGTCGGCGGGCCAGCTGTTGAGCCCACGAACCGGCTGGCTCAGCTGCGGCCGGGTTTCGAGGATCCAGCTGAAGGCACCCGGGACGGCCAGGCTCCAGCGGTTGCGGCCGCTGGCCTCATCGGGGGAGGCCAGAACGGTCCAGGCCGGGGAGCTCCCGGAGGCCTGATCGTCCCAGAGGGCCTCGATCGCCGCCAGTTTGGTGGGTTGGTGCTCCGCCACCTGAACCGCACTCTCGTGGCCCGCCAGGATCTGCAGGGGCGCCACCACCAGCAGGATCACCAGCGCCAGCCGGAAGGAGAACAGGAAGAACTCGGGCGCCTTCTGGCGCAGCAGCGACCAGGCGCTGATGGCCGCCACCACCAGCATCGAGGTTTCCACGGTGGCCAGGGCCATGTGCAGCACACTCTTCACCATGAAGGGGTTGTTGATGGCGGCGAAATAGTTCTGCACGTGGAAGCGACCCTCGGAGAAGGTGCCGCCGGCGGGAGTCTGCAGCCAGGAGTTGGCACTGAGGATCCAGAACACCGAAAGGTTGGCGCCGAAGGCCACCATCACGGTGGAGAGGAAGTGGATCACCGGCGGCACCTTCTGCCAGCCGAACAGCATGATCCCCAGAAAGCCTGCCTCGAGCATGAAGGCCATCGCCCCCTCGAAGCCGAGCACCGAGCCGAAGAAATCCCCGGCGAACTCCGAAAGCGGTGCCCAGTTGGTGCCGAACTGGAACTCCATCGGCAGCCCCGAAGCGACGCCGATGCCGAAGTTGAGCACGTAGAGCTTGGCCCAGAAACGGGCCTGGCGGTAATAGAGGGGGTTGCGGGTGCGCAGCCAGAGGGCTTCGAGCACCACCAGGAAGATGGCCAGGCCGGTGGGAAAGCACGGGCCAGAGCATGTGAAAGATCGCCGTGAGGGCGAACTGCAGCCGCGACAGGGTAACGACATCGAGGGTGGCGAGCATCGGTGGCGAGAGGACGGAAACGCGCGAACGAACGTGGACCGGAAGCAGGGACTGCGCGGCAGAGGAGGCGGGTGGGCGAGGAAGCGGAAGTCGAATACTGCTATGAGCGTAAAGCCATAAACACGTATCCGGTGCAACATGGACGACCAATTAGCGCTTCAGGTGCGGGGCTCAGGACACGGTTCCTTGCGCGCCAGCCCCAGCGCCCGCACCAGCGGCTTGAACGGCTTGAGGAAGCGACTTTCATGCAGGCGCCCCTTGAGCACCCGGTGCCAGTACACCCACGGAAACAGCCGGGTTTCGATCAGGAACATGCTCCAGCGCTCCTTGGTGGGATCCACCAGGAACGAACTGACCGGCTGAAGGTCGTAGTCGAACTCCGCCATCACCACACTGTGGAAACTGGTGATCAGCGGGCAGGCGGTGTAGCCGTCGTAGCGGGCGTGCAGGGGCGCTCCATCGAGGAAGGCCAGCAGGTTGGCCACCAGCACCGGCGCCTGACCGCGGATCGCCGCCAGGCTTTTCGCCGTGGGCAGAGAGCTCACATCGCCGAGGGCGAACACATCGGCGAAGCGCTTGTGCCGGCAGGTGTCCTTGTCCACCTCCACCCAGCCACCCGGCCCTTCGATCGCCAGGGGGCTGTGGGACACCACATCCGGCGCCGCCATGGGGGGCACCACGTGCAGCAGGTCGAAGCGGATCTCCTCCAGGGCCGGTTCGCTGCCTTCCGATCTGACCTCGAAGACCGCCACCTGCTCCTCGGGGCGCACCTCGATCAGGTTGTGGAGCAGGCGGGTTTCGATGCCCCGCCGCGCCACGATCCGTTCGACGGTGGCGTTGTAGGCCTTCACCGGATAGAGCTTGGCGAGGGCGCTGCAGAAGATCACCCGGCTGTTCACACCCACCCCGCTGGTGCCCTGGAAGATGTCGTCGGCCAGATACATCACCTTCTGGGGAGCACCTCCGCACTTGATCGGTGTGGCGGGATGGGTGAACAGGGCCGTTCCTCCCCGGAAGCTGCGGATCGCCTCCCAGGTGGCCCTGATGTGGGGGTGGGAATAGTTGCTGACGATGCCATGGCTGCCCAGGCCATCCGGCAGACCCTTGATGGCGCTCCAGTTGAGCTGGAGCCCCATGGCCACCACCAGCACGTCGTAGCTGAGCGTTGCACCGGCGGTGGTGACCACCCTGTGGGCCTCCGGCTCGAAAACGGCCGCGCTGTCCCGGATCCAGCTGGCGCCCCCCGGGATCACGGCGGCCTCCGGCCTGTGGGTCTGCTCGTAGGGGAGCAGACCGGCGCCGGCCAGGATCCAGCCCGACTGGTACTCGTGAACGCTGGAGGGCTCCAGGAGCGCCACATCCAGGCCGGGGCGGGCCCGAAGGAGCTGACTGGCCACGGTGATGCCTCCGGAACCACCACCCACGATCAGAACCTGGTGGTGACGCTGGCCCACGGAGCCGGATTCGGCCATCTGTCCCTACTGATCCAGCTTCCATCTAGGCAGAGCCCATCGCCAAAAGGCGCCCACCACACAAAAATACATGCGTCTTCACGCATAACGGGATAGGCTTGGTCGGCGTGCGGCGGTCGAGCGATGGCGCCATGGAACCGGCGTTCCACCCGGAGCCTGTCCCCCCATCCGGTGCGGCTCCAGAAGCACGGCGGCATCTTCTCGGCCGTGAACCCGGCCGACTGGTTCCGCCACTGGCGCCACCCCAATCACCTGATGCTGGCGGTGCCCTGGCCGATCTTCTTCGGGCTGATCGCCGCGACGTATCTGCTGCTCAACCTGGTGTTCAGCCTTCTGTATCGGATCGATCCCCATGGCCTCGCCGGGGTGGCTGGCGCCACCACCAGCTTCTCCGAGGCCTTCTTCTTCAGCGTGCAGACCCTGGGCTCGATCGGCTACGGAGCCCTCCATCCGGCCAGCCTGTTCACGAATCTGGTCGTCACCGCGGAGTCGCTGGTGGGGTTGATCGTGATCGCCCTGATGACGGGGATGGCCTTCAGTCGCTTCTCACGCTCCACGGCGCGAATCCTGTTCTCGGAGGCGGTCACCGTGCACGACTACAACGGTGTGCCCACCCTGATGTTCCGCGTGGCGAACGAACGCCGCAAAAGCATTCTCGAGGCCAGGATCGAGGCCTATCTCGCCATTGATGAGCGAACGATTGAAGGACACCGGATGCGGCGCCTGCACCCCCTGAGGTTGAACCGCGATCGTTCACCCCTGTTTCTGCTCACCTGGACGGTGATGCATCCGATTGATGAGCACAGCCCCCTGCAGGGACACACCGCTGGCGATCTGGCTGCCAGCGGGGCCGAGATCGTGGTGTCCTTCAGTGGCGTCGACGAAACTCTGGAGCGGCCCATCCATGCCCACCACAGTTATCCCATTGCGCAGGTGTTGTTCGGTCAAGGGTTCGTGGACATGATGCAGGATGAGAGTGGCGAGGGGGAAAGCTTCGACTTCGCCAATTTCAACCGCACCTACCCTTGCCCATCCACTGAGCCAGCCTGAGTGGTTGGCGCCAACCTTGAGAAGGTTCAGCTCCACCAGGGTTTCTCTCCGGTGCGCGGATCCGTCTCCCACCAGGCACTGAGCTGCACCCGTTCACCCTCCACCGCCACATGGGCCATGGCCAGGGGCAGCGGGGCTGGTCCGCGGACCACGGCACCCTCGGGGTTGTACTGGCTGCCGTGGCAGGGGCAGATGAACTTGTTCTCCCCGCTGTTCCAGGGGACCACGCAGCCCAGGTGGGTGCAGATGGCGTTGAGGCCGATGGCGCCGATGGCATCCTCCCCCTCAACAATCAGATAGGTGGGATCCCCCTTGAGGCCCTGAACCAGGCTGCGGTCGCCTGTGGGATGGCTGGCCAGCCAGCCACTGGCCATGATCGGATTGCCGACTTCATCCAGGGCCAGGGAACCACCGGTGGAGCCAGGCTTCCGGGCAGGGAGGAAGAGGCGCCCCAGCGGGTAGAGAGCTCCCAGCGCCACGCCGGTGACGGCACCGAAGGTGAGCAGGTTCATGACCTGGCGACGCCCCAGGCTGGGGACCTCGTTGTTGGGGGGATTCCGGGGGAGGAGGGTCATGGCGAAGAAGCGACGGATCGGCTGATGAGGAGGGAAACATTCGTGACATCCCCCTTTGTCCTGGTGTGGCTCAGTCCGCGGCGGCGGCGAACGCTGCCTGAACCTCCGCCGGCAGATGCACGGCATACATGCCCCGCAGGTCACCCACCTTGAAGTCGAAGGCCATGTCGTTGGGGTAGTTGTCCTTCACAAAGGCCGGGCGGCTGGCTTTGGTGCCATGGCAGGCCAGGCAGCTCGGCTCCACATTGATGCGGCGGTAGTAGTTGAGACCGGCGCCCTGTTCCGATATGGCCGGCTCCCAGAGTCCGTTGATCTCCGGATGCCGGTGGAACAGATCGATCACCTCACGCTCCTGGGCGCTGGCGGGGGCATGGTCGGGGTTGCGGAACTTGCTGGCCACCTGGCGCACCTGCCAGCCGTTCTCCTTTCCGATCGCCACCGCCCGCATGCCCACCGGCCTGCACACCTCCTTCATCGTTTCGATGGTGGGCTCCTCGGTGCGGCCCTCGAGGGTGGAGGCCAGGGAGATCCGCATCTGATCGAGCTGCTCCATCGCCAGAACGGCCCTGGAGAGGGCCGCCGGATCGACCGGTGGGGAGACCTGGGCCGCAAGAGCGGTGTTCGGCCGGGCCACCGTCAGGCCGATGCCCACCACCAGAAGCAGCAGGGTGGAGAACGCCCGCTGGACGAGTCGCTGGACAGGAAGGGGAAACGTCATCGGATCACAGGCAAGAGGATGCGGTTGAGCCGGCGAAAGCAAACCCCAGGCACAGGTGGGAGCCAAGGGAATGGGACATCCCCGATGGCAGGAATCCCGGAGGCCTGCAGCGAACTCACCCTGTCGAGGCAGGCAGGCCCAGGAGGGGAAGAACGTCCTGAAGGGGAAAGGGGCCCGGCATTGTCCGGGCCCCGGCTTGAAAGGAGCACGCCGTCAGCCGCCGGTGCGGCACCGTTGGGCGGATCAGGATCGGCTGGGCAGGGTTCAAAGCCCCACTAACCGATCACCGGGGCGATGAGGGCCACGGGCTGCGCTTCCACCGCCGCCAGATCGAGCGGGAAGTTGTGCACGTTGCGCTCATGCATGGCCTCGATGCCGAGCCCGCCGCGGTTGAGCACGTCGGCCCAGGTGTTCAGCACACGGCCCTGGTGATCAAGGATCGAGTGATTGAAGTTGAGGCCGTTGAGGTTGAACGAGAAGCTCACCACGGCCAGGGCCGCGAACCAGATGCCCACCACGGGCCAGGCCGCCAGGAAGAAGTGGAGGCTGCGGCTGTTGTTGAAGGAGGCGTACTGGAAGATCAGCCGTCCGAAGTAGCCATGGGCCGCCACGATGTTGTAGGTCTCCTCCTCCTGGCCGAACTTGTAGCCCCGGTTCTGGGACTCTGTTTCGGTGGTCTCCCGCACCAGCGAGCTGGTGACGAGCGAGCCGTGCATGGCGGAGAACAGGGCGCCACCGAACACGCCGGCCACGCCGAGCATGTGGAAGGGATGCATGAGCACGTTGTGCTCGGCCTGCAGCACCAGCATGAAGTTGAAGGTGCCCGAGATGCCCAGCGGCAGGGCATCGGAGAAGGAGCCCTGGCCGATGGCATACACCAGCAGCACGGCGGTGGCGGCGGCCACCGGGGCGCTGTAGGCCACGGCGATCCAGGGGCGCATGCCGAGGCGGTAGCTGAGCTCCCATTCGCGGCCCATCCAGCAGAAGATGCCGATGAGGAAGTGGAACACGATCAGCTGATAGGGGCCGCCGTTGTAGAGCCACTCGTCGAGGCTGGAGGCGGCCCAGATGGGATAGAGGTGAAGGCCGATGGCGTTGGAGCTGGGCACCACCGCGGCGGTGATGATGTTGTTGCCGTAGAGCAGGCTGCCGGAGACGGGCTCGCGGATGCCGTCGATGTCGACCGGGGGAGCGCCGATGAAGGCGATCACGAAGGCGGTGGTGGCCACCAGGAGGCAGGGGATCATCAGCACGCCGAACCAGCCCACGTAGAGGCGGTTGCCGGTGCTGGTGACCCAGTCCTTGAAGGACACCCAGGCGCTGCCCCTTGGGGGGCGAAGGGAGGTGGTCGTCATGGCAAGGAGAAAGGACGGAACCGGGAAGCGCTGCGAAGGGAAGAACGGCCCGCCCCGGCGGACGAACGACCCAGCGCGATCACTTCCTAGAAAAACAGTAGCGTTGAAAGCACCTATGACGCGAGAGGCGTTATGAGCATTCCTTCTCAAAGTTCTGGCTCGGGTGTCCGCCCGGGTGTCCACGGGCTGGGCCGACGCCTGTGGGGGGCAGTGCTTGCCGGTGTTCTCGTGGCCCTGGCCCTGCTGGTGCTGCCGCCGGTTGCCCAGGCAGCCGCCGCTCCCCAGGGCTGGACCCTCACGGATTCCTCGGGCCATCTCTGGGGCCTGAGCCTGTTCGAGCAGCCTGATCCGGCCTACCCGGCCGGCTGGCGTCTGCGCCTGACGGCCCGATCACCCGGCCAGGCGGTGGATCACCAGCGCCCCCTGCTGCTGCACGATGGCATCGGCGCCTCCTGGAGCCTGCCGAACCGCAGTGAGGAACTGGTGCGAGAGGGGGAGGAGCTGATCCCCACGGCATCGGGCCAGTTCGATGCCCGCGCCCTGGAGCCAAGTCCCAGCGATGTTCAGCCGCTGCAGCTGGAGGTGCCAACCGACCAGGGAGAGGGCACCGCCGTGGTCATGCTGCAACCCGAAGTGGTGCAGGCCCTGCATGCACTGCAGCCGAATCTGGCCAGGTAGATGTCGTGGGCACCTGCTCCATGGACCCACTCTCCCTGCAGCTGCGCAGCGATCAGGCGGCTGTCATCGAGCAGCGCACCCTGGGGATGGTGCTGGCGGGGTGGTGGGGCGGTAACGCAGGTGCTGTCACGGTCAGGGACGGGGAAACAACCGACGCCCCTCAACCCTCGTCGCTCACCTCGTCGCCCTCCCCGCCGTCGATGGCCTCCTCGTCATCGTCGTCGCCCAGCACCTCCTCGAGGAGTTCGCGGGCGGTCTTGAGGCGGGCGCTGTCGGCCGCCCACACGGCGATGCTGACCCCATCGGCCTGCTCCTGCTCCAGCAGTTCCTCCAGGTTGTCGAGGTGCACCTCCTCGACGAAGTTCAGCAGCACCAGGCTGAGCTGCAGCGCGTCCTCGGGCGTGAGCTCGGCGGCCTCCATGGCGTCGAGCACCTGCCGAATCGGCGCCGTGGTGAGTTCCTCGAGGGGGGTGGGGTCGGTGGCGTCGCTCATGGAGGTGCCGAGGGGGTGTTCCCCACCTTGGGCCATGGAGGGGCCCAGGCGCACCCTTCACCTGTGAGGCAGCCCCCTGCACCATGGCTGGCAGCTACGGACGTGCGGAGATGGATCACCAACCGAACCGAGGGCTTCAGGGTTGGCTGGCTGAGGCCCCTGCTCGGCACCAGGCGCCCTCCTCGGAGGCCAACCATTTCACGCCGGGTTCGTATCCCAGCGCGGCGGCCTTCCGGTAGGCCTCGCAGGCTTCCCTTCGATCACCCCTGGGGCTGCCCAGGTCGGCCAGCGCCGCCTTGGCGATGCCCCGGAGATAGTTGCCTCGCCCGGCGACGGCAGCTTCCGTGTTGCCCCGGAAGGCGTGCAGGGCCTCCTGATTGTTCTCCAGCGCCTCAACAAAGGAGCGGGTTGCCGCCGCGCGGTCGCCAAGGGCCACGTGTGCCTTTGCGGCATTGATGAAGGCCTCGGCGAGAAGAAAGTTCGCTGCTGTGGCCTCTCGCGTGGAGTTCCGTGTTCGCTCCGGCTCTCCGAGCATCCCGTAGGCGATCCCCCGCACCAGCAACGCTTTCTTCAGAGGAATCCAGATCCGTTGCACCTCCTCGAAATCAGCGAGGGCGGCGCGGTACTGGCCCGCCCTGAACTTCTCCATCCCAAGGCGCTGGCTGGCTTTGGCCAGGGGCAGGGCCATCGCCAGGGCCTGGTTGCAGACGGTCACGGCGTCGCGATAGGCAGCTCGATCGAGATGGCTGCCGCAGAGGTCAGCGAGCTTCTCGGCGTCGGCCAGGGTCTGTGGAAGCACACGGCCGGGGGCGAGGGCAAGGAGTGCAGCGCCCATGGCCACACCGAGGCCCTGGTAGCTCCGAGTGCGACGGTGCGAATGATTCATCTGCAGCCATTGCATCGTGCTTCCTGACCAGTGTCCGCCTGCTGCAGGGGCAAGGGTGGGACCCTGGCCATCAGAACCAACAACCCCGCTGTCCCCCGAACACACATCAGCGGTCACCGGCCCTTCACCCCAGGCGCTCCTCCGCAGCAGAGAGGCGCGGCATCGGGCCGCGCTGAGGCTTGGGGCTGCGGCGCAGAAACGGGAGTGATGTCAGGTCGCCGCATGGGAGTGCGTGCGCATGGCCCCCAAGAACGGCGCCAAGCGATGGCTTCCGTTGCTACCTGGTCTCACCAGCATCGGCCCGCAGCGCCAGAGCGCCGGCCCGCCGCACCCGCTGCCGCAAGTGCAGCAGGCACTGGCGGGCGAGCAGTCCATCGGCGATGCGGCCCCGGGGCAACAGCAGCCACAGGTCTTCCTCCAGCGGTGGCTGGAGCGTGAGCAGCCGCAGTCCCTGCTGCCGCCAGAACCTGCGCCCCACCAGGCCGGGGCAGAGCGGCAGGGCCAGCTGCCGGTCCTGCATGTGCTTCCACCAGGCCTCCGGCTCCTGGCAGGCCACCGGCTGCACCTCCACCCGCAGCCCATGGCTCTCCAGCAGCTGATGCAGCCGCGGCACCGCCGCGCGGCGGGGCAGCAGCACGCGGCGCCCCTCGGCTTCTGCCGCCACCAGCGGCAGGGGCAGGGAACCGAGCGGCAGCGCCACCACCCCCGACCACTGCGGCGGTGACTCCCCCGGCGGCGCCGAGCCGTGGCACCACGACGACACGATCGCCCCGTCGATCAGGGCGTGGGACACCAGGGCGGCCCACTGGTCGGCAGGGCGGAAACGGGGCGGCACCCCCTGAACGCTCGCCATCCCGCGCAGCAGACCCTGATGCAGGGCATCGGTGGCGATCCGCAGCAGGCCGCCCATCACCCGGTGGGCCCGGTAGGACAGCCGCAGGTGGTGCAGGCTCTCATTCGTGCCCTGGCGGCACACCGGCACGGCGCTGGAGGGCTGCAGGCGGAACTGCTCGCGCATCATCTGGGCGCTGCGGCAGACGGTGGAGGGATGCACCGCCAGGGCCTGGCCGGCCCTGGGCTGGGAGCCGGTGAGTTCGAGCAGATCGAGGATGTGCAGATCCCGGAGCGGGATCGGCGGCTGGTAGGAGGTCGGGGACAACAGGGAAGCGTTCGCGGCCTCCAGCCTCCGGGGCGCAGGCTCTGGTCTGGTTCAATGTCCTGCGAAAGAGTGGGAGCACCTGCGGCGGCCCCCATGGCTCCCCTGCGCTGCCATGTGCTGATCGGCCAGCCCGCGAGCGGCAAGACCACCCTCGCCCTCAGCCTGGCGCCCCTGCTCAGCGCCCCCGGAGACCCACAGGCCCTGGTGCTCTCCACCGACCGGATCCGCCAGGAGGCGTTCGGCGATGCCGCCGTGCAGGGTCCCTGGATCGAGATCCAGCAGCGGCTGCATCAGCGCATTCAGGAGGCGGTGGCCGCCGCCATCCCGGTGATCGTGGATGCCACCCATGCCCGCCGGGGCTGGCGGCTGGCGATCACCCAGGCCCTGCCCCTGCCGCAGCCGGTGGAGTGGATCGGCTGGTGGCTGCATACCCCCCTGCCCACGAGCCTGGAGTGGAACCAGCGGCGGGAGCGGCCCGTACCGGTGCCGGTGATCCAGGAGATGGCCGCGGCCCTGGCCGATCCTCACTTCGGGCCCTGCCGCGCCGAAGGCTTCGCGGCGCTCTGCGCCGTGGTGCCCACCCACCACCAGGAGCTGGAGCCGGTGCTGCGCCAGGAGCTGGCGGCGCTCGACAAGCGCATCCGCTCCGCCCGCAGCCGCGAGAACCGCCTGCAGCTGCACGGCTATTCCCGTCTGCTCGATCTGGAGCGCCTGCTGTTCCTGATCCGCCTGCTCGTCTCCTTCCCCGATCTGAACGCCGCCGATCCCGCCACCCGCGAGGAGCTGGAGGCCCTGGTGTCACCGCTGCCGGAGGGGGAACTGGCGGATCGCGCCGCCGCGGTCCTGCGCCGCCTGCATGGGGAGGTGTATGCCGACGCCGACGCCGTGCGCGGCGATCTGGCCTGGCTGGAGGAGAACGGCTTCACCAGTGCCACGGCCGTGGAAACGCCGATCCGGCTGCGGGACGCGGGCCCGCCGGATCGGCCCCTGCGGCGCTCCCGGGTTCCCGCTGCCGGCGGCGTGCATGGGGGCCATCCGCCGATGGGCGATGCGCCGGTGTTCCTGCGGGTGATAACCCTGCTGCGCCATCTGCTGCAGAGCCCCTTCGATCGCGAGCGCGAGAAGGGGGGGAACCTCCATCGGCACCTGATCGCCCGGACCGCCGCGATCCCCGGCGCCTACCTGCCGGGGGAGAGCGCCACCCTGCGCAAGGACCTCGAGAAGATCCTCACCCCCTACGGCTTCCGCTCCCGCAACGACAACGTGCGCCACGGCTACTGCCTGGGCACCGCCGTGCTCTCCGCCCCCCGCCTGCGGGAGGTGCACGCGGTGGTGCGCCAGGCGGCGGGGCGGCTGGCCGATCCCTCCGCCCGCGACCTGCTCGACGACCTCGACGAACGCCTCGGCTGGGCCGGCATCGACACCGGCAGCGGGGCGCCGGTGCGCAGCTATGCCCGCCACGCGATCGTGGATCCGGCCCTGGTGCGCCGGGAGTCGCTCGCGGCTCCGCGCGGGGCCGAAGCGATCGAGGCGGCGATCTTCGAGCACCGGCGGGTGCGGCTGGAGCGCTTCGCCTCCGCCGGCACCTTCCCCGGCAGCCCCGAGGGCGAGCAGAGGGTGTGGCCGCTGCAGCTGATCTTCCACAGCATCGGCTGGTACCTGATCTTCGAGGACGACCACGTCGGCCGCAGCGCCGGCCTGATCCGCTGCGAGCGCCTCGATCGCCTGGCCCTGCGCGGCGGCGAAGGCCATTTCCGCCGCAGCGACGAGGAGCACCGCCATGCCCTGCGGCGGGTGGAGCGCCTGCTGCACCACTGCGGCGGCATCCACTTCGGCAGCGATCTGGAGCCGCAGCTGGCGGTGGCCGGCGCCTCGGCCCAGCGGCGCGCCCAGACCCTGGTGACCCTGCGCTTCTCCTGCACCCCCTGGGCCTTCGCCTTCATCCGCGAGGGGGTGCAGCGCTACCCGATCGAGCAGACCCGCTTCTCCCTGCCCCTGCCCGGCGACGCCTGGTGGCATCACCCGAAGGCCCCGCACGTGCTGGCGCCCAACCTGGAGGGCGACAGCCACCCCTACCCGGTGGAACTCGACCTGCCGCCCTGGACCGTGGCCGAGGACGTGGACCTGCGCAGCTGGCTGTTCGGCTTCGGCGGCGGCATCCGCATCGAGGCGCCGGAGGCGGTGCGCCTGGAGCTGATCCAGCGTTGCCGCGACACCCTTGCGGCCCAGGACAGCCGGCCCGATCAACAGCCGGCGGCCCGCTTCTTCCCCCACCGCCTGCGGCGGGACTGAACGAGGGTCAGTCGGTGGTGGAATCAACCGGCTTGAGCTGCCACATGGCCTCGCCGGGCACCAGCTTGTAGCTCACCTGCCTTGTGCCACCGGTGGGTTTGCTGTTGCTGTCGCCGGGCCGGTACACGGGAAAGCGGCGCACCAGCCGGGTTTCCACAACGGCGTACTTGTCGTGTCCCATGTAGCCGCTGGCCTCCTTGGCCCCCATCTCCTGCATGTGGATCGGCAGCAGGTTGCCGGCACGGCTGCTGGTCCAGGCCCGCACCGTACCGAAGCTGCCGCTGCCGGCGCTCTCCACGTAGACGAACAGATCGGGCTGGCCATCGCTGTTGAGGTCCTCGACCTCGGCGCCGATCACCCGCCCCTCGATCTCCTCCTTCACCGTGGCGAACGGTTTGCCGTTGCGGCGGGCCTGCACCGTGAGCTGCTGCATCGATCCCTCTCCCCACGCCTCCACGCTGTAGGTGACGCCCTGCAGCGAGAGGCTGCGGCTGAAGGGTGCCGCCAGGGCCGCCCCCCCCAGCGCGAGGACCACGAGGCCGGCAGCCAGGCCTGCTCCTCGGCCCCGAAGGATTGGCGCAAACATCATGGCGGTGGGGCGACTGCAGGAAGTCTGGCGACCCCTTGTCCAGGCAGACAAGCGGGGCCGATGCCGGGATCAGGGCCGGAACCGGCTGCCCGGGCCGAGGACCAGCTCCCGCACCTTCTGCCGACCCGCTGCCCGGGCCAGATCGATCACGAGGCAGTAGAGCATCACCCCGGCGAAGATCCACAACGCGATCACGGCGAACAGGGGCCAGGAGATCTCGCTGCCCATCGCCTGCAGGGCCTCGGGGATGCTGCCGGTATGCACCAGCCGCGGGATGAATTCCTCCAGGCAGCGGAACAACAGGGCCACGGCCGTGAACAGGCAGGCTTTCCAGAGGATCTGCAGGATCCGGCGGCCTGGGAACAGCAGGGCGATCGGCAACGCCTCCACCAGCACGATCGTCTTGGCCACGATCAGGGCGCCGGCCGTGGCGGCGGTGGCACGCAGGGCGGTGAGGTCGTAGTCGGCCTGGGTCACCGCCTCGGTGAGGCCGATCAGATGAAACAGCACCAGGAAGAACAGGAACGGCGGCAGGGCCTCCTTCAGTTCCCGCAGCAGCAAGTTCCCCAGCCCATGCTTCGCCACCGGCCAACCCCCTGTCGGGGCGCAGCGTAGGGGCTTCAGGCCGGCGGCTCGCAGTCGCGCTGCACCGACACCCAGTGGGAGATCCAGCCATGGGCATCGGCGATCGGCGCGATGTCGATCTCCACCCAGAAGCGACGGCCGTTGCGGCGCTGGTTGAGGATCTTCTGGCGCACCGGCTGCCAGTGGCGCATCGCCTCGCGCAGCACCCGCCGGGCCTCCGGATCGGTGGCGGAACACTGGAACAGGCGCGGACTGCGCCCCAGCACCTCGGGCAGGGCGTAGCCCGTCTGGGCCAGGCCGGCGGGGTTGGCGAACAGGATCACGGGGCCTGGCACATCGATCGGCTCGGCGGTGGTCACGAACACCGCATCCCTCACCTCCCGCAGCACCGCCTCCAGCAGCACCAGCCGGGGATCCTGCTCCGACCGGGAGCCCCGGGGCGCCAGCAGCCCCACCCCCACGCCGTCATCGGTGGTGAACAGGCGCACCGGCACCGGGCGACCCTCGCGGGGCACCACCTGGTCCAGGGGTCCGGAACCGGCCAGGGCGGCGCCCAGCCGCTCGATCCGCTCCGCCAGCTCCGGCCAGGCCGCTTCCAGGGCCTCGCCGGTGCAATGCGGGGTGCCGGGCCCGATCCATTGCCGGGCGGTGCTGTCGAGATGGCAGATCTCGCCGCTGGCCCGCACCAGCAGCAGGCCATCGCCGGGCAGCAACAGAAAACGGTCGGCCGGCCAGGCCGCAGGAGGGATGGGGATCGAGGAGGGCATGGCCCGCGCCTCCAGGACACAGGCCCATTGTCGTCACGGGCCGCCTGCGGCGTCAGCCCGGGAGCATCAGCCCGGCCACCCTGGACCGATCCGACTACGGTTGCTGCGGACCCTGGGGCTCTCAGCCGAAGGAGCCCATGGCCCGTAAACGCTCCCAACCGGTTCCCCGCTTCGCGGAGCTGAGCCTGGCCGCACTGGAGGCGAACTACGCCACCTACCTGCGCACCCTGCGTCTGCTGGTGCAGCAGGGCTACAGCCTGAGCCGGGTGCAGCGCACCCTCTGCTGGCTCCGCCTCCAGCACCTGCACCAGGGCCTGCCCGCAACGTACGGCGAGCCCGACGAGCTCTACCGGCAGTTGCGCGCATGTGTCCATGGGGGCCCGCGCCGCACGCGCGCCGCACGCGCCGGCGGGATCGGCGCCGGCAGGATCCGGCGGAGGCCCGATCCCCTGGCCCAGCGGGGATGAGGCGAGGCTGACAGCGCCGGTTCCGCTGCCTACCACTCCAGGAGTGAGCCCACCCTCTCCCTCCCGCCCGATGTCTTGCCTCCCGCCGCTGCGATGGCGTGCCAGCGGGTCGTGCCGTCGCCTTCTGCTCTGCGGTGCCCCCCTGATCACGGGTCTGCTGATGGGCCTGGCCGTCCATGCCCCCGCCCGCGCCCAGCTGCTCTACAGCCTCGACACCTGGTGCAGCCTCGACGGCACGAAACCCGTGGCCTGCCGCGTCGATGCCATCGATGAGGGCGAGGCCACGATCTACCGCCACCGCATCGGTGCGGTGGAACGGCTGGTGCGGATCCGCGAGCAGCCGCTGGTGCGGATCGAGCTGTGGGACGAAGCCTCCCGCAGGTGGCGCACCGCCCGCTCGGCGGCCGTGCTGCTGGGCGACAACGTGCTCTGCTTCGACGGCACCGCCCTGTGCGTGGTGAACCCCAACTACCTCAACAGCATCCGCGAGGAGAAGGGGCCGGCCCTGGCCGGTCGCGACACGGTGCAGATGACCTTCGGAACGGATGGTCGGGTGAACGCCTACTGCTACGACGACGGCTGTCCCGCCCCGCCGGCTGCGGCTGGAGGCCGGCGATGAACGCCCCACGCTGGTCGCTGCTGCTGGCCGCCGTGCTGGCGATGCCCGTGCCCGCACCGGCCCTCGCCCTGCAGCCCCCCGCATCGCCCGGTGGCGGAACCGACGCGGAGGACGCCCAGTGGCTGGCCCGCGAGCGTGGCGGCGGCCGACGCGGCGGCGGTGGAGGCAACCGGCGCAGGGGCAACCACCAGGCCCGGACCGGCTTCGGGCGTACGCCCCGCAACCTGCAGCGGGGCAACCGCCGCCCCAGTGGCGGCTGGAGCAACCGCATCAACGCCGACGGAGGCCGTCGGTCGCTCGATCGCGCCCGCAGGGACTGGGACCGCAACCGGATCGCCGACCGCGGGCGGCGCTGGGACAACGTCGACCGCGACCGGCTGCGACGGGAGTTCGCCGGCATCGACCGCAACCGCATCCGCGACCGGGTGGATCGGCTCGAGCGGCGGGACTGGGACCGCGACTGGGACAAGGTGCGCGATCGCTACGACTGGAACGACGTGCGCGGCGACGTGCGGGATGCGGGCCGCCGCCTGGAGCGCACGGTGAACCGCTGGGATGACCAATGGCCCGGCTGGGTGCGGCCGGGATGGGGCCTGGCCCGGCCCTGGGGCTGGGGTTGGTACGGCGCCGGGGTTGCGCCGTCCTGGGGGTGGTGGGGCACCCGGTCGGTGGCCTGGGGCCTCGGCAGCCTGGCCACGGCCTCGGTGATCAACGCCGCCGTGAATCAGGCCCTGGCCGACAGCCGCACCACGATCGTGGTGCCGGACACCGGCTACACCCTCTACTACAACAGCATCACCTCCACCGGCACGGACACGATCAGCTTCAGCGCCGGCAACGGCCAGACCACCTGGGAGCTCACCGCCGACTGCCGCCAGGGCTGGCTCAACGGCGGCGTGCCGGCCAGCGCCGCCCAGGCCCAGCTGCTCAACGCCGCCTGCCAGGTGGCCTACGGGCCTGCCGACGAGGCAGGCGATCCCGGTCGGAACCGCACCGATACGGCGCCGACCAGCAGCAGCGCCAGCGGCGCCTCCCCCCAGCGGGTGTAGGGGGTGAGGGCGGTGCGCTGACGCACCGTCACCACGGCGCTGGTGGGGATGCCGGCGACCAGGCGCCGGCGCAGCCCACCCTCCGCATCCACCAGCAGGCTCGGGCCGGTGTTGGCGGCGCTCACCAGCCAGCGGCCGGTCTCGATCGCCCGCAGCCGCGCCAGGGCCTCGTACTGCCGCTGGAGCAGCAGCGGGTAGGGATCGAGGTTGGCGCTGGCCACCAGCCAGCGGGCCCCCTCCCGGCTGGCCGCCGCCAGGGCCTGGCCGTCGGCGATCTCGTAGCAGATGGCGGCAGCCACGGCGCCGGAAGGCCGGGGCAGCAGCCGCGATGGCCCGCCGGGAGAGATTCCTCCCACCGCCGAAAGCCCGCTCCAGCGCAGCAGGCCCGTCAGCGGCACCCACTCCCCCAGGGGCACCAGCCGGTGCTTGTCGACCGCCCCATCCGGATCCCGCTCACCCGGCTCGAAGCGCAGCAGGCTGCTGCGCAGCTCCTCCCCCTGCCGGCGGAACCCACCGGCCAGCACCTCGGCGCCGGCCGGGAGCGGCAGGGGCTCCCCCTGCAACAGCGATCCCTCCGGCAGCACCAGGGCATCCACCTCCGGTGAGCGGTGCAGGCGCTGGGCCTCCTCCAGCTGCTGCAGCCAGCGGCGCTGCTCCGGGGCCTCGAACTTGCGGCGGGTGGGGATGGCCGGCTGTACCAGCAGCACCTGTTCCGCCGGCCCCGTCTCCCGGGAGCCCTCGTCGATCGCCGCCGCCAGGGCAGGGGCGTGGCCCACCAGCACCAGCGCCAGGCCCACCGCCGCCACCGGCCCGCGGGGGCGGCTCACCACCAGGCGCCAGAGGCACCAGCCGATGGCCAGCTGCAGGGCGGCGATGCCCCCCGCCCCCGTGAGCCTGGCCAGCTGGGCCAGGGAGGGGTCCCCGGGCAGGGAGGAGCTGCCCAGCCCGATCCAGAACAGGGGTCCGCGGGCCAGCAGCACCTCCGTCAGCCCCCAGACGGTGGCGCCGATCACGGCCGTGGCGGGTCGCCGCGGATCCAGCCGACGCACCCCCAGGGCCCAGAGCACCACCAGCAACCCGCCGGCCAGTCCGCAGAGCAGCCAGATCAGCAGGCAGAGGGGCAGGCTCAGGGGCCCGGGCACCCCCACCCAGTCGAGGGGATGGAGCCAGAGCAGCCAGCGGTGGCTCACCAGGACCGCCGTCAGGCCCCACAGCAGAGCGCCGCCGCCACAGGCGGCACGGGAGGGAGAACCGGCCAGGCTCCAGAGCACCGCCAGGGCCGGCCAGAGCAGCGGTGGCAGCCCGATCGGCGGCAGGGCCAGGCCCGCCACGGCGCCGGCGGCCAGGGCGACCGTCCAGCGCAGACGCCGGTCATCGCCCATGGCCCGCCCGACGGGAAACGGCCAATCTCGGAAGGCAACCCCAGCGGGTGGTGGTCGACGGCTCGCGCCCCGGCCCCGCTCCTCCCATCGCTTCCCTCACGAGGACCCCACGACCATGGACCAGGGCAATCTGCTGCAGATGCTGCTGCTCCGCGGCCTCGGCACCACCACGCTGGTGGCCGACCGTCTGCGCAGCGTCAGCCAGGACTGGGTGCGCAGCGGCCGTCTCGACCCCACCCAGGCCCCGGCCCTGGTGGACGACGTGCTGCGGGCCCTGCGGGGCGAATCGCCGGAGGTGGAACAGCAGGCCGAGCGCCAGCTGGAGCGCAACCGCGACCAGCTGCTCCAGGACCTGGGCCTGGCGCGCCAGCGGGAGCTGGACGAACTGCGCGGCCGCATCGACCGCCTGGAGCGGATGATGCGCCAGCGCGGCGGCGCCGACATCGCACCGCTGCAGGACAACGATTTCCCGCCCGACTGACCGCGCCCCAGAGGGGGTTCCGTTCCCGGCGGCGGAGGGCTGGCAGAATCGCCCCGTCCTCGCCGGGAGCCGGCATGCGCGACATCCTGATCAGTTCGGCGGTCTGCGTGGCCTGCCTCCTGGTGGCCCTCGTCAGCCAGCTGGTGGCCCCCACCCCCATGGCCTCCGCCGCCCCGCCGGCCGACGCTGCGGTGGCGATCGCCCAACCCGCCGTGGCCCGCACGGCGGCCGCCCCGGCGCCGATCAGCTCGCCGCTCGAGCTCGACCCCGACGACCGCAACCCCACCCTGTTCACCATGGCCTCCGATTCCCCTGCCGGCGACGCCGCCGATCTCGCCCAGGCGGGCGCCCTCGGCGGATCCATGGAGGCTCCCAAGGAAACCGTCACCCCCAGCGGCCTGCGCATCACCGATCTGGTGGTGGGCACCGGCGCCGAGGCCCTGCCCGGTCAGACGGTGCAGGTGCACTACCGCGGCACCCTCACCGACGGCCGCGAGTTCGACGCCAGCTACGGCCGCGGACCCTTCAGCTTCCCCCTCGGCGGTGGCCGCGTGATCAAGGGCTGGGACGAGGGTGTGGCCGGTATGCGCGTCGGCGGCAAGCGCCGCCTGGTGATTCCCCCGGATCTCGCCTACGGCGAGCGCGGCGCCGGCGGCGTGATTCCCCCCAACGCCACCCTGATCTTCGAGGTTGAGCTGCTGCGGATCGGCGGCTGAGTCCCACGGCACTTCGCCCCGGGAGGCGATCGTTAGGATGCCCGCGCCACCGGCACCTGGCCGGGTCTCATCAAGCACGCCCCCCCGTTCCATGGCTCACACGCTGCCCGAACTGCCCTACGGCCTCGATGCGCTCGAGCCCCACATCTCCCGCCAAACGCTCGAGTTCCACCACGGCAAGCACCACAACGCCTACGTCACCAACCTGAACAACCTGGTGGCGGGCACTGAGCTGGAGGGCAAGAGCCTGGAAGACACCATCACCGCCGTCGCCGGTGATGCCGGCAAGGCCGGTGTCTTCAACAACGCCGCCCAGGTGTGGAACCACAGCTTCTACTGGCAGTGCATGAAGCCCGGTGGCGGCGGCAGCCCCAGCGGCGCCCTGCTCGAGAAGATCAACGCCGACTTCGGCAGCTTCGAGAAGTTCGTTGAGGCGTTCAAGGCCGCCGGCGCCACCCAGTTCGGCAGCGGCTGGGCCTGGCTGGTGCTCGATGGCGGCACCCTGAAGGTCACCAAGACCGGCAACGCCGATCTGCCCCTGGCCCACGGCCAGAAGGCCCTGCTCACCATGGATGTCTGGGAGCACGCCTACTACCTCGACTACCAGAACCGCCGTCCCGACTACATCACCACCTTCCTCGACAAGCTGGTGAACTGGGATTTCGTGGCCGCCAATCTGGCCGCCGCCTGAACCCGCGCCCGGCCCGCCCCAGGGCTCCCGCCTGTGCCCCCGGCCCACCAGCCGGGGGCTTTTGCTTAGGCCGGCCGCGCCCCCTCCAGCACCGCCTCCGGCGCGATCCACATGGCGTCGCCGTAGGAGAAGAAGCGGTACTGGCGCTCGATCGCCTCGGTGTAGAGCGCCAGCAGACGCTCGCGCCCGATCAGGGCGCTCACCAGCAGCAGCAGCGAGCTCTTGGGCAGGTGGAAGTTGGTGAGCAGGCCCTGCACCACGGCGAAGCGGTAGCCGGGCTGGATGACCAGGTTCACCGGGCCGGTGTGGGGGCGCAGCTCGCCGCCATGCAGCTGGGCCACCGCCTCCAGGCTGCGCACCGAGGTGGTGCCGATGGCGATCACCCGACCGCCGCCCGCCCGGCAGGCCGCTACGGCCTCCACCAGCTGCGGGCTCACCTCCACCCATTCGCTGTGGAGCTCAAGGCCCCTCAGGTCTTCCGTTTCGATCGGCCGGAACGTGCCCAGGCCCACATGCAGGGTGGTGGTGGCCACCCCGACACCCCGCTCCCTGATCGCCGCCAGCAGTTCGTCGCTGAGGTGCAGCCCGGCCGTTGGAGCGGCTACGGCACCGGGGCGGGCGGCGTAGCGGGTCTGGTAGCGCTCGTTGTCGCTGGCGTCGTGCTCGTGGATGTAGGGCGGCAGCGGGATGGCGCCGTACTGCACCAGCAGGGGCTCGAGGGCGGCCGCATCGACGCACTGGGGCGGGAACTGCACGATGCGACCGCCGGTGGCGGGATCGCTGCCCACCACCTGCACCGTGAGCGGCGGCTGACCGCCTGCCACCACCTCCAGGCTGTCGCCGGGCTTCAGCTTCTTGGCGGGCCGCGCCAGGCACAGCCACTGGCCCGCCTCGCCCGGCCAGGGCTCGAGCACCAGCAGCTCCACCGCCCCGCCGCCGGGCCGCCGCGCCTGAAGCCGGGCCCGAAGCACCCGGGTGTCGTTCACCACCAGCAGATCGCCGGGCCTGAGCTCGTGCTGCAGATCCCAGGCGCTGAGGTGGCGGGCGTGGGGGGCAGGCCCGGCCCCCGCCGGATCCACCACCAGCAGCCGGGCCGCGTGGCGGGGTTCCACCGGCCGCTGGGCGATGCGCTCCTGCGGCAGGGCGAAGTCGTAACTGGAAAGGCGCAGATCCGCGGGATCGAGGTCGGCGGGATCGATCCCGGAGGGATCGACGCCGGCAGTCTCAGAGGGCAAGGCTCTCGGGGGCTGTCTCGATCAGCTGCGCCAGGTCCTTGAGGAAGGCGGCGGCATGGGCGCCGTACACCACCCGGTGGTCGCAGGTGAGGTTCACCTGCATCTGGCGCTTCACCGCGATCGCGCCATCCTTGAGCGCCACCACCGTGGGCCGGGAGGCGGCCACCGCCAGGATCGCGCCGGTGCCGGGGGGAAGGATGGCGTCGAAGCGATCCACGCCGAACATGCCCAGGTTGGAGAGGGTGAAGGTGCCGGTGCTGTACTCCTCGGGCTTGAGCTGCTTGGCCCGGGCCCGCTCCACCAGATCAGCCCAGTTGCGCGCCAGCGAATAGATGTCGGTGCGGTCGGCGGAGGCCAGCACGGGGGTGATCAGGCCGCCGTCCTCCATCGCCACGGCCACGGCCACGTTCACCGCCGCCGGATAGGCCATGCCGGCGTCGGTGGTGGCGGCGTTCACCTGGGGATGGCGGGCCAGCACCACGCCCACCGCCTTGGCCAGCAGGGCGGTCATGGTGACGCCCTTGGCCTTCACCGACTTGTAGAAGGCATCGAGCTTGTCGGTGGTGATCGTGTAGCCCACCCGGAAGCAGGGCACCTGCAGGCTGGCCACCATGTTGCGGTTGACCGCCTGCTGCAGGGTGTTGAACGGCACCGTCTCCCCCGGGGCACCGAAGGCCTGACCGGCGGGGGCAGCGGGCGCGGCGGCGCCGTTGCCATTGGCGGAAGCGGCCACGGCGGCAGGAGCGCTGCCCTCCGCCACGCGGGGCACGCTCACCGGCTGGCCGCCGGCCCGCTCGACATCCTCCGCCTGGATGCGGCCGTGGGGACCGCTGCCCCGGACTCCGGCCAGATCCACACCGAGCTGGAGCGCGAGCTTGCGGGCCCGGGGCGTGGCCACCAGACGGCCATCGGCGCGGGCCACCGCCACCGGGGCAGGGGCCGGCGCAGTGGCGGCAGGGGCCGGAACGGGGGCCACCGGGGCGGGGGTGGCGGCGGCAGGCGCAGGGGTGGGGGCAGCGGGGGCCGGCGCAGCCGCAGCTGGAGCGGCCGCCGCCGCAGGCGCGGCGGGGGCCTTGGCCTGCACCTCGGCGATCTCCGCCTCGCTCTCCACGATCAGGCCGATGGTCTCGCCCACCGGGGCGGTGCCGCCGGCGGGCATCAGCACGGCCGCCAGGAAGCCTTCATTGAAGGATTCCACGTCCATGTCGGCCTTGTCGGACTCGACCACCAGCACCGACTCGCCGCGCTCCACCCGGTCACCGGGTTTCTTGAGCCATTCCACGATCTTGCCCTCCGTCATCGTGGAGGAGAGGGCGGGCATGAAGATTTCGTGGGTGGCCAACGGAGGAGCGCCGCGCGGATCGGCCGATTTTAAGCGGCGACAGGGGCGCTCCCCCTGGGCTCAGGCCCCTTCGATCGCCTCGATCACGCCGTCGCGGACGAGCACCGCCACCTGCAGCTTCTGCAGCAGGTTGTCGCCCACCTGCACGTCGCAGAAGCTCTCGAGCTGCCCCTGCTCCACGATCTGCTCGAGCTCGAGTTCACGCACCTGACGCTGCTGCTCGAGCATCTGGCGCTTCTGCTCCTCCAGCTCGGACCGCTTGGCCGCCACCTGCTGCTGCACCGAACCCACCTGGTCCTGCACGCGGGGATCGAGTGGGTTGGCGCTCTGACGGCGGATCTCCTCGATCAGGCTCTGCCCCTCCTGCTCCAGCTGGGCCAGCTGCTGATCCACGCCGCTGATGGCATTGCTGAGCTCCCGCTCGGCGTCCTCCTTCCAGCGGGGGGTGACCACGGCCCGCACGGTGATCGAACGCTTGATGCTCAAGGTGGTGGCGTCGGCCATGGGAAGGGAGGAACTGGATTGAGGTTGTCAGGCCGTCGGCCGGACGGTCAACGAACCGACGCCGATGGACTCAGGGGGTGCGGGAACGGCGGCGGCGGTCCGAAGGCGGTGCGGAGTTGACCTGATGCCTTGACACACGATCAACGCGTCCGCTCATTCCCCTCCGTAGATCGCGGCGATCGCGTCGCGATCACGCTCCGTGATCCGATCGCGCCGCTGTTTGAGGGTCTGGGTGAGGAGGCCGTTCTCGATGGTGAACGGAGCCACCAGAGCCACACCCGCCAGGCGCTCGTCCGGACGGGAGCCCGGCCGCTCCGCCAGCAGCCTGTTGAACTCACGGGTCAGGGCCCGCAGCAGCGCCGGATCCACCGCCTCGGGATGATCGTGGTCGGGGACAGCGATGCCGGCCGTCGCCGCGAAGCCAGCCAGGGCCTCGGCCCGGGGCACCAGCAGGGCGCCCAGCTGTTTGCGGTCCTGGCCCACCAGCATCACCTGCTCCACCAGCGGACTGGCGGCCAGGGCCTCCTCCAGGGGGCCGGGCTCGATGTTCTCGCCGCTGCTGAGCACGATCGTGTCCTTGGCCCGGCCGGTGAGCACCAGGGTGCCGTCGGGAAGCAGCCGCCCGAGGTCGCCGGTGTCGAACCAGCCCTCGGCGTCGAGCACCTTGGCCGTGGCCTCGGGTTTGCCGAAGTAGCCCTCCATCACCTGGGGGCCCTTCGCCAGCACCACACCCCGGCCCCCCGGCTGCACGGGGCGGCCGCTCTCCGGATCCACGATGCGCAGGGCCGTTCCCGGCAGGGGCCGGCCGGCGCTGCCCCGGCGATTCGACCAGGTCCGCCGGCAGGTGAGCACAGGACTGGTCTCGGTGAGCCCATAGCCCACCAGCAGTTCGATGCCGATCGCCTCGAAGAAGGCATCGACATGGAGGGCCAGGGCACCGCCGCCGCTGATGGCCGTGCGGACTTCGCCGCCCACCAGCTGGCCGCGCACCTTCGGCCAGAGCAGCACCGAGGCCAGCCGGTGCAGGGGCCAGCGCAGGCAGGCCTTCAGGGCGGCCTGCGCCCGGCGCAGGGCCGGTTCAGGTTCGAGGGTGAGATCGGCGGCGACCCGGCGCTGGAGGCCGTAGGCGCGGCTGTTCGCCAGGGCCGCCTCGATCAGCCGACGCCGGCTGGCGGGCATCGAGGCCAGGGCGTCCTCGAAGCCCGAGAGCAGCGCCTCCCACAGCCGCGGCACGCTGATGAGGTACTGGGGCCGCACCTTCTGCAGATCGGAGCGCAGGTGCCGCAGGGTGGTGTAGGTCTGGGCGCAGCCGCAGGAGAGCAGGAAGTACTCGGCGCTGCGTTCATAGGAATGCCAGATCGGCAGCACGCTCAGCACCCGGTCCCCGGGGCGGGGCGACACCGCCACGCCGAGATGGCGCAACTGGTGCAGAAGGTTGGCGTGGGTCAGGGGGACGCCCTTCGGCTGGCCCGTGGTGCCCGACGTGTAGAGGATCGTGGCCAGGCGCTGCGGATCGGCCGGCGGCGGCGGCGGCAGGGCACCGCTTGCCCCCAGGGCCAGCAGGTCGTCCCAGCTCCGGCAGGGGATCCGGCCGTCCGCCAGGTCGGGCCCGGCCTCCCCTTCGAGCACCACCACGAACCGCAGGCGCTCCGCCAGGGCGGGGGGCAGCTCCAGCCGGGCCAGCAGGGCGGCCGTCTCGACGACCAGGCCCACGGCCCCGGAGTCGGCAAGGATGTAGCGCAGTTCCTCCTCCGGTGCGCTGCTGCCCCGCACCGCATCGGCGGCCCCGGCCCGCATCAGCCCCTGGTCGGCCACGAACCAGCGGGGACCGTTCTCGGAGAACAGCGCCACCACATCCCCGGGGCGGACGCCGAGGGACGCGAAACCGGCGGCCGCCCGCTCGATCCGGTTGCGGAGCTCGCCGTAGCTGATCCGCTCGGGAGGGTGGGCATGGGGGGCATCGAGGGCCAGGCCCTCGCCGTAGCGATCGGCCAGCACCGGCCACAGCTGCTCCAGGCCGGTGAAGCCGCTCCAGTCGCTGCGCCGGGCCAGGGCACTGAGATCGTCCGCGTCGGCGGTCCAGACGACCTCGGACCGGGGGCTTCCGGCGGCAGGCATGGGACGTGCGGGCGGGTCGGCGCCCAATGGTTACCACCCCTGGAGGCTGTCCTGTGGGCTGGGCGGCCGCAGGTTCATGCCGAAGTGCCGGGCGAAGGCCGCCACCAGCCGGGGCTGGAGGGCGGCGGCGGTCAGCTCCGGCCGCCAGTCGGCCAAACGCCCCACCGGCCGGTCGGCGATCCCGCAGGGGGTGATCGCACGGAAGCCCTCCAGGTCACAGTCCACGTTGAGGGCCAGGCCGTGCTGGCTGATCCAGCGCCGGGCCCCCACCCCGATCGCCGCCAGCTTGCGACCCTCCAGCCACACGCCGGTGAGTCCCGGCAGCCGCCCGGCCTCCAGGCCCAGGTCGGCCAGCAGATCGATCACCACCTGCTCCAGGCTGCGCAGATAGAGGTGCAGATCGCCTCCATGACGCTGGAGATTCAGCACCGGATAGAGCACCAGCTGCCCGGGCAGGTGATGGGTCACCTCGCCGCCGCGGTCGATGCGGTGGAGGGGGTGGGGGGGATCGGACGGATCGAAGCCCAGGTGGGCGGGATCGCCGCCGCGGCCCAGGGTGTAGCAGGGCTCGTGCTGCAGGGCCAGCAGCGCCTCCGGCCCTGCGGGATCGTGCAGCAGGCGCTCCTGGAGCTGGCGCTGCCAGTCCCAGGCCCGCGGGAAGGGCACCGGGCGAGCCACTTCGAAAAGGATTGCGTCGGCTGTGGAGCGCATGATCCGGGCTTCCTAGCGTGGATCCAACCGGAACCCCGGAGACCGGACGCGATCCGGCCCAACCCCTCCGGCAACCGGCACCCGATGAAACTGCTCATTCACGGCCGCAACCTCGACGTCACCCCGGCCATCCGGGATTACACCGAGACCAAGCTCACCCGCGCGATCAATCACTTCGAAGGCATCGTCAAGGAAGCGGATGTCCATCTGTCGGTGGCCCGCAATCCCCGCGTTCCCCAGCAGATCGCCGAAGTCACGATGTTCGCCAACGGCACCGTGATCCGGGCCCAGGAACGCAGCGACAACCTCTACGCCAGCATCGACCTGGTGGCCAGCAAGCTCAGCCGCCAGCTCAACCGCTACAAGGACCGGCTGCTGGAGCGCCAGCAGGGACCGGTGCACCGTTCGGCCCGCGACGAGGAGGCGGGAGCCGCGAACCTGCCCCTGCCGGGAGCCAGCCTCACCGACGGCAAGGAGCCCGCGACCCCCAGCCGGGGGGTGCGGCGCAAGTACTTCGCCATGCCGCCGATGAGCCTCGACGACGCCCTGCACCAGCTGGAGGTGATCGACCACGACTTCTACGTCTTCCGCGACGCCGAAACCAACCAGATCCAGGTGGCCTACCGGCGCAACCACGGCGGTTTCGGGGTGATCCAGCCTCGTGAGTCCTGAAGCCGGACGGCGCTCCGACGATCTCCCCGACCTGGCGCCACGGATCGAGCATGCCCTGCTCGATCCGCACCGGGGGCGGGCCGCGATCGAGATCTGCTGTGAGGAGGCCCGCCACTTCGGCTTCGCCGGGGTCTGTGTGGCCTCCCGCTGGGTGGCGGTGGCCCGGGAGCGGTTGCCGCTGGGGGGTCCGGTGCGGCTGGTGTCGGTGGTGGGATTCCCCTTCGGCGCCGTACCGGCGGCGATCAAGCGGGCAGAGGCGGAGGCCGCCGCCGCCGCCGGTGCCGACGAACTCGATGTGGTGCCGGATTTCGGCGCGCTCGCCGACGGCGACGGCAATGCCGTGCTCGACGACCTGGCGGCCCTCACCGATCTGGGTCTGCCGGTGAAGGTGATCGTGGAGAGCGGCCGGCTCCAGCCCGACGCCCTCTCCTTGCTGGTGGAGGTGAGCGTCGACGCCGGCGCCCGCTTCCTCAAGACCGGCAGCGGCTTCGGTCCGAAGGTCACCCCGGCCGAGGTGGCGCGTCTGCGGGAGCTGGCCCGGGGCCGGGCGGCGATCAAGGCCTCCGGCGGAATCGCCGATCTCGAGCAGGCCTACGCCCTGGTGGAGGCCGGAGCCAGCCGGCTGGGCACCAGCCGGGGGGTGGGGCTGATGGAGGCCCTGCGCAAGCCTCCTTCGCCCTGAGTCCGCCGCCACCATGCCCGAGACGCTGCTCGAAGGGCTCGCCCTCGCCTGCGGCCCCCTGGGCGAGAGCGACCGGCTGCTCACGGTGCTGAGCGCGGATGCGGGGCTGCTGCGGCTGGCGGTGCCCGGTGCCCGCCGGCCCCGCAGCAGCCTGGCGGCGGCCCAGCCCCTCACCCTGCTGCGCCTGCAGGTGGGGGGGCAGCGGGGGCTGCGCCGGGTGCGCCAGCTGACCGTGCTGCGCAGCTACAGCGACCTCGGCCAGCGGCTGGAGACCCTGGCGGCGGCCCAGGCGCTGGCGGAGCTGGCGCTGCGGCTGGTGCCGGCCGAGGACCCGGCTCCGGGGATACTGGCCGATCTGTTGCTGCAGTTCGGGCGGTTGGAGGAGGTGGTGCTGGAACGCTCCGATCGGGTCGAGGCCGTGGCCACGGCGGTTCAGGGCAGCGTGCACCTGCTCGCTCTGGGCGGCTTCGCCCTGCCCCTGGCCCGCTGCTGCCGCACCGATGCGCCCCTGGAGCCGCCCCTGGGGAACTGGGACTGGCGCTGCAGCCTGCTGCCGGGGGAAGGGCTGGCGATCGGAGCGGTGCCCGGAGCGAAGATGGTGCTCAACGCCTCGGAACTGGCCCTCCTGCAGCGGCTGCCCCGCGCGGTGCCGCCCCGTCGCCGCGACCGGGCCCTGCTTGGACCGGAACCCGTGTGGCTGCATCTGCTGGCGGTGGTCGAGGCCTGGTGCAGCGAGCACCTGGGCCGGACACCCCGAGCCTTCAGACTGCTGCGATCCGGCTGCGATCCGGTGAGCACGGGCGGACGATGAGCCAGGGATGAGCCAGGACGGTGGGCGGAGCGGACTGCGCGAACGCGGTCTGGGGGCGGTGCTGGCCCTGCCGGGATTCCGGCGCCTCTGGATCGGCCAGATCTTCTCCCAGCTGGCCGACAAGTTCTACATCGTGCTGATGGTGTTCCTGATCGCCCAGCACTGGGTCAGCGACACCCCCCAGAGCAACGAGGCCCTGGCCGAGGCCGCCGCCGCCATGCGCATGGGCCTGGAGAACCGGGCCCAGATGATCACCCTGCTGGCCACCGGCATCTACGTGGCCAACACCATCCCGGCGATGCTGCTGGGCACGGTCGCCGGGGTCTGGGCCGACCGCTGGCCGAAACGCACCGTGATGGTGGCCTCCAACGGCCTGCGGGCCCTCCTGGTGCTGCTCATCCCCCTGTGCCTGATCCCCGGGCCCACCTGGATGGGGCTGAGCTGGGGCTACTGGGCCCTGGTGCTGATGACCTTCCTGGAATCGGTGCTCACCCAGTTCTTCGCTCCGGCGGAGCAGGCGGCGATCCCGCTGCTCGTGCCCTCGCACCAGCTGCTGGCCGCCAACTCGGCCTACCAGGCCACCAGCATGGCGGCCACGATCGTGGGCTTCGCCCTCGGCGATCCGATCCTGCGGTTGCTGCGGATGCTGCTGGAACCCACCGGCCTGCGCGACGGCGAGGTGCTGCTCCTGCCCCTCTGCTACGGCCTTGCCGCGCTGGCGATCGCCGGGATCACGATCGACGAACCCGCCCGCTCCAACCGCAACGTTTCGGTCTGGCAGGAGGTGGGCGAGGGCCTGCAGGTGCTGCGGGAGCGTGCGACTGTGCGGGGGGCCATGCTGCAGCTGGTGCTGCTGTACAGCATCCTGGCCGCCCTGTACGTGCTGGCGATCAGCCTGGCGGCGGCGATCGGCGAACTGGGCCCCACCGGCTTCGGCACCCTGCTGGCCATGAGCGGCGTGGGGCTGGCGGTGGGTGCCCTGGCGATGGCCCAGCTGGGCGACCGCTTCCGCCGGCGGCTGCTGGCGGCGGTGGGGCTGGGCCTGATCGCCGCCTCCCTGGTGCTGCTGGGCCAGATCCGCGGCAACCTGCCCCTCACCCTCTCGCTCTGCGGCCTGCTGGGCTTCGGCTCCGCCCTGGTGGCGATCCCCGCCCAGACCACCATCCAGGAGGACACCCCCGAGGATCAGAGGGGCAAGGTGTTCGGCCTGCAGAACAATCTGATCAACATCGCCCTCAGCCTGCCCCTGGCCCTGGCCGGTGCGGTGGTGAGCCGCTATGGGCTGCTGCCGGTGCTCTGGGCCCTGGCCTCGATCGCCGCCGCCGCCGCCCTGGTGGAGCAGCCGTGGCGGCCCTGATGCGGCGCATCCGCCGTGGGCCGCATCGGGGCCACTGGCAGCACTGCTAGTTTTCGGTGTCGGATGCAACCGCTCCCGGTGGTTCACGTTGCCTGGCTGGGCAAGAAGTCCCCCTTCTGCGGCAATGTCACCTACGGTCTGAGCACCACCGCGGCCCTGCGGGAACGGGGCCATCGGGTCAGCTTCATCCACTTCGACACCCCGACGGCGCCCCTGAGCCGGCAGGAGGAAACGCCTCCCCTCCCCAGCTGGGACCCCACCGGCGAAACCCGGGACGTCACCCTGCCTTACCTGGTGAAGTCGCAGGTGTACACGATCCCCTCGCCGGGGGCCCAGCGCGAGCTGCGCGAATCGCTCGAGCAGCTGCGGCCCGATCTGGTGCACGCCAGCCTCACCCTCTCCCCGCTCGACTTCCGCCTGCCGGATCTGTGCCAGCAGCTGGGGCTGCCCCTGGTGGCCACCTTCCACCCGGCCTTCGATGCCGGCCTGCGCAACCTCGCCGCAGGCACCCAGCAGCTCACCTATCAGCTCTACGCCCCCTCCCTGGCCCGCTTCGACCGGGTGATCGTGTTCTCCGACCTTCAGGCCGAGATGCTTGAGAGGCTCGGGGTGCGACGGGAGCGGCTGGCGGTGATCCCCAACGGCGTGGATCCCTCCCTCTGGTGCCCGCCCCCGGCAGGGCCGGCCGCGGAACTGGAGGCGCTGCGGCGGCAGTTCTCGGGGAGGCGCGTCTTCCTCTACATGGGCCGGGTGTCCACCGAGAAGAACGTGGAGGCTCTGCTGCGGGCCTGGCGGCTGGTGCGGCCCGAGGGCTGCGTGCTGGTGGTGGTGGGCGATGGGCCGCTGCTCAGCTCCCTGCAGACCGGCGCTGAGAACGATGTGGTCTGGTGGGGCTACGAGGCCAGCCTGGAGCGCCGGATCGCCCTGCTGCAGCTCGCCGAGGTCTTCCTGCTGCCCTCCCTGGTGGAGGGCCTGTCCCTGGCCCTGCTGGAGGCGATGGCCAGCGGCACCGCCTGCGTGGCCACCGACGCCGGCGCCGACGGGGAGGTGCTCGAAGGAGGCGCGGGCATCGTGATCCGCACCCAGGGGGTCACCACGCAGCTGCGCACCCTGTTGCCGGTGCTGCGCGACCAGCCCGTGCTGACCGCCGAACTCGGACGGCGGGCGCGCGAGCGGGTTCTCGAGCGCTACACCCTCACCCGCAACATCGATGCCCTGGAGCGCCTGTATCAGGGGCTGATCCGCACGCCCATGGCCGCCTGAACCGCGGTGGGCACGGGGCGGTCCTCACGGTTCGGCAGCCTCCTGGTCCAGTTGCATCTGGCGGTGCTCGGCACCGCCGCCCTGGGGTTCGCGGCCGCCGCTGGGGCCACGATCCAGCTCAACCGCCAGGCGCTGGTCCGCGACCATCTGCATCGTGCAACCTCCGCGGCCGAGCCGCTGGTGGCCCGTCTCGACGCGGTGGCCGCCAGTCCCCAGCCGGTGGACCTCAGCGCGCTGAGCCGCGCCATCGATCGCCAGTCCCGCGGCGGGCCCCTCTTCTGGATCCGCCGACCCGATGGCCGCCGGCTGCTCTCGCGTCCGCTGCAGGGGATCGACCAAGCTCCACTGTTCTCCGTTCCCGGGGGCAGCGGTGACGGGCCTGGACCGGTGACACCCCGCACGATCGGTAACCACCGCTATCTGGTGCACCGCCATCACCGCAGCACCGACGGCACCGACCTCTGGGTGGCGGAGGACGTGAACGAACCCTGGCGGGCCCTGGTCCGCCTGCTGATGGACATGCTGCTGATCTGGCTCGGCTGCCTGGCCCTCACCCTGCTGGCCCTCACCCTGCTGACGCGCCGCATCATCCGGCCGCTTCGGGAACTCAACCGCATGGCGGCGGCCATCACCACCGACACGCTGGCCACCAGCAGGCTGGCGTTGGCCGGCGCGCCACGGGAGGTGCAGGACCTGGCGGAGGCCTACAACAGCCTGCTGGATCGTCTGGCCCACACGTGGGACCACCAGCGCAGCTTCGTGAGTGCGGTCAGCCACGAGCTGCGCAATCCGCTCACGATCATCAGCGGCTATCTGCGGCGTCTGCAGCGGCGGGGGGGCAGCCTCCAGCCCGAACAGCTGCGGGCCCTGGCCACGGCCGAGGCCGAGACCCACCGGATCACGCGTCTGCTCAACGACCTGCTCGACCTGTCCCGCAGCGAGTCGGGCCGGCTGGAGCTGCTGCCGGGCCCGGTGGCGGTGGACGAGATCCTTCTGATGGCCTGTGATCTGGCCCGCAGCCAGCTGGCCCGGCGGCTGGAGCTGCGGCTGCCGCAGGATTCCACCGAACAGCCGGTGATGGCGATCGCCGAGGCCGACCGGCTGCAGCAGGTGGTGCTGAACCTGATCGAGAACGCCGACAAGTACACCCCCGACAACGCCCCGATCGAGGTGGAGCTGGTGAGGGAGCGGGACGCCGACGGCCGCCCCGGGGTGGCCATCAGCGTGAGCGACCGCGGCATCGGCATCCCGCCCGACGACCTGCCGCGGATCTTCGAGCGATTCCATCGCGCGGCCAACGCCCTCGACCGGGCCAGGGGATCGGGTCTGGGCCTGTCGATCGTGAACCTGCTGGTGGAGGCGATGGGGGGCAGGATCGAGGTGGAGAGCGAGCTGGGCCAGGGAAGCTGTTTCCGCCTGCACCTGCGGGCGCCCGAAGCCGGCGATCCGGGAGCAGGGCCGGGCGACGGCCTGCCGCCTCAGTAACGCTCCGGAACCGGTCGGTACCAGTCGGGCCCCTGGCCGGCGGCCCGCAGGGAGGCCTCCCGGGCTTCGAGACGCCCCCGATCGAGGCGCCAGAGCCGGTAGAGGCCGGCCCGGGCCAGTTCCTGAGGGGCCAGGCCCTGCCAGTAGGGCTCGGCCGCGGTGGTGGCATCGATCACCACGAGCACCGTGGGCTGCTGGGCCGCGGGGGACGGCCGCTGACCCTCCCGGTCCTCCCGTCGCAACCGATCGGCCAGATTCACCAACCCACCGGCCCAGCGGCCCTCGTAGATCACGACACGGCGGCTGTAGTAGTGCAGGGAGGGCTTGAGGATGCCCACCATCGCCAGCGGTTCACCGGGTTGTGCCGTTCGCCCGATGGCCTCGGCCATGCGCCGCACGGGCAGCCCCCGTACCTGATCGCCCAGGGACCAGCAGGGGAGCAGGGCCGTGGGCACGAACAGGGCCAGGGGAAGCTGCAGGGCCAGCAGGGCGATCGGCGCCGGGCGCCGTCGCAGGATCCAGCCGACCAGAGCGGCGGCCGCCAGGCAGAGGGCCGCCGGCACCAGCAGGCGGCCGGCCAGCAGCTCCGCCGGCAGGGTGGGCATCTCGGGATCGTTGATCAGGGGGACCCACAGGGGAGCCAGTGCGAAGACGCCGGCGAGCAGCAGGGCCAGCAGCAGGGTCAGCCGCCAGGCCAGGCGGCCCGCCCGGTCGTCCGGCGGTGTGGAGGGGTCACCGCTGCTGAAGCCGGTGCGGCAGGCCAGGGCGATCAGCAGACCGGCGGCCGGGGTGGCGGGTAGCCAGTAGCTGGGCAGCTTGGTGGCGGCGAGGGTGAAGAACAGCAGCACCGCCAGCAGCCAGCAGGCGGCGAATCGGTCGAGGGAGGCGGCAGCGGACCGCGGTTCGACGGGGCGGCGCCAGGACAGGGAGAGCGGCCCGATCGCCCGGGCCAGCCCCAGCAGCAGCAGGGGGGTGGCGGGCAGGCTGGCCACCACCAGCACCGGAGCGAAGAACCACCAGGGCTGGAGGTGGTCATTGACAACGGCGGTGAAGCGCTGGAGGTTGTGGTAGCCGAAGAAGCTGTCCCAGTAGGGACGGCCTTCGCGCAGCAGGGCCAGCCCGTACCAGGGCAGGGCCACCAGGGTGGTGAGGACCAGCCCGGTGACGGGTCGCAGCCGGCGCCACAGACCGGCGAGATCGGCCTGGAGCCAGCCGAACGGCAGGAGCGTCAGCGCGAACAGGACCACGGCCACGGGCCCCTTGGCGAGCACCGCCAGGCCCAGCACAGGCCAGGCCGGCCACCAGGGACCGACGCCGGCGGCGTAGGTGCGCCAGGCCAGCAGCAGGCTGGCGGCCAACAGTGCGCTGAACACCGCGTCGCTGACGCCGATGCGACCCCAGAGGATCACCAGGGGCGAGAGGGCGAAGGCCAGGGCGGCGGTGACGGCCACCACCAGAGGAGGCCGGGCCACCGGCTGGGGACGGCGCAGCAGCGTGTCGCAGAGCAGCAGCATCACGGCCACGCTCGCCAGGGCCGACGGCAGGGAGGACGCCCAGGTGCCCAGCGGATTCCAGCGGGCCTGGCCGGGGAGCGCATAGAGGGCGCCCATCAGCCAGTACACCAGCGGCGGCTTGTCGTAGCGGGGCAGGCCGTTCACGTGCGGGATCAGCCAGTCACCGCTCTCGGCCATCGCCCGCGCCGAGGCGGCGAACAGCGGCGGCGTCTCATCCACCAGGCCGGTGCTGCCGAGCCGCCAGACGAACAGCAGCAGGCCCAGCGCCAGCACGGCCAGCAGGGCGAAACGCCTGGAGCGCCTTGCCACCGGCTTGATCGGTGTCGCCATCACCCCACCCCCACGCGGTTCTCCTCCAGCGGCAGGGGTTCCGTGGACCCCGGGGCCGGATCGGGCCGCTGCCAGAGCAGCTGGCGGCGGTGGATCAGCACCACCGACACCAGGGCGAGAGCGGCACCGAGCCACTGCAGGGGACGCAGCCGCTCGCCCAGCAGCACCATCCCGGTGAACAGCGCGAACACCGGGGTGAGGAAGGTGAGGGCGGAGAAGCCGGTGAGATCACCCCGGGTGGCGAACCAGAAGAACAGGCCATAGGCCAGGGCACTGCCGAACAGGGAGGCGTAGGCCATCAGCCCCCAGTCGAGCGGGCTCCAGTGGGGGAGCAGGCCGGCCCCTCCAGCGGGACCGAGCGCCGCGAGCACGAGCAGGGGGACCCCACCGAGCAGCAGATGCCAGCCCGTGACGGCCAGCGGATCGCTGCGCCGGCAGGCGTAGCGGCTGAGCACGGTTCCCACCGCCATGGCGGCGGCGGCCCCCAGCATCCACAGCTCACCGTGGCTCCAGGCGGGCTCCCCCAGCACCCGGGGCCCCTCCAGCCACCAGTGGCGCAGCAGGGACTGCGGCAGGCCGAGGCAGAGGATGCCCAGCAGCCCGATCAGCAGGCCCAGCCAGCCCACCGGGTTGATGGCCTCCGCGAACAGCACCCGGGCAAGAAGAGCCACCAGCAGGGGCTGGGAGTCGATCAGCACCGATCCAAGGCCGGCACCGGTCTCGGCCAGGCCCCGGGTCAGCAGACCCTGGAAGAGCGTGGCGTCCACGAGCGCGAACAGCAGCAGCCAGGGTCGATCCTCCTCGGCCACCGCCAGGCGGCGTCCCATCAGAGCCGCCACCCCCAGCAGCGCCAACCCGGCCGGCAGGATCCGCAGGGCCGCCACCAGCGGCGGGGAGGCTCCATCGAGCAGCGGGCGCATCGCCGCCATCGCCGTTCCCCACAGGGCGAAGGGCAGAAGCATCGACAGCCAGCGCAGGGGCTGGGGCATGGGCTGGCTCCGGGCCCGGCGGGCCGTCCTCGGCCCTCTTTTTAAGATCCCCCCAACACCGACCGACCCGATGGCCTGGCCCTGGCGCCGCAAGACCCGTCGCACCCTGGCACGGATCGCGATCGAGGGGCCGATCGCCGGCCCCACCCGCGAGCGGGTGATCCAGGCCCTGGAGGCCGTGGGACGTCGCGAATGCCCCGCCCTGCTGCTGCGCATCGACAGCCCCGGCGGCACCGTGGGCGACAGTCAGGAGATCCACGCCGCCATTCGGCGGCTGCGTCAGAAGGGCTGCCGGGTGGTGGCCAGCTTCGGCAACGTTTCCGCCTCCGGTGGCGTGTATGTCGGGGTGGCCGCCGAGCGGATCGTGGCCAATTCCGGCACCATCACCGGCTCGATCGGCGTGATCCTGCGGGGCAACGATCTCTCGCGGCTGCTGGAGCGGATCGGCATCCGCTTCGACACCGTCAAAAGCGGCCTCTACAAGGACATCCTCTCCCCGGACCGGGCTCTCACCGACGATGAACGGGCCCTGCTGCAGGGGCTGATCGACGCCAGCTACGGCCAGTTCGTGGCAGCCGTGGCCGAGGGGCGGGGCCTGAGCCAGGAGGCCGTGCGCAGCTTCGCCGACGGCCGGGTGTTCACCGGCGAGCAGGCCATGGACCTCGGCCTGGTCGATGCTCTCGGCGACGAGGAGGCTGCCCGGCGGCTGGCGGCCGAACTGGCGGGCCTGGATCCTGAGAAGTGCCGTCCTGTCACCTTCGGCAAGCCCCCGAAGCGCTTCGCCGGCCTGATCCCCGGCCGCAGCGCGCTGCGGGCGGTGGGTCAGGCCCTGAGCCTCGAACTCGCCTGGAGCGGGCAGCCGCTCTGGCTCCATCGCCCCTGAGCCCCGCCATGACGCCTCCCCTCCAGCTGCGGGCCCTGCGCGGCGCCACCACCGCCGAGGCCAACACCGCCGAGGCGATCGCCTCGGCGGTGGCCGAGCTGGTGGATGCCCTGATGCACCGCAACCGGCTCGATGGCTCCCGATTGCTGTCGGTCACCTTCTCGGTGACGGCCGACCTCGATGCCTGCTTCCCGGCCGCGGTGGCCCGCCGGCGGGAGGGCTGGGACGGCGTGGCACTGCTCGACTGCCAGCAGATGGCGGTGGCCGGGGATCTGCCCCGCTGCATCCGGCTGCTGGCCCATGCCTGGCTCGAACCCGACCGGATTCCCGACCATCCCTACCTGCGGGAAGCCTCGCGGCTGCGGCCGGACAGGGCCCATCCCGCCGCAGCCACCTCCCCTTCCGACCACTTCATGCCCGAGGGGTGAGCCGGCCTTCAGAGGATTTTCCTTTCCTGCTCCGGCTTCCCATGGCCCCCTTCCTGCGAACCGATCGCCTGTGGTCGGCCGCCGGCCTCGCCGGTGCCTCCCTGGCCGTCGGCGCGGCCGCGGCGCTGCTTCCCCTGGACCGCACCACGGCCCCCCTCCTCGGACTGCAACCGGCCCGGGCCGGCAGCGGCACCTGCGAGTCGCTGATGTCCTACCGCTGGGAGAACAACAAAGACTTCCGCAACCTCACCTGCTTCCTTACCGAAACCACCCGGCTGCGGCGCTCGGAGTATTTCCTGAAACTGAGGCCGAAGGACCGCAAGACCGCGATCCTCAAGCTCAGCATCAGCCTGCCGGACAACTTCGACGTGAAGCTCGACCCGAAGCGCATCCGCCTCTGCGAGATGAGCGAGGGCGGCATGCTCAGCCGCACCCGCTGCGAGAAGGTGATCCCGGCCACGGTGGAAGTGGCCCCGAACGGCCGGGCCATCGAGATCTTCCCCAACACGCCCGTCTCGGACAACGGCACGATCGGGGTGCACATGACCCTGTTCAACCCCTTCACCGCCACGATGTACCAGCTCAATGCCATGGCCCAGGCCCCTGGCGACATCCCGGTGTCGGGCTATCTGGGCAGCTGGATGATCCAGATCGAGCCCAACTGATCACCCTCCGGGTGGCGGCCACCCCGGCTGGTAGGGTGTCCGGCTGACAGGAAACGAGACGCCGGGAGGCTGCCATGACCAAACGCACCTTGGAAGGAACCAGCCGCAAGCGCAAGCGCGTGTCCGGTTTCCGCGTGCGCATGCGCACCCACACCGGTCGCCGGGTGATCCGCGCCCGCCGCCGCCGCGGCCGCGCCCGTCTGGCGGTCTGAGCCCGGCGCCGCCGTCGTGGCCCTGCCCCAGCGGCATCGCCTCCGGGGCCACCGCGTGTTCGAGAGGATCTACCGCAAGGCTCCACGCCTGCATGGCACCGCGATGGTCCTACGGGTGTGGCCGGCCGAGCCCCCGCTCCTGCCGTTTCAGGAACGCGGGCATGCCTCCAGCCCCTGGCGCTGCGCCGTGGTGGTGAGCGCCAAGGTCAGCAAGCGGGCAGTCCAGCGCAACCGCCTGCGCCGCCTGCTGCAGGCCCACCTTCTCGAGCAGCCGATCGTGGCGCCGCAGCCGGTCTGGCTGCTGATCAGCCTGAAGCCCGGTTCTCCCGACCTTCCCCAGGAGCAGCTACTGGGAGAATGTCGCCATCTGTTGCACAAGGCAGGACTCACCCCATGACCGGCACCCCCACGACCACCGCCGGCGCCGCGGCGAGCCCCGCCCCCGCGGAGACCACCTTCTACGAAGGGGGTCCAGCCCGCGGCGATCTGATCCTCAACCTGCTGTTCGGCCTCACCCTGATCGGTCTTCCCTTCGCCGTGGGGGCCGTGGTGCGGGCCCTGTGGCTGCGCTACCGCATCACCAGCCGCCGGATCGAGGTGAACGGCGGCTGGCTGGGCCGCGACCGCACCCAGGTGGTCTATTCCCAGATCCGCGAGGTGCGCGCCGTCCCCCGCGGCTTCGGCGCCTGGGGCGACATGGTGCTGGTGCTCGACGACGGCTTCAAGCTCGAGATGCGCTCGGTGCCGCGCTTCCGCGAACTGGAGGCCTACATCGAGGAACAGCGCCGAAACCGCCGCAGCAAGACCGGGACCGGCAGCCGGGCGAGCACCGGCTTCGGATCCGCTGGCGAGACCGCCGCCTGAGCCCACCGGTCGGGCACACTGTCCCCCGGATCCCCCCACCCCGAACTCCCCCGCCGTGATCGGCTACATCTCCGACAACCTGCTGATCCCGATCCTTGATTTCTTCTATGGATTGGTGCCCAGCTATGGCCTCGCGATCGTCGCTCTCACGGTGGTCATCCGGCTCGCCCTCTTCCCCCTGAGCGCGGGCTCGATCCGCAGCGCCCGGCGCATGCGCATCGCCCAGCCGGTGATGCAGCAGCGGCAGGCCGAGATCCGCAGCAAGTACGCCAACGACCCGCAGAAGCAGCAGGAGGAGCTGGGCAAGCTGATGAACGAGTTCGGCAGCCCCCTCTCGGGCTGTCTGCCCCTGCTGGTGCAGATGCCGATCCTGTTCGCACTGTTCGCCACCCTGCGGGGCAGCCCGTTCGCCGATGTGCCCTACACCTTCAACCTGAAGGTGCTGCCGGCCGACCAGATCGCCGCGGTCGAGCCCCGGCCGTTCAACACCCCCAGCCATTCGATCTTCGTCACCGCCACCAATCACGTGCCGGTGATCGGCACCCTGGAGAAGGGCCTCAAGCTTGGGGTGGGCGAAACCGGCAAGGTGGATCTGCACACCCGCGAGGGCAGCAGCTTCGCCTCGGTGCTGGCCGGCGTCGACGACGGCGCCGCCTTCAACCCCAGCTGGAGCGTCACCAAGGGCGAGGGTGTGGTGAGCGTGGACGCCGACGGCACCATCCATGCCCTCGCTCCCGGCGACGCCGTGGTGGAGGGCAAGATCCCCGGCCTTGCGGCCCGCAGCGGCTTCCTGTTCATCAAGGCCCTCGGCCAGGTGGGCTTCCTCACCGATGGCGCCATCAACTGGGATGTGGCGATCCTGGTGGCCTCCTTCGGCGCCACCCTGTTCATCTCCCAGTTCCTCTCGGGCGTGGGTATGCCGCCCAATCCGCAGCAGGCCACGGCCAACAAGATCACGCCGATCATGATCACGGCGATGTTCCTGTTCTTCCCCCTGCCCGCGGGCGTGCTGCTTTACATGGTGGTGGCCAACATCTTCCAGGGGGTCCAGACCTGGATCCTCAGCCGTGAGGCCCTCCCCGACAACCTCCAGAAGATCCTCGACAAGCAGCTCGCCCAGCAGACCGTTGCCGCCACGGCGGGCAGCGCCCCCGCCAATGGACGGCTGCCTTTCGAACCTAAGGGCCGCAAGTGAGCGAGGGCGGCGGAGCCATGAGCGAGCCGCTGCGGCCGGTGTCCCTGCCAGAGCTGCGGCTGCAGGCGGCAGGCAGGTGCTGGCAGGTGGATCAGCCCGTGGAGGGGCTGGCCAGCCTCACCCCGGTGCGTGGATCGCTCGAGGCCCGTCACCACGGCAGGGCTCTGGAGCTGAAGGCCCAGGTCAGCACCATCGTCACCCTCTGCTGCGACCGCTGCCTCCAGCACTTCAACCATCCCCTGCGGGCCGAGGTGGACGAAGTGGTGGAGATCCGCGGCCACGACGATCCCACCCTGTTCAGCGGCGATGCCGACGAGCTGGCGCCCGCCGGTGACGATCTCGACGATCGCCTCGATGCCGAGGGCCGCTTCGACCCGGAGCGCTGGCTGTTCGAGCAGCTCAGCCTGCAGCTGCCGCTGGTGAACCGCTGCGGGCCCGACTGTCCGGGGCCGGCCGCCTGGAGCAGCGACCCCGCCGGCGGCGATCCACGCTGGGCCGCTCTGCAACGCCTCAAGTCCTGACGGCCCGCCCGGGTTCCGCCATGAGCGCCTCCCTCGCCGAACAGCTGGATCTGCTGATCCGCGCCCGAACGCCGATCCTCTGGATCCGCAGCCTGGAGGAGGAGCGGGTGGAATCCCTGCTGGAGCAGGTGGCCCAACGTCTGGGCGGCCGCACCCTGCTGCGCTGGGACTTCGTCGCCGGCCTGCGCGGCGCTCCGAACCGGGAGGGGGAGGCGGCCCGTCAGCCGATGGCGGCCCTCGACGTTCTGGCCGCCCTGCCGCAGGAGCCGGGGGCGATCCTGCTGCTCAAGGACTTCCATCGCTACGGCGACGATGCCGGCATCTGCCGGCGCCTGCGCAATCTGGCGGTCGAGTTGCGCCGCCTTCCCCACACCCTGGTGATCAGCGCGCCGGAGTGGACGCTGCCCCGGGAACTGGAGGACACGATGACGCTGCTGGAGCTTCCCCTGCCCGACGCCGAGGAGATCGGCGCGCTGCTGCGGGCGATCGCCGAGGCCACCGGGCGGCCGATGCCGCCCGAGGTGCTCGCGTCGCTCACGGCCGCCTGCCATGGACTGAGCGCCCAGCGGGTGCGGCAGCTGGCGGCCCGGGCCCTGGCGCGACGCGGGGGCCTGGGGGAGGAAGATCTGGCCGAGGTGCTGGAGGAGAAACGCCAGGCGATCGCCCGCAGCGAACTGCTGGAGTACTGCCCCAGCGAGGCCACCCCGGCCGACATCGGCGGCCTCGAGCGGCTCAAGCACTGGCTGGAGCAGCGGCACCGGGCCTTCGGCGAGGAGGCCCGCGCCTACGGACTGCCCCTGCCCCGCGGCGTGCTGCTGGTGGGGCCCCAGGGCACCGGCAAGTCGCTCACCGCCAAGGCGATCGCCCACAGCTGGGGCATGCCGCTGCTGCGCCTCGACGTGGGCCGCCTGTTCGCGGGCCTGGTGGGGGCCAGCGAAGCCCGCACCCGGGAGATGATCCAGCGGGCCGAGGCCATGGCCCCGTGCGTGCTCTGGATCGACGAGATCGACAAGGGTTTCGGGCTGGGGGGCGGCGACGGCCGCAGCGACGGCGGCACCAGCCAGCGGGTGCTGGCGAGCGTGCTCACCTGGATGGCGGAGAAGACGAGCGCCGTGTTCGTGGTGGCCACCGCCAACGCGGTGGAACGTCTGCCGGCGGAGCTTCTGCGCAAGGGCCGCTTCGATGAGATCTTCCTGCTCGAACTCCCCGACGCCGAAGAGCGGCGCACGATCCTCGATCTGCAGCTGCGTCGGCGACGCCCGCAGCACAGCCTGCCCCTGGAGGTGCTGGTGGGTCGCACCGAGGGCTTCTCCGGCGCGGAGCTTGAGCAGACGGTGATCGAGGCGATGCACCTGGCCTTCGGCGAGGGCCGGGAGCTGGCGGAGGCCGACCTGATCGCCGCCGCCAGCCAGGTGGTGCCCCTCTCGCGCACCGCCCGGGAACAGCTGGAGGCCCTGCGGCAGTGGGCCTCCAGCGGTCGGGCGCGGCCCGCCTCCGCGCCGCGGGTCGGCATGCCCGGCGTGTAACGCCGGTTGAAGAACTCCCACGTGAGGTAACGAGCCAGGCGCCCCCGCGAGACCGGCCCGCCCGTGCTCCCTAGCGTCAGCCGAGCACCCGTGGCCCCCGTGATCCCAAGCCCCACCCCCCGCTCCCGCGGTGAACTGGCCACCCAGCTGGCGGTCGCCTGCCTCGGCGCCGGCGTGATCACCAGCGTGGCCGTGGCCCAGGGGCAGAATCCCCTCACCGCCCTGGGCATCACCCTGTTCTCCGCCGTGGCCGCGGTGGCCGTGGGCCAGGTGCTCTGAACCCCGGCCACGGCCGCAAGCACGGCCCCACCAGCGGCAGGCGGAGCCGATGACCATCAGCACCAGCCAGGCATCCTCCGAGGCGAGTGCCCTGCGGGCCCTGATGCCCGCCCTCGCCAACAAGACCTACTTCAACTACGGCGGCCAGGGCCCCCTGCCCACCCCCTCCCTTGAGGCGATCGTCGCCTGCTGGCGGGAGATCCAGCAGCTGGGCCCCTTCAGCGAGGCTGTCTGGCCACTGGTGAACCGCACCACCAGCCAGCTGCGCCTGCGGCTGGCCGAGGTGTTCGGGGCGGGGCCGCACCGGATCGCCTTCACCGAGAACGTCACCTCGGGTTGCGTGCTGCCCCTCTGGGGCCTGCCCTGGCGGCCGGGAGACGAGATCCTGCTGAGCGATGCGGAACACCCAGGGGTGGTGGCCGCCTGCCATGAGCTGGCCCGCCGGGAGCACCTGAGCCTTGCCTCCTTCCCCGTGACGGGGCTGCGGGAGAACCCGGCCACCACCGATGCCGGGGTGCTGGAGGCCCTGGAGAGGTCCCTGGGACCACGCACCCGCCTGGTGGTGCTCTCCCACCTGCTGTGGAACACCGGGCAGGTGATGCCGATCGCCGCCGTGGCGGAGCGGCTGCTAGGCCATCCCGCCCACCCCTGGTTGCTGGTGGATGCGGCTCAGTCCCTCGGCAGCCTGCCGCTGGCGGAGGCGGCCCGCGCCGCCGATATCTACGCGGGCACGGGCCACAAGTGGTGCTGCGGGCCGGAGGGGCTCGGGGCTGTGCTGCTCTCGGAGCGCACCCTGGCCGAAGCCCGGCCGACGCTGATCGGCTGGCGCAGCCTGGCGGACGAATCGATGAGCGAGAGCCGCTTCCATGGCGATGCCCGCCGCTTCGAGGTGGCCACCTCCTGCACCCCCCTGTTCGCGGGGCTGGATCGCTCCCTCGCCCTGCTGGAGTCCGAGGGAACGGCCGAGGAGCGGCTGGCCCGCATCCAGCGCCTCAGTGGCCGCCTGTGGCAGGGGCTCCAGGAGCTGCCGGGCGTGAGACCCCTGCTGGAGGTGCCTCCGCCGGCGGGGCTGGTGAGCTTCACCCTGCCCTCGTGGGATCCGGCGCAGGTAGTGAGGCGGCTGGGGGAGCAGGGCATCTGGCTGCGGAAGCTCGACGATCCGGCCTGCCTGCGGGCCTGCACCCACGTGACCACAACCGAGGAGGAGGTGGACCGGCTGCTGGCCGCCCTGGCCGAGCTGATCGCCAGCTCCTGAGCTCGGCCTTTCCAGCATCCCCCTCGGCGTAAAGGGCCTGGACGAACCCGTCCATGAAAAAAAGGGGGGGGGCTTGAGCCCCCCGAACACATGCCCCAATCCCTGGGGATCCCGAAGCTCAACGACCGCCGCTGGCCGAAGGCTCGAAGTCGGGGGCGCGGTAGGAGTCGAGGAAGTTGCGATACACCCAGCCCGCCAGCAGGGCCCCCACGATCGGGGCCACCCAGAACAGCCAGAGCTGACCCATCGCCTCGGCCCCGGCCCACACCGCCACGCCGGTGCTGCGGGCGGGATTCACGGACGTGTTGGTGACGGGGATGCTGATCAGGTGGATGAGGGTGAGCGCCAGGCCGATCGGCACGCCGGCGAAGCCGGTGGGCGCCAGACGGTCGGTGGCGCCGAGAATGACGATCAGGAAGATGAAGGTGAGCAGCACCTCAATGATCAGGGCCGACCAGAAGCCGTAGCCGCCGGGGGAATGGGCGCCGAAGCCGTTGGTGGCGAGGGGATTGCTGCCGGAGAGAGCGAAGCCCTCGCGGCCGCTGGCCACCAGGTAGATCACACCACCGGCGATGATCGCCCCCAGCACCTGGGCCACGATGTAGGCGACCATCTGGGAGCCGGGGAACTTGCCGCCCGCCCAGAGGCCGAAGCTGACCGCCGGATTGATGTGGCAGCCGGAGATGTGACCGATGGTGTACACCATCGTGAGCAGGGTGAGACCGAAGGCCAGGGCAACGCCGAGGAAACCGAGGCCGAGCGGGTTCGCTGCGGGACTGTCGTAGGGGAACACGGCGGCCAGGACGGCGCTGCCGCAGCCGCCGAGGACGAGCCAGAAGGTGCCGATCAATTCGGCAAGGAATTTCCTGGAAAGGGGAACAGCTGCCATGCAGAAACGGATGCGGAGGGGACAGACGTTCCGATGATGACATTTCAGCCCACATCGACAACCTTCTGTAAGGAAACCAGCAGGACTCCCGAGGGGCCCCTGTCTGAATCCGCAACAAAAGTGCAGCGTGTGGCCACAGGAACAGCGAAGATTTTCGGAAGAAGGTCGTGACCGGTTGATTCATTCGGCTCTTTCTTGCTGATTTCTCCCCTGGCCAATCCCGTTGGCGTTACCCCGGCATGAAGCCCGTTGGCGAAAAACTTTTGGCGTGAATAGGTTGCCAGCGTTTCCCCACGCCGCCCTCCGCTCCGGAGGGTCACCGCCATGCCCCATCCCCGATCCCCCCTTCACGCTGTGGTGTTCGGCAGCGCCGCCCTGGTGAGCCTGGCGGTCCTGGCCGCCCCGGCCCGGGCCCTCGAACCGAAGGAGATGATCGAGACCGCCAAGGTGGCCTGCCTGGAGAGCGCCGGCAAGAACGGCTGGCAGACCGAGGTGGCCGAGGTGATCTCGGCCCGCACCCTGGATTCCGACCGGGTCGAGGTGATCTTCAACCTCACCCGCGACGGCAGCAGCAAGGCCCGTCTCACCTGTCCCTACAGCATCAGCAAGGGGGTGATGGGCACCCTGGGCGAAGCCGCCGCCGGCGTGCTGGAACCGATCGCCCCACCGGATCTCAGCGTTCCGGTGGACCGCACCAGAGCCTGGTGGCTGCTGCTGCCGATCGGTCTCGGCCTGCTGTCCTGGGGCGCCCTGCGCGCCAGGGAAGGCGATGCCGCCCTGGCCGCCGGCGGAAGCGGTGGCGGCGTCGTGCGCGGCGTGGCCGATGGCCAGTGGCTGGCCGAGGCGGCCGCCCGCGACGGCCTGCTGGAGGTGCGCGAGCACGCCGACGGGGCCTCGGCCGTGCTGCACCGGGTGCGCAACGGCGACAGCGTCAGCCTCACCGGCGTGCGGCGCGGCGACTGGCTGGAGGTGAGCCAGGGGGGCTGGGTGCGGGAGATCGAGGTGCGCTACGACAGCGGGCGGGTGGTCTTCCGCTGAACGTCAGCCCCCCCTGCAGGTCCGGAGCTTCAGCCGCCCCGGGCCCGCAGGGCCCGCTCGGCCTCCTCCCGGTCGTCGAAGTGGATCTTGGTGGTGCCGAGGATCTGATAGTCCTCATGGCCCTTGCCGGCGATCAGCACCAGATCGTCCGGCCCGGCTGTGGCGATCGAAGCGGCGATCGCCGCGGCCCGATCCTCCTCCACCTGGAGGGCGGTGCCGGCCGGGATGCCCGCCACCACATCCTCGAGGATCCTGCGGGGATCTTCCGTGCGCGGGTTGTCGGAGGTGACCACCACCGCATCGGCCAGCCGGGCCGCGATCGCCCCCATCTGGGGCCGTTTGCTGCGGTCGCGATCACCGCCGCAGCCGAACACGCAGATCAGGCGGCCCCGGGTGAAGGGGCGGCAGGCAGCCAGGGCGTTCTGCAGGCCGTCAGGGGTGTGGGCGTAGTCCACCAGCACGGAGGGAGCCGGCCGGCCACCCGGCCCTGCCACCCGCTCCATCCGGCCGGGCACCCCGCGGAAACTGCCCAGCCCCGCCAACAGCCGGGCCAGCGGAATCTCAAGCTGGGCGAGCACGCCCACGGCCTCCAGCAGATTCATCAGGTTGAAGCGGCCCACCAGCGGCGAGCGGAACGCCCCCTCCCCCACCGGGCTCACCAGGGTGCCCGCCACCCCATCGGCCGCCATCTGCAGGTCCACGATCCGCAGGTCGGCGCCCGGATCCTCGAGTGAACTGCTCCAGCAGAGGCGGTTCTCCTGCCGCAGACGGTCCGCAAGCCGCCGCCCCCAGGGATCGTCGATGTTCACCACGGCGCCGCCGCTGAGCAGGGGCGGGCCGAACAGCTTCGCCTTGGCGGCGAAGTAGTCGTCCATGGTGGGGTGGTAGTCGAGGTGGTCCTGGGTGAGGTTGGTGAACACCACCCCGGCGTAGCGGCAGCCGGCCACCCGCTGCTGGTCGAGGGCATGGGAGCTCACCTCCATGGCACCGATCCGGGCGCCGGCCTCCACCGCCTGGGCCAGCTGGGTCTGCAGGGTGTCGGCGAAGGCGGTGGTGTGCTGGGCGGTGACGCTGTGCCCGGGCCAGCGGTTCACCAGGGTGCCGAACAGGGCCGCCGGATGGCCGGAGCGGGCCGCCAGATGCTCGATCAGGAAGCTGGTGGTGGTCTTGCCGTTGGTGCCGGTGACACCGATCAGCTGGAACCGGCGGCTCGGGTGCTGCCAGAAGGCCGAAGCCAGCTCCCCGGCCCAGAAGGCCACCGGATCCGGCACCACCAGCACCGGGTCGCCGGGAGCGGGGGGCTCCGCGGCGGCCGCGGCCGCACTGATCAGCGCCACCGGGGCCCCGGCGGCCAGCACCTCACGCCAGAAGCGGCCGCCATCCACCCGTGTGCCCGGCAGACCGATGAACAGGGTGCCGGGTCCGACCCGCCGGGAATCACAGCTGATGCTCTCCAGCTCCGCGTTCGGCAGAGCGGGAGACACCGGCAGACCCACCTGGTGGAGCAGCGGATGGAGCAGCTGGGTCATGGACCGGCGCAGGGAACCAGAGGGGCCCCTTTCTAGGGCGAAAGGGAGGGATCCCCATCGGCGCTGTGCCGGCTCGCTCCGCCGGCGGGATCGACGCCGACCTGGGGCGCCAGGGCGCCGTGACGCCGCAGCCAGTCCGCCAGACGCTCCCCGACCAGCCGGGGCGGCACCCGGGGCAGGTCCTGCCAGCTGCCTCCGCCCTCCGCCTCAAGGGCCAGCACCGGAACCGCCAGGTCGTAGCGGGAGCGCAGCGCCGGATCCTGGTCCACATCCACCACCCGCAGGGGCGGAGGGGCGGGCAAGGCCCGGAGGCGCTCCTCCAGCCCCTCGCACAGGCAGCAACCCTGGCGGCTGAACAGCAGCAGGGAGGGGGCGAGCGACATGGGGAACCTCAGTCGGGGACGGGATCGCAGCCGCAGGGGGTGAACGGATGGCAGCGGCACAGCCGGCGGACGGTGAGCCAGCCGCCCCGCCACGGTCCGTGGCGCTGGATCGCCTCCAGGCCATAGGCGCTGCAGCTGGGCACGAACCGGCAGTGCGGCCCCAGCAGGGGCGAGATCCAGCGGCGATAGGCCCCGATCAGGGCCAGGAGAAGGGCGGCCAGGCCTCGGTTTAGGATTGCCAATCGGCGCTGCAAGATTCAGGCCAGCGGGATGCATCCCAGCATGACGCCCGCCCCGCCTGAGCGGCGCCCTTCCACCCTGCCCCACACTTATGTCTCGCTACCGCGGCCCTCGCCTGAGGATCACGCGGCGCTTGGGGGACCTTCCCGGTCTCACCCGTAAGTCCGCCAAGCGGGCTTATCCCCCCGGTCAGCACGGCCAAGCCCGTCGCAAGCGCTCCGAATACGCGATCCGTCTGGAAGAGAAGCAGAAGCTTCGCTTCAACTACGGGATTTCCGAACGACAGCTCGTCCGCTACGTCAAGAAAGCCCGTGCCCAGGAGGGTTCCACAGGAACCAACCTGCTCAAGCTGCTCGAGAACCGTCTCGACAACATCTGTTTCCGCCTCGGCTTCGGCCCCACGGTCCCCGGCGCCCGCCAGTTCGTGAACCACGGGCACGTCACCGTGAACGGCCGGGTGGTCGACATCCCCAGCTACCAGTGCCGCCCCGGCGACGTGGTCGCCGTGCGCGAGCGCAAGTGCAGCAAGAAGCTGGCCGAAGGCAACCTGGAGTTCCCGGGCCTTGCCAACATCCCCCCCCATCTCGAACTCGACAAGGCCAAGCTCACTGCCAAGGTGGTCGGCAAGTGCGAGCGGGAGTGGGTGGCCCTTGAGATCAACGAACTGCTGGTGGTCGAGTTCTACAGCCGCAAGGTCTGATCCACTCATCTGATCCACTCACCAGCACTTTTTGCTCCCGAATGTCCGCCATTGCCCCTCGAGGGCAATGGCTTTTTTTTGCTAGTCTTGCACGGACTTAAATTTGCTCTTGCAGGTTGCCCTGAGTTGCCATGGGTTTTCTGGCGATCCTCGAGTCGCATGCAGGGCTTCACCGGCGACTGCTGCGCTTCACCGAAAGAACATCCACAGCGATTGAATGATCACGAAGGCCCCAACTCATGCCAAACTCGAAACATATCATCACTGTAGCGAACCTTCCCTGCACTGCAGGGACATTCCAAACTCACTACATCGCCCGCACCCTCAGCGATACCGCCTGGATCACTGGTGAGACCAATCCCCATTCCATGCGAGACCCAAAGACCTTCATTCCCGAGGATCCACTCCACGTCATCCGCGCCACTCGGACAATGGAGACCAAAGAGTGGCTCGCCGAGTACCGACGGCGGATCAGCCTATTAATTGATCTCTTTCTGGAGAATCAAGAGGCATCTGTCCTTATCATCCGTGACCACTCACTTGGCGAGTGCTGGCAGTTTCTGGACCATCCCGCCGGCAGTGTGGCACCAGCTCTTACCCAAGCCATCGAGGCCAGGAAGGTCCCCTATACAGCTTTTACACTCATCGCGACCCCTTCGACACCTTCCTTTCGATTCAAAGATCGTTCGCTGGACTAGGAAAAGCCAAAGACCTTAGCACCCTGGAAAGATTCGCAAGATTATATTATAAGTCATGGGAGGCATGGAAAAGCTATTGCCCTGAGCTGAATGATATCCGCATCGAAGACCTCGCAGACGATGAAGTGCGGGAGCAGGCCCGAATTCGCGTCGCCGTCTTTGGCAGCAGTGAGGCAACCGCAAAAGCCTTTGAACCGATCAAGATCCACAGAGACGATATGGCCTCAGGTGCGAGTGGTCGCCGACATCCACGCCCTGTTCGGATGCCTCGCCATCCCTGCACGAGTACGGTGTTCCGGAGCGCCATGAACTCGGACTCGATGCAGAGCGTTCGCCAAGCGATCGGCTACTCCTCGCCGATAGCGCTTGATCGGCGAACCCGTCTTTCCTGTCTCCATCAGGATATTCGTGCCTTCGCGCGCAAGATCCGGAGAGGCACAAGCTGAGCCGCCAACGAAAACCCACCCAGGACTTCAATATGATCTCCCGAATCAAGAAACGCTCTTAACTTGATTAGCGGATTAAAGATATTGCCGGCTTTCAAGCCTGCCCAGAATAGAAATCTAAAATTCCTCTGGGTCCTTAGAGCGAATAGATGTAGTTAGTGTCGGCCCGGCAACGTGGTCGCCGTACGCGTGCGCAAGTGCAGCAAGAAACTGGACGAAGGCAACCTGAGGTTCCTCGGCCTGGCCAACATCCCCCCATCTCGAACTCGACATGGCCAAAGCTCACCGCCACGGTTGTTGTGGGCAAGTGCGAGCGGGGGTGGGTGGTCCTGGAGATCAACGAACTGCTGGTGGTCGAGTCTCTACAGCCGCAAGGTCTGATCGCCCCCCTCTCCATCCAATCTGCCGAGGCCCGCTTTGCGGGCCTCTTTTGTATGGGCCGCACCACGGGTTGCGGCAGGAGCGCCCGGGCGCTCCTGCCGATCAGGGGCGCACCAGGCTGGCCTCAAGGAGGCTGGCCTCGATGAACGAGGCGGGCCGCTCGGCCGTGGCCAGGTAGTAGAGGATCACGAGCTCGCCCCGATCGTTCTGGCCGATCTGGGGATAGCCCATGTCGGAGGCGTGGGGGTTGGAGCGCACCACCCGCTCGGGGCCCCAGGTCCGGCCCTCGTCGGCGCTGAGGCGCAGCAGCATCACCTGACGGCGACGATCGGCCCAGGTGCAGGCCAGACGCCCATCCCGCAGGCGGATGAGGGCGGGAGGGTTGCCGTTGCAGCAGCCGGCCTCCCCCACCCGGGAGCGGAACTGCCAGCGGCGGCCGCCGTCCTCGGACACCACCAGATCGATCCAGTTCTCGTTCTCCCCGCCCCGGGGGTTCCGGCGCCGGAGGGCCGCCACGAAGCGGCCGCCGCCGAGATCCACCGCCGACGGCATCACGGCCCGGTAGGGATCACTCCTGGGCACCAGCCAGCCGAGGAAGCGGAAGCTGCGGCCGCCGTCATCGCTGCGGACCGCGAAGGGCTTGTCCAGCCGGCCCGCCCAGCGCCCCAGGGACGGATCCTGGGCCGAGAGCAGGAACACCGCCGAGTCCCTGCCCAGGGGCAGGACGCTGGTGCGCGAGGTGATGCGAAGTCCCGCCAGCGCGGGATCATCCTCCAGGCCGGAGAAGGCCCAGGGCCCCCGCCAGGTCCGCCCCCGGTCGGTGGAGACATGGAAGGCTCCGATCCGGCCCGGTCCGCCCTTCCCCGCCCCGGCCACCACCCGCACCGCCAGGTCGGGATGATCGAAGCGGATCTCTCCGGGGCCCGGGGGCAGCGGTTTGCCGATGCGGCTCACGTCCTGTGGAGGAACCTCCACACTCCAGGTGAGGCCGCCATCAAGGGAGCGGGCCAGCCTGAACTCCTGGGGCTGACCCACCTTGTGGCCCTCCGCCTCCGGCCGCCAGGGTCCATCGCTGAAGCCCACCAGCATCTCCCGTCCCCCCTGCCACGACCAGAAGCCGTTGTTGGCGGGCCAGGCGAGGAAGCGATCCGGAGCGGCTGCCACCACCACGGACGACACGGCGGTGGGATTGGCGCCGCCGCCGGCCGGCTCAGAAACGCGGCTGGGAGAGGCTGCCGGCGCCGCGGCGAGGGAAGCCAGGGGAGACGGCCCGAGCAGGGCCAGGCCGAGCGAGGCGGCGAGCAGGGGGTGGAGTCGTAGGCGACCCATGGCCGTGGGGGAAAGGGGAAGGGGAGGCCGGTCCTCAGCCGCCGATCAGGGTGTCCAGGGCGGCGGTGACATCGCTCTGGCGCATCAGCGCCTCGCCCACCAGCACCGCATCGGCGCCGGCCTCCACCGCCCGATCGAGATCCTCCCGGGTGAACAGCCCCGATTCGCTCACCAGCAGGGCGCCCCGCTCGCGCACGGCCGGCCCGAAGCGCTGCATCAGCTGCTCGGTGGTGGCCAGGTCCACCACGAAGGTGGAGAGATCGCGGTTGTTGATGCCGATCAGCTCCACCCCCTCCAGAGCCAGCACCCGCTCCATCTCCTCGGCATCGTGAACCTCCACCAGCACGGCCAGCGCCAGGCTGCGGGCCACCTTCAGCAGATAGGCCAGATCGCTGTCGGTGAGGATCGCGGCGATCAGAAGAGCAGCATCGGCGCCGGCCGCCCGGGCCTGATACAGCTGATAAGGGGAGAGGATGAAGTCCTTGCAGAGCAGGGGCAGATCCACCGCCTCGCGCACCTGCACCAGCACCTCGAAGCCTCCCTGGAAGAAGGCCTTGTCGGTGAGCACCGAGAGGCAGCTGGCGCCACCGGCGGCGTAGCCGCGGGCGATGGCGACCGGATCGAAATCTTCGCGGATCACGCCCTTGCTGGGGCTGGCCTTCTTGACCTCGGCGATCACCGCCGGCTTGCGGCAGCTGGCCTTCAGGGCCGCGATGAAGTCGCGGGTGGGGGGAAGGTCGGCCACCTGGCGCTGCAGCTGCTGCAGGCTCACCCGCTCCCGGGCGGCGGCCACCTCCCGATCCTTCGCCCAGACGATCTCCTCGAGGATGTGACGGGGCTTTTCCTCCGGATGGGGGATGCCGTACTGCAGGTGGGCCACCTTCACCGGGGGGTTCGGAGGCCGGCGTCGGATCTCCATGCTCAGACCCCCACCAGGGAGGGCTGGGCCGAGGCCACCGCCATCGCCGCCTGCTTGTAGGCCACTTCCACCACCTCGCTGAGGGTGGGGTGGGTATGCACCTCGTTCGCCAGCTGGCGCACCGACTGGCGCCGCGCCACCGCATTGGCCACCTCCTGGATCAGGTCGGCGGCGTGGAGGCCGTAGATGTGAGCCCCGAGCACCTCACCGGTGTCCTTGCGGAACAGCAGCTTCATCAGCCCGTCGCTCTCCAGCTCCGCCAGGGCCTTGGAATTGGCCTTGAAGTAGCTGCGCACCGCGCCGAGTTCGAAGCCCTCGCGAGCCGCCAGTTCCTTCGCCTCGGCCTCGCTCAGGCCCACCGAGCTGATCTCGGGATGGGTGAAGGTGGCGGCGGGAATCGAGCGGTAGTCGATGCGGCGCGGATGGCCGAGGATGTTGTCCACCGCCACCGCACCCTGGGCTGCTGCGGTATGCGCAAGCATCATCTTGCCGGTCACGTCGCCCACGGCCCAGAGGTGGGGAACCGGGGCGCCGTCGGCCAGCACCCGCATCGTTTCGTCCACCGGGATGAAGCCCCGCTGGGTCTCCACCCCCACCGAGGCAAGACCGAGCTCCTTGCTCACGGGCACCCGGCCGGTGGCCACGAGCACCGCATCCACCTCCAGGGTCTCCACAGGCTCCCTGGTGGCCATGTCCACCAGTTCGATCTTCACCGGGCAACCGGGCGTGACCTTCTGGGCCAGCACGCCGGAGCGGGCGTCGATGTCGCGGCCGTCGATCAGATGGCGGGCCGCCAGCTTGGCGATGTCGGGATCGAAGGTGGGCATCACCCGATCGAGCGCCTCGATCATCGTGACCTCGCAGCCGAGGGCGGTGTAGACGTCGGCGAATTCGAGGCCGATGTAACCGCTGCCGATGATCGCGATCCAGCGCGGCAGCCATTCCAGATTGATCGACTCATCGCTGGTGAACACGGTGCGGCCGTCCGTCTCGATGCCGGGGGGCACGAACGGATCGGATCCGGTGGCGATGATCACGTCGCGGGCGGAGTAGGCCCGCTCCACACCGCCGCCGCTCTCGCGCACCACCACCCGCTGGTGACCGTCGAGGCGACCCTTGCCCCGCAGGATCGTGACGCCGGCGCGCTCCAGGGTGCGGGTGAGGTTGGTGCGGATCGTCTCCACCAGCTGGCGGGCGTGGTCGGCGATCTTCTGGCGCTCGAAGCGCACCGGCGCGGCATGGATGCCGAAGCCCGCCAGATGCTCGGCGTCGGCCAGTTCCCGCACCCGACCTGCGGCGGCCAATAGGGCCTTGGAGGGCACGCAGCCGCGGTTCACACAGGTACCACCCATGTCGCGGGATTCGACGATCGCCACCTTCAGGCCATGGTCGGCGGCATGCTTGGCGGCATCGAAGCCGCCGTAGCCGGCACCGATCACCAGCACGTCGAAGTCGAATCCGGAGGAGGCGGTGGGGCCGGAGGTGGGATCGCTCACCGGGGCATGCTGCGCGGAATGCCTGGCATTCTCCCCTGTCAGGGAGCCTGCCGCCGGCGCCAGCGCTCCAGCAGCAGCGGTGCCGCCGCCACCGCCACGTTCAGCGACTCCACCAGCGGGCTGTGGGGGATGGTGACCTGCCGGTCGGCTTCCGCCGCCAGCGCCGCACCCAGCCCCGCCCCCTCATTGCCCAGCAGCAGCACGGTGGGCGCCGACCAGTCGAGCTGCCAGTAGGGAACGGCGCCAGCGGCACCCGGACCGGGCACCACCGTGGCCACCACCTGCCGGCCGCGCTGACGGGCGGCCCTTAGCCGCTGCCCCAGACCATCGCCGTCGAGCCGGACCACCGGCAGAGCCAGCACGGCCCCGCTGGAGGCCCGCACCACCTTGGGCTGCAGGGGATCGGCGCCGTCCGCCAGCCACACCTCCTCCACGCCCGCCGCCAGGGCGGTGCGCAGCAGGGTGCCGAGGTTGCCGGGATCCTGAAGCCGATCGAGGGCGAGCACGAAGTCCGGGGGATCCGCCTCCCTCCGGGGCTCGGGCAGGCAGGCGGCGGGCAGCTCGAGCAGCACGCCATCGGGGCTGCGGGTGCTTGCGGCCGCATCAAGCACCTCGGGGACGGCCGTCCGCAGAACGGTGGCGGCAGGGAGGGCGGCCAGCAGCTCAGGATGGGCCTCACACCAGGCCGGGGTGGCCAGCAGCAGCGCAGGCTCCAGCGAGCGCTTCAGCACTTCCTGCACCAGATGGGTTCCCTCAAGCAGCAGCGCCTGCTGCTCCCGCCGCCCGCGGGGTTGATGCAGGGCCCGCAGCCGGGCCACCAGCGGGTTGCGGCGGCTGGTGAGCGGCTCCGGAGGCAGGGCGGGAGGGTTCAGAACCGGGCGTGCTGGCGCACGCACACCCGCTCGTGCAGCACCAGACCAGCGCCTTCGGTCTCGATGTCGAGCCCCTGCACGGCGAGCACCTCACCGCGGATACCTTCGGCGGCAAGATTTTCGGCGAGTTTGCGCAGAACGATGTCCTCAACCGTGGTCTGGTCGAAGCCGTCGGGCGTGAGGCTTTCGAGAAACTTGCCGACCTTGGAAGCCATGACCTCCGAGGCATTGGTGATCTTGAGGACGATCATCTGGAGGGGTATGCGGATGGGGAGACTTGAACTCCCACGACATTGCTGCCACTAGTACCTGAAACTAGCGCGTCTACCAATTCCGCCACATCCGCTGGCGAGGTGCCGCAGTCCTTTGGCCGCGACCCGACCACCATAGACCACCGGGGTCGCGGCCGCCTCCGGCAGCGACGACTGGGCCTTGCGGCAGCGTCGAGACAGTTCCGGCGGCGGCCGCCTAGACGGTGTGGCGGTTTGTTGTCAAGATGCCGGGGCAATTCGCGACGGGGACAGTCGTTCCATGACCCTTTCCGCTGTTCCCACCATGATCGTGGCTCAGCCACGTCTCGAAATTTCCGGGGGACGGCGACTCGAGGGTGAACTCCGCGTCAGCGGCGCCAAGAATTCGGCTCTGGTGCTGATGGCAGCCTGTCTGCTCACCAGGGACAACCTGCGGCTGCGCAATGTGCCCCCGCTCACCGACATCACGGCCATGGGCGAGATCCTCGCCGCCCTCGGCGTGCGGGTGGTGCGCAGCGGCGACGCCATCGATCTCGACGGCGAGCACATCACCCAGGCCGCTCCCCCCTACGAGCTGGTGAACAGCCTCCGGGCCAGCTTCTTCTGCATTGGCCCCCTGCTGGCCCGCATGGGGATAGCCCAGGTTCCCCTCCCGGGCGGTTGCCAGATCGGTTCGCGTCCTGTCGTGGAGCACGTGAAGGGGCTCAAGGCCCTTGGGGCCCAGGTCACCATTGAGCACGGCGTGGTCACGGCGGTGGTGCCGGGCCGCGAACAGCGCCTCACCGGTGGCCACATCCATCTCGACTGCCCCAGCGTCGGCGCCACCGAGACCCTGATGATGGCCGCGGCCCTCGCCGATGGTGAGACCACCATCGAGAACGCCGCCCAGGAGCCCGAGGTGGTGGACCTGGCCGAACTGCTGATCGCCATGGGAGCCCGCATCCGCGGCGCCGGCACCCCCACGATCACGATTGATGGTGTGCGCACCCTGCACGGCGCCGACTACGCCGTGATCCCCGACCGGATCGAGGCCGGCACCTTCCTGCTGGCTGCCGCCATCACCCGCTCCACCCTGCGAGTGGCGCCCGTGATCCCTGAGCACCTCGGCGCCGTGCTCACCAAGCTCGAGGAAGCGGGCTGCCGCCTCACGCCCGATGGCGAGGGCATGATTCTCTCCGCCGAGCGCATCCGCGCCCTCGATCTCACCACCCAGCCGTTCCCCGGTTTCCCCACCGACCTGCAGGCCCCGTTCATGAGCCTGCTGGCCACCGCGGAAGGCACAAGCTTCATCGTCGAGAACATCTTCGAGAACCGTCTGCAGCACGTGGCCGAGCTGCAGCGGATGGGCGCCTCGATCCGCATGAACGGCAACACCGCCTGCGTGGAGGGCGTGGCCCGCCTCAGCGGCGCGCCGGTGCACGGCACCGATCTGCGGGCGTCGGCGGCGATGGTGCTGGCCGGCCTGGCGGCCGACGGCGTCACCACCGTGCGGGGCCTCGAGTACCTCGATCGCGGCTACGCCGATCTCGAGGGCAAGCTCAACGCCGTGGGGGCCTTGATCCGGCGCCTGAGCGACGACGCCTAGATTCGTCACCCGGGGAGCGTGCCGGAATTGGTAGACGGACTCGACTCAAAATCGAGCGCCTTCGGGCATGTGGGTTCGAGTCCCACCGCTCCCATCGCCGTTGTCGCGCCGATGGTCACTCTCACGCCCGCGCCCGCTGCGCCGGCACCGGTGTCCCCCGTGATGGACACCTACGCGCGCTATCCCCTCGAGCTGGTCCGGGGTCGGGGCGTGTGGGTGTGGGACCGCGAGGGTCGCCGCTACCTCGATGCGGTGGCCGGCATCGCCGTGTGCACCCTCGGCCACAGCGATCCGGTGCTGCGGCGCAGCCTCTGCCGCCAGCTCCGGCGCCTCCAGCACGTTTCGAACCTCTACCGGATCCCTGAACAGGAGGCCTTGGCGGCGGCGATCGTCGCCCGCAGCTGCGCTGACCGGGTGTTCTTCTGCAATTCCGGCGCCGAGGCCAACGAAGCGGCGATCAAGCTGGCCCGCAAGCATGGCCACCTGGTGCGGGGCATCCAGGACCCCCTGATCCTCACCGCCAAGGCCAGCTTCCACGGCCGCACCCTCGCCGCCGTCACGGCCACGGGCCAGCCCAAGTACCACGAAGGCTTCGAGCCGATGGTGCAGGGCTTCCGCTACTTCCCCTACAACGACACCGCCGCCTTCGAGGCCCTGCTGGCCGAATGCGAGGCCGAAGGGCCGCGGGTGGCCGCCGTGCTGGTGGAACCCCTGCAGGGCGAGGGTGGCGTGAATCCGGGGGATCCCGCCTTCTTCCAGCGGCTGCGCGAACTCTGCGACGAGCGCCGGATCCTGCTGATCTTCGATGAGGTGCAGATCGGCGTGGGGCGCAGCGGCCGCTGGTGGGGCTACGAACGGCTGGGGGTGGAACCCGACGCCTTCACCGCGGCCAAGGGCCTCGGCGGCGGCATCCCGATCGGAGCGCTGGCGGTGAAGGCCCACGCCGATCACTTCCGGCCCGGCGAGCACGCCAGCACCTTCGGCGGCAACCCCTTCGCCTGTCGCGCCGGTCTCACGGTGATCGAGGAGATCGAGCAGCGGGGGCTGCTGGAGCATGTGCGCCGCATGGAGGCCCTGCTGGCCGAGGCCCTCACCGACCTGGCGATCCGCCATCCGCAGCTCGTGGAGAGCGCCCGCGGCTGGGGTCTGCTGCAGGGTCTGGTGCTGCGCGAGCAGGCGCCCACGGCTGCGGAGGTGGTCAAGGCGGCGATGGCCGAGGGGCTGCTGCTCGTTCCGGCCGGGCCGAAGGTGGTGCGCCTGGTGCCGCCCCTGGTGATCCGCCCGCGCCACATCCGCAAGGCGGTGAAGCGGCTGGAGAAGGCCCTGATGGCCCTGGCCTGAACCGGCCCGTCTCTGCCATGGCCGCCCATCTGCCCGCCCCGGTCGACCTGGGCGATCTGCTCGAGCCGTTCGCCCGCCGCGGGGTCGACCTGGGCCTGGATCGGCTGAAGGCCGCTCTGGCCGACGGGGGTGATCCCCAGAACGCCTTCGCCGCGGTGCAGGTGGCTGGAACCAACGGCAAGGGTTCGATCGCCACCCAGCTGCACGCGATTCTGCGGGCCGCCGGCGTGGCCAGCGCCTGCTACCGCTCGCCGCACCTGGTGAGCTGGTGCGAGCGCCTTGAACTCGGCGATGCCTGGATCACGCCCGAGCAGCTGCGCGCCGACCTCGGCCGCTGGCAGGCGATCGCCCGCGGCCACGACCTCACCCCCTTCGAACTGCTCACCGCCGCGGCCTTCGATCGCTGCGCCGCCGCAGGCATCGAACTGGCGGTGCTGGAGGTGGGCCTGGGGGGAAGGCTGGACGCCACCACCACCCATCCGGATCGGAGTGTGGTGGGGTTCGGCACCATCGGCCTCGACCACCGGGAGCACCTCGGCGACACCCTGGCGGCGATCGCGGCCGAGAAGGCGGCGGTGATGGGCCCGGGGGCCGTGGCGGTGAGCGGACCCCAGGAGCCGGAGGCGGCCCGGGTGCTCGAGGCGCTCGCCCGAGAGGTGGGCTGCGAGCTGCGCTGGGTGGAGCCCCTGCCGCCGGAACACCAGGGGGGACCCAGGCTGGGGCTGGCGGGGGAGTGGCAGCGCGGCAACGCGGCGGTGGCTCTGGGGATGGCGCGGGCCCTGGTGGAGCGGGGCTGGCCGATCCCGGAGCAGGCGATGGCGACGGGCCTGGCCGCGGCGCGTTGGCCCGGGCGCCTGGAGCGAAGGCGCTGGCACGGGCAGGAGCTGCTGCTCGATGGCGCCCACAATCCCCCCGCGGCGGCCGGCCTGCGCCGGGAACTGGATCGGCTCGTTGGCCGGGGGGCCACCCACTGGCTGCTGGGGATCCAACGCCAGAAGCAGGCGCCGGAGATGGTGGAGGCCCTGGTGGGCCGGGCGGATCGAGCCTGGCTGGTGCCGATCCCCGACCACCGCTGCTGGAGCGCCGCCGACCTGCTGGCGGAACGGCCCCAGCTGCAGGGCAGGCTGCTGGAGGCGAGCGATCCGGAGGCAGGGCTGGAGGCGCTGATGGCCGGCGCGGCAGCGGGCGAGCGGGTGGTGGTGGCGGGCTCCCTGCATCTTCTGGGCTGCGTGATCCCCCTGCTCGATCCCTGAACCCGGGGATACGGCGGATCTGCGGCGGCGGCACTGACGAAGCCGGTGACCATGGCCAGGCTGGACGAGCCGAAGGTGTCGCCCGACGACCAACCCTGATGACGCTCGAACTGACCAGCGACGAACGCAACCGCCTGCTGGGGGGGCCGCTGGCCGCCGCCCTGGCGGTGATGACCGTGGACATGGGCATCTTCTCCAGCGCCCAGGAAGCCATCGCCCTGGGGAAGACCCTGGCCACGGCCTCCAGCCGTTACGCCGGCAATCCCCTGATCGCGAGCCTGTTCGATGCCGAGGCCCTCAAGGAGGGGATCCGGCCGGAGAAGCTGCAGATCACGCCCGAGGACGTGCGCGAGGGCAAGGTGCTCGATCGGGCGCTGGAGGAGGTGGATGCCTCGCTGGCGCTGGCGGCCAGCAAGGCGGATGAGGCCACGGTGAACGCCTACAAGCAGCTGATCGTGGACGGCTGCGTGGCCGTGGCTGAAGCCGCGGGCAAGGGTCTGTTCGGTTCGGGGGAGAAGGTGTCGGCCGAGGAGAAGGCCGCCCTCGATCGGATCCGCCAGCATCTGGGGATTGCCTGATCGCCATGGCCCACCCCGACGCCGCTCCGCTCCTCCCACCCCGGTGGGGGACTCCCTGGGGTCGCGCCCTGCGGCGCAGGGCGGCGGCGGGCCTGGCTCTTGTCCTCGGCCTGCTGCTGGCGGGCGTGATCGCCGTGGCGCCGGCGGCCGCGGAGTTCTCCGGGGTGGATTACACCCTCACCAACCAGAGCGAGAAGGATTTCCACGGCCAGAACCTGGCCAACACCTCCTTCGCCGGCGCCGTGGGCCGCCGCGCCGACTTCTCCGGCGCCAACCTCCACGGCGCGATCCTCACCCAGGGAGCGTTTCCCGAGGCCGACTTCCGCGGCGCCGACCTGGGCGACGTGCTGATGGACAAGGTGGATTTCAGCCGCGCCGACTTCACCGGCGCCGTGCTGCGGGGGGTGATCGCCTCCGGCAGCAGCTTCAACGGGGCGATCATCACCGACGCCGACTTCACCGATGCCCTGCTCGATCGGGCGGATCAGCGGGCCCTGTGCCGGGAGGCCTCCGGCACCAACCCGATCACGGGGGCCGACACCCGCCTCAGCCTGGGGTGCTCCTGAAGTCCGCGCCGGCAGCGCTCAGCGCTCGTCCCAGCCGCGCAGCTTGCCGGGGTTGAGCAGGCCGGCGGGGTCGTGGGCCGCCTTGGCGGCCACCTGGTCGGCGTCGATCACCCCCAGGCCCCCGTCCTCCACGGTGAGCACGTGCGGGTTGAAGATCACCGCACCCAGGCTGCGGCACTGCTCCATCAGCTCCGCCAGGTCGCCGGCACCCCGCCAGCGCACCAGGGGGAGCGCGGCCAGCCGGGTCGCCCCGTCCTGGCGCACCGCCTCCAGGTGCCAGAGCACGTCGTGGCCCCAGCGCTCGCGCACGGCGGCGATCAGGGGCGTCTCCGGTCGGGGCAGCAGCATCTGCAGGTAGGTCCAGCCTTGATGGCGGGCCCGCCAGTGCAGGGTGGTGTGGTTCCAGCCCAGTTCCCGCAGGGGCATGGCCCGGCCGTCCCCCTCGGGCGCCTGCCAGCGCAGCCGGCCGCCCCGCTCCTCCAGCCAGTGGGGCAGAACCTCGAGGCTGTCGGGGGCGGCCAGCAGCAGCAGCCGGTGAGCGCCGGGCTCCGGGGCCGGGCAGCCGGGGGGAGACGGCAGCGCCGCGGCGATCGGCGCCTCCAGCAGGGTCAGGGACTGCAGCAGCAGGGCCGTGGCCGGCAGGGCGCCCACCGCGGCCAGGGCCGCGTCGCCGTCGGCGAAGTCGACCACCAGCTGCTGCCAGGTCACCGCCTCGGCGGTGGCCAGCCGCACCGCCGTGAGGATGCCGTTGGTGCCGTAGGCGTGATTCAGGGGGGCGCTGCCGGCGGCATCGAACCGCAGCCGGCGTGGGCTGGGCTCGACGGTGACGATCTCCAGACCCAGGAGATTGCCGGGATCCCGCAGGAATCCCCAGCGCAGCGAGCCGATGCCGCCCGAGCCACCGGCGATGAAGCCCCCCAGGCTGGCGGTGCGCCAGGTGCTCGGCAGCAGCCGCAGGGAGCGGCCCGCGGGCCGGAGCTGGGCCTCCAGATCCCCCAGCAGGGCCCCTGCCTCCGCCTCCACCACCCCGCTGAGCGGGTCGATCACGCGGAGCCGGTTGAGGCCGGTGAGATCGAGCACCACGCCGCCGGCCAGGGGCACGCACTGGCCGTAGTTGCCGGTGCCGGCCCCGCGGGGCGTGAGCGGCACTCCATGGCGGGCGCAGGCGCCGGCCACGGCCATCACCTGCTCCACCGTGTGCACCCGCACGGCCAGCTGGGCCCGCCGCCCCTCCAGCTGCTGCTGCAGCACCGGCGAATAGTCGTGGAAATCGCGGGACAGGCGGGTGAGATCGGCCGCCCCTGCCAGCAGAGCGATCCCGGGATGGGACGCCGCCAGCTCCGCGGCCAGGGCCGCGACCCGCTCATCGCTCACCGCCTCGGGGCGGCTCAGGGAGGGTGGCAGGGACATGGGGAGCAGGGATCAGAGAGGAAGGGCGGCCAGCAGGGGAGAGGGTTCCTGCTGCGGGGGAGGCGGCAGCCAGCGCCCGGCCCGCAGCACCCGCCGCTGGGGTGTGCAGGCCAGCAGGTCGCCCCAGCCCGTGGCCGCCAGCACCACCAGATCGGCGGGGGCACCGGGCCGGAGCACCCCGTCCCAGGCCAGGCCCAGAACCCGGGCGGCGGCGGTGGTGAACGGTGCCAGACCGGTGCGGCGCCAGGGCTCGAGCTGGGCGGCGGGCAGGGCGAAGCGCAGCAGCTCGATCGGATCGAAGTCACCCCCTGGATACCAGGGGTCCTGCACGTTGTCGCCGCCCACCGCCACGGGAACCCCCGCCTCCTGCAGCTGCCGGATCGGCGCCAGCGGCCGCCGGCAGGGCGTGCGGCCCGGCTGGCGGGAGAGCAGCCAGAGGTTGGTGCTCGGCAGGGCCACCACCCCGGCCAGCTGCGGGGCCAGGGCCTCGGCCAGCCGGCGGCAGGCCCCGTTCGCCAGCAGACCCATGCTGCTGGCGTGGCTGCAGACGATCGGCACGCCGGGGTGCCGGCGCCTGAGCTCACGGTTCAGCAGCCGCAGGCCGTAGGCCGGCGCGCCATCCGCCTCGTCGATGTGCAGATCCACCGGGCAGCCGAACCGCTCGGCGAGGGCCAGCAGGGCGCGGAGCGCTTCAGCGTCGTCGGCCTGCCGCCGGCCCGGCAGGCCCAGCACACCGCCCAGCACCCCGCCGGAGAGGGCCACCCGCCGCGCCAGCTCCTCGCCCTCGCCCGTGCACCAGTGGCCGATCGGCACCAGGGCCACCCGCTGGAGCTCCAGCCGATCGGCCCAGCGGTGGGCCAGGTGCTCGAGCACCTCCCAGCTGCCGAGGCCGCAGGGCCCGAGGGTGTCCACGTGGCTGCGGATCGCCCGCAGGCCGTTCCGCCAGGCCCGCTCGAGGGCGAGGCCGGCCCGGGCCTCCACCTGCTCGGGCCGCCGCTGGGCGATCTCCCGCAGGTTGGCCTCCAGGGCACCGGCGATCGTGCCGTGGCGATTGGGGAAGGCCTCCACGGTGAAGGCCTTGTCGAGGTGGGCGTGGGCCTCCGCCAGCGGGGTGAGGGCCAGGGGTGCGGCGGAAGATCGTTCCAGGTCCACCTGGGGATCGAGGGACTGGAGCGCCTTGATGCGACCGTCCGCCACCTCCAGCCGCAGCGTGACCAGCCCATCGGCGTCGGTGCGCAGGTGGGGATCGCTGGGATCGAGCAGAACCCTGGGGATCCGCAGCGGCGGCAGTGCGTTGCTCAACGCTCCTCACCCGTGAGGGTGTCAGTGCGCACGAGCACGAACTGTCCGGCAGCCGCCAGCGTCAGGGCGCGGTAATGGGGGAGGCGCAGGGAACCCACGAGTTCCTGGCCGCCGAGATCGGTGCGATACAGGCTGGCCACCCCCAGGTTGCGGCGGCGGGTGTGCTCCAGGGCCAGGCGGCCCAGGGTGTGGCGCTGGGAGCGAACGAGGCCGGGGCAGTCACGGATCACCAGCCGCAGCACCATCGGCAGGCCATCGGGCTCGCAGAGCTCCTCGGTGAGCAGGCGGGTGAGCTGATCGCCGGCGAACTCTGCAAAGGCGTCAGGGCCGGGATTGGTGCTGGCCAGGCCCACGGCCCCGGCAACGAGAACCACCAGAGCGAAGCCGATGCGCTGGGGAAGGAAAGGGGCGGGAACGGGCAAACCGTCGGGCCGGGGCCGATGCGGACGTGGGTGGATTCTGGCGGGATTTCCAGGGCGTGCCGCAGGGCATCGCCGTGGTGTAGGTTTTGCTCACCACGGCGGGCGTCGCCAAGTGGTTAAGGCAGCGGCTTGTGGCGCCGCTATTCGGGGGTTCGAGTCCCCTCGCTCGCCCTTTTCTTTCCTCCTTCCAGGAGGTTCTCCAGCAGACTCTGCCCTCCCTGCCGCACCACGTCGGCACAGGGCAGGCCGGTCAGAAGGGCCGTGGCCTCCACGGCCTTACGGGCCGCTCGCTCATCGAGGTGCGCGGTGTTGAGGGCAACGGCCTTCACCCTGGGCCCCGGTCCGGTCTGGGCCGGACGCCCCAGGGCCGCGAGGGATTCCACGCAGGCGATCAGCTCCGGCAGGGGCGGCAGGGGCACATCGTCGAGGTTGCGGATCGTCTCCTGGCCGGCCCGGTGCACCATCACCAGCGCCGTGGGCTGGCTGCCCCGGATCAGCGGCAGGGTGGCGGTGGAGCCGGGATGGGCCAGAGACCCCTGACCCTCCACCAGCAGCAGGGCCCCGGGGGCGGCCCCCTCGGCCGCGGCCAGCACCGCCTGTTCCACGGCGCCGCCGGCGTAGTCCACCCGCACGGCATCGAGGGCGACGCCGCGGCCGTCGATCAGGATCCCGGCCTGGCCGGTGCCCACGAAGCGGGCGTCCAGCCCCCGGGCCAGGGCGGCGGCCCGCAGCTCCAGGCAGGTGCTCATCTTGCCCACCGACATGTCCGAACCCACCGCCAGCACCCGGTGGCAGGGAAGCGCCGCGGCCCGGCCGGAGCCCACCACCAGATCGTCCGGCTCCCGGCGCAGATCCCAGATCCAGGCCTCCGGCCGCCGCAGGGCCGCCAGCTCCGGATCCTCCCCCAGCCGGCTGTGGAGCCCGCTGGCCAACGACAGGCCCGCCCGCAGCCCCGCAGCGATGTCGGAGCGCATCTCCGGCGGCAGCCGCCCCCCCGACGGAGCCAGACCGACCACCGCCACCTCGGGCCGGTGCACCAGCGCCTCCGCCATCGTCGCCACCACCGGCACGTCCCGCTCGATGCCGCAGGCCTGGCGCAGCGACTGCCCCGCGTGGGCCGGATCGATCACCGCCACCACGGGCCCGCGGCGGTAGCGCAGCAGGGCGAGACCGGTCTTGCCGCGCATGTCGTCGAGTCCCCCGTGCTGGAGCAGCACCACCCGGTGGCGGTCCGTCAGCACGGCAGCCCCTCAACCGTCACGCCCAGGCCCGGGCCGGTGCCGGGGAGCAGGCGATCCCCCACAAGCACGGGGCCGCGGAAGGGGTCGTCCACCAGATTGAGATGGCTGTCGAGATCCGGCCAGTCGACCAGCGGCAGCAGCTGGGCGGCGGCCCCGTTGAGCAGGGCGGCATCGGAGTAGCAGCCGAGCATCACCGACAGGCCCAGGCGGCGGGAGGTTCGGGCCATCAGCAGGGCCTCCGCCAATCCGCCGCTCTTGAGCAGCTTGATGTTCACCCCATCGACATGGGGCGCCAGCCGCAGCAGATCGTGCAGATCCCAGCAGCTCTCGTCCGCCACCAGCGCCATCGGGCAGTCGAGGTCGAGGGCGGCGAAGCCGGCGCAGTCGGCGTCGGGATCCTCCTGGGGCGGCAGGGGCTGCTCCACCAGCACCACCCCATGCTCCGCCAGCAGGCCGAGCATGGAGCGGGCCCGCTCCAGATCCCAGCCGCCATTGGCGTCCACCTGCAGTTCACAGGCAACGCCGGTGGTGGCGCGATGGCGCTGGAGGGCGGCGGCCACGGCCTCCACCAGGGCCCGGTCGTGGTCGGCTCCGTCGGGACTGCCGAGCTTGAGCTTGATGCGGGTGGCGGGGAGCTGGTCCCACCAGCGCTCCAGCCGCGCCAGCACCGCCTCCACCGACCCCAGGCCCAGGGTGACGCTCGTGGGCGCCGAGACGCCGGGATCCAGACCCCAGAGCCGCCCCACGGGCTGCCCCAGCCGCTTGCCCCACCAGTCGTGCAGGGCCAGATCCAGCCCGCAGCGGGCCGGCGGCGACAGATCCGCCAGCAGGGGTTCGAGCTCCTGCATGGGTTCCGGGCTGCGCTCGGCCAGCCGGGGCGCCAGGGCAGAGAGCTCATCGACCACCGCGTCGGTGCTGAAGCAACGGTGGCCGGTGTCGAAGCCGCCAGTCTCGCCGATGCCGATGATCCCCTCGTGCTCGATCGCCAACAGCAGGTGCTCCACCGACGCGGTGGTGCCCCGGCTGATCGCCAGCGGCACGGCCTTGGTGAGCGGGATGCGGTGAAGCCGGCAGTGCATGGATCCAGCCTGCCAGCGCCGCGCGCCGGTGGCCACGGGCATGGCCATCACCACCGCGGCGGCGGTGATGGCGGAAACTGGATGGGATGACGGCAACCCTTTCCCCGCTCCCCACCCAGGGGACTCCCGCCCCGAAGCGCGGCAGCTACTGGATCACCACCTTCGGCTGCCAGATGAACAAGGCGGATTCCGAACGCATGGCCGGAATCCTGGAAACCATGGGCTACCGCGCCGCGGCGGGGGAGTTCGAGGCGGATCTGGTGCTCTACAACACCTGCACGATCCGCGACAACGCGGAGCAGAAGGTGTACAGCTACCTGGGACGCCAGGCCCAGCGCAAGCGCGCCAACCCCCACCTCACCCTGGTGGTGGCGGGCTGCGTGGCCCAGCAGGAGGGCGAATCGCTGCTGCGGCGGGTTCCCGAACTCGATCTGGTGATGGGGCCCCAGCACGCCAACCGGCTCGACACCCTGCTGGCGCGGGTGGAGCAGGGGCAGCAGGTGGTCGCCACCGAGGAGCACCACATCCTCGAGGACATCACCACCGCCCGGCGCGACAGCCAGGTGTGCGCCTGGGTGAACGTGATCTACGGCTGCAACGAGCGCTGCACCTACTGCGTGGTGCCCTCGGTGCGGGGACGGGAGCAGAGCCGCCTGCCCGAGGCCATCCGACTGGAGATGGAGGGGCTCGCCGCCCAGGGGTACAAGGAGATCACCCTGCTGGGGCAGAACATCGATGCCTACGGCCGCGACCTGCCGGGCATCACCCCCGAGGGGCGCCGCCGCCACACCCTCACCGACCTGCTGCACGGCGTGCACGACGTGGCGGGGATCGAGCGGATCCGCTTCGCCACCAGCCACCCGCGCTACTTCACCGAGCGGCTGATCGATGCCTGCGCCGACCTGCCGAAGGTGTGCGAGCACTTCCACATCCCCTTCCAGAGCGGCGACGACGAGGTGCTGCGGGCGATGGCCCGGGGCTACACGGTGGAGCGCTACCGCCGCATCATCGACCGCATCCGCGAGCGCATGCCCGATGCGGCGATCAGCGCCGACGTGATCGTGGCCTTCCCGGGCGAAACCGACGCCCAGTACCGCCGCACCCTGGCCCTGATCGAGGCGATCGGCTTCGACCAGGTGAACACCGCCGCCTACTCCCCGCGCCCCAACACCCCGGCCGCCGACTGGCCCGACCAGCTTCCCGAAGCCGTGAAGGTGGAGCGGCTGCAGGAGCTCAATGCCCTGGTGGAGCGCACCGCCCGCGAGCGCAGCGCCCGCTACCTGGGACGCGTCGAGGAGGTGCTGGTGGAGGGTGTCAACCCGAAGGACGCCGCCCAGGTGATGGGCCGCACCCGCACCAACCGGCTCACCTTCTTCGCCGCCGACGACGGCCGGGGCGGCAGCTTCCGGGCCGGCGATCTGGTGAAGGTGCGCATCAACACGGTGCGCGCCTTCTCCCTGGGGGGGAGCGCAACCCCTGCCTAGGATCGCCCCCTCGATACCTGCCCATGGCCCCCGAGCCCCATCCCCCCCAGCAGCTGCTGGTCATGCCGGAGGACGGCGCCGAATCGGTTCTGGCCCTGGTGGATCAGGCCCGCAGCCAGCTGCTGATCAAGCAGTTCAAGCTCAGTTCCGAGGCCGTGCTCGAGGCCCTGCGCAACGCCCACGCGCGGGGGGTGGAGGTTCGGGTGATGCTCAACCCCCACACCTCCGGCGGCGATCGCTGGAACGACGAGACCTTTGCGCGGCTGCAGGCCTGGGGCATTGCCACCATCTGGACGAGCGAGTCCTTCCCGGTCACCCACGAGAAGTCGATGGTGATCGATCGGCAGGCCGCCCTGGTGGCCACCTTCAACCTGGCCGACAAGTACTTCAGCGAAACCCGTGACTACGGGGTCGTGAGCCGCGACCCGGCGGTGGTGCAGCAGGTGGCGGCCGGCTTCGAGGCCGACTGGCACCGCACCTTCTTCGTGCCCGATCTGGGGGTGGGCCTGGTCTGGAGCAGCGCCCACAGCCGCGGCCAGATGGCCCGGGTGATCGACACCGCCAGCCGCACGCTCTGGATCCAGCATCCCAAGTTCGTGGATGCGGTGATCCTCGAGCGCATCATCTGCGCGCGGGAGCGGGGCGTGAAGGTGCGGGTGCTGTGCGGCGGCAAGCACGGCATCAGCGACTGGGACATCTACGACACCTTCGCGTCGCTGCGGGTGATGCAGCGCTTCGGCGTGAAAGTACGCCGGCAGAAGCACCTCAAGATGCACGCCAAGCTGATCCTGGTGGATGGGGAGTATGCCCTCACCGGCTCGATGAACATCGATCGCAGCGCCTTCGATCTGCGCCGCGAACTCGGTATCGAGACCGCGGCGCCCGCCGTGCTGGAGCGCCTGCGGCAGACCTTCGAGCACGACTGGAAGAAGGCCCGCCGCTACCACACCCCCGACCCCCTCGATCCCAGCCAGCACGAGGAGGGGGAACTGCCGCCGGATCCCCACTTCGTGCACGACTGAATGGCAAACCCCGTCGCTTCCGCACCGACACCACAGCCAGCACCGGCGCTCGCGCCTCGCCCGTCACTGCCGCAGCTGTTCGCCGGCATGCTGCAGGTGGCCCTCTCCTCCTTCGGCGGCGGTCTCTCGGTCTGGAGCCAGCGGATCGTGGTCGAGCGTCGCCGCTGGATGCGCAACGAGGACTTCCTCACCGGCTACACCGTGGCCCGGCTGCTGCCGGGCCCCAACCAGATCAACATGGCCGTCTACATCGGCACCTTCCTGCACGGGCTTCCCGGAGCCCTGGTGGCCCTGGCCGGCATGCTGCTCGTCCCCTTCGCTCTGCTGATGGGGCTGGGCATGGTCTATCTCAGCGTTCATAGCCTGCCCCTGGTCGACCGGGTGCTCGATGGCATGGTGGCCGTGGCGGCGGGCCTGGCCCTGTCGATGGGGTTCAAGATCCTTCCCGACTACCGGGCCGATCCGGTGGCCCTGGGCCTGGCCGCCGTCGTCGTCATGGCGATGACCGTGTTTCATGTGCGGCTCGTCCCCCTGCTGCTGGTGATCTCCCCCCTGGCGATGGCCTGGTACTGGCCCCGCCAGCGCGACGGGAGCGAGCGTCCGTGATCCCCCTCTCCCTGCTGGGCGTGCTCGGAACCAACTGCACGCCGGCACGCCTGAGCGATCTGGGTGAGCTGCTGCAGGTGCTCGGCACCTTCCTGGGCCTCTCGCTGTTCTCGATCGGCGGCGGCAACACCCTGCTCACCGAATACCACCACATCAGCGTCAACGAGTTCTGCTGGCTGAGCTCCGGCCAGTTCGCCGATCTCTATGCGCTGGCGGAGGCGGCGCCCGGCCCCAGTTCGATGCTGGTGGGCCTGCTGGGGATGGCCGCCGCCTGGAAGGAGGGTCCGCTGTGGGCCCTGCTCTCCGCCTGCGCCGCCGAGGTGGCCATCCTGCTGCCCTCCACCCTGCTGGTGGTGGTGGCCTGCCTGGGCTGGAACCGCTTCCGCGACTCCCCCTGGCGCCGGGCCTTCGAACGCGGCATGGGGCCGATCACCCTGGGGGTGCTGTTCGCCGTGGGTCTGAAGATCCTGCATCTCTCCGATCCCAACCCGGCCGCCCTGGTGGTGTCGCTGCTGGCGTGCGTGCTGGTGCTCCGCACCCGGATCTCTCCCCTCGGGATGATGGCGGTGGCCGCGGTGCTCGGGGGGTTCGGCCTCTTCCGGCACTGATCCCCCGGCAACTCACCGGCAACGCCCCTGGCCACCGGGCGGATCACTGATACCGTTTGGCGCCTGAGCACGACGCCCGCCCCGATGAGCAGCCGCCCCTCCCCCACCCTGGTGGGCCTGCTGTTCGGTGGCGCTTCGGATGAACATGCGGTGTCGATCCGCTCCGCGGCCACGGTGCTGGCGGCCCTGAACAGCGGGGCCAATGGCGAGCGCTACCGGGTGGCCTGCTTCTACATCGACCGCCAGGGTCGCTGGTGGCCGCCTGCGGTGGCCGAAGCCGTGCTGGAGAAGGGCACCCCGCCCGAACCGGGCAGCCTGCCGGCCGATCCCAGCCAGCCCGGCTTCCGCGGTTTCCCCGAGGGAGCGCTGGAGGTGGAGGTGTGGTTCCCGGTGCTGCACGGTCCCAACGGCGAGGACGGCACGATCCAGGGGCTGTTCACCCTGATGCAGGTGCCGTTCGTGGGTTCCGGCGTGCTGGGGTCGGCGGTGGGGATGGACAAGCAGGCGATGAAGGCGGCCTTCGCCGCCGCCGGCCTGCCCCAGGTGCCCTATCTCTGCGTCGGCGCAGAGGAACTGACCGGCGACGGCGAGGGCCTGCTCAATCAGCTGGAGTCCCGGCTGGGCTACCCCTGCTTCGTCAAGCCCGCCAACATGGGCTCCTCGGTGGGCATCAGCAAGGCCACCGACCGCAGCTCCCTGCTGGCGGGGCTGCACACCGCCGCCGCCCTGGACCCGCGCCTGGTGGTGGAGCAGGGGGTGAAGGCCCGGGAACTGGAATGCGCCGTGCTCGGCACCCGCAGCCTGCAGGCCTCGGTGCTCGGCGAGATCCGTTTCGATGCCGACTGGTACGACTACACCACCAAGTACAGCGAAGGCCTGAGCCACACCGTGATCCCCGCCGAGGTGCCCCCGTTGGTGGCCGAGCAGGCGCGCGGCATGGCGATCGAGGCCTGCCGGGCGGTGGGGGCCAGCGGCCTGTCGCGGGTCGACTTCTTCTATGAGGAGGCCAGCGGCGACCTCTGGCTCAACGAGATCAACACCCTGCCGGGCTTCACCCCCCAGAGCATGTACCCGATGCTGTGGGAGGCGAGCGGGGTGTCGCGCGAGCAGCTCGTGCACCAACTGGTGCAGGAGGCGAGAGAATCCCTGCATCGAAGCCCCGCAGGAGGTGGCGCGACATGAGTCATGGGCTGCTCTGGATCCCCCTGCTGCTGGTGTTCGTGCTGCTCACGGCCCTGGGCTGGCTGGAGCGCCGCCGCCAGCAGCTGTTCCGAGCCTGGGCGGAGGGTGCCGAGCTGGCCAAGCTCGATGGCTGCGGCGCCGCGCGCCTGTTGGACGGGGTGCTCAGCTGGTGCCGCTTCGAGGCCGGCAGCTTCCAGCCCGTGGACAGCTTCGTGATCAAGCAGCTGGAGCTGGTGGAGCTGCTGTCCCTGGGCTCCGGCGAGGCCCCGCTCACCGAGGAGAGCCAGGGCCCCTGCCGGCTGCGCCTGGTGGGTGGCGGACTCCAGAAGGACCTGCCCTTCTCGGATGCGCAGCGTGCCCGGCGCTGGATCGATGAACTGATGGCCCGCTCCCGCTGCGAACTGTGACCAGCTCCCCCCTTCCCCCCGGTGCCGCCCGGCGCAAGCAGCTGAGGCAGCAGCGGCGGGCCGAGCGGCTGCGCCAGCTCTGGCAGCTCGTCGCCTTCAGTGCCATCGCCACCGGCCTGGGCTGGGTGCTGCTCAAGGACGGCTGGAACCTTCGCGATGCCTCCCAGGTGGAGGTGGTGGGCAGCCAGCTGGTGAGCCGCGACCAGGTGATCCAGGCCGCTGGGCTCCGCTTCCCCCAGCCCCTGCTCACCCTGCAGCCCCGGGAGCTGGGCAGCAGCCTCTCCCAGGCCCTGCCTGTGGAGCGGGTGCAGGTGAGCCGCTCGATCCTGCCGCCCCGTCTGCGGGTGGAACTGGTGGACCGTGAAGCGGTGGCCCGCGCCGAACGCCGCACCCCCCAGGGGCCGGAGCTGGGTTATGTCGACCGGCTCGGCAGCTGGATCAGCACCCGCCAGCACGACGGGGTGAAGGTCAAGGGGGATCTGACCCTCAAGGTGGTGGGCTGGACGGAACGCCACCGCCCCACCCTGGCCCGCGTGCTGGCCCAGCGGCAGCAGCTTGGTCCCGGCCTCCAGGAGGTGCGCTTCGAGCCCGACGGCAGCCTCTGGCTGGTCAGCGGCTCCCTGGGCCGGATGCGCCTCGGGCCCTCCGACAACCAGCTCGACCGGCGCCTGGAGGTGGCCGGCCATCTGCTGGCCACCCTGCCCGCCAGGCTGGGGGGGCGGACGCCGCGGCTGATCGACCTGAGCGATCCCGAACAGCCCGAGCTGAGCCTGCCCGGCGGGGGCGCCGCGCCGGCCGGAACCACGCTGGCCGGCCCACCACGCGGGGGCCAGTAGGCCGACGGCGGACAGCCATCCCACACAGGCCATTGCCCTCTGGGGCGATCGGGGTCAAGCTGGTTCCCTTCCGGGCCAGGGTCCCGGCCCCCGACATAATGCAGCCGCAGATCAACGGCATCCCCGTCCCTCCCGCAATGGCGAGCGAACCGGCCTCCCCCTTCCCCGTGGATCTCACGCCCTTGCAGGAGAACAGCGACATGAGCCAGACACCGGCGAGCACCAATGGCATCGTCCCGAGCCAGTCGGCGCGGATCGAGGTGATCGGTGTCGGCGGCGGCGGCAGCAACGCCGTGAACCGGATGATCGCCGCCGATCTCCAGGGGGTGGGCTACCGGGTGCTCAACACCGATGCCCAGGCCCTGTTGCAGTCGGCGGCCCGCCAGCGGATCCAGCTGGGCCAGAAGCTCACCCGCGGCCTCGGTGCCGGAGGCAATCCGGTGATCGGCCAGAAGGCGGCCGAGGAGTCGCGCTCCGATCTGCAGCAGTCGCTTGAGGGGGCCGATCTGGTGTTCATCGCCGCCGGCATGGGGGGCGGCACCGGCACCGGTGCGGCGCCGATCCTGGCCGAGGTGGCCAAGGAATGCGGCGCCCTCACCGTGGGCATCGTCACCAAGCCGTTCGGATTCGAGGGCCGTCGCCGCCTCCGCCAGGCCGAGGAGGGCATCGCCCGGCTGGCGGAGAACGTGGACACCCTGATCGTGATCCCCAACGACCGCCTGCGCGACGCGATCGCCGGCGCTCCCCTGCAGGATGCCTTCCGCGCCGCCGACGATGTGCTGCGCATGGCCGTCAAGGGCATCACCGACATCATCACCAAGCCGGGTCTGGTGAATGTCGACTTCGCCGACGTGCGTTCGGTGATGGCCGATGCGGGCACGGCCCTGCTGGGCATCGGGGTGGGCTCGGGACGCTCGCGCGCCAGTGAGGCGGCCCAGGCGGCGATCAGCAGCCCCCTGCTGGAGTCTGCCCGCATCGAAGGAGCACGCGGCTGCGTGATCAACATCAGCGGCGGCAAGGACATGACCCTCGAGGACATGACCACGGCCTCCGAGGTGATCTACGACTCGGTCGATCCCGACGCCAACATCATCGTGGGCGCCGTGGTGGATGAAAGCCTCGACGGCGAGATCCACGTGACCGTGATCGCCACCGGCTTCGAGGGCCAGGGCACCCACAACCTCGACCGGCCTGCGGCAGCCACCGCCTTCGCCAACCCCTTCACCCCCGAGGCCGCCGCTGAGGAGCGGGGCGCCATGATTCCCCCCTTCCTGCTGAACCGGCAGGGCCGGATCGACTGATTCCCGGAGCAGAAGCAGATCCTGGGGTTTCCGGGGGATCGTCGATCTCCCGGCGGTGTAGGTCGACGGTGGAGCGCGACGGTGTAAGGCGACGTTGTTGTCCCCCGATGGCGGCTGCGACGCTGCAGACTGGATGAGCTGCAGAGATCAGCCGGCGTCTGCGCCTGAGTTGTGCCGCGACCGCGGTGAAGAAGGTGGTGACCCGGAGTCCACGCCTGCCCTGAGCATCCCGTGTGGCTGCTCCCTTCCGGTCCTGACCAGGTTTGGGCGTCGGGGCCGCGTGGGTCCGAGTCGTTCGGATGCTAGCAATGCCCCAGCCGCGATCCCGGTCCGTGCCCCAGCGCCCCGCCGATCTCCAGCTGCGCAAGCAGGCCGGGCTGCCGATCACGGTGCTCACCGCCTGGGATGCCCTGTCGGCGGCGGTGGTGGCCGAAGCGGGCGCCGATGCGGTGCTGGTGGGCGACTCCCTGGCGATGGTGGTGCTCGGCCACACCACCACCCTGCCGGTGACGCTCGACGAGATGCTCCACCACACGCGGGCGGTGGCGCGGGGTCTGGAGGCGGCCCGCAGCGCCAGCGCCGGCGGCCGGCCGCTGATCATCTGCGACCTGCCCTTCCTCAGCTACCAGTGCAGCCCGGATGAGGCGGTGGCCGCCGCCGGGCGGGTGCTCAAGGAGTCGGCCGCCGCGGCCGTGAAGCTGGAGGGCGCCGAACCGGAGACCGTGGCGGTGATCGACCGGCTGGTGCGGGCCGGCATCCCGGTGATGGGCCATCTGGGGCTGACGCCTCAGTCGGTGCACCGGCTCGGCTACCGGCGCCAGGCCGGCGACCCGGTGAGCCAGGACCGGCTGCGCCGCCAGGCCCTCGCCCTGGAGGCCGCGGGCTGCTTCGCCCTGGTGCTGGAGCACATTCCAGGCGAGCTGGCCACCGAACTGAGCGGGCGGCTGGCGATCCCGGTGATCGGCATCGGTGCCGGCGATGCCTGCGACGGCCAGGTGCGCGTCACCGCCGACCTGCTGGGGCTGACGCTGCGGCAGCCCCCCTTCAGCCCACCGCTGCTGGATGGGCGGGGACTGGCGGTGGAGGCCCTGCGGGGCTGGATCCGGGCCCAGCGGACGCCCACCACGCCAGCAGCTCCCTCAGCACCGCATTGCTGAGAGCCAGACCCTCCGGGTCACTGAGGCGCCAGCGCGGGCCCTCCACCACCAGCAGTCCGCGCCGCTCGAACGGCGCCAGCTGGGCCCGCAGCCCACTCAAGGCAGCCGCATCCAGCCCGTGCTCCCCGGCGAGGGCCGCCAGGTTCACCCCCTCGCGCCGGCGCAGCCCCACCAGCAGCCGCTCGTCGGCCGGCATACCCCGGGGGTGGCCGGACTCCTGGGGGGCTCCCTCAGCCAGCCAGGCGGCGTAGGCCTCGCGGGTGCGCGGCCGGGCCGTGCGCACGCCCTGGGGAGCCGAGGTGGCCCCCATGCCGAAGCCCCACCAGCCGGCGCCGCTCCAGTAGACGCGGTTGTGGCGGGAGGCGTGGCCCGGCAGGGCATGGTTCGACACCTCGTAGCGGCCGTAGCCCGCGGCGGCGAGCCGCCGCCCGGTGTGCTCCATCAGATCGGCCGCCAGGTCGTCGTCGGGAAGGTCGAGCTCGCCCCGCTGCCGGCGCCGCTCGAACACCGTGCCGGGCTCCACGATCAGGTCGTAGACCGAGAGGTGCGGGGCCCCGGCGGCAATCGCCCGCTCCAGCTGCTCGTCCCAGTGGGCCAGGGACTGCTCCGGAAGCCCCTGGATCAGATCGAGGCTCCAGCTGGCCAGATCGCCGCGCCGGTGGGCCGCCCGCAGCCAGGCGCAGGCCTGCTCCAGGTCCACGCCGCGGTGCCGGCGTCCGAGCCCGGCAAGCACCGCGTCGTCGAAGCTCTGGCCGCCCAGGCTCACCCGGTTGACGCCCGCCTCCAGATAGCCGGCCAGCCGCGCCTGATCGAAGCTGGCCGGATCGAGCTCCAGGGTCACCTCCGCCCCGGGCATCCGGCCGAAGCGCCGCTCCAGGGCCGCCAGCAACCCGGCCACCTGGGCAGGTGTGAGCAGCGAGGGGGTGCCGCCGCCGAGGTACACGGTGGCCAGGGGTGGACCTGCGGGGGCGGCGGCGATCTCCTGGTGCAGCAGGTTCAGATAGGCGCGGATCGAGGCGGATCCGGGACCGCCCGCGCCATCGGCACGGTCGCCGAGGGGAACCACGGGGAAATCGCAGTAGAAACAGCGGCGATGGCAGAAGGGGATGTGCAGGTAGGCGGAGCGGGGCGGCCGCGTCACGGGCGGTAACCCCTCGCTGGCAATCCGCTCCGGATCCGTCATGCTGCGGTGCTGATGTGATGGGCAGCCACAGCATCCCGGAATGGTGGACTCCCTCATCCTGCTGCTGTTCGTGATCTCCGGCGGGGCCACGGGCTGGCTGGGCGTGGATCTGCTGCCGGAACCGCTGTTGGTGCAGGTGAACAACCCCGAGGGGCTGCGCACGGTGCTGGGCGGCTTCGGCGCCTTCTTCGGCCTGATCGCCGGGTTCCTGTTCCAGCAGCTGCGCCGTCGCCTGATGGCCCAGGTGCGCAGCGTGCCCACCGACCTGCTGGTGAGCCGGGCGGTGGGGCTGATCCTCGGCCTGCTGGTGGCGAACCTGCTGCTGGCGCCGATCCTGCTGCTGCCCCTGCCCTGGGAGGTGGTGCTGGTGAAGCCGCTGGCGGCCGTGCTCAGCAACGTGTTCTTCGGGGTGCTGGGCTACAACCTGGCCGAGGTGCACGGCCGCACCCTGCTGCGCCTGTTCAACCCCACCAGCACCGAGGCCCTGCTGGTGGCCGAAGGGGTGCTGCAGCCCGCCAGCGCCAAGATCCTCGACACCAGCGTGATCATCGACGGCCGCATCCGCGGGCTGCTGGAGAGCGGCCTGCTGGAGGGCCAGGTGATCGTGGCCCAGTGCGTGATCGACGAACTGCAGGCGCTGGCCGATTCGGGCAACGGCGAGAAGCGGGGCAAGGGTCGCCGCGGCCTCAAGCTGCTGTCGGAGCTGCGCGAGACCTACGGCCGGCGCCTGGTGGTGAACAGCACCCGCTACGAGGGCAACGGCGTCGACGACCGCCTGCTCTCGCTCACGGCCGACACCGGCGGCACCCTGCTGACGGCCGATTACAACCTGGCCAAGGTGGCCGAGGTGCGCGAGCTGAAGGTGCTCAACCTCAGCGAGCTGGTGATCGCCCTGCGGCCCGAGGTGCAGCCCGGCGACGGGCTGCAGATCAAGATCGTGCGCGAGGGCAAGGAGGCGGCCCAGGGGGTCGGCTACCTGGAGGACGGCACCATGGTGGTGGTGGAGGACGCCCGCAGCCGCATCGGCGAGCGCCTGGCCGTGGTGATCACCGGAGCGCTGCAGACGCCCACGGGCCGGATGGTGTTCGCCCGGGCCGAGGGGCCGGCGGCCGCGGGGGGAACCGAGCGCAGCGGCGGCAAGGGGGGCGGGAAACCCATCGGCGCCAGGGGGCACGGCACTCCGGACCCCCGCTAGGCTCCCAGGTCATGCCCCCTGGAAGCTGCGGATGACGGCGTCGGCCCCCTACTACGGCGATTCCGCCGTGCTGCGCACGCCGCCCCCCGACCTGGAGTCGCTGCTCCTGAAGGAGCGGATCGTGTACCTGGGTCTGCCCCTCTTCTCCGACGACGACCTCAAGCGTCAGGTCGGCGTCGACGTGACGGAGCTGATCATTGCCCAGCTCCTGTATCTGGAGTTCGACAACCCGGAGAAGCCGATCTTCTTCTACATCAACTCCACCGGCACCAGCTGGTACACCGGCGATGCGATCGGCTTCGAAACAGAAGCCTTCGCCATCTGCGACACCCTGCGCTACGTGAAGCCACCGGTGCACACCATCTGCATCGGCCAGGCGATGGGCACCGCCGCCATGATCCTCTCGGCAGGCACCAAGGGCCAGCGTGCGGCCCTGCCCCATGCCTCGATCGTGCTGCACCAGCCCCGCTCCGGTGCCCGTGGCCAGGCCAGCGACATCCAGATCCGGGCCAAGGAGGTGCTGCACAACAAGCACACGATGCTGGAAATGCTGTCGGAGAACACCGGCCGCAGCATCGAGCAGCTCTCCCGCGACTCCGACCGCATGACCTACATGACGGCCGAGGAAGCCAAGGAGTACGGCCTGATCGACCGCGTGCTCACCAGCCAGAAGCAACTGCCCACCGCCCTGCCCACGGCCGCCGGCCTGGGCTGACCGGCCCCCTCACACCCCTTCCGCTTCCTCCCCTCGACCCATGCCCATCGGCACCCCCAGCGTTCCCTACCGCCTCCCCGGCAGCCAGTACGAGCGCTGGGTCGACATCTACACCCGCCTGGGCGTCGAGCGGATCCTCTTCCTCGGCCAGGAGGTCAACGACGCGGTGGCCAACCGGCTGGTGGCCCAGATGCTCTACCTCGACTCCGAGGACAACTCCAAGCCGATCCTGCTGTACATCAACTCGCCCGGCGGCTCGGTGACGGCCGGCCTGGCGATCTACGACACCATGCAGTACGTCAAGTCCGACGTGGTGACGATCTGCGTGGGCCTGGCGGCCTCGATGGGGGCCTTCCTGCTGGCGGCCGGCACCAAGGGCAAGCGCCTGGCCCTGCCCCACAGCCGGATCATGATCCACCAGCCCCTGGGCGGCACCAGCCAGCGGCAGGCCAGCGACATCGAGATCGAGGCCCGCGAGATCCTGCGCATCAAGGACATGCTCAACCAGTCGATGGCCGACATGACCGGCCAGAGCCTGGAGAAGATCACCAAGGACACCGACCGCGACTACTTCCTCAGCGCCGCCGATGCCAAGGACTACGGCCTGATCGACAGGGTGATCGCCCACCCCAGCGAGGCCTGAGCCGATGACCTCCACGCTGCAGGACGCCGCCGACGCGTTCTACGAAGCCGGCAATCGGCTGCTTGCTGGCGATGCCACCGCTTATGAAGCGATCTGGTCCGACGCGGACGACATCAGCCTCCTGGGTCCCACCGGTGCCCGCTGCATCGGACGTCAGGCGGTGATGGAACAGTTCGCCCGGGAAGCCGCCATGGGGTTTTCCGGAAGCCTGGTGGCCGATGACCGCCGCACCGTGGAAACGGCTGAGATGGGCCTGCTCGTGTGCACCGAACGCACCAGCGGCATGACCCGGGACGGTGAACCGCTGAAGCTGGACATCCGCTCCACCACCGTCTTTCGCAAGGAGCAGGGCCACTGGCGGGTGGTGCATCACCACACCGATCGCTTCTGAGCAGCGGCCCTGCGGCCCTCAACCCTTGCCGGTGAACGCCAGCAGCCGGCCGGCTGCGTGCGGATCCACCGGCAGGCCGGCGGGTTCGAGCAGGCCCAGCTGCGCCAGCAGTCCGGCCTGATCCCAGTAGATGTGCTCGTAGGCCACCTTGCCGTCGCGCACCCCCACGATCACCACCAAGGCCATCTCCACCCGGCGGCCGGTGGGGGCCACCCCCGGCAGCAGGTGGCTGATCGTTTCGGTGTGGGTGAAGCGGATCACCAGTTCATCCACCAGCCGCTCCCTGTCCACGGTGCGGGAGATCGGGATGAACTCCACATCCGGCGGAAAGAACTGGCCGATCAGCTTGGTGGCATAGAACGTCTCCACCCCCTCACGCCCTTCGCCGCCGGTGCCGGAGCCGAGATTGAGCAGATGGGGCTCCGCCACCATCGTGTCCATGGTGGAGGCCAGATCGGCATTCAGTTCGGCCTGCATGTGGGCCTCAAACAGGGCCGCTGGACCGGACATGGGCGCGTACGGGCAGGGATGTCCGGACGCTAGCCAGGGCCCGCCGGACTGCCCAGGCGGGGCGCTTTCGTAAGCTCAACCCTTGCCAAGCCCGGAACCCCTCGCACTGATGGCCCAGCTCTTCTACGACACCGACGCCGATCTGAGCCTGCTGGACGGCAAGACGGTGGCCATCATCGGCTATGGCTCCCAGGGCCATGCCCACGCGCTCAACCTCAAGGACAGCGGCGTGAACGTGGTGGTGGGTCTGTACGAGGGCAGCCGCTCGGCGGAGAAGGCCCGCGCCGACGGCCTGGAGGTGCTGAGCGTGGCCGATGCCTGCGCCAAGGCCGACTGGATCATGGTGCTGCTGCCCGATGAGGTGCAGAAGGCCGTCTACGAGAAGGAGATCGCCCCGCACCTGAGCGCCGGCAAGGTGCTGAGCTTCGCCCATGGCTTCAACATCCGCTTCGGCCTGATCCAGCCCCCCGCCGACGTCGACGTGGTGATGATCGCACCGAAGGGCCCCGGTCACACCGTGCGCTGGGAGTACCAGAACGGCCAGGGCGTGCCCGCCCTGTTCGCCATCCACCAGGATGCCTCCGGCAACGCCCGCGCCCTGGCGATGGCCTACGCCAAGGCGATCGGCGGCACCCGCGCCGGCATCCTCGAAACCAACTTCAAGGAAGAAACCGAAACCGACCTGTTCGGCGAGCAGGCCGTGCTCTGCGGCGGCCTGAGCGAGCTGGTGAAGGCCGGCTTCGAAACTCTGGTGGAGGCCGGCTATCAGCCCGAGCTGGCCTACTTCGAGTGCCTGCACGAGGTGAAGCTGATCGTGGATCTGATGGTGAAGGGCGGCCTCACCGCCATGCGCGATTCGATCTCCAACACCGCCGAGTACGGCGACTACGTGAGCGGCCCGCGCCTGATCACCGCCGATACCAAGGCGGAGATGAAGCGCATCCTCGCCGACATCCAGGACGGCACCTTCGCCCGCAACTTCGTGGCCGAGTGCGAGGCCGGCAAACCGGAGATGGCCAAGATCCGCCAGCGCGACAGCGAGCACCCGATCGAGCAGGTGGGCAAGGGCCTGCGCTCGATGTTCAGCTGGCTGAAGGCCGCCTGATCGAGGGGAGGCCGTGATCGACCGTGCCGCCCTCCCCTCCTTTCTCTGGTTCAGCCAGCGCACCGCCCAGTCCCTCAGCGGGGCTTCGGCGGGCTGGCTGCTGAGCGGACTGACCCAGGCCCCCCTGGTCAACGGCCTGCTGCCGGCCCTGTCCGTCTCCACCACCCTGCTGCCGCTGCGCCCCCGCGCCCGCTTCGGGCTTGTGCTTCAGGTGGTGGGCCTGCTGGTGCTGCTGGCGGTGGCCCTCAAGCGGCTGGGCCCCTCACCGGTGTGGCCGCTGCTGGCCAGCGGCCTGGTGGGGGTGGGCCGCACCGCCAGCGTGCTGCCGCTGCAGCGCTGGCTGCTGGCGCCCCGCCGGCTCAACCTGCCCTGGCTGCAACGGCTGGGGGATGCGGGGGGGCTGGCCGGCAGCCTGCTCACCGCCCTGCTGTTCCCCCTGCTGCGCAACACCGCCCCCCAGTTCGCCGTGGCGGCGCTGTTGTTGATGCCCGTCCTGCTGGTGGTGTCCTCCCCTCGGTTCCAGCTGCGGGAGGGCGCCACCCCCACCGCCCCGCTCGCCACCCCGGTCGCTGCTGCGGGGATCGATCTCCGCGGCGGCTTCCAGGGCCTGCTGTTCGGCGGCCTGTTCGCCCTGCTGCCCCTGTGGGTGCGCGCAATCGGCGGAGGCAGTTGCGTGGATTTCGGCCTGGTGCTGGCGGCCTATGGCCTGGGCCGGATCCTGAGCCTGCCCCTGCCCCTGCCGGGCTGGGGCCTGTACGGAGGCATGGCGGTGCTGCTGCAGGCCACCACCTGGCTGCCCGCCTGGGGAGCGACGGCCCTGTTCGTGCCGCTCGGGGCCCTTGCCGCCGGCAGCGATGTCCGCCAGGTCGCGGCCCTGAGCGATGCGGCGAAAGCGGACGACGCAGGCGATACGGCCGCTCAGCTGGCCCGGATCGACCGCTCCAGGGCCATCGGCAGCCTGGTGGGCAGCCTGGCCCTGGGGGCCGGCACCCAGATCCTGGGCCTGACCAACGCCCGGATCCTGATCGTGGCCGCCTTCCTGCTGGCCGCCGTGTTGCTCCCTCACCGCCGGAACGCCGCGGCATGACCCTGGCGGCGATGCTGCTGGTGCCGGCGGCGGCCGCCCTCGACCGGCTGGTGGGCGATCCCCGGGCCTGGTTCCACCCTGTGCAGGCCATGGGGGCGGTGATCGGGGTGCTGCGGAGTCCCGCCGAAGCCTGGGCGGGCGACCGTCCGGGGCGGCTGCGTCTGGCCGGGATGGGAATCACCCTGGTGGTGGTGGGAGGCAGCGCGGCATCAGGCTGGGTGGTGGAGCGGCTGGCAGAGAGCCTTCCTCCCGTGGGGCTGCCGCTGCTGCTGGTGGGACTGGCCAGCGCCCTGGCGGGCCGCAGCCTGGAGCAGGCCGTGGACGCGGTGCTGGCGGCCCTTCCCAACGCCACCGATGCCGCCGCCCCAGCCGTCGTCATGGAGGAGGCCGATCCCCTGGAGCCCGCCCGCGAACGGCTGCGCTGGATCGTCGGCCGGGAGGTGGACGGGCTGCCGGAGGGGGAACTGCTGCGGGCGGCAGCCGAAACCGCCGCCGAGAACGCGGTGGACGGCCTGTTCGCCCCCCTGTTCTGGATGCTGGCCGGGGCCGTGCTGATGGTCGCCGCTCCCGAAGGCACCGCCTCGCCGGGCCCCCTGGCCCTGGCGTGGGCGTTCAAGGCCGCCAGCACGCTCGATTCGATGCTGGGCTACCGCCACGGGCGGCTGCGCTGGCTCGGCACGGCCGGCGCCCGCCTCGACGACCTGCTGGTATGGCTGCCTGCGCGCCTGGTGGCCCTGAGCCTGCCGCTGGCGGCGGGACGGCCGGGGGCCACCGCCGCGCTTTGGCGCGCCGCCCTGGCGGAGGGTGCCGCCGATCCCTCCCCCAACGCCGGCGTGTCCCAGGCCGCCTTCGCCCATGCGGCCGGAGTGCGGCTGGGGGGCCTCAACCGCTATGCCGGCGGATGGCGCCGGAAGCCGATGCTGGCGGCGGCGGCGGCACCGCCGGATCGGGCTGCGGTGGGCAGAATCCTGGCCCTCAGCCGCCGACTGGAGCTGCTGTGGCTGCTGGCGGGAACGGTGCTGGTGGGCGCCGTCAGTGCCTTCAGCACGGCCGGAGCCCCTGGAACGGCTCAGTAGGCGCCGCGGTCGCGGGGATCGAGGATCACCAGGAAGGTGCGGGCGATGATCTTGAGATCCATCCGCAGGCTGCGGTGACGGGCGTAGCGCACGTCAAGCTTGACCCGTTTCTCGTAGCTGAGGTTGTTGCGGCCCGACACCTGCCACAGGCCGGTGAGGCCGGGACGTACCGCGAGCACCTCGTCCATGCGGTCGCCGTAGCGCGGCAGTTCCTTGCGCACGATCGGCCGGGGACCCACCACGCTCATCTCTCCGCGCAGCACGTTCAGGAACTGGGGCAGCTCATCGAGGCTCGATCGCCGCAAAAACTTGCCCAGGCGGGTGATGCGGGGATCGTTGCGCAGCTTGAAATCGTTGCGGAACTCCTCCTCCAGATCGGGGGACTGGGCGAGCACCGCCGAGAGCACCTTGTCGGCATCGCGCCGCATGGTGCGGAACTTGATGCAGCCGAAGCTGCGATACCCCCGTCCCACCCGCTGCTGCACGTAGAACACGGGGCCCCGGGAGGTGAGCTTCACCAGCAGCCCGAGCAGCAGCAACACCGGCGAGCCCAGGGTGAGCACCGCCAGCGAGAACACGATGTCGCCACTGCGCTTGATCACCCGCGAACGGCGCGACTGCAGCTCGATCAGCTGGTCGGCGGAGAGGAGCTGCGGCGAAACGCTCAGCAGCGGCGGACGACCGGAAGCGGTAGCTGCGGTGGAGACCATCGAGAGCCCTTACGGTTGACGAATCTAAAGATGTGTCCAGCGCGAAACCCAGTCGCGAGGGTCACTCAGGCCAGAGGCACAGGTCGGGCGTCGCGCGCCAGACGCTGCTGATGGGCCCGCCAGAACCGCTCCAGCAGAACCAGCAACCGCTGCTCGAACCGCGCGGGAGCGAAATGCTCCGCCCAGCGGCGCTGGCCCTCCGCCGGCAAGCGGCGCCAGAGCTGAGCGCTCTCGAAATGCTCCAGGGCCTCCGCCAGGCTGGTGGCGGTCTGCCGCGGGAACAGCAGGCCCGTGGGATGGCTGTCGCCGGAGCTGATGCAGCGCACGGAATCCAGCAGCCCGCCAGCGCCGAAGCCGATCACGGGAGCACCGGCGGCCATCGCCTCCACCGGCGCGATGCCGAAGTCCTCCAGACCGGCATAGACATAGGCGCGGCAACGCTCCAGCCAGGCGGCCGCCTCGCCGTCGTCGCAGCGGCCGAGGAAGCGGGTCCGCGGCCCGGCCATCGCCTCCAGCCGGCGCCGCTCGGGCCCGGCGCCGATCACCACCAGGGGCAGACCGGTGCGGCGGAAGGCTTCCACCACCAGATCCACCCGCTTGTTGGGCACCAGCCGGCAGAGGCTCACATAAACGTCGTCGCGGGGGCGGTCCCAGCGGAAGCGATCCACCGCCACGGGGGGATGGAGCACCTGGGCGCGGCGGCGCCAGCAGCGCTGGATGCGGCGGGCGGTGAAGCGGGAGTTGGCCAGCAGCGCATCCACCCGCAGGCTGCTGGCCACATCCCACTGGCGCAGCTGGTGCAGCTGCCAGCGCACCAGGGGGCCGAGCAGGGGATGGCGGGCGATGGCGGAGCGGGCCAGGTAGGGATGCATCTGATCCCAGGCGTAACGCACGGGGGTGTGCACGTAGCTCACGTGCAGCTGGTCGGGACCGGTGAGCACCCCCTTGGCCACCAGGTGGCTGCTGCTGATCACCAGCGGGTGCTCCGCGAGATCCAGCTGCTCGATCGCCAGCGGCAGCAGCGGCAGGTACTGCTGCACATGGCTGACGCCGAAGGGCAGCCGCTGGATGAAGGAGGTGTGCACCCGGCGCCCCGTGAGCCAGCTGCCCGGAAGGCGGCTCTGGCCATCCACCAGGGCGTACAGGTCGGGGGGAAGGCCCCGCCCCTGCAGGGCGCCATCGATCGCCTCGACCACCAGTTCCGATCCACCCACCGAGCGCGGCGTGAACCACTCGTGCACCAGCGCGATCGGGCCCGGGAGAGCTGCCATGGGGGCACCGTAGGCGGGGGCAGTATCACGAAAACTCACGGCCGATTGCTCCAGCGGAGCACCCTGAAGAAGCTGGTCCGAGTGGCTGGGTGGCGAGAGCCGGAACCCGATGGCGATCCGCGAGCTTCTCGAAGATGCCCTGCTGGAGCCTGCGATCGGCACCACGCCGCGGTTCCGCTGGCATGCCACGCCGGTGGGCATTGCCGCCCTCTGGTCGCAAGGGCCTGCCCCGCCGGCGCCGCCGTTCGACATGGCCCTGGAGGAGGGGCTGCAGGTGGGCCTCGACCTCAGCCGGGAGGAGCGGGAGTTTCACCAGGTGAAGGCGGGCCTGGTGCTGCTGTTCCACTCCTGAGCCCGGAGCACCACATGTCGCCGCTGCGCAGGGTTGCCGTTCACCTTCTGACCGGGGCCGCTGGAGTCGCCCTGGGGCTGGGCCTGGGTGAAGCGCCGCTGCAGGCCCAGCTGTCGCCGAACTGCCTGCGCAACGGCGTCGCGGCGGCCTGTGCCGTCACCCCGGGGGACACCGGCCCGGAGCGCACCGTGGTCACGGTGATGTTCGCCGACCACAGCGCCTGGCGGCTGGAGAAGAACGAGCGCCGCTGCACCAACAGCCACCCCGTGAGCGCCTGCCCGGCGCTGATCACGGGCGCGAACGGCAACGGAGCCCGCTTGCGCGGCAGCTACACCGGCACTTGGTACGAGGGCGGCTACCGCCACCAATGGAGCGCCCCCGGCATCCGTATCGAGTATGTGTTTGTGGATTGAGATGGATTCCCCTACGGCAGCCGGAACGGCGCGTGCCCCGCTGATCAACCTCGGCCCTTGCGTTCCCTCAGGCTCGGCGGAGTGCTCGCTTCTCGGCAGGAGCCCGACCTTCGGCTTGCGAATCGCTCACGGTTTGTGGTCTCGACGCCGTTGGACGGGTGGGGGAGGGGCGTCCATGGTCGGAGACCAGCCCGTGATTGGGCAGCCAATTAGGATGAAGCAAGTGATGGCTCGACCATGATGATCGGCGTAGACAAGAGCAACGGGAAAGCCATCAGCATGCAGAAAGCAGGCAAGCCTGCCGTTATCACGGTCATCCTTCTGGCTGCGTTTCTGCTTCTCCTTCTCTCCAGCCACCTCCTCCACGAGTATCACGGTGGCATCACCGTTGACGAACGCGCGGAGTGGTACAACGTCCAGTATCATCTGGCTCGCGGAATTGGATTTCTCAAGGGAGCGGACACGTCCGGAGTGCCGGCAAGCTACTACGGCATTGTCAACACGATCTTTCCCTATCTGGTGTCTTTTAAGCTTGGCCTTCCCATCCGTGACTACTATCGCTTAACCCATATCTTCTCGGTTGCCTGCGCAATTGGAACAGCCTGCCTCCTCTGGTGGACTTCCCGCATTTGCCAGTTCCGCAACCGATGGCTGGCCTCCGCGATGCTGCTGGGTTCGCCAGCCTTTTTTGGCTACTCACTAATGAATATCAAGGATGTACCAATTGCATTCTTCTACACCCTTTTCACCTGTACACTGTTGTGGTGCCATCGCTACCTGAGCCGCTTCAGCGTCAGGCGCCTGACTTACGGCACGATTATCGCATCAGTTATCACTGCAAGTTTTGCTTCCCTTCGCCTAACTCTGCTTCCCGTAGCCTTAACCACCTTTGTATTTGCAATCTACTTCAGCATTCCGGTCGACACCAAGTATTCTCCGCCAGGCCTGGGCATGCGCAACAGACGCAGGCTGCTCCTGCTGGCTTACAGCAGCGCCTTATACGCGCTGTTGACGTTTCTGGTGGCAGCGCTGTTGCTGCCGGCAGCATGGGAGAACCCTCCCTCCTTTTTTGTTAATGCATTTCATACCTTTCGCGACTATACGATCTGGAACGGATGCACGCTCTACAGAGGAGAATGCACTTCCAAACATTTGACCAAGGGTTGGACGACAGCAAACTACCTGCTGCAGTGGGGGCTTTCTCAGCCAACCCTGCTGAATATCTTTAATTAGGGCTTGCTGAATTACGTTTGCGGGCTTTTCCGGCGCGCCCAAGGCGGA
>JANWUS010000049.1 GCA_024958715.1 Cyanobium sp. FGCU52 | reverse complement strand
TGGGCGCGCCGGAAAAGCCCGCAAACGTAATTCAGCAAGCCCTACCTAATCAAGAGCGGAATTATGATGCCATTCCGAGTGAGCTAATGAAGTGGTCCAGGGTTAGCGGAATTGAGCTGCCTGGTTTGCTGGCCAGGCGAAAAGATGAGATAGAGCTTTGGAACAAGCCGCTGTAACTGCATTCATGTAAACAAGGTCATTCTCGTAGGTCTCCCAATGAGCACGCACAACACAGCAAAGATGATAACTCTTGGCTATTCCGGCTAGGTGGTCCTGCCTCAGAAGGGATTAGTCTCACTCTCCCAACCGTAACTCTTCCACCGGCTCGAGCACATCAAGCACCGCCATCAACTCCGGCTGTGGATCCGCGGTCAAGAGCTGACGCACCCGATTCGCGCCGTGAATGAGCTCCTCCAGGAGGCCACCGAGCTCCGGATCCAACCGCGGCGCCAGGGCCAGGGCGGCGGCGGGCAGCAAATCCCCTGGCTCCTGGGTTTCTGCCACATCCGTCAGCCTCTGGTGAAGGAGTTGCAGACACTCCAGTGCCCGCCGATGCGGTGGTGTTTGCAAGGCCAGTCCAACCAGAGCAGGCCGACTTGCGGGACTGGCGAGGAACAGCCGCAGAGCCCTCCGCTCCGCCCGCACGATCGCCTCCTCCAGCGGAGAGGCAAGTTCGGTTTCTCTCCAGGGAGACGCGGGCGCCGGTGCCCGGGGCACAGCCCCCAACTCCTGCTGCAGCCTTTCCTCTGCCCGCCGCCGCAGCGGCCCCACAGGCAGCAGGGCAAGCAGAGCCGCCGCCTGTCGTTCACACCGCTGCAGCACCGCCAGATCCTCCGGCGCCGATCGAGCCGGAGCGAGCAGCTGCTCCAACTCCCAGTGCAACCAGTGACTTGCGCGATCGATCCGCTGGCGGAAGGCATCCGGACCCTCCTGGCGCAGCAGGCTGTCGGGATCGCTGCCGGCGGGCAGATCAAGCACCGCGAGCTCCAGCGACCCGGCGATCACCATCGGCCGCACGTCTTGGATCACCTGGGCGGTGGCCTTGCGGCCGGCCTCATCGCCATCGAAGGCCAGGATCAGCCGCCGGGCCCCGAGGCGCTCCAGCCGCTGGCGCTGCTCCGGTGTGAGGGCCGTGCCCAGGGCTGCCACCACGTTCTCGATCCCGCCCTGGTGCAGCTGGATCACATCCAGCGGCCCCTCGACGAGCAGCACCGCCTCGTGGCGCCGGATGGCTGCGGCGGCATGGTGGAGGCCAAAGAGCAGCTCGCTTCGGCGGAAGAGGACATCGGCTTTGGTGTTGCGGTAGCGGGGTTCCTGGTCGCCGATGGCCCGGCCGGCAAAACCACAGCAGCGGCCCTGGGCATCGCAGAGGGGAAGCATCATCCGCTGGCCCGCCAGCCCCAGGCCCCAGGAACGGGCGGTATCGGGGGTGAGGCACCGCGATTGCAAATACACCGCCGCTGCGCCGCCGGCTTCCAGATCCTTGAGCAAAGCCTGGTGGAAGCGCTTCTGCTGCTCCACACGATGGGTCCGCAGGCGCTCGCGCTCGCTTCGTTCGGCCTCCAGCCGCGGTTCGGCGGCCGGATCGACGGCGGGCCTGGGGATGCCATAGCGCTCGGCGAGTTCCTGCACCGCCTCCGTGAAGGTCAGTCCCTGGCGGTCCTGCAGCCATCCGATCGGATCACACCCCCGCCGGCACACAAAGCAGTGCACACGGTTCCGTTGAGGGCTCACGGTGAGTGACGGCCGACGGTCGTCGTGCCAGGGGCAATGAGCGAGGAAGTCGCGGCCAGCCTTGCGGAGCTCCTGCAGGGGGAATAGATCGAGGATTCGGGCCCGCTGGCGCACGCTCTCAATCCACTCGGCCGGAAGCCCCGCGTGCGGGGTCATTGGATCACGACTCCCGGGTAGAGGTGCGAGCCGCAAACACTCAGGCGGCCCACGACCTGGAAGTAGAGGAGCTCGCGAAAGCCAAGCCGCAACGGCGCCGGAGAGGAGGATCCAGGCGTGGCCAGCACGCGGCGGTACTCCTGAGCGAGCAGGCGGGCATCGGCTCTGAGCAGGGCGGCCCCGGTGGCGGCAGTGAGGCGAGAAGCCATCGCAAAACCGTGCTTCAGCCTGAAGCAAGGTATAGGCACTCAGGCCTGGCGGGGGCGCTGGTGAGCAAAGGCCGCTCTGAGGTGGCAGGCGTGACCAAGCGCAGGGGTCCTCAAGGAATCAGTGCCAGCCCCCGTCACATCCCAGGAAGCCCAGTCCCCGCGCAGGTCATCAGCCGGAACAGGAACAGCGGAACCTCGCTGATCAGCGGCGAGGGGGTTAAGGCTACGAAGCCTCCATCGACGGCCGCTCACAAACCCAGGGTTGCCGCCACATCCGAGAGACGGATCAGGAGGGTGTCGGGATCGATGGGTGAGGGATCGAAACCCATGTGCAGATCGAAGTTGCGGGCGTCCGCGGAAGCAGCGTGGACCACGATGCCGCGAACGCCGATCCGTTCGCTGGCCTGAAGGCCCCCCAGGAACCAGCTCGGCGGCAGCATTCTCACAAACCTGCTAGCCCACGTTAGCCTGGTCACCTGTGCTTTCCGGCTCTGCCGGCACGGGATGTGGTGAAAGATCTGCTGACCCTGCCCCTGGCACAACGTCTGGAGTTGGTGCAGACTCTGTGGGACTCGATCGCGGCCGAACAGATTGGCCCTGAACTCACGGCAGCCGATCGCCAGCTGATCGATCAGCGGCTGGAGAGCTTCCTGGCGGACGGCGATCCCGGCCTCGATGCTGACCAGGTGCTGGACGCCCTGGGGCAAACCCTCTGAGCATGGAGCTTCGGCTCCGCCCTGAAGCCAGGCTCGATCTCGAGACTGCAGCTCGGTGGTACGAAGCTCAGGAACAGGGCCTGGGCCGGCAGTTTCTGCAAGAGGTGCGCCTGACCTTCAACCGCATCCGCGCCAACCCTGAGGCCTACCCCTCGGGATATCGGAATACCCGTCGTGCCCTGATTCACCGCTTCCCCTATGGCGTGATCTATTTGCCGGTTGCGGGAACCAGCATCAGCGTGGTGCTGGCCGTTCTGCATTGCGGCCGCGACCCCAAGCTCTGGCGGGAACGCTCCAGAGCTTGAAACCGTTGGTCTCCATGGCCGAAGCTTGATAGCTCTGCCATGCACCCCCGCACCCCTCCCCCACCGACGAGCGCCTCCGCGAGTCCATCGCCCGGCGGATCCTGGGAAGTGCATGGTGGGTCGGGTGCTCACCGGCAACGCCATCACCCAGTGCTCATCAGTGCCTCACGATCAGAGCCTTGCGGTTCGGATCGATCAGAGAGTGGGATTCAAACAGCCTGATCAGCTCGGGCAACACACCAAACAGGAGGGAGGCCAGTTCCTGGTTGCTGATGTTGACAGTGGCCACGATCCACAGCCTGGCAGGGCTACCGCGCAGGAGATGACTCTGAATGAAAACATCATCTTTACTGAACACCACCCGTCCATCGCGATCGACGACGGAAGAGATCGTCAGGTCGGAGCTGCGATTCCCCTCAGGCAGATCAAACGTATGCAGCACATCACAACCCATTGGCTCCAGTTGCTTCACGAGCGATCGAGGCCGCTGGGCATCCAGCAGGATCTTCATGCAGGCAGAATCTCAACCCGCTGAACACGGGCGAGTTGCGCCGGGTACTGAAGCACTGCCGTGATGTCGGCAGCTTCGAGGTCGGGATAGTCGGCCTGGATTTCAGCCGTACTCATGCCGGCGGACAACAGGTCGAGCACCATTTCCACGGGATAACGCAACCCCGAATGGTTGGTTTCCCATGGCACACCTCGGGATTGATGGTGATGCGGCTGAGCTGGTTGTCCATGGGGATCTCTTGCCAAGGCCAGCCTACGTGCGACAGATGGTCTCGGCTGTGGGGCAGCTGGGGGGATGCCATGGCGAGTGAGCCTCTCCTCCAGGAGTGCCACCCCCTGTCACACCCACGCCAGGATGCCCCCCTTGCTCACCGGAGGATCTTCCTTGCGTCCTTGAGGAGGAGAAGCAGTTGCTGCTGGCGCAGCGGCGATGCAGTGAATCCGAACCGGGTGTAAAAGCGTGCCGCGTCTTCGTCGATGGGATGGGTCAGGATCGCCCGAATTCCGGCCTGCTCGGCGATCACCAGCGTCCGACGGATCGCGTCCTGAAGCATCCCGGCACCGATGCCACGTCCCTGGTTCTCCCGTGACACGGCGAGCCTGGCCAGGATGACCACGGGCAGCGGAAATCGCCCCATGCCCTGACGGATGCGCTCTGGGGCCTCCAATGTGTCGACCTGGCCCACGGTGAGGCTGAAATAGCCGGCGATGCGATTCGCCTCGTCGGCGACGACGAACGTTAGGGCCGAGCCACTGGTCTGTGGCTGGCGGGCGTGGTGCTGCAGCCAGTGATTCAGTGTGGGCCTGCCGCAGTCAAAGCCTTCCAGCTGGTGCTGGACGGCCAGCGGCTCCGGCGGCCGCCAGATCACTGGGCGTCCCAGGGTGGCTGCCTGGCGAACAGATCACGGAGACCCTCGTTGGCCTGTTCGGGGCGGTCAAGCAGGTTCATCAGGGCCTGGGCCTGGGAGTCCGAGACCATGAACAGGCGCTGATCAAGGAGCGCCTGTTCAGCAGCGAGGCAGGCGCTGTCGAGGATGAAGTCGGTGAGCGACTTGTGGGTGACCTCGGCGGCACGGCGCAGCACGGCTTCCTGTTCCGGCGTGGCGCGCAGGCCGAGCCGGGCTGAGCGCGCAGGAGGCGAAGCTCCGGTGGCAGCCATGGGGACACCTCTCCACTGTGAGCAGCTGGTCAACGTTAGTACAAACGACGCACGAAAGCGGTGAGGAGGGGCCCCGCAAGGCTCAGACCACCAAGCCAAGGATCTGCCCCACGATCGCCAGCACCTCCTCCAACTGGGAGTCCTGCAGACGTCCGATTGGATGGGGGCGTGCACCCCTGGCGCGCCAGTCGAAGGATTTGAGTTGCTGGCAGAGCACATAGCTGTGGGAACCCGGCCGATCGGGGATGGGACCAAGATCCACAGCAAGGGTGGAACCGCGGTTGTAGGGAGCTGAGGTCATCGCGCAGCCCACAACCAGGCCCACGGTGGCGTGGAAGGAAGCGCTGGACAGCACCGCAAAGGGATGGTGATCCTTCATCTCGCGGCCGGACTGGGGATTGTGGTCGATCCAGATCACGTCACCGCGATCGGGCACCCACGCCTGGCCCCCTCGGCGGGGGCTCACTCGACGACCTCAGCCCCGAGCGGAGGGAAGGCCATGGCCTCCGTGGGTTCGCCAGGCATGGGCTCGTAGGCCGCCAGCCGTTCGGCCAGAGACAGGCGAGGCTGAACCGGCCGGATCAGTACCCCACCTTCCACGACGGAGAGTTCCACGGCCTGATCTTCCTGCAGCCGAGCCTCCCGGGCGATGGCTGCAGGCAGGCGAATGCCAAGGCTGTTGCCCCAGCGGCGCAGGGCCTGGCGCGATGGGGTGGCGGCCATGGCAATGAGATGTTTAGACGGAAGTATAGACGCTTCAGGCGTCGGGAACCCCAAGCAACACCCGAAGCAGGGTTGGCTGCAGCCGCAGCGCGCCCGCACCAGAAGGGATCCCAGCAGGGGGTTCCGCCTGACGGGCCGCCCCGAAACAATCCTGGCCCAAGCGCTTGGGAGCCGCCACCATCGCCCCATGCCCCCACACACCTCCCCCACCGACGAGCGCCTCCGCGACTCCATCGCCCAGCGGATGCGCATGAGCCCCATCGATCAACCGCTGATGCTGTAGCCGAAGGCTTCTGCGGAGCGGTTGGAACTGCTGGGCCGCGGATTTGCCAGGCAACAGCCAGCCCCGCCCTGGCGCAAGACATCGCCCGGCGGATCCTGGGAAGCGGATGGTGGGCCGCGTGCTCACCGGCAACGGCATCACCCGCTACGGCGATGGGGTCTACAGCCTGATCGGCGCGGAGGAGCTGAGCGACAGCGAGCGCGACGATCTGCAGCAGCTGTGCCGCCAGCGGCTCGGTGAAGTATGAGGTGCTCACCAGGGCACGAGGCCGCTGCGAGTGACGGGCCGCAGAACCAGGCTATTTCTCAGAAATAGGCGAACCCCACTCCGCTGCCTCCAGGCCAGTCAATTTGGGAACGTTTCCACATCAGGCCCATGAACGGGGTCTGTCCAACCGACGCTTCAGGTGCGCTGCTGCCAAAGCTTCGGATCCTGGCGGCCGTGAAGGGCGCATGGTCAGCCGAGGCCGAACTCGGCGCAGAGAGCGTGGTCGACCGACAACGCCCCATCCCGGGACTGGTCATCGAGGCTGTCCCCCGAGGCGATCGCCAGGGCCAACCGCTCATTTTGGGGCAGTTGGAGCAGGTCGTTCATGGGCGCCATCGGCATCACGCCCAGCCAGAGCAACCCTCATCCCATTCCCCATAGCCGGAAATGCACGTGCTGAGAGGCTGCCTGGAAGTCCTTGTCGGTTGTCAGCAGCGTCAGCTCGTAGCGCTGGCAGAGTTGAATGAGCAAGGCATCGATGGTGCCGATCTGGATCCCTCGGCGGCGGCAGGCATGACGAGTTTCAGCTGCCGCGATGTGGTCCTGCTTGTCGGGCTGGAGAAAGGCAAGAGCGGAAAGGCGCTCCACGAGCTGGTCACGGTTTGTGGGACCAGCGAAACCCTGGAGCACCTCCTGGAGAACCAATCCCGTGGTGAAGACCTAGTCGGCACCCTGGAGGGCGGAACGGAGGGCTACCACCTCAGCCACTCCTGACTGGCCATCACGGCGAAAGGCCAGCGACCAAACAGAGGTGTCGACCAGCAGACTCACCGCTGACGTTCCCTCTCGGCCTTGTAGTCGTAGCCAGAGTCCCAATCGAGCTTTCCGAAGAGCTCGGCCACCCTGCACTGCTCCCGGCGTGCGATGAACTCCTGAAGGGCACGGGTCACGGCGGCCTTCTTGGTGGGCTCACCGCTCACGCGGAAGGCGTGATCGAGCAGATCCCGATCGAAAGCGAGATTCGTGGCCATGTGTGACCTGCTCGTGAGGTGTCTACACAGTAGATCCGGCGGCCTGGCTGAGGGGGCCAACAAGGGCACGGCGCCTGGCGGGGTTCCTCTCCTCCAATGCCAACCCCCGTCACACCCAGCCAGGATGCCCCCATGCCCCCGCACCCATCCCCCACGTACGAGCGCCTCCGGCAGTACATCGCCCAGCGGATGCGCATGAGCCCCATCGATCAGCCGCTGATGCTCATGGAACTCCTGGGCCGCCGCAGCCCAGCCCCGGCGCAGGACATCGCCCGGCGGATCCTGGGGGAGGACGTGACCCAGATCGAGTACACCACCGAACGGGTGAAACGGATGGTGGGCCGCGTGCTCACCGGCAACGGCATCACCCACTACGGCGATGGGCTTTACAGCCTGATCGGCGCCGAGGAGCTTAGCGACAGCGAGCGCGACGCGCTGCTGCAGCTATGCCGCCAGCGGCTGGACGGGTTCCGCGAGCAACGGGGTGAGGAGGTTTACTGCTTCGCAGAAGCCTTCGGCTACGCCCATCGTTCCCGCCACCGCAGCCCGATCAGCGGCTCAGTGAAGGTCCGGATCACCATCAGACCTCAAGGCTCAGCCTCAACCACCTGGTCCAACTGCCCAGCCAGGGCTGGGATGCTCTCGGAAACGATCTGCCAGATGGTGTCCTCTTCAAGGCCGAAGTAAGCATGCGCCAGAACATCGCGGAGGCCAGAGATGCGTCGCCACGGCACCTGGGGATGCCGTTCACGAACCGCCGGCGGGATCTGTTTCGCCGCTTCACCCAGCACCTCCAGGTTGCGCAGCACAGCGTCAACCACCATGTCGTCAGCAAAGAAGTTCTGCCGAGTCAACCCTTTGCTGTATCTGAGGATCTTGGTGCAGGACACCTGCATATCCTGCAGGAACAGCGCCCAATTCCGGGAACGACCCCGCTCAGACAAGCGGAAGGGCCTCCTGCTCAATGCGCTGCCGCAGTTCAGGGCGAAGCCCCCGGCGGGTGACCAGGTCAACCCGGACGTTGAGCAGATCTTCCAGTGCCAGCTTGAGGTCCATGTACTGCTCGAAACTGGGGCTGGAGGGGAAGTCCACCAGAAGGTCCACGTCACTCTGCCGCCCTGCCGCGCCGTGGATGACAGAGCCAAAGACACGAAGATCCTGGCCACCGTGGGCGGCTGTGAGCCTCAGCAGCTCGGGCGCCATCTGCCTGAGCCGCTCAAGAGTGGGTGGCTGACTGGGATCCATGGCTCCCATTCTGCTGCCCGCCGCTGGCTGCCGCTTGACCAAAGGCCACTCTGGCTGCATGGCACCAAACCCCTCCCCCAGCTACGAGCGCCTCCGGCAGACCATCGCTGAGCGGATGCGAATGAACCCCATCAACCAACCGCTGATGCTCAAGGAACTGCTGGGCCACGCATTTGCCAGGCAACGCCAGCCCGGGCCCTGCAAAGGACGTGGCCCGGTGGATCCTGGGATACGAGGAACTGATCGGAGCCGGATCTCAGGGATGGACCGTAGCCAATGAGCGCACAGCGATCAGATCCTGATCACCGATTGCTCGAAGGCTGGCTGATGAAAGCGTCAGGAGAGATTGCGTGCGTCCTGATGCTGCGACAAACTCAACCTCATAAGTTTCAGGATCATGAATGGCAACGACAGCCCCAAGATCGCCCGACTGAAGACCAGCCTCGAGAATGTCTTGGGTGAGAGCAACTGTCTGATGCAAGGCAAACATGACTTACTCCGGAAATGCGGTGATTAGCCTTGGCTGATTGGAGTGATCGGCAATCAGCCAGATTGTTCTGAACTGTTTTGAGGTTCTATTGGGGCCCTCTAGCCTACCACTTATCACAACCCTTATCCCGTAGGTGCAGCGCTCGATCCGCTCAACCACTCCGGTCTGTCCATGGTCAAGCAGGTCGTCACGAAGTCTTGTCCAGGCATCGATGGTGTAGCCGAGGGAGAGGAACACCCTGGCCTTGAACCTTCCGACTGGATGCACGCTTGAGAGCAGGTAGTCGCAGATCTTGGCCTTGTCGACAACCGCGTGGTCTGCATGGGGGAGCATTCGTGGGTCAGGAGATCGCCCGGCGGATCCTGGGGGAGGACGTGGCCCAGATCGAGAACTACACGGAACGGGTGAAGCAGATGGTGGGTCGCGGCGCCAGCCAGTTTCCCAGACATCGGGGAATCCCACTCAGCTGTCTCCATGCCAGTCAACGTAGGAACCTTTTCACATCAGGCCTATGAACGGAGTCTGTCCAAAGGACGCATCAGGTGCGCTGCTGCCAAAGCTTGGGATCCTGGCGGCCGTGAAGGGCGATCACCAGGATTTCATCGCCCTGCTCCTGGAAGTAGACGGCATAGGGAAAACGCTTCATGACGAGCCTGCGGATCTGCCCGTGAACCAGGGGAACCGGGCGCACGGTCAGCCGAGGCCGAGCTGGCTCCGAACCTCATCCCAGGCCAGAGCCGCGTCCGGGTTGTCGAGATGGGAGGCCCAGCGCCGGTCGTGCTCGGCGCAGAGAGCAGGGTCGACCGACAACGCCCCATCCCGGGCCTGGTCATCGAGGCTGTCCCACAGGGCGATCGCCAGGGCCAGCCGCTCGCTCTGCGGGAGTTGGAGAAGGTCGGACATGGGCGCAAAAGCCATCACACCCCCAGGCAAGGAGTCCATCGTAGACACGCTTCCTGGAGTGAGGCAGGGTCCGGGGAAGGGCAGGACATGAAGCCAATGCATCTCCTCCACGAGTGCCACCCCCCGTCACACCCCAGCCAGGATTCCCTTATGCCCCCGCACCCCTCCCCCACCTACGAACGCCTCCGCGAGTACATCGCCGAGCGCATGCGCATGAGCCACATCTATCAGCCACTGATGCTGATGGAACTGCTCGGCCGCCACAGCCCGGCCCCGGCGCAGGACATCGCCCGGCGGATCCTGGGGGAGGACGTGACCCAGATCGACTACACCACGGAACGGGTGAAACGGATGGTGGGCCGCGTGCTCACCGGCAACGGCATCACCCGCTACGGCGATGGGCTCACCAGCCTGTTCGGCGCGGAGGAGCTGAGCGACAGCGAGCGCGACGCACTGCTGCAGCTGTGCCGCCAGCGGCTGGACGGGTTCCGCGAGCAACGGGGGGAGGAGGTGGCTTGCTTGTTTGCTGAGAAGCCTGCGGCTTCGGCCATCGCTACCGCCACCGCAGCCCGATCAGCAGCTCGGTGAAGGTATGGATTGCCATCGGACATCAAGGCTCAGCCTCAACCACCTGGTCCAACTGCTGAACCAAAGCTGGGATGCTCTCGGAAACGATCTGCCAGATGGTGTCCTCTTCGAGGCCGAAGTAAGCGTGCGCCAGAACATCGCGGAGGCCAGCGATGCGTCGCCACGGCACCTGGGGATGCCGGACACGAACCGCCGGCGGGATCTGTTTCGCCGCTTCACCCAGCACCTCAAGGTTGCGCAGCACGGCGTCAACCACCATTGCGTCAGCAAAAAGATTCTGCCGGGTCAACCCTTTGCTGTTTCTGAGGATCTTGGTGCAGGACACCTGCATATCCAGCAGGAACAGCGACCAGTTCCGGGAACGTCCCCGTTCAGGCAAGCGGAAGGGCCTCCTGCTCAATCCGCTGCCGCAGTTCAGGGCGAAGACCCCGGCGGGTGACCAGGTCAACCCGGGCGTTGAGCAGATCTTCCAAGGCCAGCTTGAGGTCCATGTACTGCTCAAAACTGGGGCTGGAGGGGAAGTCCACCAGAAGGTCCACGTCGCTCTGGAGCCCTGCTGCTCCATGGATCACGGAGCCAAAGACAAGAAGATCCTGGCCACCGTGGGCGGCTGTGAGCCTGAGCGGCTCAGGCGCCAACTGCCTGAGCCGCTCAAGAGTGGGTGGCTGACTGGGATCCATCGCTGCCATTCTGCTGCCAGCCACTGGCCCCCGCCACGTCCACAGGCCACTCTGGCTGAGTGCCCCAGACCCCTCCCCCGCCAGGGGCGCTACCGGTTGATCGTCGGCGAGGGGCTTGGGAGATCCTGTCACTCCATTCCGAGACGCTGGCGCGTCCACAAGGGATTGCGGCGGGCATCGAGCACAGCAACTACGAGCACAGAATTATCGCTGAATAAATAATAGATACAGAACGGAAAACGCTTCGAAAGAAGTCGATGAAAACCAAATACGACTTCGTGGATGCCCGCATAAAACGCCAGGGACTCGATGTCCGCGATCAGGCAACTCCTGAAATAGTCACCAAGACCGGGATGCTGACGCTCGTAAAACCAATAGCTTTTGATCAGATCATCTTCCGCATCGGATGAGATGCTGATGATCACTGGCCAATCCGCAACAGCCTCGCCTTGGCATCCGCCCAGGATGAAACGCTTGCCCTTCCGTCCTCAAGGCGGCTACGACGCTCCTCAAGAATGCTCTGATGCCATTCGGGTGATGCCACATCACCTGAGTGGCGGCAAAGACTCTGCCAAACACTTTCCAGGAGTTGCACTTTTTCGGCAACAGTCATGGCGTCCAGGGGGATATCGATGTTCATGTCGGTGCTCCCGTCCGAGTTCTCAGATATAGCGAAAACGATTTTAGCCTGTTTCTGCAGCCCTGCCTGAGAAGTGCTGGACCACTCGGGTGTCCCACAGGGTGTTCACCAGGGCCAGCCGCTCGTTCTGGAGCAGTTGGAGCAGGACGGGCATGGGTGCCACCCCCCGTCACACCCCCGCCAGGATGCCCCCATGCCCCCACACCCCTCCCCCACCTACGAGCGCCTCCGGCACACCATCGCCGAGCGGATGCGCATGAGCCACATCTATCAACCGCTGATGCTCATGGAACTGCTCGGGCGCCACAGCCCGGCCCCGGCGCAGGACATCGCCCGGCGGATCCTGGGAAACGGATGGTGGGCCGCGTGCTCACCGGCAACGGCATCACCCGCTACGGCGATGGGCGCGACGCGCTGCTGCAGCTGTGCCGCCAGCGGCTGGATGGGTTCCGCGAGCAACGGGGTGAGGAGGTGGCTTGTTTGTCTGTTGAGAAGCCTGCGGCTTCGGCCATCGCTCCCGACACCGCAGCCCGATCAGCGGTTCGGTGAAGTACAGAGTGCTCACCAGGGCCCGGGGCCGCTGCGAGTGCTGCGGCGCCCATGAGCATCAGCGGGCCCTGGAGGTGGACCACATCATCCCCAAGGTCCAGGGCGGCTCGGATGACATCACCAACCTGCAGGCGCTCTGCTTCCGCTGCAACGCCGGCAAGCGCGACACCGACCGCACTGACTTCCGAGGTGTGCAGGCCAGTTATGGGGTGCGGCAGGAGGGCTGTGTGTTCTGCGCGCTGGAGGGCAGCGGGCGAGTGCTGCTGCAGAACAAGTTGGCGTTCTGCATCGCCGACGCCTACCCAGTAAGCGAGGGCCACAGCCTGGTGATCCCACGACGGCACGTGGTGGCTGGGATGGCGCTGCACCAGCCGGAATGGAACGCGGTGGTAGAGCTGCTGAAGCTGCGACGAGAGCTGCTCAGTGCGCAGGACGCCACGATCAGCTGCTGGAATGTGGGGCTCAACTCAGGCGAAGCAGCCGGGCAGACGGATTTTTATGCGCACTGGCATCTGATCCCGAGGCTGCAGGGGGATTGTGAGGAGCAAAGGGGTGACGCGAGGGCGGTCATTCCCCAAAAGCAGTGCTATTGAAAACAACTACTAAGACAGGCGGCCAAATGCAGATCCGCGTGAACAGCCATGAACTTGTTTACATGCCGCATCTTGCAATTAGACGGCCTTGACGTTGTGTGCGTCTTGCCGAGCGAACCTCCGAAGAACTCCTTTTACCGTAACATCAAGCTGAGACTTGTCATCATAATTACCTGGGACCACAAAGTTAACACGATCTTCTGCTATCAGCTTCCCAATCTTGTCTAGAGTACCAGGTTGCCCCCACTTTTCCTCGTCAAACACGGCAACACTGCATCCACCTTGATCCTTAACTAGCCTCATGCAGGGTATATCAGTATCACCATCGCCAAGATAGATCATACGCTGAAATGGCACCTCTCGTTGGGTTGGTTCGACATACTCATTCACTCTTGAGTTGTCATATGAGTTTAAGACGCCTTTGTTGATCCTGAAGATATACTGTGTCTTTGTCGTATAATTTATTGCGACCGCTGGCCACTTTGCGTTGCCTGATTTCTTGTCATAGTGATACCTGCATCCAAAGATTCTTTTGAAATGTCTAGAGATCGACGTCCCGAGTATCATCTCCTCTATGCCACTAGACACAATATAATGTTCAAGTTCAATACCCTGCTCGCAAGCATGCTGATTAATGCGATCAAACCAGGTCTCCACTCCAGGGAAAAGGGGGATCGATTGACCGTGAAAGCGCAATCTCTCTGGCGTAAGTTCAATTTGCTTACGTACTGCGCGGGCCTGCAATGCCAAGCATCCAAGATATGTAAGAATTTGTACCCATTCAGGGGACGGGACGGCACACCGCGAACTTCCCCCCTGCTG
>JANWUS010000048.1 GCA_024958715.1 Cyanobium sp. FGCU52 | reverse complement strand
CGTCTTGTTGGCGGGGTGCCAGGGGCTTGCGGAGCTTTGTTGCTGATCAAGAGGCGCGAAGCTCCTGTCCTGGCTGGCGCCGGGACTCAGGTTTCATGCGCGTTGCACCCCCACCTGTGGATCATGGCAGTAGCAGGTGCAGTGCTGGGTCGGGATCATCACGCAACGGGTCAACCGGTGAACAGCTTCTCAAGCATCAAGAACAGTTGGGGAACCTTCAACAGGGTCATCTCCAGGTGAGGCACCGTCCGCCTACCTCCGGGTTCAGGCTGCGGGCGAGCCGGTAGGCCAAAGCTCGGCGATGGACTGCTCGATCCAGCCCCCATCCCTGGCCGACACCAGCAGCACCAACTCCAGCGCCGGTGCACCGTTGTCGGCGGCCTCCCCCTCGTACCAGCACTCCAGGCGCCGGCCCACCGCCTGGATCTGAAGCGCCAGCCGCTTGCCCGGCTCACTCAGGCGACCCTTCAGCCGCAGCACGGGGTGTTCGGCAAGCCAGGCCTCCAGCCTCGCCTCCACCTCCCCACGGGAAAGGGGACCGTCTCGCTGGAGGGTGAGCGAGGCCATCGCCACATGGGCGTGATCGTGATGGTCGTCGTGATCGTGCTGATCCTGCTCCTGGCCCAGTGGGGGCTCCGCATCACGGAGCGGGCGGACAGCTTCGATAAGCAGCGACGGATCCACCTCCCCGCGTGCCATCGGCAGCACCGGGGTACCGGCGCGCAGGGCCGTTCCCAGCCTGTACCGCACCTCGTCGAGCTGCTCGGTCGACAGGCGATCGGCGCGGCTGAGCAGCACCAGATCGGCGGCCTCCAGCTGCTCCTCGAACAGCTCCTCGATCGCGGTGAGGTGATCGAGGCTGGGGTCGGCCCGCCGCTGGGCCTCCACCGCCTCCGCATCCCCCACCACGTGGCCGGCGGCCAGGGCCTCGCCGTCCACCACGGTCACCACCCCATGCACCCGGGTGCGGCGGCGGATCTCCGGCCAGCCGAAGGCGGCCACCAGCGGTTCGGGCAGGGCCAGGCCGCTGGTTTCCACCACGATCCCGTCGAGGCTGTCGGCGCGCTCCAGCAGCTTCTGCATCGTGGGCAGGAACTCATCCTGCACCGTGCAGCAGAGGCAGCCATTGGCCAGTTCCACCAGCCGGCTCTCCCGCTCCTCCTCAGGACAGAAGCCGCAGGCGGCGATCAGATCGCCATCGATGCCCACCTCGCCGAACTCGTTGACCAGCACCGCCAGGCGCAGGCCGCTGTTGAGGAGGAGATGGCGCAGCAGGGTGGTCTTGCCCGCGCCAAGAAAGCCGGTCACCACCGTGACCGGCAGGCGCTTCGTGGGGGTGGCGCTCATCTCAGCCCACCAGCCCCGACCAGGCCCAGGCGGCTCCGCAGCCCAGCAGCGCGGCGGCCAGACCCTGGCGCAGCCCAGGGGTGAGAGCAGCCGCACCCTTGCGCAGCAGGGTGAGCGACACCAGCAGCAGGGCGCCCTGGCTGAGCAGCAGGCCCGTCAGGTAGGCCGCCACCGGGGCCGGAGTCCAGCCCAGCACCGCGGCGCTCAGCACATAGCCGTGCAAAGCGAAGGCGGGCAGCAGCCACAGGCGAGGCAGGCAATCGAGCAGCACCATGGCCACCACCACCAGGGTGGCCGCCACCAGGGCCTCGGCCCCGGGCAGCCCGGGCAGCAGCAGGCCGGCGGCCGAGCCCGCCAGGCCGGTGGTCAGAAGGCCCAGCATCCACGACGCCCGATGGCGCAGCCCCACCAGGGAGAGGGCCAGCAGGAACAGCAGATGGTCGGGGCCGAGCAGGGGGTGGGCGAAGCCGCTGAGCAGGCCCACAGCCGGCGTGGCCGGCAAATGCAGCAGCTCCATCAGGTGGTGGGCCGAGGCGGGCAGGGCCAGCAGCGGCACTGCCAGGAGCATGGGCAGGAGCAGCAGAAGCACGGGCAGGCGACCGCCGGGAAGGCGGTCGGCCTTGAAGGAATGGGGCATCACGGTGCCGGTCCGCGCCGGACGAGAAGGGGCAGGACCGGCGGGCGTTCTGACTCGGCCCCGAGGGACCTCACAGCTGCGGGACAGCGCCGGAATCGGGCTTGTGGGCCCTGCACCGGTCTTTCCCCGTTTCCACTGCGGGCTGAATCCCCCGCAGTACCGGTCATCGGCAATCTATGCGGCTCTTGGGCCCAGGGGGCCTCAGCGGCAGGCCAGGCTGGTGCGGGTCTCGACGCCCGTGCGCGGATTGCGGCCGCTCGCCCTGCCGCAGAGGGCCTTCTGCTCCGGCAGGTCGAGCACGGCATCACTGAAATCGGCGCCTTCGATGCGAGCGCCGGCGAAGTGGCTCTGCATCAGCATCGCGTTGCGCAGCACGGCGCCGCTGAGGTCGGCGTCCTCGAAGCGGGTGGCGTAGGCCACCACGTCCTCGAGGTCCGCGTCGCGCAGATCGGCCTGGCGCAGGTCGGAGGCGTTGAACACGGCGCCGCGCAGATCGCTGCCATGCAGGTCGAAGCTGCGCATCGGCGCCTTGAGGAACTCCTGCTGTCGCAGGTTGCGGCCGTGCATGTCGGGATCGAGCTCCTGCAGGCTGCGCTGGCCGCGCAGTTCCGGCGCCGTGATCGCCGCCGCCGGGGCAGCGGGGAGCAAAGGCAGCAGGGCCAGCAGGCCGGCGGCCAGCCAGCCACCGATCCGGCGCAGCCTCCGCAGGAGATGGGCAGGGAGGGAAGGCCGGATCGGGCTCATGGACACACCGGTACGCTGCGAACAAAAGTTATGGCAGGCATGGCCATGTCCCTGCGGGTGGTGGTTCCCCCCCACCCCCTGATCGCGAACTGGCTCACCCTGCTGCGCGACCGCCACACCCCCGATCCGCTGTTCGCCACGGCGATGGCCGAGCTGGGCCGCTGGCTCACCTATGAAGCTGTGCGCGACTGGCTGCCCCAGCAGGCCGTCGACGTGGAGACGCCTCTGGCGCGCACCCAGGGCACGATCGTGGATCCCGAGGTGCCCGTGCTGGCGGTGCCGATCCTGCCGGCGGGACTGGGGCTGTGGCAGGGCGGACAGCCGGTGCTGCCAGGTGCCCGCGTGGCCCTGCTGGCCCCGGCGGCCGGGGGCGAAGGCTGGGCCCTCGACACCCTGCCCGCCGCGATCGGCGAACGGGTGGGGGTGCTGGTGTACGTGCCGGTGGTAGCCAGCGGCCGCACCCTGCTGGCGGTGCTGGAGCGGCTGCGGGCCCTGGGGGTGAGCGGTCCGCGCCTGCGGGTGATCACCAGCGTGGCCGCCGCCCCGGGGCTGAAGCTCATCGGTGAGAAGATCGCCGATCTCACCCTCTACTGCAGCTGCATCGACGCCGAACTCGACGGCGAAGGCAGGCTTCTGCCCGGTTTCGGTGACCCGCAGCGGCGTCTGCATGGGATCGGTGCGGCAGGCTGCCTAGGCTGAACGTTCCCGCCTCACCGCCCTCCGCGATGGCCGACCCCCGGGATGGATCCCACAGTGGCAGCGCCGTGCTGCTCAGCGCCGTGGCCGGGGCCGCCCTGGGAGCCGCCGGCCTGGGCTGGTGGCTGCTGCGCGAAGCCGATCGCCGCCGCCGCGACTCTTTGGGTCTGCGGCGCCGCCCGCGGGCCGACCTGCCGGAGGGCACTGCCCCGGCCGTGGGAACACGGTCAGCCGACGGCCGGCTGCAGGATCGGGTGCAGCAGCTCAACCAGGCGATCGATGAGGTGCGGCGCCAGCTCGAGGAGCTCCAGACCCACGGCTGAGGGGGTGGCCGGACCCGCCGCTGGGTAGGTTGCCCCTGTTCCGATTCCGCCGGCCATGCTGCGTTCCGCCGCCATCACCCAAGGCATCCAACGTTCGCCGAACCGGGCGATGCTGCGGGCCGTGGGCTTCGGCGACGGCGATTTCGACAAGCCGATCATCGGCATCGCCAACGGCTACAGCACGATCACCCCCTGCAACCTGGGCCTCAACGACCTCACCCGCCGGGCGGAAGCGGCGGCCCTGGCGGCCGGGGCCATGCCCCAGACCTTCGGCACGATCACCGTGTCCGACGGCATCTCGATGGGCACCGAGGGCATGAAGTACTCGCTGGTGTCGCGCGAGGTGATCGCCGATTCGATCGAAACCGCCTGCAACGCCCAGAGCATGGACGGGCTGCTGGCGATCGGCGGCTGCGACAAGAACATGCCCGGCGCCATGCTGGCCATGGCCCGCATGAACATCCCCTCGGTGTTCGTGTACGGCGGCACGATCAAGCCCGGGCGGCTGGGGGCCTGCGATCTCACGGTGGTGAGCGCCTTCGAGGCGGTGGGTCAGTTCTCCGGCGGCCGCATCGACGAGGCGGAGCTGACCGCCATCGAGAAGAACGCCTGCCCCGGCGCCGGCAGCTGCGGCGGCATGTTCACCGCCAACACCATGAGCGCCGCCTTTGAGGTGCTGGGGCTGAGCCTGCCCTACAGCTCCACCATGGCCGCCGAAGACCACGAGAAATCCGACAGCGCCGCCCGCTCCGCCGAGGTGCTGGTGCGGGCGATCGAGCAGAACATCCGCCCGCGCGATCTGCTCACCCGCGAGGCGTTCGAGAACGCCATCAGCGTGATCATGGCGGTGGGAGGATCCACCAACTCGGTGCTGCACCTGCTGGCGATCGCCCGCACCGCCGGCGTTCCCCTCACCATCGACGACTTCGAGAGCATCCGCCAGCGGGTGCCGGTGATCTGCGATCTCAAGCCCAGCGGTCGCTACGTGACCGTTCAGCTGCACCAGGCGGGGGGCATCCCCCAGGTGATGAAGCTGCTGCTGGATGCCGGCCTGCTCCACGGCGACTGCCGCAACGTCGAGGGCCGCACCCTGAAGGAGATCCTCGCCGACGTGCCCTCCGAACCGCCGGCGGGTCAGGACGTGATCCGGCCCCTGAGCGATCCCCTCTACGCCAAGGGCCATCTGGCGATCCTGCGGGGCAACCTGGCCCAGGAGGGGTCGGTGGCCAAGATCAGCGGCGTCAAGAACCCCTCGATCACCGGGCCAGCCCGCGTGTTCGAGAGCGAGGAGGAGGCCCTGGCCGCGATCCTGGCCAAGCAGATCCGCGAAGGCGACGTGGTGGTGATCCGCTACGAGGGGCCCGTCGGTGGCCCGGGCATGCGCGAGATGCTCGCCCCCACGGCCGCGATCATCGGCGAGGGGCTGGGCGACAAGGTGGCCCTGATCACCGATGGCCGCTTCTCCGGCGGCACCTACGGCATGGTGGTGGGCCACGTGGCGCCCGAGGCCGCCGTCGGCGGCACCATCGGCCTGGTGCAGGAGGGGGATTCGATCACGGTGGACGCCCACCAGCTGCTGATCCAGCTGAACGTGGATGAGGCCGAACTGCAGCGGCGCCGGGCCGCCTGGGTGAAGCCGGAGCCCCGCTACCGCACCGGGGTGCTGGGCAAGTACGCCCGCCTGGTGAGCAGCAGCTCCCAGGGCGCCGTGACCGACCCGGTCTGATCAGCCCACCAGCAGGGCCCGCAGACGCCTGGCCAGCGCCTCGATCGGCGCCCCGTCCGCCGGGGCGGCGCAGCGCTGGCCATTGCTGCCATCCATCCACACCGGATGGCCCCCCTGCCAGAGCATGGGCCGGCTGTCGTCGTCGGCCCAGGCCAGGGTGAGATGCAGGTCGTCGCCGCTGGGGTAGAGCTCCAGATCCAGATCCTCCTCGGGCAGGCGCTGGCCGGAGGGATCGCGGGCCTCGATGCGCAGGCAGAGATCGAGCTGGAGCCCGTCCCACTCCTGGGGCACCAGCACCCCGTGGCGCAGGGGCTTGCGGCAGAGATCGGCCGCCGCCGCCACCAGCCGCCCCAGGTCGGTGTTGGCGCCGGGCACCGGGCCATCGCCCATGGCAGCGTTGCCGGTCTCAGGCGACGGCATCGATCGCGCGCAGTTCCAGATGCAGAGGGCCGGAGCGGAAGCCGGGGTTCGCTCCGCCGTCGTCGCCGAACTTCGAATGGAGGATCTGCAGCCGGGTGATGTGGGAGGCATCGAAGCGCAGGGGAAGTCCCAGCGGCAGCGACTCCACCGGTTTGGCCCGCACCGAGGCGCGCAGTTGATCGAAGGGAATCTCCACCTGGCAGAGCCCCTCCGGGGCCCCGAATTCGGCCACCCAGCGCAGGCCCCCGGGGATCAGCTCGGTGAGGCCGGCCACGCCGTCGGCGCAGGCCACCGCCAGCTTGTAGCGACGGCCGTCACCCAGCAGCTCGAAGCGCAGGGCCCGGTAGGCCGAGAGGTCGAGCGGCGGCGAGAACAGGGGGGAGCGCACGCTCACGAAGCCCCCTCCCGCCTCCACCACTTCGGCATCGAGCACCAGCCCCTCATCGGTGACGCGGCAGCTGCCGGAACTGCGCCCGCCCATGATCGTGTCGTTCAGGGGGTGCCAGCCGCTGAAGCCGTCGCCGGAGACGATCCGCATCGTTCCCTCAGGCCACCGGCAGGGCGCCGGCGGCGGCGGCGTCCGCGAGGATCTGCACCTCGCCCTCGGGCTGCACCAGCCGGGCCGGCGTGCGCTCGGCTGGCTCCTGGGGATCGAGCAGCCGCTGCAGGGCGGTGGCCTTGCCCGCCCCGCTCACCAGGAAGATCACCGTGCGCGCAGCGCTTAGCACCGGCGCCGTGAGCGTGAGCCGGGGCAGCCCCTTGCCCTCCCCCACCGTGACCCACTGGTCGCTGACGCTGGGTGCGGCGGTGCCGGGGAACAGGGAAGCCGTGTGGCCGTCGTCGCCCAGGCCCAGCACCATCAGATCGAAACGGGGCGGATCCCCTAGGCAGAGGGAGGCGATCAGCTCCCCGTAGGCCGCCGCACCGGCCGCCGGATCGGCCAGACCGGTGGGGGCAGGGTGGAACCGGGCCCGCCGCGCCGGCTCCTGGGCCAGCAGGGTTTCCGCCAGCAGGCGGGCATTGCTGGCCGGATCGGTGGGCTCCACCCAGCGCTCGTCGCCGAGCACCACATCCACCCGCTCCCAGGGGAGATGCTCCGATCCCAGATGGCGGTAGGTGGCAGCCGGCGTGCTGCCTCCGGCCAGGGCGATCTGGGCCCGCTCGCGCTGGGCCAGGGCCAGATCGATCGCCGAGGCCATCCGCTCGGCGGCCTGGCGGGCCAGGTCCTCCGCCGACGACGCCACGGTGAGCTTGTAGCGGGTCAGAGGAGCCATTCGGTGTGGAAGCTGCCGGGACGGTCGGTGCGCTCGTAGGTGTGGGACCCGAAGCAGTCGCGCATCGCCTGCACCAGATTCTGGGGCAGCCGGCCGGTGAAGGTGCTGCCCACGTAATCGAGCGTGCTGCTGAGGCAGGGAACGGGAATGCCGGCCAGGGCCGCACCGGCCACCACCTGGCGCAACCCAGGCAACCGCTGGTTCACCTGCGCGAGGAACCAGGGATCCAGCATCAGGTTCGGCAGCGCCGGATCGAGGCGATAGGCGTCCTGGATGCGCTGCAGAAGCCGCGCACGGATGATGCAGCCCCCCTTCCAGATCTGGCCGATGGCGGCCAGATCCAGGTTGTACTCGTGCAGATCGGAGGCGGCGCGCAGCAGATCCATCCCCTGGGCGTAGCTGGCGATCGCCGCCAGGATGCAGGCATCGCGCAGGGGTGCCATGCCGTCGGCGGGGGTGCCGAGGGGGAAGGTGGCCGACGCCGGCAGGGCGGTGAGCTTCGGCTCCGCCGCCAGCCGCAGCGGCCTCAGGGAGCTGAGCACCCGCGCATTGAGGGCCGCGTAGATCGTGGGCACCGGAACGCCCATCTGCAGGGCGCTCTCCACCGTCCACAGGCCCGTGCCCTTCTGGCCGGCCGCATCCACGATCAGCTCCACCAGATCCCCGCCGGTTTCCGGATCGCGGGTGCGCAGGCACACCTCGGTGATCTCCACCAGGAAGGAGGAGAGTTCCTCCAGCTCGTTCCAGCCGGCCAGCACATCGGCCATGGCGATGCCGCCGAGCCCGGCCGAGCGCTTCATCAGGTCGTAGGCCTCGGCCAGGATCTGCTCGATGCCGTACTCGATGCCGTTGTGCACCGTTTTCACGAAGTGGCCGGCGCCGCCGGGGCCGATGTAGGTGACGCAGGGGCCGTCGTCCACCTGGGCGGCCATGCGCCTTACCAGCGGCTCGATCGCGTCGTAGGCACTGCGGGTGCCTCCCGGCATCATGCTCGGCCCTTCCAGCGCACCCTTGGCGCCACCGGAGACCCCCATGCCGATGTAGCCGAAGCTCTTGCTCTCCAGTTCCTTCACCCGCCGCTCGGTGTCGGTGTAAAGGGAATTGCCGCCATCGATCAGCAGATCACCCTCCTCCAGCAGCGGCGAGAGGGTGGCGATCATGTCGTCCACCGGCTGGCCGGCCTTCACCATCATCAGGATGCGCCGCGGACGCTCGAGCGCCGCGACGAACTCCGGCAGCGTCTCGGCACCGGTGATGTCCTTGCCGGCTCCGCGGCCGGCGAGGAACTCGAGGGTCTTGGCGTAGGTGCGGTTGTAGACGACGCTGGAGAAGCCGTTGCGTTCGGCATTGAGGACGAGGTTTTCCCCCATCACTCCGAGGCCGATGAGGCCGAAATGCGCCTTAGCCATGCTGCCGCGTTGAAACAATGATGCTCGCTTTCAGTGTGGCGAGCACGCGGCTTGCATGGGAGCGGAGTCAGGCAATCGCCACAGCATGAACGGAGCGCCGCTCAGATCACCGTGCCATCGGCGATGGTGCCATTCTTCACGATCACAACAATGCCGTTGCGGATGTAGAAGTTCAGCTCGGGCCGATCGGCCTCCTCCACGTGATCCTTGTTCACGATCGTGACATTGCGGCCGATGCGCACGTTCTTGTCAAGGATGGCGCGGCGCACGGTGGTGCCCCGGCCCACGCCGATCGGAATGCCACCCCGTTCGCGCAGCACCAGCCGCTCCTCCGACGACTCGAAGTAGTCGGCACCCATCACAAGGGTGTCCTGGAGCACCACCTCATCCTCGATGCGGCTGCGCACACCGAGCACGCAATGGTGAATGCTGCAGGCCTTGAGCAGCGAGCCCTCACCGATGATCGATTCGGTGACCTGGGCATCCTGCAGCTTGCTGGGCGGCAGGTAACGGGGGCGGGTGTAGATCGGGAACTTCTCGTCGTAGAAGGAGAAGGCGGGATTGGGTTGTTCCGTGAGAGCGAGGTTGGCCTCGTAGAACGCTCCGATCGTACCGATGTCCTCCCAGTAGTCGTCGAAGAGGAAGCTCTGCAGGCGGTCGCCTCGCCCCAGCGAGGCGGGGATGATCTCCTTGCCGAAATCAGTGGCGGCGGGGTGGCGGTGCAGCAGGTCGAACAGGGTGTCCCGGCTGAAGACATAGATCCCCATCGAGGCCAGGAAAGGCTTGCGTTCAGCCTCCTCAGCCGACAGTCCGAGTGCGGCGGTATCCACCCGCATCGCCTCGAGATCGGCTCCCTTGGGCTTCTCACGGAACTCGCGGATCTGCCCTTCGGCATCGGTGCGCATCAGGCCGAAGCCCTCGGCCTGGGCGGCATCCACCGGCAGGGCGCCCACCGTGAGCTGGGCTCCGGTGTCGATGTGATGCTGCACGAACTTGCTGTAGTCCATGCGGTAGAGCTGGTCGCCGGAGAGGATCAGGTAGTGATCCACATCCCATTCCTGGAACAGCCACTGGTATTTGCGCACCGCATCGGCGGTGCCTTCGAACCAGCTGGGGCTGTCGGGCGTCTGCTGGGCGGCGAGCACCTCCACGAACCCCTGGCCGAAACCGGCGGAGAGGTTGTAGGTCATCGTGAGATGACGATTGAGCGAAGCGCTGTTGAACTGCGTCAGCACGTAGATCTTGTTGATCTCTGAGTTGATGCAGTTGCTGATGGGAATATCGATCAGTCTGTACTTACCCGCAAGCGGCACGGCCGGCTTGGCACGCATCTTGGTGAGCGGATAGAGGCGGGTGCCAGCACCTCCACCAAGAATGATGGCCAGAACGCGCTTCATTTCTTTCTCTCCATTGCCAGCAATTGATGGTCAGTCAGTGGGGTGACCCTGCCACCGCGTGGAGGGAGCCTCGGCGGCAGGGTCTGCCGCGAGGAGAGTCTTGCACGGCGCCTCAGAGGTCGGCGTGGGGCTCCTGCAGTTCGAACAGCTCCTGCAGCACCTTCATCGCCTGATGGCGCTGAAGCCGGGGCTGGGGAGCCCGCAGGCGGGTCACGGGAGTGTGCAGGATCTTGTTGATGATCCCCTTGCTCAGAGCCTCCACCACCTTGCGCTCGCGGGCGGAAAGATCGGGCCCCATGCGGCTGAGCGCCTTCTGCAGTTCCTGCTCGCGGATCTCCTCCAACTGCGTGCGCAGCCGGTTCACCAGCGGCACGGCCTCCAGGCCGTCCCACCACTCCAGGAAAAGCTGGGCCTCCTCCCGCAGCAGACCCTCGGCCTCGGCCGCCATCTCCCGGCGGGCCTCCTGATTGCGGGCCACCACCTCCTGGAGATCGTCGACATCGAAGCTCTCCACGCCAGACAGCTGACCGGCATCGGAGCTGATGTTGCGGGGGACGCCGATGTCGACCAGCATCAGGCTCGAGCGGCGGTTGAGGCCCGCGAGCCGCTCGGCGGTGATGATCGGCTCCTCGGCCCCGGTGCTGGTGAACACCAGCGAGCAGGTGCTCAGGCAGTGGTCGAGATCCGTGAGAGGCCGGCACTGCACCGGCAGCTGGGGGAAGTCGGCGGCGAGGGCCTCGGCCCTTGCCACGGTGCGGTTGAGCAGCACGGCGCCGCGGCAGCCCTTGGCCTGCAGGTGCTGCAGCAGCAGACGGGCCATGCGGCCCGCTCCCACCACCGCCACCTGCTCCTGATCCAGGGGCACCAGTTCATCGACGCCGCGGGCCTGGCCGATCTTGAGCTGGGCCAGCTCCACCGCCGCCGAGCTGATCGAGACGGCACCGGTGCCGAGATTGGTTTCGGTGCGCACACGCTTGCCGGTGCTCACCGCCTGGTTGAGCAGACGGTTAAGGATCGGGCCCACGGAGCGGTACTCCTGGCCCAGCCGCACCATCTTCTTCACCTGGGAGAGGATCTGGCCTTCGCCCAGCACCAGGCTGTCGAGGCCGGCCGCCACCCGGAGCAGGTGGGCGATGGCATCCTCGTGGTGGTAGGTGAACAGGTGGGGGCTCAGCTCCTCCACCGCGAGGCCGGAGACCTGGGAAAGGAAGGAGGCCACCGCCTCGATCCCCTGATCCGGATGGCGGAGCAGGGTGTAGATCTCGAGCCGGTTGCAGGTGCTGAGGATCGAGGCCTCGAGCACCTGATCATCGGCCCGCAGCTGCTGGAGCGAGAGCTCCATGGTCTGCTCCGGGATGCTCAGCCGCTCCCGGATCTCGACCGGAGCCGTGCGATGGCTCAGACCGACGACGGCGATGTGCATGGGGCTTGGGCCTCGCTCGCAGGGGGGCTCAGCGCAGAGCGATGCTCTGGGCGCCGGGCTTGATGTGCACCGTATTGGTGAAGCGGGCGGTGTTGTCGAGGGTGCTGATCACCAGGGAGCTGGTGCGGACGCAGTCCTTCTCGAACTTCACGCCGTGGAAGAGCAGGCCGTCGGTGATGCCGCTGCCGGCGAACACCACGTTCTTGCCGGAGGCCAGTTCCTCGGCCTCGTACACCTTGTCGGGATCGGTGATCCCCATCTCCGCCAGGCGGGCCAGGTTGCCCTCACGGGTGAGGCCTTCCCATTCCTTCGTCTGGGCCACGGCGGGGTCGTAGACGAGCTGACCCTGGAAATGGCCGCCGAGGGCACGCATGGCCGCGGCGGAGATCACGCCTTCGGGGGCGGCGCCGATGCCCATCAGGGCATGGGTGCCGGTGCCTGCGAAGCCGCAGGCGATGGCGGCCTGAACGTCACCGTCGGAGATCGGCTGCACGCGGGCGCCGGTGGCCCGGATCTCGGCGATCAGATCCTTGTGGCGGGCGCGATCCATCACCACGATGGTCAGTTCGCTGGGGGCCAGACCCAGGGCCTGGCTGAGAATGGCGATGTTCTCGGTGGCCGACTTGCGGATGTCCACCTTGCCCTTGGCAGCCGGGGGCGCAGCCAGCTTCTTCATGTAGAAGTCGGGGGCGTTGAACAGGCCGCCGCGGTCGGAGGCGGCGAGCACGGCCATCGAGCCGCGCTGGCTGTTGGCGCAGAGGTTGGTTCCCTCGCAGGGATCCACGGCGAAGTCGACGCCGGGGCCGGTGCCGCTGCCCACTTCCTCGCCGATGTAGAGCATCGGGGCCTCGTCGCGCTCACCCTCGCCGATCACGATGCGGCCCTGCATCGCAATGGTTCCCATGCGCTTGCGCATGGCCTCCACGGCCGCCGCGTCGGCTTCGTTCTTCAGGCCCAGACCGGTGAGCTCGGCCGAGGCGATGGCCGCCTGTTCAACGACCTCGAGAATTTCCTGGATAAGGGTGCGATCCACGGCGATCCGGCAGGGAGAAGGAACTTCCACACCGAAGTGGAACCGGGCACTGGGCCCGGGCCGGGGAGGCATGAAGCCCGCCGCCGTTCAGGCACGACGAGACCTCCCGGTCTGGAAGCGGGGCAATCGTATCAGTGCCTCTGCGGGGAGCCCGGTGGGGCGCTTCCTTACAATCGCGCCACATCTTTCCGTGGTGACCTGCCCATGAGCTCCAAGTCCCTGGTGGTCTCCCCCTCGATCCTCTCGGCCGATTTCGCCCGGCTGGGTGAGCAGGTGCGCGCCATCGACGAGGCAGGCGCCGACTGGATCCATGTGGACGTGATGGACGGGCGCTTCGTGCCGAACATCACCATCGGCCCGCTGATCGTCGAAGCCCTGCGGCCGGTCACCGCCAAGCCGCTCGACGTGCACCTGATGATCGTGGAGCCCGAGAAGTACGTGCCCGACTTCGCCAAGGCCGGGGCCGACATCATCTCCGTGCAGGTGGAGGCCTGTCCGCACCTGCACCGCAACCTCGCCCAGATCAAGGAGCTGGGCAAGCAGGCCGGCGCCGTGCTCAACCCCAGCACCCCGATCGACACCCTGGAGTACTGCCTCGAACTCTGCGATCTGGTGCTGATCATGAGCGTGAACCCGGGCTTCGGCGGCCAGAGCTTCATCGAGAACCAGGTGCAGAAGATCCGCGACCTGCGCCGCCTCTGCGACGAGCGGGGCCTGGATCCCTGGATCGAGGTGGATGGCGGCATCAAGCCCGGCAACGCCTGGAAGGTGATCGAGGCCGGCGCCAACGCGATCGTTTCGGGCTCCGGCGTGTTCGGCGCTGCCGACTACGCTGAGGCGATCCAGGGCATCCGCACCAGCCGCCGGCCCGAGCCCGCGCTCGTCTGAGGCCCAGCCATCGCGCCTGCCGCCTTGCCGCAGGGCCGATATGGCGGCAGTTTCCTACAGAAGCTTGCAGGCGCACACCTAATAGGCAACCATGGGGCGGTTTTGTTGTAAGTCCATGGACCTGAAGCGCCACCTGCCTCGCCTCGTCCTGGCTCTCGCCCTGCTCGGCGCTCCTTTCGCTCCTGTGCCGGCGTGGGCGCGCATCCGATCGCTCAGCAACCTGTTCGTGTTCGGCGACAGCCTCTCGGACAGCGGCAACAGCAAGGCGATCAGCAATGCAGCCAGCGGTGGAACCTTCACCTTCCCTCCCGCCAACCTCGGATACGTGGGGGGGCGCTTCAGCAACGGTCTGGTCGCCGCTGCATATTTTGGCAAGCCTTCAACCCCGGCGACAGCAGCTTCCGGGCTCCTGATCAGCAATAAAGCTCCGCAGACCTGAGCAGCCGCTCTGGCTGAGGT
>JANWUS010000047.1 GCA_024958715.1 Cyanobium sp. FGCU52 | reverse complement strand
CATGGAGGAAGGCCGCCAGCTCGGGTTGGAACAGGGACTTGAGGAGGGACGGCAGAGCGAGGCGGCTGCTCTGCTGGTGCGCCAGTTGGAGCGCCGCTGCGGGCCCCTCAGCCATGCCCAGCGCGCTCGCATTCGCAGCCTCCCTCTCGATCGGCTGGAGCAGCTCGGGGATGCCGTGCTCGATTTCCGCGGACAGGCCGACCTCATCGCCTGGCTGGGCTGAAACCCCGCCCCGTAGGCTCGCCCCATCTGCCTTCGGCCCGTGCTGGATCAGCGCCTGCTGCGCGAGAACCCCGACCTGATCGCCACCCAGCTCGCGCGGCGCGGCATGACCCCGGATCTCAAGGAGCTGCAGCAGGTGGCTCAGCAGGCCCGCGACCTCGAGGAGCAGCGCAGCGGTCTGCAGGCCGAGGGCAACCGCATCGGAAAGGAGGTGGGCAGCCTGATCAAGGGCGGCGCCGCGCCGGGCGGATCCGAGGTGGCCGCCCTGCGCGAGCAGGGCAACCGCATCAAGCAGCAGGTGGCCGCCCTTGAGGAAGAGGAGAAGGGCCTCGAAGCCCGGCTCCGCGAGCAGCTGCTCGGCCTGCCCAACCTCCCTTCGCCCCTGGCGCCCGAGGGGCGCAGCGAGGCGGAGAACGTGGAGGTGAAGCGCTGGGGGGAGCCCCGCCTTGCCGCACCGGGCGAAACCCTGCAGGAGCACTGGCAGATCGCCGAGCGCCTGGGTCTGGTCGACACCGAACGCTCGGTGCGGATCGCCCAGAGCCGCTTCGTCACCCTGCTCGGCGACGGTGCCCGGCTCGAGCGCGCCCTGATCGCCTTCATGCTCGACCTCCACGGCCGCCGCGGCTACACGGAGGTGCTGCCGCCGATCCTGGTGAACACCGCCAGCCTCACCGGCTCGGGCCAGCTGCCCAAATTCGCCGAGGAAAGCTTCCGCTGCGCCGACGACGACCTCTGGCTCACGCCCACCGCCGAGGTGCCCCTCACCTCCCTGCACCGCGACGAGGTGATCGCCGCCGACCAGCTGCCGCTCCGCTACTGCGCCTACACGCCCTGCTTCCGGCGGGAGGCCGGCTCCTATGGCCGCGACACCCGCGGCCTGATCCGCCTGCATCAGTTCAACAAGGTGGAGCTCTACTGGTTCACCACTCCGGAGGAGTCCGAAGCCGCCCACGAGCAGCTCACCCGCGATGCCGAGGCGGTGCTCGAGGCCCTCGAGCTCCCCTACCGCCGCATCGAGCTCTGCACCGGTGATCTGGGCTTCTCCGCCGCCCGCACCTACGACCTGGAGGTATGGCTGGCCGGTGCGGGCACTTACCGCGAGATCTCCAGCTGCAGCACCTGCGGTGATTTCCAGGCCCGCCGCGCCTCGATCCGCTGCAAGGAAGCCAAGGGCACCCGCCTGGTGCACACCCTCAACGGCAGCGGCCTGGCGATCGGCCGCACCATGGCCGCCCTGCTGGAGCAGGGGCAGCAGGCCGATGGCAGCGTGCACCTGCCGGCGGCCCTGGTGCCCTACTTCGGCCGCGATCGGATCGGGCCGGAGGCCTGATCCCCCGGGGGCTCACCGCCAGCCTCCAGAATGTTGCGATTGATGGAAGGGTCCGGCATGGGTGTGCTCATCGCGCTGGCGATCCTCGCGGGGTTGATCGTGGTGCACGAGGCCGGCCACTTCCTTGCCGCCACGCTCCAGGGCATCCGGGTGAGCGGTTTCTCGATCGGCTTCGGGCCGGTGCTGCTGCAGCGCCGCCACCGCGGCGTGCTGTTCGCCCTGCGCGCCCTGCCCCTCGGCGGCTACGTCGCCTTCCCCGACGACGACGAGGACAGCCCCATCCCCGCCGACGACCCCGACCTGCTGCGCAACCGCCCCCTGCCCCAGCGGGCCCTGGTGATCGCCGCCGGCGTGATCGCCAACCTGCTGCTCGCCTGGGCCGTGCTCGTGGCCCAGGGGGTGGTGATGGGCATCCCCGACGGCTTCAGCGCCAGCCCCGGCGTGCTGGTGTCCGGCGTGCAGAGCGGGCAGCCGGCGGCGGCCGCGGGCCTGCGCAGCGGAGATCGCATCCTGGGCGTGGAAGGTGCCCGCCTGGCCGGAGGCCAGGAGGCGGTGACCCAGTTGGTGGAGCGCATCCGCCGCTCCCCGGGCCTCAGCCTGGCCGTGGAGGCCGAGCGCGACGGCGCTCCGCTGCAAGTGCACCTCACCCCCGCCGATCTGGGCGGCACCGGCCGCATCGGCGCCCAGCTCCAGCCCAACGGCAGCGAGCACTTCCGCGCCCCCCGCGGGCCGCTCGAGCCGATCCGCCGCGCCAACCGCGACCTGGCCCTGCTGCTCGGCCGCACCATCGACGGCTTCGCCACCCTGCTCACCCACTTCGGCGAAACCGCCCCCCAGGTGTCGGGGCCGGTGAAGATCGTGGAGATGGGCGCCTCCCTCGCCCACCAGGGCGGCGGCAGCCTTTTCCTGTTCACCGCCCTGATCTCGATCAACCTGGCGGTGCTCAACGCCCTGCCCCTGCCCCTGCTCGATGGCGGTCAGTTCGTGCTGCTGCTGCTTGAGGGCCTGCGGGGCCGGCCCCTGCCCGAGCGCTTCCAGGCCGCCTTCCTGCAGTCGGGCTTCGTGTTCCTGGTGGGTCTCAGCCTCGTGCTGATCGTGAAGGACACGAGCCAGCTGCCGGCGATTCAGCAGTGGCTCGGGCGCTGAGGGCGTCGCGGGGCCCCCTCCACCCCGACAGGTAGGATCAAAAACTCCTTTTGGTTCAACCTCCAGCCGCATGGCGAAGAAGTCGATGATCGCGCGCGATGTGAAGCGCAAGAAGATGGTGGAGCGCTTCGCCGCCAAGCGCGCCGCCCTCAAGGCGGCCTTCGAGGCCGCGGCCGATCCGATGGAGCGCCTGGAGATCCACCGCAAGATCCAGAACCTGCCCCGCAACAGCGCCCCGATCCGCGTGCGCAACCGCTGCTGGGCCACCGGCAAGCCCCGCGGTGTGTACCGCGATTTCGGCCTCTGCCGCAACCAGCTGCGCGAGCGCGCCCACAAGGGCGAACTGCCCGGTGTGGTCAAGTCCAGCTGGTGAGTCGGCCCGGGGGGCACCGCCTCCCGCTCTCCCCTCGCAAGCCGCTGCCGGCGGGTCGAGGGAGACCACCGGCAGCGGCTTCGTTCTGGTGGCTCCCGGCGGCCGTGAAGGCTGGGTGGCAGGATGGAACAGACAAAAAACGGACATAAAGCCCAGTGCAAGGACAAACGCAGTCGATCTCCTTCGATGGTCGGGAGATCCGGCTGACCACCGGTCGTTTCGCCCCCCAGGCCGGGGGCTCGGTGCTTGTCGAATGCGGTGACACCGCGGTGTTGGTCACCGCCACCCGCTCGAACCCCCGCGAAGGCATCGACTTCCTGCCCCTGATCTGCGACTACGAGGAGCGGCTCTACGCCGCCGGTCGCATCCCCGGCAGCTTCATGCGGCGCGAGAGCCGCCCCCCCGAGCGGGCCACCCTGATCGCCCGCCTGATCGACCGCCCGATGCGGCCCCTGTTTCCCTCCTGGATGCGGGACGACCTGCAGATCGTGGCCACCTGCCTCTCCCTCGATGAGCGGGTTCCGCCCGACGTGCTGGCGGTGACCGGCGCCTCGATGGCCACCCTGCTGGCGAAGATCCCCTTCCACGGCCCGATGGCCGCCGTGCGCGTGGGCCTGCTCGGCGACGACTTCGTGCTCAACCCCAGCTACCGCGAGATCGAGCGCTCCGACCTCGACCTGGTGGTGGCCGGCACCCCCGAGGGCGTGATCATGGTGGAAGCCGGCGGCAACCAGCTGCCCGAGCAGGATGTGATCGAGGCCATCGACTTCGGCTACGAAGCGGTGGGCGAACTGATCAAGGCCCAGCTCAACCTGATCAAGGAGCTCGGCATCGAGCAGGTGCTGCCCGAAGCCCGCAGCGAAGACGAGGCCCTGCCGGCCTTCCTTGAGAAGCAGTGCGCCAAGGACATCGGTGAGGTGCTCAAGCAGTTCTCGCAGACGAAATCCGAGCGCGACGAGAAGCTCGACGCCATCAAGGCCGCCGCGGCCGAGAAGATCACCGCCCTCAAGGACGACGACGCCGTGAAGGTGGCCGTCACCAGCAACGGCAAGGCCCTGGGCAACAGCTACAAGAGCCTCACCAAGAAGCTGATGCGCCAGCAGATCCTCAAGGAGGGCAAGCGCGTCGACGGCCGCAAGCTCGACGAGGTGCGGCCGATCCAGGCTGCCGCCGGCGTGCTGCCCAGGCGCGTGCACGGGTCGGGCCTGTTCCAGCGCGGCCTCACCCAGGTGCTCTCCTGCGCCACCCTCGGCACCCCGAGCGACGCCCAGGAGATGGACGACCTCAACCCGTCCAACGAGAAAACCTATCTCCATCACTACAACTTCCCGCCCTATTCCGTGGGCGAGACCCGGCCGATGCGCTCCCCCGGCCGCCGCGAGATCGGCCACGGCGCCCTGGCCGAGCGGGCCCTGGTGCCGGTGCTGCCCAGCAAGGAATCCTTCCCCTACGTGCTGCGCGTGGTGTCGGAGTGCCTCAGCTCCAACGGCTCCACCTCGATGGGTTCGGTGTGCGGCAGCACCCTGGCCCTGATGGATGCCGGCGTTCCCCTCAAGGCGCCGGTGAGCGGCGCCGCCATGGGTCTGATCAAGGAGGGCGAGGAGGTGCGCATCCTCACCGACATCCAGGGGATCGAGGACTTCCTCGGTGACATGGACTTCAAGGTGGCCGGCACCGAGAAGGGCATCACCGCCCTGCAGATGGACATGAAGATCACCGGCCTGGCCGTGAAAACCGTGGCCGAGGCGATCAACCAGGCCCGTCCTGCCCGTCTGCACATCCTCGAGAAGATGCTCGAGGCGATCGACAAGCCCCGCGACACCCTCTCGCCCCACGCCCCGCGCCTGCTCAGCTTCCGCATCGATCCGGAACTGATCGGCACCGTGATCGGCCCCGGCGGCCGCACGATCAAGGGCATCACCGAGCGCACCAACACCAAGATCGACATCGAGGACGGCGGCATCGTCACGATCGCCAGCCACGACGGTGCCGCCGCCGAGGAAGCCCAGCGCATCATCGAGGGCCTCACCCGCCGCGTCAGCGAGGGCGAGGTGTTCAGCGGTGCCGTCACCCGCGTGATCCCGATCGGGGCCTTCGTGGAGATCCTCCCCGGCAAGGAGGGCATGATCCACATCTCCCAGCTCAGCGAAGCGCGGGTGGAGAAGGTGGAAGACGTGGTGAACGTGGGCGATCAGGTCACGGTGCGGGTGCGCGAGATCGACAACCGCGGCCGCATCAACCTCACCCTGCGCGGCGTTCCCCAGCAGGAACCCGCTCCCGTCTGAGGGGCCGGCAGGCGGCCGCCCTCTCGGGGGCGGCTCAACCCAGGAGCCTCAAGCCCTCCGGCTCAAGCCGCCTGGGGGTTCAGGAAGGTATCGAGGAAGCTGCCTGGGGCCAGGGGGGCTTCACCGAAGTGCAGGCCCACGAAGGTGGGCCCCTGCCGGCCATCCACCCAGCGCACCCGGGCCGGGATGGTCACCTCCTCATCCCCGTGGCGAGGGCGGAGCATCAGCCGCGCCTCCTGTCCCTGGGCAAGGGCAGCCGTGCCCCTGAAGCACACTGCCGCGCCTGAGCGGCTGATGTCCCAGAGCTGACCGCTGATCACCTGGTCGGGGCCGCACTCAAGCCGGGCGCCCACCAGCGAGAGGGGTGGGGTGCGGCGGGCTTCAGCACGGGGGACACGGACCCGGGGCTGGACAGATGGGCGGGGCCTTGAGCTTCTCAACAACCAGCCGAGCACAACGCCGAAAGCGAAGAGCCACACCTTAGAACAAAGTGAGAGTCGCCTTAGGGTTCAGACGGAAAAGCCGGGGTCGATCCGCGCCAATGCGGCAGTGGCGCGGCTGCAGAGCTGCGCATGGGCAGGCCCATGGCTGGCGATCAGGCAACCCGCCTGCCGGACATCGCCGCTGTTGTAGGTGAGGCTGCGGCCATCGGCATGGCTGAAGGCGCCGCCGGCCGCGCGCAGCACCGCTTCCGGAGCAGCCATGTCCCAGTCCTTCGGGGCACTCCGGCCCGAGAGGGAGATGTAGAGATCGGTCTCCCCCCGCAGGATCGTGGCCACCTTGCCGCCCACGCTGCCCATCGCGAGGGTGCCGCCCAGGTCCAGATCCGCCAGCAGCTGCTCGAGCCGCCCGTCGCGATGGTTGCGGCTCGCCACCAGCAGCAGATCCCCGAGCGCGCTGCGGCGGCTGAGGCTGGGAGCGAAGCGCTCCCCCGCCCGGTTCTCGCGCCACGCCTCCCCCGCCGTGCCCGCGCCCAGAAGGCCTAACCACAGCTCCTCCAGCTCCGGCAGCAGCACCACCCCGAGCACCGGGGAGCCCCCGTGCACCAGGGCCAGATGCACGGCGTATTCGCCGGTGCCCTGCAGGAAGTCCTTGGTGCCATCGAGGGGATCGAGGATCCACAGCCACTCCGCCGCCAGCGGTTCGCCGGCCGTGAGCTGCTCCTTGGCGGTCTCCTCGCTCAGGAGGGTCCAGTCGGCTGCGGGGAAGGCCTGGCCGAGCCCATCCAGCAGCCAGCGGTTCACCGCCAGATCCGCCGCGCTCACCGGTCCCTCGCCGCCGTCATCCACGCTCAGGGCCGGCGGGAAGCCATGGGGGGGCACCTCGCCGCGGGCATAGGCGCGCAGGATGTCGGCCGCCCCCCAGGCCAGCCGCCGCAGTTCCGTCAGCAGCGCGTCCCGGTCGACACCGGCGGGCAGGAGAGGGGCAGCCGCCATCATGGGAGCAGGCAAACGAGCATTGTGCAGGACCCGCCGCAGCCGACACCGGGCCCGACGCCGCCCCCGAACCCGGCCGCGGGCCCGGGGGCCGAACCGGCCGGGGGGGTGCTGTACCTGGTGGGCACGCCGATCGGCAACCGCGACGACTTCTCGCCGCGGGCCAGGCGGGTGCTGGAGGGCGTCGATCGCATCGCCTGTGAGGACACCCGCCGCAGCGGCCTGCTGCTGCACGGCCTCGGCATCCGCGGCCGGCTGATGAGCTTCCATCAGCACAACCAGAGCGCCCGCGAACCCCAGCTGCTGGCGGCGCTGGCGGCCGGCGAGGCGGTGGCCGTGATCAGCGACGCGGGCCTGCCCGGGATCTCGGATCCGGGCGAATCCCTGGTGGCCGCCGCCAGGGCCGCCGGCCATCCGGTGATCTGCGTGCCCGGTCCCTGCGCCGTGACCACGGCCCTGGTGAGCAGCGGCCTGCCCACCGCACGCTTCTGCTTCGAGGGCTTCCTGCCGCCCCGCTCCGCCGCCCGCCGCCGCGCCCTGGCGGAGCTGGCACGGGAGGAACGCACGATCGTGCTGTTCGAGGCGCCCCACCGCCTGGTGGCCCTGCTCGAGGACCTGCTGGCGGTGCTGGGCGATCGCCCCCTGCAGGTGGCCCGCGAACTCACCAAGCGCCATGAGCAGCAGGTGGGCCCCTCGGTGGCCGCCGCCCTGGCCCACTTCCGCGCCACCCCGCCCCAGGGGGAATGCACCCTGGTGCTCGGCGGTGCTCCGGCGGCGGCGGCGCCGGTGTGGGAGGCGGCCGAGCTGCGGGCGGAGTTGCGGGCGCTGGTGGCCTCGGGCCTCAGCAGCAAGGAGGCCACCCGGGAGCTGGCCAGCCGCAGCGGCCACAGCCGCCGCGAGCTCTATGCCCTGCTCCATGCTAGCGGAGATGCTGGCGAACACGCCGCCGATGGCGCGGCAGACTGAGGACCGACCGGGTTCACCCCACCATGCTGCTGCGCCTGCGACTCCTCCTGGGCAGCCTGGTGGGCGCTTCGCTGCTGCTGGTGGCCCTCAGCCTCGGCGCCCAGAACCTGGGCGACCGCCCCCGCCTGCAGCTGGGAATCGGAAGCACCGCGCCGCTGCCAAGCGGCTTCCTGGTGGGGATCGCCCTGGCCCTGGGCGTGGTCAGCGGCGGCAGCGCCGTGGCCCTGCTGGCGGGCCGCAGCCCGGACGACGACGCCTGAAACCGGCCTCAGCCCAGGGCCTGGCGCAGGGAGAACAGGCCGAACACCAGGAAAAGGCCGCCGCTCAGCCGGTAGAGCAGGCGCTCGCTCAGGCGGCCTCCGATCCAGCGACCGGCGCCCACCGCCAGCCAGGTGACCAGGGCATGGCCCAGCAGGGTGCCGGCCAGCAGACCGGCGAAGGTGAAGGCCGGGGCGGTGGCCAGGAAGATGGTGGTGAACTGAGTGCGGTCGCCCAGTTCAGCCAGGAACACCAGCACGAAGGCTTCGCGGATCACCTGCTCCGGCGTGCGCACCAGAGTGCGACTCTCGGCCAGGTTCACCGTTTCCTCCGCCTCGGCGGCCTCCTCGGTGGCGGAATCGGCGCTCATCCGCTGGGCCGCCAGCAGCAGCCGCAGGCCGAAGCCCAGGAACAGCGCCGTGGCCAGCCAGAGCATCACGGCGGTGGGCAGAAGTTCCCTGAGGCCGTAGCCGAGGCCGAGGGAGATCAGCGTCACTGCCGCCAGGGCGGCGAAGGATCCGATGAACACCCAGCGCGGCCGATGGCGCGCTGCCAGGATCAGCGCCATGAAGAACGTCTTGTCGCCCAGTTCCGCCAGGGTGATGGCCGTGAGACTGGAGCCGAAGGCCGCAAGCGCTCCGTCGGCGGGGAATGAAATCATGGGCGTTCCTCTAGCCGACCCTGCGTGAAGATGTCGTCAATGGGGAACAGCACGGCCCTGACCTTCAGGAGCCGGGCAGGGCATAGAGCGCCCCTTCGATCACCACCCGGCTGATCCCCTGGGCCAGCAGATAGGGCGCCGTGCGCTCGAGCAGGCTGGTATCGGGCAGCTTGATCACCCGCTGGGTGCGGCCGCACTGGCGCTTGGCCTGCCGCGGGTTCACGTACACCACCAGCGCCTGCCGCGCCTCCTCGCCGGGGGGAAGACGGCCGAGCTCGGGGAATTCGCTCAGGGGACGGGCCTGCAGTTCCACCGTCTTGTCCACGAGCATGTAGGCACTGTCCGGCAGGGCGGCCCCCACCAGCGGCCTGGCCTCGCTCACCGTGTGGTCGTCGAGGCCGAGGGCCACCGGGATCGGCGTGAAGGTGCCACCGTCCCCGTCGGCTCCTTCGTCGTCGGCGAAGTCGTCGTCGTCGTCGCCGAAGTCATCGGCGTCGTCGATGGCCAGTTCACTGGTGGAGCCGGGCAGGCCGTCGTCTTCGGTGTCCGGCAGCTCCAGGTTGCCGCGGGCGGCCGGAGCAGGCGGGAAGGCATCCACTTCCAGAGCCCTCAACGGCTCTGAAGCCTCCGCAGGTGCCGAAGCCTCCGCAGGTGCCGGACCCTCCACCGGCTCAAACTCGACCTCCACCACGGTGGTGACGGCCTGCGGTTCCGCCGTGGCTGCCGGCTCCTCAATCGCCCTGCTCCTGCGCCCCCGCTGACCTTTGAGACGCTCGTAGTCGTCGGCGGACAGGGCTCCCTTCACCACCCGGGTGACGGTGGCCGCACTGCAGGCGAAGGCAGCGGCCAGGTCCTGGCTGCTCTCCCCTTCCCGGAAGCGGGCCACGATCTCGGCTTTCTGGCCCTCGCTCAGCCGGGTGGCCGCCATAGCGTCGCTGTCCGCACGATTGGGCACTGTAGGCATCCCTCCCCGTCGGCAGGCACAGAACCTGGCGGGCGGACACGGCATCATGGGGTGGGCCCCCCAACGGTTCGCCCAGGCTCCCTTAGCTCAGCCGGATAGAGCAGCTGCCTTCTAAGCAGCCGGTCGATGGTTCGAATCCATCAGGGGGCGTTTCAATCAGGGGCTTGAATTTGCCCCAAATCCCAGCCAGGGCAACGGCTTTCAGGATGGATGCCGCTGACTGCCCCTGCCCACCCGTGCCAAGCTCTGAGGGCAAACTGCTCACACTTCTGCTCACACCTGTGAGCAGTTCCGCCCCCTCCCGCGCATGGCCCGCTCGGCGCCCGCCAGAAAGCCCGATCCCGTGAGCGCCCTACTGGCCCTGAGGATGCAGGCGCGGGGGTTCTCGCGAGGGTGGTCTGTCAGTCCCTACAGAGGGAGGGCCAGGCTGCGGGTCACGGCCGGCGCTGGGGATGGAAAGCAGCGCCAGGTGCTGATGGGCTGGCCCTGGTCGGCGGCTCATGCCGAGGACATTGCAGCGGCGGCGGTTGCAGCAAGAGAAGCCTTCGTGGCGGGGACGCCCCTCGACCAAGCCCTGCAGCTGCACCTGGGAGGCCAGGACACAGAGAAAGAGACGATCAATGCAAACTGCCCAGCTGAGACCGAGCCGTCGCTGGATCCAGATCCTGATGGTCCGATCAACTGGCCTGCACTGATCGAGAGCTACCGCGAACGCAAGATCAGCAGTGGAGAACTGAAGAGCAGCACGTGGGGCAAGATCTGGCAGCCACGGATGCGCGAAGTCATTGCCGTGATGCAGAGGCATCCGGCACCGAGCCAGTCGCGCCAGCTGCTCGATGCAGTGATCAGTCGCTGGTCCCAGCAGCCTGGAGCCCGAGGTCGGCAGATGCAGGTTCAGCAGACCGCGGCGCTGCTCCGCTGGGCCGTTGATGGGGAGCGGATACCGGACTGTTGGGCACCACCGTTGGATCTGAGTCCCTACGTCGGAAGAAAGAGGGTCGAGATCAACCGCACAACCCCAATCGAGGTGCGGCACATCCTCGAGATGGTCGATGACATCCCTGATCCCCGGTGGCGGCTGGCGTTCCAGTTGGTGGCCGCCTTTGGCCTACGTCCCGAGGAATTGCGTCACCTGGAGCGGCGTGGCGATCAGCTTCACTGCAGCTACCGCAAGGTTGCGAGCCGCGGCTCAACCCCACCGCGGAACCTGCGACTTCTGCCCTGCGATGAATGGGCAGCAGGGTGGGACCTGCTGAATCGCTTTGATCCTGAACGGATGCCGCCTCTACGAGCTGGCGAAAGCGGCGAGGCCCTGGCCACCTACCTCAAGCGACGTAGGAGGTGGCAGGAGCTGCGGAACACCTACACCTCCATGGGCGAAAAGCTGGTCCCTTACAGCCTGCGCCATGCCTACGCGCATCGTGCCCATGTCGTCCTGGGGCTTGCGCCAAAAGTCGCGGCCACCCTGATGGGCCACAGCGTTCAGACGCACCTGGCGGCCTACAGCCGCTGGTGCGGTGACGAGGTTGTGGATGCAGCCCTGACCCAGGCCGGGATCCAGTGGACAGCTTCCTGCCGATGAGGCCTGACAAGAAGCCGAAATCAGTCGCTTCGAGGGGCTGTCAGCCCCGCAGGGCTCCGGTCGGCAGCGGCCGTCCTCCGCTCCGGGGCCGGTGTTGGGGTGGCAGGCAGGGCTGCTCTCCCGCGGCTGCGGTGGCCGGGCCTTCGCTCGCGTCATAGAGGGAGGCCCCACGTTTCCTCGCGCGGCTGCGCGGCCAGCTGGTTGCTTGGCGCTGAATCTGGTGGGTCTGTTTATCAGCTTTCCGATCCGTCAGCGTATGCCTTTGCTTTGCGTAGATCCATTGCCCCACAACGGCTCTGCCTGCCGCTCAGTGCGTTTGTACTGGTAGAATAAAGACTGCGCCAAAGGCCCCGAGCCCATCGCCTGCGGCACCGTCTGAATCAGAAATCCTCGGACAACTTGCCCCGTTCGTTTGCTCTGTAGCCCATGAGCTTGTCCTCTGCTGCAGTGGCCCAGGCCGCTGCATTGCCTCTGGCTGGCCTGTTGCCGCCGCCGGTGGTGGCCTGTCGCTCGGTCGTCATCGTCGCCGCTGGTGGCCGTGATCTCGTCTGGCCCCAGGAGCGCATCGCCTCCGCCCTGCTCCAGCGCAGCGGTGGTCGTGCCGTCCATCTGCTGCTCCATGGCGGTGCCCGTGGCGCCGATCAAGCCATCGGCCGCGCTGCCCACCAGCTCGGCTGGCGCGTTCAGTCCCTCGATGCCGAGTGGCGCCGTTATGGCCGCTGCGCCGGCCCCATCCGCAATCGGCGCCTTCTCGAGCAGGCCCTGGTGGAGGCCCAGGCCCACACCTCCCCGGCGTTCAGCGCCTCGGTGCTGGTGATCGCCTTCCCCGGTGGGCCAGGCACGGCCTCGCTGGTGCAACAGGCCCGCCGCTATTCCTCCCGCTCGCCGGTGCCGGTGGTGGTGATGGAAGTGCCGCCGCCGTTCTCGCCGGAGCCCCTCGCCGCCTGAGCGGCATCTGCCGCCCCGCTCCTCTTGTTCCTCGTTCCCATTCACCACCCCATGGCCGTTCTCACTGCCCCCGCCGTTCCTCACTCCCCATCTCTCCCCCAGGCCGCCGGGCCTTCGTGCACCCTCCAGCGCACCGGTTCCCTCTGGCAGCTGGGCATCGAGGCCCAGGAGCTCACCACTGCCATCGGCCTGCTGGCCCAGCGCCTCGAAAGCGACGAGCCAGAAGAACGCCAGCAGGCCATCACGGAGCTGGAGGCCGCCCTGCTTGCCGATGAGGGCAACAAGGCGGCCCTGGCCGCCAAGGCCGATGCCACCTGCTGGGTGATCGAGCACCTCCGCGGCCAGGCCGCCTACCGCCAGCAGCAGGCCAAGCGCCTCACCGATCTCTCCCGCTCCGATGCCAGCCGGGCCGACGCCCTGGAGGAGTCGCTGGTGTTTGTCCTCACCCAGCTGCAGCCCTCGGCCACCCGGTTCTCGTTCCCGAACCACGAGCTCAGCTCCCGCAAGTCCCAGGCCGTTGAGATCAACGACGAGCAGGCCCTCGGTCCTGCGTGGTTGAGCGTCACCACCACCAGCAAGCCGGACAAGGCCGCCATCAAAGAGGCCCTCAAAGCCGGCCAGCAGATCACCGGCGCCCAACTCATCTCCCGCCGCTCCTGGCGCATCTGCTGAGGGGGCAAAGCCCCCTTGCAAGGGGTTCCGGTGCTGCATCCGGGCCCCTTCCTCTTCCCCCCACACCATTCGCTTCCATCGCCATGACCGTCGCCGCGCCTTCCACCAACGGGGCCCGCACCACCAGCCGCCCCGCTCCTCCTCGACCCAGCCAGCGGCCTCCATCGGCCCTGGAGCTGATCCGCTCTGCTGACCGCGCAGAAGAGGCCCCACCAGAAGCTGGCTCAGTCCCTCAGGCCACGCCCCCAGGCTTCTCCCCCGAGCAGCTCGGTGCACTTTCCGCCCCCCTCGATCGAGCCAACGTCCGCCAGCGGGAGCAGGGCCGCGGCAAGGTCGCGTATGTCGAGGGGTGGTTTGCCGTGGCTGAGGCCAACCGTATCTTCGGCTTCGATGGCTGGCAGCGCCAGACCATCGCCGTCCGCTGTGTCGCCCAGGCCGAACGCACCATCGGCCGGGACCAGAAACCCGGCTGGGGCGTCACCTACACCGCCCGCGTGCGCGTCACCGTCACCGCCGGTGGACTGACGCCCTTGATCCGCGAGGGCAGTGGTGCCGGTCACGGTATTGATGTGGACCTGGGCCAGGCCCACGAGTCCGCCCTCAAGGAGGCCGAGACCGACGCCATGAAGCGAGCGCTGATGACCTTCGGGAACCCGTTTGGCCTCGCCCTCTATGACAAAGCGCAGCGGCAGGTCAGCAGCGCAGCGGGCCAGGGTGATGGAGCCCAGCGGCCTCCCGTGAGCCGGCCGGCGGCTGGCGCTCCTGCTGCCGGCGGTCCATCCCCGGCCCCAGCCCACACCCAGGCCGCGGCCTCCACTGCCCAGCCATCAGCCCCGGCTGATCCAGGCCAGCAGACCCTGGATGCCGAAACGATCCGGCACCTCCATACCAGCCTGCGGGCCCTGCCCAGGCCCCAGCTGGAGAGCCTCACCCGGGCCTTCCGCAAACGGTTCCAAGTTCCCGAGGAGGCGGTGACCATTGCCGATCGGATCAATCAGAAGTGCCACCACGACTGGATTGAGGCCTTCCTTGTGTCGCACCGAGAGGTGCGCCAAGTCGAGCAGTAGTAGTGCCCGGCAGTGGATGGATGACCGCGTCAGGAGGCTCCACCTGGAGTGGG
>JANWUS010000046.1 GCA_024958715.1 Cyanobium sp. FGCU52 | reverse complement strand
AGTCCAACAACTGGATAAGATCGCGGCTTACGCGCGATCTATCCTTGTTCGTTGGTGACACACAGCATGAACGGCAGCGGCTTCTTCTCGATCAGCCGCAGCCCCGCCTGCATCGCCTGTTCATCGGCAAGCGTCTTCACATAGCGCTCGCGCATGTGGCGGATCGAGCAGGTGACGAAGCCTCCCGTGCCGCCGGAAGTATCCAGCAGCATCTCGCCCGGTTTGGGATCGATGCGATCCACCATGAAGCTGGTGACGCCCCGAGGCGTGTAGTACTCGCCGGCATTGCCGGCGCTCTGCAGATCATTGAGCAGCTGCTCATACACATCGCCGAAATGCTTGCGGTCGGCGAGGTTGTTGAAATCGATGCCCTCCACCTTGTTGATCACCTGCCGCAGCAGCTGGCCCGACTTCATGTAGTTGTAGGCATCGGTGAACACCTCGCGCACCACCTGCCCCCGCTCGGGGTGGGAACCCCGCAGCGGCATCTCCTTCAGGTAGGGAAACAGCTCCTGGTTGATGAACTCCAGCAGATCATCACCAGTGATCCCCTGCGGATCGGCGGCCCAGTTGCGCCACTGCAGATGCTCCGGCAGCGGTGAGCGGTAGTCGTCTTCGCTGAGTTCCAGGGCCTGGTCCTGGTCGTCGATGATCTTGAGGAAGAACAGCCAGCACAGCTGCGACAGGCGCTGGGCATCGCCGTCGACGCCCACGTCCTTGCGCATGATGTCCTGAATCGCCTTCACGGCTGTTCGTGCTGATGTCGCCATGGTCAGGCAGCCTCCGGGTAGAGCTCGGCCTGCAGCGCATGCACGGCCCGCTCGAAGCCGGCCTTGCCGCCGAATTCGCCCACCAGTTCCACCAACGTGCCCATCTGGCTGAACGGCGGGATCCGCAGAATCTTCACGTTGTCGAGGTCGTCGACCACGCCCTCGGTTGCGTACTTCTCCAGCAGAGCCTCCAGCACCGCCCGCGCCTGGGGACCGTAGCGGCTGAACACATCCCGGCGCAGGCGGGCCGCCCGCTGGGCGCGGCTGAGCGGCGGCTGGTCGTAGGCGATGTGGCAGATCAGATCGAACGGATCGAGCTCCCGGCCCACCTCCTCCTGCAGCGCCTCCAGCAACAGGCCCTCCTCAGCCAGCTCCTTCAGGATCACCTGCTTGCGTTCCTCGCCGCGCCAGCGGCGCAGGAAGCCATCGAGATCGGCGTACTGCTGCCGCACCAGCCGGCGGCTGTAGTCGCGCAGCGATTCGGTGACCAGCTTGCCCTGCTCATCGAGGTACTCCACCCGCTCGGTGAGCACCAGCACCGGCCGTCCCTTGATGTAGTACTTGCGGCGCGGTTCGCCGGCTTGGCCCAGCTCCAGACCCGGGTCCTCCGGCGCATCGGGATCGCCAATGAGCACGCTTTCTTCTTCCCCATCGTCTGTCGCGTCGGGATCGAGTTCATCGGGATCGTCGACTGGTTGATCGTTGTCCAGGTGATCCGTGCGTCTGTGGTTCTCGTCCCATTCCTCATCCTGGATGGGCAGCCCATCAAAATCTGGATCGGCGAAGTGCTTCGTGGCCTGGCGGAAATCCGCCAGCGTGAAGTAATACTTGTCGGTGTCGGCATGCAGGCGGGTGCCGCGGCCCACGATCTGCTTGAACTCGGTCATCGAGCCCACCTCGCGATCGAGCACGATCAGCTTGCAGGTCTGCACATCCACGCCGGTGGACAGTAGCCGTGAGGTGGTCACGATCACCGGCATCGGCTTGAGTGGATCGATGAAGTTGTCGAGCTGCAGCATGCCTTCCGTGTCGTTGCCGGTGATGCGCACCACATAACTGGGGTGCTGGCCGATGAGATCCTGGTTCTCGTTGATCAGGGCCTGGCGCATCAGCAGGGCGTGCTCGGTATCCACGCAGAACACGATCGTGGGTTGGAAGCGATCGCCGCTGGCCTTCAGGTACTCCGTGATCCAGCGGGCCACACGGCGGGTGCGCTCATCGATCACCAGCACGCGGTCGAAGTCTTTCTGGTTGTATTCGCGATCCTCAATCTCACGGCCGTGTTCATCCACTTCGCCCCGCCTGGGCCGGTAGCCCTGCACATCCACATCGAGATGCACGCGGATCACCTTGTAGGGCGCCAGGAAGCCATCGCGGATGCCCTGGCGCAGCGAATAGCTGTAGATCGGTTCTCCGAAGTAGTGAATGTTCGACACATACTTGGTTTCCTTCGGTGTGGCGGTGAGTCCCAGCTGGGCGGCGCTGCTGAAGTGGGCGAGAATCTCGCGCCAGGCCGAATCCTCGGCGGCACTGCCGCGGTGGCATTCATCCACCACGATCAGATCAAAGAAATCGGGCGAGAAGTCGCGATACAGCTTCTGGCGCTCCTCCGGGCCCGTGAGCGACTGATACAGGCCCAGATAAATCTCGTAGGAGGGATCGATGCGCCGCTGGCGATCCAGCGCCAGCGGCAGCTCCTCCAGCGAGCCATCGGCCTTCTCGATCGTGTTGGAGCTGGTGCTCAGCTTCGCCATCGCCCCGGCGAACGGCCGGAAGTCGTTGGTCATCGTCTGATTCACCAGCACGTTGCGATCCGCCAGGAACAGCACCCGCTTCGTGCACTTCGCCTTCCACAGCCGCCAGATGATCTGAAAGGCCACGAACGTTTTGCCGGTGCCGGTGGCCATCACCAGCAGCAGCCGCTTCTGCCCCTTGGCGATCGCCTCCACCACCTCCTGGATGGCGGTGCGCTGGTAGTAGCGCGGTTCCTTGCGCTGGCCGCTGTCGTAGTACGGCTGCCGGGCCACCCGCTGCTGCTCCTCGTTGAGACTCTTCCAGCGGCAGTAGCGGCGCCAGAGCTCCTCCGGCGCCGGGAACGCCTCCAGGCTGAGCCGGGTCTCGCGCTGCTCGCTCAGCCCCGTGCGGTCGTGCAGCACGAAGCCATCGCCGTTGCTGGCGAACACAAAGGGCGTGTGCAGGGCCTCGGCATAGGCCAACGCCTGCTGCATCCCATCGCCCACCGCGTGGGAATTGTCCTTGGCTTCGATCACCGCCATGGGCACGCCTTCATGGAGCAGCAGGTAGTCGGCACGGCGGCGGCGCCCACGGCTCACCAGCCGCCCGCGCACAAGGATGCGCCCATCGGTGAACGAGTGCTCCCGCAGGATCCGCTCCTTCAGCCAGCCCGCCTGGCGCAGGGCCGGCGTGATGAAGCGGTCGCAGATGTCGGTTTCGCTGAGGGTGTGGCTGGGCATCGCTGGGCCGGGTTGGATGGGCCTCTGATTCCGATCACTGAGGGCCGCAGGATCCACCCGATTCTGTAGCCCGGACACTGAAGGTTCCAGCGGCTGCAGAGCCGACCCCCACTCCCTGCGGGATGGCCGATCGCCGCCACGCCGCTGGGGCACAACCTGGTGGTGGTCACCCGGAACCCGGCCGACTTCAGGGCCAGTGGCCTCAGAGAATCGGCAGCCGCAGCAGCTGCGCCCACAGCTCGGTGCCCGCCTCCAGCGCCCCCAGCTCCGCCGGGATCTCCAGCAGCAGATCGGCGCCCTGGAGCGAGCCGACGCGCGAGGACGCCTGGGAGCCTTCCACCCGCGCCAGCAGGGCCCCATCGGCGGCCACGGCCAGCCGGGCGCGGGCCAGTTCCGGCCGGCCGGAGCCCCGCTTCAGCGGCGCCTCCAGCCGCACTCTCAGTCGCGGCAGCAGCTGCAGCTCCGCTCCCTCCAGCCGCTGCAGGGTCGGCCAGAGCAGCTGCAAAGCCGTGACGGCCGCGGCCACCGGATTGCCCGGCAGGCCGAAGAATGGCGTGCCCGCCACCTGCCCCCAGGCGAACGGGCGCCCCGGGCGCAGGAACAGCTTCCAGAAGCGCACCTGCCCCAGCTCCGCCACCAGGGGGCGGATCCAGTCGCTGTCCCCGGCGGAGACGCCGCCGGTGCTGACCACCACATCGCAGCGCTCCGCCAGCTCCAGCAGGGCCGCTCGTAGGGGCTCCGGCTGGTCCACCACCACCCGCTGCTCACAGACCCCGTACCCCAGGCGCGTCAGCAGCGCCGTGAGCAGGGCGGAACTGCTTTCCCAGATCTGCCCGGGACCCCGGGGTGCACCGGGAGGCAGCAGTTCGTCGCCGCTGATCAGCAGCCCGATCTGCGGCCGTGCCGTCACGCTCAGGCGCTGCACGCCGCAGCTGGCCAGCCGGCCCAGCTCGGCCACCCCCAGCCGCCGGCCCGCCGGCACCAGCTCCTCCCCCGGGCTGGCCTCCTCCTCGGGCTGGCGGATCCAGGGGTTGGCGCCGCAGGGCTGCACCAGTTCGATCACCGCTCCTGCCTCCTCCTGGCGCACCTGCACCAGCTCCTGGGCCAGCACCCGCCCGCTGCCTTCGGGCACCACGGAGCCGGTGAGGATGCGCACCGCTTCGCCGACCTTCAGGGTGCCGGCATGGGGCAGCCCGGCCACCGAGCGACCCACCACCCGCCAGCGGCTGCCCACCTGGGGCACGTCCGAATCGGCGATGGCGTAGCCATCCAGGATCGAGGCCCGGAATCCCGGCACCGCCGCCGGAGCCCGCACCGCCACGGCGCAGGTGCGACCCAGGCAGTCGGCCAGGGGGTGGTCCTCCCGGAGCCCCAGGGGCTGCAGGCCCGCCAGGATCAGGGCCCGCGCCTGCTCCAGCGGCAGGCCCTCCGGGCCCCAGGGCTCGGCGGTGGGCAGGGGGTCAGCCATTGGCTTCCTCTCCCGGCCGCTGCCAGTCGCCGCTGCGGCCGCCCCGTTTGCGCAGCAGCTGCACCGGGCCGATGGTCATGGCGCGGTCGGCGGATTTGAGCATGTCGTAGAGGGTGAGCAGCCCCACCTGCACGGCCGTGAGGGCCTCCATCTCCACCCCGGTGGGGGCGGTGGTGCGCACCGTGGCCTCGATCCTCAGGCCCACGGGGGCGGGCACGCCGGGGGGCATGTTGCCGGCTGGGGGCAGCGGGGCCTCGCTGATCCGCACCTCCAGGCCGCTGAGCGGCAGGGGATGGCAGAGGGGGATCAGGTCGGCGGTGCGCTTGGCTGCCTGGATCGCCGCCACCCGGGCCACCGCCAGCACGTCACCCTTGCCGGCCCGGCCCTCACGCACCAGGGCCAGGGCCTCGGGAGCCAGGCGCAGATAGCCCTCGGCCACCGCCTCCCGCGCCGTGGTGGCCTTGCCGGCCACATCCACCATGTGCACCTCGCCCCGGGCATTGAGATGGCTGAGGCTGGGGTCCATGCGCGGGTCGCCGCCGTTCCGGCCAGAACCTAGGCAGCCAGCTGGACGCATAGGCTGGAAAACCGGCCCGTCCGCCCAGTTCCGCCACATGATCTCCACCTCCAACCTCCACGTGGTGGAAACCCGGCCGCTGGTGCCGCCGGTCCTGCTGCACCGCGAGCTGCCGATCGGTGAGGCGGCCTCCCGCACCGTGCAGCAGGCCCGGGAGCGGATCAAGGCGATCCTGCATGCCGGCGATCAGCGCCTGCTGGTGATCGTGGGTCCCTGCTCGGTGCACGACGTGGAGGCGGCCAAGGAGTATGCCGACGCCCTGGTGCAGGCCCAACGCCGTCATCACGACGAGCTGGAGGTGGTGATGCGCGTGTACTTCGAGAAGCCGCGCACCACCGTGGGCTGGAAGGGGATGATCAACGATCCCCACCTCGACGGCAGCTACGACATCAACACCGGTCTGCGCAGGGCTCGCGCCCTGCTGCTGCACCTGGCGGAGATGGGCCTGCCGGCCGCCACCGAGCTGCTCGATCCGGTGGTGCCCCAATACATCGCCGACCTGATCAGCTGGACGGCGATCGGCGCCCGCACCACCGAGAGCCAGACCCACCGCGAGATGGCCTCGGGCCTCTCGATGCCGATCGGCTTCAAGAACGGCACCGACGGCAGCGTCACCACGGCGATCAACGCCATGGAGGCCGCGGCCCGGCCCCACCATTTCCTGGGCATCAACGAGAACGGCCACGCCGCCATCGTGACCACCACCGGCAACCCCGACGGCCACCTGGTGCTGCGGGGCGGCAAGGGCGGGCCCAACTACCAGGCCGAGGCGGTGGAGAAGGCTGCCGCCCAGCTGGCGAAGGATGGGCTGCCGGCCCGGCTGATGGTGGACTGCAGCCACGGCAACTCCAACAAGGATTACCGCCTGCAGGGTTCGGTGCTGCACGCCCTGGCGGAGCAGGTGCGGGGCGGTTCGGTGCACGTCATGGGCGTGATGCTGGAGAGTCACCTGGTGGCCGGCAACCAGAAGATCCCTGCGGATCTCTCCCAGCTCACCTACGGCCAGAGCATCACCGACGCCTGCATCGATCTGCCCACCACCCTGGAGCTGCTCGAGGAGCTGGCCGGCGCGGTGCGAGCGGCCCGTGAACAGCATCTCGCGGCCGTCTGAGCCGGGGTTTGCTTCATTTAGCACTCGCGAAGTTCGATTGCTAACTTGTTAGCCTTGCAACGGAATGTTCACCAGGAACGTCGTCCTGGTGGAGCCTGTCTAATTTCCGGTTCTCTCTGAAGATTCGGGAGTGCAGGCATGACCTACCTGCTCCAGTTCTGCGGTCTTTCCGATCCGCTGCAGCTCTTCTATCTCGAGCAGCGCAGCGGCGCCGATCCCGCCAATGGTCCGGTGTTCGCCGGGTTCCGTCCCTTCCAGCTCGACGACCTCCTCGGTTGGGCCGTCGAGGCGGCCCAGTGCCGCCGCTGGGACGGCGAGGCGATCCAGCGCACCGTGCTCGACGCCTGGATGGACCGGGCCGATCTGATCCGACAGTGGCAGCTGCGCCTGCGCCATGAACCGGCCGACCGGCTTCTGGTGGCCGGCCTCGGTACGCCCCGCGACTGGGAGCGGCGCTGCGAGGAGCTGCTGCAGGGGTGAGCCGAGGAGCCCCCGAGCCGGCTCAGAGCAGGCTTTCGGGTGTGTCGGTGAACAGCAGCCGCATCTTCTCCAGGATCGAGGTCTCGCGTTCGGCGGCAGCCCGGGAGGAGAGTTTCTCCAGTTCGGCCCGGCGACGGGACACGATCTCCGCGAGCTGCTGCAGCAGGCCGGTGTCGGCCACCACCAGCGGCAGCAGGTCCTGGCGTTCCACCTCCAGGAGCACGCATTCCCCGCGGGCACGCACGGTGGCGGTGCGCGTTTCCCCGGTGCAGAGGGTCATCTCGCCGAAGATCTGGTCGGTGCCCAGGACGACCACCGAGCGGCCCCAGGGGCTGCCGTCCTCCTTGAACACTTCCACTTCCCCTGACACCACCTGAAAGAGGGCATTGCCTTCGTCGCCCTCGTGCACGATCGTTTCCTGCGGTCCGAAGCGCAGGCAGCGCACCAGAGGGGCGAGCTGCTCCACCTGGGACGGGGCCAGCTGGGCGAACAGCCAGCTGCGGCGCAGCAGTTCGGCTGTCAGCGAGGGGTTGTCGGCAGCCGGATGGGCCTCCGCCCGGCCCTGGTCGGCCCGTCGCACCTGCCGCACCGGCAGCGGCAGCGTCCACCCTTCCCGCTCGAGCGCATACCAGATCTGCTCCAGCAGGTCGCTGCGCATCTGCAGGCGGCGGCGTTCCGTGCCTCCCAGATGGTGGGCGATCAGGTCGTAGCGCACCACGGCATCGTCGTAGCTGCTGATCCACACGATCGCTTTCGGTTCCGGCACCACCTCGGGGTGGCGGCGGATCACCTCCTCCAGCAGCTCCCGGGCGCGGGTGGGAGGAATCTCGTAGCCCAGCGCGATGCTGAAGCGATTGCCGATCACCTTGTTCTTGGGGAAGCGCCGCATCGGCGTATCCACCACCTTGCTGTTGGGCAGGATCACCAGGGACCGATCCGTCTTGCGCAGCACCGTGTCCATCAGATGGAGGGAGTCCACGGTTCCGCTGTCGGTGCCCACCTCGATCCAGTCCCCTTCGCGGAAAGGCGGATCCAGCTGCATCATCAGCCCCCCGAACATGTCCTTGAGCGTTTCCTGGGCGGCGAGACCGATCACGGCCGTGAGCACCGCCGAGGTGGCCACCAGACCGACCAGGTTCAGACCGGCCTGGCGTTGCAGCACCACCACCGTGATCACCGCCCCCACCCCGAGCGCGAGCAGATCCTGCAGGATCTTGGCGGTGGGCTTCCACCATCCCAGGGCCGGGACCAATCCCATCACCAGCCAGCGCAGCAGGGCGATCAGGGCGTAGGCGATCGCCAGATCGTCCACCGCCCGCAGCCAGCGCATGCTCACCGGCGGTTCCACAGCGCCGATCGTGCCCCAGATCACGATGGCCAGCACCACCAGCAGGCGCGGCGGCGGTGGCAGCCGGCGCCGACGGCAGGTCAGCAGGATCAGCATGAGTGCCGCCAGCAGGGCCAGGCCGACCAACAGGCGCTCGAACAGGGTCATGGCGGGGTCAGCCCAGCGCCGTCCACAGCCAGGCCACGGCCAGGGGCACGGTGAGATTGTCGATCCCGAGCAGGGGGACCTGCTCGAGGGCCGTGGCGGCCGCCGCGACCAGCAGGAGCGCGGCGGCCGCTGGGGGCTGGCTGCCGGGAAGGAGAGCCGTGGCCGCCAGGGCAGCCAGACCAGCGATCCCCATCGTGGCAGTGCCCGCCAGGGAGCGGCGTTCACCAAGAACGCTCCAGCTGGGCGAAGGCACCGTCGGTCCCAGCAGCCCCGCCAGGCCGTCGCCGATGGCCATCACCAGCACCCCCGCCGCCACCGCATCGGGGCGGGCCGGCCACCAGATCCAGAGCAGCAGGGTGAAGGAGGTGCCGTAGGCCACGGTGCCGTAGCTGTGGCGATCGACATCCTCAACCGCCGGCAGCAGACGGAAGCGGTGGTTGAGGGCCGCGATCAGCGTGACCCCCGCCGCGGCGGGAACCGCGATCGCCCGGTCGATGCCCAGCCACCAGGCGATCAGCACCACCGGACCGGTGCCGATGTGCACCAGCTTGCGGCTCCACTCGCGGTGGTGGGGCCAGCGGTCGCGGACCCACAGGGCGAGCAGGCTCAGGGCGGCCAGCCAGGACCCCACCGCGGCCACGGCGAACAGCTGGTGGGTCCACCCGGCTGGATCGGGGTTGACGAACAAGGGAAAAGGGCTGGGCTCAGGCCGCCTGCTGGAGGTTGCTCATCAGCCGCAGCTTCAGGATCGCCTTCGCCTCCAGCTGCCGCACCCGCTCGCGGGACACGTTGATCTGGCGGCCGATCTCGGCAAGCGTGAGCGGTTCGCTGCCCTCCAGGCCGAAGCGCAGCCGCAGGATCTTCTGCTCGCGCTCGTTGAGCTGGGACATCCAGGTGCCGAGGTGCTCCTTCTGCAGATGGCGGTCCATCGCATCGAAGTGCTCGTTGCTGGCGGGATCGGCGATCAGTTCGCCCAGGGTGCTGCGGTCCTCCTCGCCGCGGGCATGGGCGTCGAGGGAGGCGCAGGGGGCGCTCTGGGACATCAGCTCCTCCAGTTCCTCCGGCCGCATGTCCATCGCATGGGACAGTTCCAGCCGATTCGGCTGGCGGCCGAGGCGATGGGAGAGTTCGCGGCTGATGCGCCGCATCTTGGAGAGCTTCTCGCTGATGTGAATCGGCAGCCGGATCGTGCGGGCGCTGTTGTCGATCGCCCGGGTCATGCCCTGGCGGATCCACCAGTAGGCATAGGTGCTGAATTTGTAGCCCATGGCGGGGTCGAACTTGTCGACGGCCCGCTCAAGTCCGATGGCCCCTTCCTGCACCAGATCCAGCAGTTCGAGACCCTGGTTCTGATACTTCTTGGCGACGCTCACCACCAGCCGCAGGTTGGCGGCCATCATGCGGTCGCGGGCCCGCTGGCCCATGCGGATGCGGCGCTTCTGCTGGGGTGTGCGCTCCGAGGCCGGCAGCTCAAGTAGTTGCTTGGCCATCTGCACATGGTGCGCCAGTTCGATCTCCTCGGCCGGCGTCAGCAGAGGCACGCGCCCGATGCTGCTCAGGTACCAGCCGATCGTGTCCGCACTGAGCCGGCCGGTTTGCCGCTGCGCGCCGATGGCCGCAACGGAACGACGACCGGAACGTTCGCCGCTCACGGGGCTGTCGGCATGGCCGGGCAGCACCGTGAAAGCGGAATGCAGAGGTGTCCCCATCACCCCAGGCCTCCGAATGAATTTGGGCGGAATGTAGCACCGTGGACGTGGGTGCATCGCCAGGAAACGGAAGAATTCCTGTACGAATTCGGCTCGATCGCGTGATTTGGTCGCCGAGGCTACCCGGCGGGCCGATCAACAGAGAATCCGCCGCGCCAGCGCTCCATCAACGTGGCCTGAACGAGCTGCTGCTCTCCTTCCGGTTGTTGCTGAATGAAACGGCCGTCGCTCTGCATATGCCAGGCGGCCGTATCCGAGAGATAGAGATCGATCAGCATCTCCAGCTGCTGGCGCATGGCCGGGTCCTCCACCGGGGCCACCGCCTCGACCCGGCGGTCGAGGTTGCGCGGCATCCAGTCGGCGCTGCCGATCAGCAGTTCGGGCTCACCGCCGTTGGCGAACCAGAAGATCCGGGAGTGTTCGAGGAAGCGGCCGATCACGCTGAGCACGCGGATGTTGTCGCTCACCCCTTCCACCCCGGGCCTCAGGGAGCACATGCCCCGGATCACCAGTTCGATCCTCACCCCCGCCTGGGAGGCCTCGTACAGGAGGGCGATGATGGCCGGATCGACCAGGGCGTTCATCTTGGCCCGGATGTGGCCCCCGCGGCCTTCCCGGGCATGGAGGATCTCGCGCCGGATCCGGTCCTCCATTCCCTTGCGCAGGGTGACCGGGGCCACCAGCAGCTTGCGGAAGCTCTGCTGCTTGGAGAAGCCGGTGAGGTAGTTGAACAGCTCCACCAGGTCCTGGCCGAATTCCTCGCGGGCGGTGAGCAGGCCGAGATCGGTGTAGAGGCTGGAGGTGCGTGAGTTGTAGTTGCCGGTGCCGATGTGCAAGTAGCTCCGCAGGTTGGCCTTCTCACGCCGCACCACCAGGGCCACCTTCGTGTGGGTCTTGAGGCCCAGCACGCCGTACACCACGTGCACGCCGGAGCGCTCCAGCTGGCGGGCCCACTGGATGTTGTTGTCCTCGTCGAAGCGGGCCTTCAGTTCCACCAGCGCCATCACCTGCTTGCCGTTCTCGGCGGCGCGGATCAGCGACGCCACCACCGGCGAATCCTTGGAGGTGCGGTAGAGGGTCATCTTGATCGCCAGCACCGAGGGATCGTCGGCGGCCTGGCTGAGGAATTCCTCCACCGAGGTGGCGAACAGGTCGTAGGGATGGTGCAGCAGCACATCGCCGCGGCGGATCACCCGGAAGATGCTCTCGAAGTCCTCGGCCTTGATCGAGCCGTCCTCAAGCTGGCTGCGCTGGGCCCGCAGCAGGGCCGGCACGGTGCGTCCCTTGTGGGGAGCGTCCTTGAGCTGGGGCAGGGGGATCGCCAGCAGGCTCATCAGATCGTCGAGGCCCAGGGGGCCATTGATGCGGTAGAGGTCTTCCGGTTCCACGTCGCAGCCCTCCATCAGCACCTGCACCACCTCATCGGGCATCTCGTCGGCCACCTCCAGCCGCACCACCTCCCCGCCCATGCGCCGCTTGCGCAACCCCTCCTGCAGGGCCTCCATCAGGTCGTCAGCCTCCAGATCCCGCAGTTCCAGGTCGGCATCGCGGGTGATGCGGAAGAAGTAGTGCCCCTCGATCGTCATGCCGGGGAACAGCAGCTGCAGGTTGAAGGCCACCACCTGCTCCAGGGGAACCGCCGCGTACACGGGCGTGGCGCCCCGACCCCCCAGCTCGATGGGGATCGGCACGAAGCGCGGCAGGATCTTCTGGGGCACCTTCACCCGGGCGAACTGCTGCTGCTGGGTGTCGGGATCGCGCACCAGCACCGCCACATTCAGGCTGAGGTTGCTCATGAACGGGAAGGGGTGAGCCGGATCCACCGCCAGGGGGGTGAGCACCGGGAACACGGCGGTGCGGAAGTAGTCGTCGACCCACTGCTTCTGCTGCCGGTTCAGGCGCACGTAGTCGTAGAGGTGAACGCCGTATTCGCTGAGATTGCGCTTGAGCGAATGACGGTAGTGCTGCTGCTGCAGCTCCAGCAGGGGGCGGAGCTCCTTCTGGATCGCCTCCAGCTGCTCCAGCGGTGTGCGGCCGTCGTCGCTGCGGGTGGTCACGCCGGCCTCCTGCTGCGACTTGAGGGAGGCCACCCTCACCATGAAGAATTCGTCGAGGTTGTTGCTGAAGATGGCGCTGAACTTCGCCTGCTCGAGCAGGGGAGTGTGCTCATCGAGAGCCTGAGCGAGCACGCGGCGGTTGAACGCGATCCAGCTCAGCTCGCGGTTGATGTACAGCTCGGGGGCAACGGCGGGTGCGCCATGAATCGGACTGCTCATCACACACTCAGCCGCAGGAATGTTCGGCGTAGCGGCTCAGTCAGACTCCGGCTACATCCTCAAAAACCTTAGCAGTCAGCACGGGTCTGGCGGTGTGCGGCCGCCGTCGTCGTCGGGTCGGCTGGATCACGCTGAATCCTTCCGTCCCTGTCCCGGCAGACCGCCGGCCACCAGCGCCGCCACGCCCACGAGCAGGCCGATTCCCAGCCAGAAGGGGCTGTGGCGTCCTGCGGTGTCGTAGGCCAGACCCGCCAGCGGTGGACCAAGGAAGCTGCCGGCGCTCTGCAGGCCCTGCAGGCTGCCCAGCGCGGCGCCCTGGCCCGAATCCCCCAGCCGCCGTGACACCAGGCTGCGCAGGCAGGGGGTGACCAGCCCGGTTCCCAGGGCCAGCAGGGACACGCCGGTGAACACCAGCGGAATGGCTGTGGCGGGAGTGGCCAGGGGGATCAGCAGGCAGCCGGCGATCACGCTGCCCAGGCCCGCCAGGCTCAGGCGCCATTCGCCGAGCCGCTGCACCAGGGGGCCGATCAGGCCGCCCTGCACCACCGTGGCCACCACCCCCACCACCAGGAAGGCCAGGGCGGCCAGGTCCGGCCCCCAGCCGTAGGCCTGGCGGAAGTAGAGCACCAGCATGGCCGTGAAGCCGTTGAACGCCAGGAAGAACAGGAAGAAGGCGCCGCACAGCCGACGCACCTGGGGATTGCGGAACACGTTCGCCAGCTGGCTGAAGGGCTGCAGCTCCCGCCGCCGCGGCAACGGGATCCGCGCCTCGGGGGGGTGGGTCTCCGGCAGCAGGGTCAGCACCGCCAGCAGGTTCACGACGGCGAATCCCACGGCCACGAGCACCGGCAGGGTCACCGACTGGCGGGCCAGCAGGCCGCCGAGGGCCGGGCCGAGGATGAAGCCCAGGCCGAAGGCCACGCCGATCAGGCCGAAGGCCCGGGCCCGCTCCTCGGGGGGGGAGATGTCGGCCAGCACGGCCCCGGCGGTGGCGGCGGTGCCGCCGCTGAACCCATCGATCAGCCGGGCGGCGAACAGCAGGGCCAGGGGCAGGCCGGCGGCCCTGGCGGCCGGCCACTGGCTGGCCCAGGGGAAGGCGATCGTGGCGGCGAACAGCCCCAGGCCCAGCACCGTGCCGCCGACGCAGCAGGCCATCACCGGCCGGCGGCCGTAGCGGTCGCTGAGGGCGCCGATCATGGGGGTGGCCAGGAACTGGGCCACCGCGTAGCTGCCGGTGAGCAGCCCCAGCGTGCGGCCATGGCTGGTGTAGCCCGTCAGCAGGAAGGGCAGCAGCGGGAACACGATGCTCTCCCCCATCCGGTCGTTCAGGAGGGTGAGAAAGGCGCTCAGCACGGTGGAGCGTCGGGAACGGCGCAAGGGCCCGGGGCGGATCGGGACCCCTTCCTACCGCCAGGCCTGCTGATGGGGGAGCATGGGCCCATGACCGCGTCCGATCGCCCGTCATCAGTGTCCCCGGAGGGCCCGGCTGCCGGCCCGGCCGTGGCGGTGGCGGTGTCCGGGCTGGTGCTGGCGCTGTTTCTGGTGGTGCATCTGGGGGGACTGGTGCCCGCGGTGGTGCATCCGGCCGCCTTCGAGCGCTACGCGGCCGTGCTCCATCGCCAGCCCTGGCTGCCGGTGGTGGAGGCGGCCCTGCTGGTGGCGCTGCTGGTCCACCCGGCCCTGGCGCTGCGGCGTGCCCTCCGGCTCGCCCGGGCCCGCGGCACGGCGCCGGCC
>JANWUS010000045.1 GCA_024958715.1 Cyanobium sp. FGCU52 | reverse complement strand
ACCTCAGCCAGAGCGGCTGCTCAGGTCTGCGGAGCTTTATTGCTGATCAGGTCACGTAAAGGCCTTCTTCCAGCACATCCTCCACGTCACCGAGAGGTTCCCTCGGGGCATAGATGCGCTGAAGTTCGAAACAGTTGAGATGCTCAAGCAGGGCATAACCCCGCTGCTGGCAGTAGAAGCCGGTAGTCAGGGTGGTGGGGGTGAAGGGCGCCATCTGGTAGTCGATGGTGCAGTAACTCACAAGCCGCTGGAACATCGGCTTGCTTTGTTCCTCCGGCCGGAAGGAGGTGGTGGCGACGATGTCGCCCCTGCCCTGGATCGACGCCAGCCCCGCCAGCAGATTCTCGATCGTGGAGAGCTGGAGGTAGAAGAGCACGCCCTCCAGCAGCACGAAGGAGGGGCGACCCTCCAGCCAGGCCCGTAGCCGATCCAGCAGGACCGAGAGCTGGGCCGGATCGTTGAGATCGTCGACTGGAAGGAAGGTGATGGTGCGCACCGGCAACAGGCCCTGCGCCTTGAACACAGCTAGCTTCTGCTGCTTGAACTCCACGGTGAAGGCCGTATCCACCTCGCAGCAGGGAACGCCGGGTGGAATCAGATAGGGGTAGTGGGTGAAGCCGGCACCGATGTTGATCAGCGCAGCATCGGGCGTTGCAGCCAGAAAGGCCTGCAGGCGTTCCAGGAAGAAGCGATGGCGCAGGGCATGGACCAGCACCTCCGATGGCCCCACCTGCTGCGCGTAGTGGTTGGCCCAGTGCTCATGACGCTCGCAGAGCCAGAGGGCGGCATGGGGATCGGCGCTGATCTGGAGGAAGCGGGCCCGGAAGGCGTTGACGATGAAGGCGGAATCGTGCACCCCGGTGGGCATCGCCTCAGCCCCCTTCGGCGATGGGTCTGGTGGCATGGAAGCGCGGGCGCACGTAGTCCGCGCGCCAGTCGCCCCGGCGATCGCAGAGCAGCGGCCGCAGGGCCGCCACCACCTCGGCGATGAACGGCTCCCGCTCCTCCGGGGGCAGGGCGGCGGTGTAGGGCTGGGCGAAGGTCTCGAGCCAGCCGCCCACATCGCCGGGCAACAGGGTGTTTCGGGGAAACAGGGCGGTCGATTGCACCTGGAACTCCCAGGCCCCGAGCAGCGCGGCGTAAGTCTCGGGCCCGGGGAAGAACCATGGACAGGGCACCGCCCTTCCCCTTGCGGCAAGCGCTGCATCCAGAGCGGCAACGATGGCAGCCACATTGCCCTGGCCACCGCATTCGCCCACGAAGCGACCACCGGGCCTGAGGGCATTCCACACGCCGGCGATCACAGCCTCCGGATCCGGCATCCAATGCAGCGCCGCGTTGGTGAACACAGCATCGAATTCGTTGGAGAAGGACAGCGCCTGGCCATCCAGGCAGCGGGCATCCAGCCCCAGGGCCCGAGCCGCCTCGATCATCTCGGAGCTGGCGTCCACCGCCACCACGGAGCAGCCGTGTTCCAGCAGCCGCAGGGAGAGTGCTCCATCGCCGCAACCGAGATCGAGGACCCGCTCGCCGTGCTGCGGCGCCAGCAGCTCCACCAGGGGCGCCCCGAGCTCGGACACGAAGCTCGCGTTGCGGCCGTACTGCTCGGGGTTCCAGTGCTGATCACGGGAAGACAGCAACGGTGACACCCTCACGACGGCACGAGAACGCGAGGCGACAGGTTGAGCTGGCGAATGCGCCGGGCGAACCCTCGATCATCAAAGGAAGCGATCGCCTCGCAGTCGCGGCAACTGGCGTGATGGAGAGCATCGGCGAAATCGAGACCGCTCCTGAGCCCTTCCACCGCCTGCTCCAGGCTTGGACGGTCCTCCAGCTGAAGGGAGGGGTGTTGCAGCACCTGCTCCATCACCTGCAGCACCTGCTCGGCCACGAAGCCGTAATAGCCGCGCAACACCCACTCCAGTTCCAGCGCCACGGTTTTCGGCAGAAACAGATCCTGGCCGGATTCGATCAGCTCACGGGCCGCCTGACGCTGAGCCTGCGTGGAGGCATCGGCGTCGGCCTCCTCCACGAAGTAGCGGGCCAGCAGATTGGTGTCGAGTCCGATCATGGCCGCAGCAGACTGGCGGCATCGAAGTCGACCGGAACAGGCGGGCGCTGGCTTTTGAGCAGGCCGAAGCCGCTGGTGGGAAGGGGTGCCTGCGGCCTGCAGGGCCGTACTTCGATGTGGTCGCCCACCAGCTGGAAACTCACGCGGCTGCCCCTGGCCAGGCCGAGCTGCTGGCGCAGGGCCTTGGGGATGGTGACCTGTCCCTTGCTGGTGATGGAGCTGGTGATCGAACTGGTGCGGGAGGCATCCACGGCCGATCTTCAGTGAGTCTTACCTGGTAAGACTAGCGAGGGCAGCCCTGCGGGACTGGCTAAGGCTGCCGGCGAAACTCCGGTCGGTCCTCCACGCAGATCACCAGCAGCTGGGTGTCCACCAGCGCGGTTTCGGTGTGGGTGTCGCCGGGCTCCACGAAGTAGTAGCCGCCGGCATCGATGGTGTGGGCCTCCCGGATTCCACGTTGTGTTCGCCTTCCCAGAGGCGGCAGGCCTGCATGGGGATCCCCCGCACGTCGATCGGATGCCACTGCTGGGCCTGGGTGGGGAGGTAACGCGTCATCGGCGGCGGGCCGTGCAGGTCAGGGCTCCAGCAGATCCTCGCCGAGCTTGGCGGCGCCGAACTCCTGGGCCAGGTCATCATCGAGCTGGTCGGCGGCGCTGGCCACGTCGATGAGCATGCGGGCGATGGCGGCCCGATCCAGACCCGGCAACGAACGCTCGCTGGCCACGATCACCGTGTCGCCCTCGACGCCGATCGCACAGCCGATCAGCAGCCGGTTGAGCTCCAGGCAGCGCCGGTAGAAGGCCAGCAGCCGCTGGGGCGGCAAGCGCAGGATCGTGGCCTTCACCTCGAGGGTGTCCTCGTCGAGCAGGTCGTTGTGGTGCAGGCCGATGTCGATCGGCGCGCTGCCCACCTGCAGCGTCCAGTCCCAGCCCTCGTCGGAGTCCTGCCGCTCACCGTCGATGCCCAGGCCCTCGAGCACGGCGTCCACCAGAGCCACATAAAACCCGAGCGGTTGCGGGGAACGCTGCTCGTCGCTGAAGCGCGCCAGCAGCCCGGCGAGGAAGGCCGGCAGGGGGCGGCCCGTGGCGCGGCGCGGGCTCACAGGGTGGCTCCGCAGCGGCTGCAGTACGGCTCCCCGGGAGCGTTCTGAGCACCACACACCGGGCAGACGACAGCGGCCGGCGGCTCCGCTTCCCCCGCCTCGGCTGCCGACGCGGGCTCGCCCGCGGCTGCGGCTTCCGCGGCCGTCTGCCGCTGCTCCATCGCCTCCAGTTCGGCCACGGCATCCACCAGGGCGAGCAGCGCGCCGCAGTGATCGCAGTCGGTGGTGTCGCGCGACGCCGCCCCGCAGACGGTGCAGTAGCGGCGGGCACCCTGGCGCCGCTCCTCGCGGAGCACCTGCAGCAGTTCGTGGATGCGCCAGGCCGGCACGGCGAAGTTCAGCCCCTCCGCCTCCAGCCGGCTGCTCGCGACGATGCCCAGCAGCACCCCGTGCGCATCGAGCACCGGCCCGCCGCTGTTGCCCGGGTTGATGGGGGCATCGATCTGCAGGTAGGTGCCACCGTCGATGTGCCGCTCCGCGGCGCTCACCACACCGCGGGTCACGGAGTAGGCCAGACCGAGGGGATGGCCGATCACGTAGACCGTCTCTCCGCTCCGGGCCCGCCGGCAGCCACTGGCCTCGCCCTCCATCAGCGGGTGCGGCACCCGTTCGGCGGCGGCGGCGGCATCGTCCGGCTCCAGCAGCAGGAAGGCCAGGTCGTGCTCCCGCCAGGAGCGGGCCACCCAGGCGGTCGACACGCGTCCATTGCGCCAGCGGATGCGCGCGTTGCTCCAGCCCTCCACCACGTGCTGCATGGTGGCGATCACGCCGGAGCGGTTGAGCAGGATGCCGCCGCCGCTGCCGTCGGGCAGTTCCACCGCCACCACCGCAGCGGCCACCCGGCGCACCACCTCCTCGCCGGGGAGGGCAGCCGCAGCGGTGTCCGGAAGCCTTGGCACGGGGCGGCGGTCTCCAGCAATCGTCGTCCCCATCCTGGAGGGGCGCCGTTCAGCCGGAACAACGGGATCAGGGACTCAGCCGGGCTCCAGGCGAATCAGCCGGCCGTCGGGGGCCTCGTCGGTGAGCACGTAGAGGAAGCCATCGGGACCTTCGCGCACATCGCGCACGCGGGCACCGATCGGGATCGCCTCCTCCGCCAGCACGCGGCCCTGGGGATCGAGGCGAAGCCGGCGCACATCGCCCGACACCAGGCCGCCGGCGAACAGCTGGCCGCGCCAGGCGGGCACGCGCCGGCCGCTGGCCACGGCCAGACCGGAGGGGGCGATGGCCGGGGTCCACACCCGGCGGGGATCCACCAACCCGGGCGCCGTGGGGCGCTCGCTGATCGCCGGGCCGAAGTACTCGCGGCTGTGGGTCACCAGAGGCCAGCCGTAGTTGAGCCCTGGCTTGATCAGGTTCAGTTCGTCGCCGCCACGGGCGCCATGCTCGCTCGCCCACACCTGGCCGGTGAGCGGATCGCGGGCCAGGCCCTGGATGTTGCGGTGCCCGTAGCTCCACACGGACGCCGACGTGCCGGGGCCGCTGCGGAAGGGATTGCCGGCGGCGGGGGTGCCGTTGTCGTTGAGGCGCAGGATCTTGCCCAGGGCGCTTCCGCGCTTCTGGGCCTGCAGCCGGATCAAGGCGCCGTCGAGCTGAACGGGTGGGTTGCCGCCGTCGCCGATGGCGAGCAGCAGGGTGCCATCGGGCAGCCAGAGGATGCGGGAGCCGAAATGCTGGGTGCCGCTCTTGCGCTGCGGCACGGCGAACAGCACCTGCAGCGGCCCGAGCGAGCGGCCGTCGAAGCGGGCGCGGGCGAGCCGGGTGTGGTTCGCCTCCGGCGTACCGGCCGCATAGGTGAAATACACGTACCCGTTCTCGCGGAAGCGCGGATGCACGCTCACATCGAGCAGGCCGCCCTGGCCGGCGGCCAGCACCTCCGGCACCCCGGCGATCGGCACGGGATCGAGCACGCCGTTGCGCACGATCCGCAGCCGGCCGGGCCGTTCCGTGATCAGCAGGCTGCCATCCGGCAGCCAGGCCATGCCCCAGGGATGCTCCAGCCCCCGCACCAGCACCGCCTGCCGGAAGCCGGTGGCCGTGGGGACCGGGCCCGAGGCTGGGGAATCACCCGCAGGCGCCTGAGCCTGCGCGCAGCCGGCGGGAAGCAGCAGGGTGAGCAAGAGGAGCGGCCAGGCAGCCGGTCTCAAGGGAGGCGGAGGATCACGATCTCCATGGTGGCCAGCTGGTCGCTGAGCTGGGGCGGTAGCTGGGCGAATGGCCAGGCACGATGCGCGATCCCATCGAATGGGATCAGTTGTCGAGCGAGTGGTTCAGAAGGAGTGTTCCGTCTGGCCGGCGAAACGGCCGCTGTAGCTCTCGCTTCCCTGCAGGAGCTGGAACACGAACTGGCAGATCGCGGTGCCTGGATACACCGCCAGGGGAGCGGGGCCGAAGTTGCTCATCTCCAGCACCTGCTGGCTGTCGATCCCCGGCCCCATGAACGGGGCGCTGATGTGCACCATCAGGCCGAGGCGGGCGAAACGGCTGCGGCCCTCGAGCCAGCCGCAAAGCCCGGGACCGAGGCGCAGGCGCTCGCGGGTGATGCCGAGCACCGTTTCGCCGGGCATGATCAGGATGTGCTGGCCCTCGGGCACTTCGATCTTCTCGGTGAGCGTGCGGTAGTCGGTGTCTTCGCGCACCTCGATCACTTCGTGCACCTTGCGGAACACACGAAAGAGGGGAGCGAGGGTGAGATCGACCGAGGCAGGTCCCACGAGCTCGGGATCGAACGGCGTGATGGCGATGGCGCCCTGATCGATCGCCTGCAGGATCGCCTCTCTGCCGAGGACCGCCATCGCTCTCCCTTCGGATGGGAATGGCTGAATTGTGTCAGGCGCCCTCGGATCGACCGGAGTCGGCGCCGCCGTCCGCAGCTCGAGGGCGACGCCCGGGTTGGTTGAGGGACTGCAGCAGGGCCGGCGGGCCCAGTTGCTCGAGCCGGAAGCTGGCGCCGTAGCTGGGCGTGGGCCGCTGCGAATAGAACCGCGCCCGGGGTTGGTGCCCCAGCCCCTGGGCCAGTGCGGCAGCGGCGGCGGCGGCGCGGCTGCGCAGGCGCAGGCCGGCGAGCATCAGCTGCTGCAGCCAGCCCGGTGCCACGGGCCAGCCCAGGCTGCCCGCGGTCTGGCGATCCAGCAGGGCGGCCAGCAGCCGGTGGAGGGCAGGCCGCAGAGGGGCGGGCCAGTCGGCCAGCAGCATGGCCAGGGTGGCGTCGGCGACGCGGCGGTTGGTCGGGGCCTGGGTGAACACCTGCCCTTCCACCCGCTGGTTGAGCGCCATCAGTTCTGCCAGGGTTTCGGGGATGGCGCTGATCCCCATGCGCTGGCCCACCGCCCGCCAGAAGTTGAACAGGTGCTCCTGCTCAAGGGGAGTGAGTCCTCGCCAGCCGTAGCGGCCCAGCCAGCGGATCGGCTCGGCCACGAAGGTGGAGAGCACGTAGAGAAAGTCGTCGTTGCTGATGGCGTAGTGGCCGTGGATGCGGTTCATGCGGGCGATCACCGCCGCGCCGGCCTCGCTGTCGACGCCATGCCGCAGCAGTTCGGCCACCATCAGGCCGGTGTCGTCGTAGCGCTTGCGCGGCCGCTGGGTGAACTCACCGGTGCGATCCAGCAGGGCGGAGATCGAGGGCACGCAGAAGGTCTTGAGCAGGGCCAGCTCGAGGCAGCGGGTGACATCCCAGGGGAACACCACGCCGGCCAGATGGTGCCAGGTGGCCTCGGCCTCCTGCAGCGGGGTGGGCGCGCTCATGGGTCCGGGGGGATCGGTGTAGCCGGGTGAAGGGAGGGGGAAGCGGGCGCAAAAGGAGCCGCCCACCACTAAGTCGACTAAGTTAGTTGAACTCCAGGCAGCTGTGGTCGCGATGCGTCAGGTGAACATGCACGAAGCCAAGACACACCTCTCCCGCCTGGTGGAGGAAGCGGCGGCGGGAGAAGGGTTCGTGATCTGCAAGGCCGGCCGCCCCTTGGTGAGCGTCACAGCCCTGGGTCAGGGCAGCAACGCGGTGCCGCAGCGTCGACGTCTGGGCCTTCTGGAGGGCCAGTGCGAGGTCCCCGACGACTTCGATCACATGGAGGCCGACGCCATCGCGGATCTGTTCGAGGGCGCCCGGCAAGGCGGCTGATCGACGTCATGGACTTGCTGCTGGATACGCACCTTGTGGTCTGGGCGATGGGAACGCCCCAGCGGCTGCCAACAGGGCTGGCGGAGATGCTGGAAGATCCGCGCAACACACCGGTGTTCAGCGTGGCCAGCCTGTGGGAGCTGCTGATCAAGCAGGCCCTGGGGCGGCCCGATTTCAACGTGCAGCCTGCGGTGCTGCGTCGGGCCCTGCGGGAAGGGGGCTGGCAACAGCTGGCGATCGAAGCGCGTCATGCCCTGGCGGTGGCTCAGCTGCCGCCGCTGCACCGCGACCCTTTCGACCGATTGCTGCTGGCTCAGGCCACCGTGGACGGGCTGCTGCTGGTCACAGCTGACAGCCAGCTGGCGGCGTACCCCGGGCCGGTGCGCTTCATGGCCGCCGCTGGACACCACACCTAGCGTTGGGCCTCTGGTGGTGCACCGCGTGCTGTCACGACCCCTCGCTCTGGCCGCTGGACTTATGGCCCTGGAGCTGCTTGCTGCTGGCCCCACGCTGGCGCAGAAGCGGATCCCCAAACTGCCGGGCTACGACGAGTGCCCGCTCGGCTATGTGAACGATCTCAAGCAGCACTGCAATTCGCCGATCTACTACGAGGTGGCACCCACCTACGGCAAACCCTGCCCCTCGGGATGGATGAACATCGGGGCGGGTTACTGCAAGAAGAAGACCCTGGGGATTTTCTGAGGGGTGCGGCCGGGGGCTGAAGGCAAAGAGGGAAAAAAGGGAAAGCCCACCACACTCAGTGGATTTGATCTCCTGGCGCCCCAAGCCCGCCAGAGCCGCCCTTCATGCCTGCCGCCACAACTGGAAATCCACGTGCTGAGAGGCTGCCTTGAAGTCGTGATCGGTTGTCAGCAACATCAGCTCGTAGCGCTGACAGAGCTGGATGAGCAAGGCATCGATGGTGCCGATCTGGATCCTTCGGCGACGGCAGACATTGCGGCTGGCCGGGATCGAAGTGGCAGACGACGGCGCCTGTGATCTCCCGGTGGAGCTCCTCGAGAGTGTCCGCCTCGGTGTGGATCGCGGCACCGGCTGCGCTGGCTCGGAAGGAGCCGTCCTCCGCTTCCTCAACCACGAAAAGGATTTCCTGCATGACGCCCTCCAGCGGCACCAGTCTGGCAGTGGTGGGCAGGATGCTGACTCTGTCTGAGCAGAGGGACTGGGGCGGCACAGCCACACCCGATGCCGGGTTGGCTTCAGCAATCACGCGATCACGCCAGAAGGGATTTCAGCAGGGTCACCTGCCTGACGGGCCGCCAGCCCTGGTCATGCCATGGGCTGGATGGGCTCGATCGCCGGCAACACACAACGAAGAGCCTGCCTGGCCAGGTTCAGATCATGGCTCCCTTGCATCCGCAGCCAGAAACCATCGCTCAGGCCGAAGAACGGCACAGGGGCAGATCGGTGTCGGCAGTGATCGCCCGCCGCCCTTTCACGATGGCGTTGATGCGGATGCTGTGCTGGCCATGGCAGTTCCCCCTGAGCGGCTCCAGGCGATTGCCTGGTGGAAGTTGTCGATCGTTGAGGCAGGCGGCCGCATCGAGGACGGCGAGCTTGCGGAAGAGAGTTTGCAGAAGGCGGTGCGAGCGAAGCTTCCAAAGCGGCGCCCCGGCTTCCCCTCAAAGAGGGCCTGGGTGTCGCTGCAACGAAACGACCGGATCACACCGTTACCGTCCCACCGCCAGACGTAGGCACGCCAGGCGGTGGGGCAGGGCAACGGCGATCACGAGCTGGCATGGCGGCCTGTCTTGCCTGTGTTCCACTCCCTACCAGTGCCCCCCCCGTCAGATCCCAGCCAGGATGCCCCCATGTCCCCGGTCCGTTTGCCCACCTACGAGCACCTGCGGGCAACCATCGCCGAGCGGATGCGCATGAGACCAATCGAGCAGCTGCCGGAGGCCAGCCGCTGTGAGCGCTGCGGCGCCAGTGAGCTTCAGCAGACCCTGGGAGAGAACCGATGAGTCGCTACAAGGTCGTTGGCTCTGCCGCGGAGTGTGAGCCAGGATCGAATGGTCTGGTTCTGAGCAATCGCCTGGGCATCACGGATCCGGCGGTGATGGAGGTCGTGGAACGGGACCTGCTTCTGGATCTCTATCAGACGATCATCGGGAATGGGGCTCCGCCCAACCGCCTGAGCGTTTCAGACTTGATCGGCTGGCATCGGCAATGGCTGGGATCTGTCTATTCCTGGGCAGGAAAGGTACGAACGTTCAATCTGAGCAAACAAGGCTTTGCTTTCGCGAGTGCTCATCTTTTGCTAGATCTGCTCAAGTCTTTCGAATCGGAGTATCTAGATCGGCTGACTCCGTTCAACCCAGACTCGATGGGTGATCTGATAAGGGGACTTGCCGAGGTGCATGTTGAATTCGTGCTCATCCATCCGTTCCGCGAAGGCAATGGTCGAATCGCCCGACTGCTGGCAGATGTGATGGCGTGCCAAGCGGAGATTGGTCCGCTCGACTATTCAGAATGGGATCGTCAGCGGGACCTGTACTTCGCCGCGATCCGTGCGGGGTCTGTGCTGAATGTCACCCCGATGGAGGATCTGTTCAGGCAGGTGTTGACTGGGGGGATTGTCGACTCCTGAGTTCCCGCTCGATTTCAGCAACCGACTGACCGGTTTCGATGGCCGTGGAACTGGCCACCGCACGGATGATGCGCGAACCCAGCGGCAGTGAACTGGCCTGCTGTCGCAGCCGCTGAAGCTCTGGGTCGGTCTTGAACATCAGAACATCGACAGAACAGTAATTCTGGCACCAGGCCAAGCCATTTCCACCATCCTGCGGACTGCGGGCAGGGTCAGCCGTGGTCGAGCTGGCTCCGAACCAGATCCCAGGCCAGAGCGGCGTCCGGATCGTCGAGAAGGGACTCCCAGCGCCAGCCGAGCTCGGCGTAGAGAGCAAGGTCGACCGGCAACGCCCCATCCCGGGCCTGGTCATCGGGGCTGTCCCACAGGGCGATCTCCAGGGCCAGCCCCTCATTCTGGGGCAGTTGGAGAAGGTCGGACATGGGCGCAAACACCATCACACCCCCAGCCAGGATTCCCCCCGCTGCCAGCTCGAGTAGACCCTGCCCAGAATGGCGGCATGACCAGCGTCGCCCCGACACCGATCGACCAGCACCTTCAGGGGATGCGGCGTTGATCCGTCAGAGGATCCCAGGCGTGGAAGTGCGGCTTTACTCCTGCGGAGAAGCCTTCGGCTACGGCTCCAGGGCGCGTGGCACAGCGGGGCCGAAATCGGACATCGACCTGTTGATCACCGCAGCGGATGCCTGGCTGGGTGCCGCCACTGGCGCAGTCAGGTGATCGGCAGGGCCTACCGGGAGGGGCGGTTGCTGGATGGTGCTCTCTGAGCCGGAAGGCCTGTTGCATCGACTCAACTGGCAGGAATCTCTTGCCACACGTGCACAGCTTCGGACTGGATCTCAAGCACGCGATTGATCAGATCAGTGCTTTGCCCGTGCTGGATCAGCTGCAAGGCTGATTGAACCCGGAGCCACTGCTGCTCCGCGCTCAGGCCAGCCTCCCTGAGGGCGATCACGCCGGGGTGCACCTCCATGGAAGCGGCCAGGCGAAGGAAGTCGCCCACATTCACCGTGACCACAAACTGATCGCGGGCCAGGGCATGGGCGAAGACCGCGTGATCCTTGGCGGGCCAGGCGAAGACTGAGATTTTCGTCGATCAACAGCCTCAAGGCATGGCCCTTCAGCCGCGTTGCAGGGCGAGGGGGGGGGCGCCGAGGGCGGCCGGGAGGCTTGGGCAGGCGTGCCTGAATCTCCGCGTAATCGAGGACCTGCCGGCTGAGCTGGGGAAAATCCTCTTCCAGCGTGCTGCGGCTGACGCCCGAGCGCAGCTGCTCCACCACCACGGCCACGGGGATCCTGGTGCCCCGGAACACAGGCTGACCTGAGCAGATGGCCGGGTCGCTCTCGAGCAGGGCATGGGGCCGCTGGTAGAGCCGAAAGCGATACCGCAGGTCCCGGCTCACGCCGCTGAGGTCGAAGCAGAAAGGAACGGCACCTGTCTTGCGGAGCTCACCGCGGCCACGAAACCACTCGCCCTGGGCGCCCGGGTGCTGGGGCAAGCCCTCGGGCAACCGGTGAGACTTCATGGTGAACACACGGAACACCTGCCGCTTCTGGACAGGGGAGAGCTGCAGGCCCTCTTCAGGCCCTGGTGGAGGCCCAGGCCCACACCTCCCCAGCGTTCAGCGCCTCGGTGCTGGTGATCGCCTTCCCCGGTGGGGCAGGCACGGCCTCGCTGGTGCAGCAGGCCCGCCGCTGCTCCTCCCGTTCGCCAGTGCCGGTGGTGGTGATGGAAGTGCCGCCGCCCTTCTCACCGGAGCCCCTCGCCGCCTGAGGCGCATCCGCTGCCCCGTTCTTCTTGTCCCTCGTCCCCATTCACCGACCCATGGCCGTTCTCACTGCCCCCGCCGCTCCTCTCACCCCGGCTCTCCCTCAGGCCGCCGGGCCTTCTTGCACCCTGCAGCGTTCCGGCTCCCTCTGGCAGCTGGGCATCGAGGCCCAGGAACTCACCACCGCCATCGGCCAGCTGGCCGAACAGCTCGAAACCGATGACGACGACGCCCGATCTCAGGCCCTGGCCGAGCTGGAGGCTGCCCTGCTGGCAGAGGAAGGCAACAAGGCGGCGCTGGCCGCCAAGGCCGATGCAACCTGCTGGGTGATCGAGCACCTCCGCGGCCAGGCCGCCTACCGCCAGCAGCAGGCCAAGCGCCTCACCGCCCTGGCCAGTGGCGATGCCAGCAGGGCCGATGCGCTGGAGGAGTCGCTGGTGTTTGTCCTCACCCAGCTCCAGCCGGCAGCCACCCGCTTCTCCTTCCCCAATCACGAGCTCACCTCCCGCAAGTCCTCGGCCGTGGTGATCGACGACGAGCAGGCCCTCGATCCCGCCTGGCTGAGCTTCACCACCACAAGCAAGCCCGACAAGGCCGCCATCAAAGAGGCCCTCAAAGCCGGCCAGGAGATCACCGGCGCCCAGCTGATCTCCCGCCGCTCCTGGCGCATCTGCTGAGGGGGCAAGGCCCCCCTCACAGGTGGGGGCCTGGCTGAGCAGCCGGGGCCCTTTCCTCCTCACTCCTCACACCCATCGCCGCATCACGCCATGACCGTCGCCGCGCCTTCCGCCAACGGCACCAGTCGCTCAGCAGCTCCTCGACCGATACAGAGGCCTCCATCGGCCCTGGAGCTGATCCGTTCCTCTGACCGCTCAGAGGGGGATGCGACTACGCCCCCAGCCTCAGATTCGGCCCCTGCTGCCCACCAAGCTCAGCCCTCCGGCTTCTCCCCCGAGCAGCTCGCTGCCCTCTCCGCCCCGCTCGATCGGGCCAACGTCCGCCAGCGGGAGCAGGGCCGCAGCCGCGTGAGCTACCTGGAGGGGTGGCAGGTGATCGCGGAAGAGAACCGCATCTTTGGCTTTGATGGCTGGCAGCGGCAGACGATCGCCGTCCGCTGCGTGGCCCAAGCGGAACGAACTATCGGCCGGGACCAGAAGCCTGGCTGGGGCGTCACCTACACCGCCCGCGTGCGCGTCACCGTCACCGCAGGCGGTCTGACACCCCTGGTTCGGGAAGGCAGCGGCGCCGGCCACGGCATCGACGTGGATCTGGGCCAGGCCCATGAGTCCGCCCTCAAGGAAGCCGAGACCGACGCGATGAAGCGGGCGCTCATGACCTTCGGGAACCCGTTTGGCCTCGCCCTCTATGACAAGCGCCAGCGCGAGGTCACCAGCTCAGCGGCTCAAGAACGCCCAGCGGTCCAGCCCCGCCAGGCCCAGCCGGCTGCGCAGCACCAGGCAAGGGCATCGACACCAGCAGAGCCCTCTGCTCAGGCTGCCGCCCCTGCATCCCAGCAGGATCCGGGGCTGCTCCCCCTCGATGCGGCCACGATCCGCACGTTGCACGGCGCCATCCGCCAGCTCCCTCGCCCCCTGCTGGAGGCCCTCACCCAGGGATTCCGCAAGCGCTTCTCCATCCCTGAGGAGGCCACGACGATCGCTGATCGGATCCTGCAGAAGCGTCACCACGACTGGATCGAAGCGTTTCTGGTGTCGCACCGGGAGGTGCGCTTGGCAGACCATCACCAGCGGCACGATGAGTCGCCGCAAGGCTGAGCGATTCAGACTTCCACCATCCCCCATCGGGCCGCAGCAGCCAGTTGCGGCCTCACTCCTTCATCCTCATGCGTCATTCCCTCGGCCGGGTCGTCGCCACCGCCGCCGTCGCAGCATCAGTTCCGGAAGCCGTGATCGTCGGCCTGCTCGATCGCCATGTTGCCCGCGACTGGGGCGACCTCGATGCTGAGGACAAGGCCGCCAATGACGCCGATCACAGCTATGCAGAAGGCCGGCTCTTCTCCAGTTACGACACCGAGGAACACGGGACCATCTGGGTAATCAAAGAAGACCTGCGCGGCGAAGCAGGCGGTCCCATCACGACGGTGCTGTTCCCGGAGGATTACTGATCAAACACCCTCGATTCGGCGATGCCGATCAGCTCCAGATCTGTTGCTGTTGCCAGCCAACCGGGCAGCCCATGGCCCCCTGTTGCTCGGGACCCATTTCTGACATGACGACAGCCATCCGAGACGGCCAGGTGCTGAGAGGCGCAACCTTGCGCACGATGATGGCCATCACGACAAGGTAGTTGTACAGCTTCTTGGATGGCTGCACCCCTACTCCGTCAACATCCTCCAGCACAAGGAGGTTCTGGAGCTTCTTGATCTTCGGGAGCCGCTTGACGATCAGACGGTTCCACAACCTGCCGTGGTGGGCACTGATGTTTCGTATGCGTTCAGGGGGCAGGACGCTCCGTCGCAGGACTCCATGCCTGAAAGC
>JANWUS010000044.1 GCA_024958715.1 Cyanobium sp. FGCU52 | reverse complement strand
CTGTAACGGAACATTGCGGCGTTTGTGAAGGGGGTTCATGAAGTTCCTTGGAGGGTGGCCGAGGCGTGACGGGGTGAAGGGCGGTCCGCGCCTGCGCCGGTGGCCCGGGCTGGCCATCCCCGACCTGCGTTGCTAGGAGGTGATCTGCTCCGGGCAGTTTCCGCCGATGGCCAGCCGCTTGCCGCTCCCCCTGCTTCTGCTCGCCACGGGGCTGCTCCTGGGCGGATGTCGCACGGAACCCAGTACCGAAAGCCAGCGCATCGACCAGCTGGAGTTCAAGATCCAGCAGCTCGAGCAACGGCTCAACAAGGTGGCCGCCCAGCAGTCCGACGGGGCCGACCGGGCCGGCAAACCCCCTGCCGGCGTGATCAAGTCGCTCACCTTGCGCAGCGGCACCGAGGATGATCGCCTTCGCATCTACTGGGCCGATGGCACCCGCACCGACCTCCCCTGCACCAGGGAACAGGCCACCCTCGTCTGCGGCTGACCGCCCGGGCCCCGGAGCTCCTCGCCGCCGTCGCGCGCTGGGGCTGGGGGTCGTCATTGCCAGCCTCCTCAGGTTTGCCCTGCCCGCCAACGCTCAGCAACCAGGGGAGCCAACCTCACCCGCCCCCGCTGTGGCTCCTGACCCTGCCGCGGCCATCGACCCGGTGATGGCCGGCCTGCGCGCCGCCAACGTGGCCCGCATGCACGCCGAACGCCTCAATGGCGGCCTAGGGGTGTACCGCACGCAGGCCTGCATGCACAGCAATCGCGGAGCCGACTGCCTGATCCGTCGCGACGGGGAGGGCTTCCTGTTCCGTTTCCTCGGGGGCCCCCCGGGCTGGCAGCAGCTCGGCCAGCCGGCCACGGTGGAAACCGAGATCCTGGTCTCCCCCGATGGCACCCGGGTCGAGAGGGTGATCTACAACGGGCCGCCGCGCCTGGGTGCTGCCCCTGCGCCGTAACGGTTGCAGGCCGGAGATGCCAGCCTGACACCATTCCGCAGGCGTTGGCCAGACGAGAGGCCCCCCAGAGCACTCGTCTGGCCGGTGGCCCCAGCGATTCGATGGTCCTGTTGCTGCTGGTCGAGGATCTCGCTCGCAGGGGAACCGCGCCGTTCAGCTGCGGGCTCGATCCCCCCCCAGCCCCGCCGCCAGCCCCACCAGCTCCCGCGCCCAGTCAGGGCTGACCGGCCAGACCTCACGCCGGGTGAGGCTCAGGGCGATGCCCTTCTCGCCGTAGGCGGCCTCGTTCACGAACACCGGCCAGACGGGGCCATCGCCGAGCTGGGGCGAGGGCCCATAGGCATGGGTGCGCCCGTCATGGCCGAGGAACAGGGGATCACCCGGTGCGATCGGCTGCCAGTCGCGATGCTGGCGCAGGGGGTGGAGCACGGCCGCGGGCGAGCCGTCGCCGTGGCGCGGCAGATCGAGGCTGCCCAGGTGGCGGTGCACCACCAGCCGCTCCGGCTGGGGCAGCTGGCCCCGGCGCGCCGCCGCCAGCAGGGCCAGCAGGGCTTCCAGGGCCAGCTGGGTGCTGCGGCAGATGGCGGCGTTCACCACGCCCTGGGGCACCGGACCCACCTCTACCACCAGGCCGCAGGGCCAGCGCTCCACCAGGTAGCCGGTCTGGGTGGCGTCGGCCTCGTGCAGGTAGATCGGCAGCCCCAGCTGCTGCTGGAGAGCCGCGGCCAGGGCCAGATCGGTGGGCCGTCGCCCGTACACCACCAGCGAATTGCCCATGGCGGCGGTGGTGCTGTGCAGATCGATCGCCACCAGGCACGCGCTGCGGCCGGCGGGTCCATGCAGTGCCAGCAGCTCCCGCGCCCGAGCGATCTCACGCTCGCCGCGGCCTGCAACCGCCAGCAGGGCGGGATCGAAGCTGCGGTTGAGGTCCCGATCGAGATAGCGGCGGTTCTCGGCGAGGGCACCGGGATTGCCGTCCACGAGTTCCACCGCCAAGCCGGCCCGATCGAGGCGTTCGGGATGGCGCCGCCAGCCCTCCAGCAGCCAGGGTCCGTTGCGCTCGTTGCCGTGGGTGCCGGCCACCACCAGCACCGCGGGGTTGGCATCGGCGATCGGGGGAACCATGGCCCGCAGTCCTCCGGAGGGCGGAGATCGCGCCAGCCTGGCGCAGCCGCGGCCAGAGTCGGAAGGTTGCGCCGCTGCCGATGCTCCCTCCCCCCGTGCTCGTGCGCACCGCCCGCGGGCTGTGGCACTGGCAGTGGCGGCGCCTGATGAGCGGCCTGGGGCCGGCCGATCCCTCCGGCCGCTACCGACGCCCCGAAGCCGCCTTCGCCGCCCTGCCCGAGCTGCCGGCGAACGCCGACCAGCCGGGTGCCCATGTGCTGATCGTGGGGCGCAGCTGCCCCTGGGCCCATCGGGCCTGGCTGGTGTGGAGCCTGCGCCGGCTCGCCGGCAGCATCGACCTGCTGGTGGTGGAACCGGATCCGGCCGCCGGCCGCTGGCGCTTCCGCGAACCGTTCGAGGGCTGCGCAACCCTGGCCGACCTCTATCGCCGCAGCGACGCCCCCGCCGGCACCCGCGCCTCGGTGCCGGTGCTGGTGTCCTGCGGGACGGGCCGGATCCTGGCGAACGAGAGCGCCCGCCTGATCGAGCTGCTCAACCAGTGGCCCGCCCCCGCCGGCAGCCCCGACCTCGACCCGCCCGAGCGGGCGGAGGGCTGCGCGGCCTGGCGGCGGCGGCTGCAGGGAGCCGTGAACGACGGCGTCTACCGCTGCGGCTTCGCCCGCAGCCAGGCCGCCTACGACGAGGCGGAGGGCGAGCTGTTCGCCGGTCTGGAGGCGGCCGAGGCCGAGCTGGAGCAACGGGAACGGCAGGGCAGCGGCTGGCTGGCCGGCGGCGAGGGCCCGGGCCTGGCGGACGTGGTGCTGTTCACCACCCTGATCCGGTTCGAGCTGGTCTACGCCCCCCTGTTCGGCTGCAGCCGCCGGCCGCTGTGGCAGCTGCCGGCCCTGTGGCGCTGGCGCTCCCGCTTCTTCGCTCTGGAGGGCGTGGCGGCCACCTGCGACGCTGGAGCCTGGCGGCGCGACTACTTCGGCGCCCTCTTTCCCCTGCACCCCTCGGGCATCGTTCCGGCGGGTCCCGATCTGGCCGCATTCGTAACGAGTTCTCCCCCCCGATGAGCGACACCGCCGCCGCCACCGACGTCCCCACCGCCGATCCGGTCTTCGAGGGCGTGTTCGGCACCTACACGATCACGGCCCTCGACCGGCGCGAGGTGCTGGGCTACCGGCTGGCCGTGGGCGCCGTGGCCCTGGGCCAGCTCGGTCTGCTGAGCCAGTGGTGGCAGCTGGGGCCGTCGCTGGCCTGGCCCTGGCTGCTGCCGATGGCGGTGGGCCTGGGGCTGGCCCTGCGCTGGATCCACATCTACCTGCGTCCCCTGCACCGGGCGCTGCAGCTGTTCTGGCTGCTGGGCTGCATCGGGGCCGTGGTGCTGGCCGTGCGGGTGGGTCCGGGCCAGCTGCTGGGCACCCTCGCCGCCGAACCGCTCTGGCTGCTGGCGGTGGGCCCCTTCTTCGCCGCCCTCACCGGCGTGGGCTTCAAGGAGTTCTTCTGCTTCCGCAGGCCGGAGGCGATCGGCGTCACCCTGCTGCTGCCCCTGGCCCTGCTGGGCCGGCTCACCGGCCTGCTCGATGGGCCCACCACCTTTGCTCTGCTGCTTGCCGAGAGCGTGCTGCTGCTGGTGCTCACCCTGCGCAAGCTGCCGATGGAGGCCGCCGCCGACGTGGGCGACAAGAGCGTGTTCGACGAACTGGCCCGTCGGCGCCGGGCGGCGCCATGAGCCTGATCTCCCTGGTTGGAGTGGGCAAGGATTTCGGCATCCGCACCCTGTTCGGCGACCTCGACCTGCATGTGGGCGAGCGGGAGCGGCTCGGGCTGATCGGCCCCAACGGCGCCGGCAAGAGCACCCTGCTGAAGGTGCTGGCCGGCGTGGAGCCGCTGGATCGGGGCGAGCGGCGCTGCTCGCCGAAGCTGGCGGTGGTGCTGCTGGATCAGGATCCCTGCCTCGATCCGGAGCGCACCGTGCTGGAGCACGTGTTCGCCGGTGGAGCCGAGCGGATGCGCCTGCTGCGGGCCCATGAAGACCTGAGCCACCAGTTGGCCGCCAACCCCGAGGACGCCGGCCTGCACGCCCGCCTCAGCGACCTGCACCGCCAGATGGACGCCAGCGATGCCTGGGGGCTGGAGCGGCAGTGCCACGAGGTGCTGGAGCGGGTGGGCATCGGCGACGTGCACCGCCGGCTGGGGGAGCTGTCGGGGGGCAACCGGCGGCGGGTGGCCCTGGCCGCCGCCCTGGTGGCCCAGCCCGACGTGCTTCTGCTCGATGAGCCCACCAACCACCTCGACGCCGACGGGGTGGAGTGGCTGCAGACCTGGCTCGATCGCTACCCCGGCGCCCTCGTGCTGGTCACCCACGACCGCTACCTGCTGGATCGGGTGACGCGCCGGATCGTGGCGGTGGAGCGGGGCGAGGCGCGCCGCTACGAGGGCAACTACGCCACCTACCTGCAGCACCGGGCGGAGGAGGACGAACGGGAGGTCGCCAGCGCCGCCAAGTTCAAGGGCACGCTGCGGCGGGAACTGGCCTGGCTGCGCCAGGGCCCCAAGGCCCGCAGCACCAAACAGAAGGCCCGGCTGCAGCGCATCGCCGCGATGCAGGAGGCGCCCGTGCGCCAGGCCCGGGGTTCCCTCAGCCTGGCGAGCACCGCCCGCCGGATCGGCCGCCGGGCGATCACCGCCGAGGGGCTGGGGGTGAACGCGGGGCCCGAGGGCGACGGGCCGCCGCTGCTGCGGGGCTTCGACTACGACTTCGGCCCGGAGGACCGGGTGGGGATCATCGGGCCGAACGGCGCCGGCAAGTCGAGCCTGCTGGAGGTGATCGCCGGCCGCAGGCCGCCGGCGGAAGGCACGCTGGAGCTGGGCTCCACGGTGAAGCTGGCGTATTTCGATCAGCACAGCGAGGTGCTGCTGGCCGGTTCCTCCGGCCGGGGGCTGGAGCGCAAGGTGATCGACGTGGTCAAGGAGGCCGCCAGCCGCGTGGAGGTGGACGGCCAGGAGGTGAGCGCCTCCCAGCTGCTGGAGCGCTTCCTGTTCCCGCCGGCCCAGCAGCACCAGCCGGTGGCGAAGCTCTCCGGCGGGGAGCGGCGGCGGCTGCACCTCTGCCGCCTGCTGATCGAGGCGCCGAACGTGCTGCTGCTCGACGAACCCACCAACGACCTCGACGTCCACACCCTCAGCGTGCTGGAGGACTTCCTCGAGGATTTCCGCGGCTGCGTGGTGGTGGTCTCCCACGACCGCTGGTTCCTGGACCGCACCGTCGACCGGCTGTTCCACTTCGAAGAGGGCCGGCTGCGGCGCTTCGAGGGCAACTACAGCAGCTATCTCGAGCAGCGTGCCGCCGCGGCCGCAGCAGCTGAAGCGACGGCGGCCGCGGCCCCGCGCGCCGAAACGGCGCCGGCGGCGGCCCGACCGGAAGCGGCGGGTCCGCGCCGCCGCAGCTTCAAGGAAAGCCGCGAACTGGAGGCGATCGAGCGGGACCTGCCCGCCTGGGAGGAACGGCGCCGGGAACTCGAGGACCTCCTCGGGCAAGGCGGCGCCGACTACGACCGTCTCAACACCCTCACCGAGGAACTGGCGGAGCTGATGGTGCGGATCGGCGCCGCCGAGGAGCGCTGGCTAGCGCTCAGTGAGCTGGCCGGCTGAACGGCGGCGGCGGTGGGGGTGGGGCAGACCCCCGGGTTCCGCCGATGCCGCTCCGCCATCGGCTCGAGGCGGCAGCCCGCACACCGGCCCGGCGGGCTCGGGCAGCAGCCAGGGCTGGCGCCGGGGCCGGGCCCCCCGCTCCTCGGCCTGCTTCATCGCCGTGGGCTTGTAGTCATCGGCGCTGCGGTGGGCGGCCATCTGATCGCCCATGCGGCGCAGGTAGAGGTCGCTCACCCACACCACCCGGGCGTGCTCGAAGGCCTCGCAGGCGGCCTGGGGCGAACCGAAGCGCTGGCTCACCACGCCGCTGGGGGCGCACTGCTTCCAGTCGAGCACCTCATCGAAGCTCAGGCCGCGGCGCCACTGGCGCTGCTCCGAGAGGTAGCAGTGATCCTCGGGGCCGTTGATCCAGTACAGACGGCCTTTCTCGTCGATGAAGTGACGGCCGCGTCGCTGTCTGATCCGGGTCATGGGCGGGTTCCCTCAGCTGCGCTGACCCTGCTGGTAGCAGGAACGGCCGTGGGGCGCCGCCGATCAGCGCCAGCGCACATGCCCCGGCTGCCGCGGTCGCGGACTCCTTAAGGTGGGCCCGGTGATCTACGGCCAGGACGAGCCGGTTTCCGCATGAAAACCATCGACGAGCACATCGAGAAAGACCGGGCCGAGATCGAGGCGGCCCGTGCCGCCGGTGATGCTGGCAAGGTGCGCCACCTCGAGGAGGAGCTCAAGGGACTCGAGGAGTACAAGGATCACCACCCCGAGGACAGCCACGATCCCACCCCCCTCGAGGTGTACTGCGATCTGAACCCGGAAGCCCCCGAGTGCCGGGTCTACGACGACTGATCGATCCCCAGCTGCATCCAGACGGCCGCCAGGAGGGTGTCGAGCCCTCGGGCGGCCACCGCTGAGATCGTGAGGGGGGGCTCGAGGCCGGCACCGCCGCAGTGCGAGGCCACCCGGGAGCGCACCTCCGACAGGGTCTCCTCATCGAGCAGTTCGGCCTTGGTGAGCACCACCAGCCGAGGCCGGCCGCTCAATCCATGACCGTAGGCGGCCAGTTCCGCTTCCACCACCCCCAGATCGGCCACGGGATCCTCGCTGGAGGCATCCACCAGGTGCACCAGCAGGCGGGTGCGCTCGATGTGGCGCAGGAAGTCGTGGCCGAGGCCGGCGCCCTGGGCGGCGCCCGCGATCAGGCCGGGAATGTCGGCGAACACCGTTCCGTCGCCGCTGGGGCGGCGCACCACCCCCAGATTCGGCACCAGGGTGGTGAAGGGATAGTCGGCGATCTTGGGCCGGGCCGCCGAGAGCACGGCGATCAGGGTGCTCTTGCCGGCATTGGGCAGGCCGATGATCCCCACTTCGGCGAGCAGCTTGAGCTCGAGGTGCAGGGTCCATTCCTCGCCGTCGCGGCCCTCGGTGCACTTCTCGGGCGCCCGGTTGCGGTTGCTGAGGTAGTGGGCGTTGCCGAGGCCGCCCCGGCCGCCGGCCGCCACCAGCAGCTGCTGGCCCTGATCGGTGAGATCGCCCAGCAGGATGCCGGTGCGGGCATCGCGCACCTCGGTGCCGCAGGGCACCTTGATCACCAGGGGCGGGCCGCTGGCGCCGGTGCAGCGGTTGGGGCCGCCCCGCACACCATCGGTGGCGGCGAACAACCGCTTGTATTTGAAGTCGAGCAGGGTCTGGAGGTTGGCGTCGGCCTGCAGCAGCACGTCGCCGCCGCGGCCGCCGTCCCCGCCGGAGGGTCCCCCCGCCGGCACGTACTTCTCGCGCCGGAAGGCGACGATCCCGTCGCCGCCGCGCCCCGCCCGCACCGCGATGCGGGCCTGATCGATGAACTGCATTGGGGCAACCCTAGGATCCTCCGGTCGCGCGGGCGGTTTGGCCGAGGTTCGCTTCCAGCAGGTCGGCAAGATCTACCCCCCCCGGCGTGGCGGTGCCCCGGTGGAGGTGCTGCGCCAGCTCGATCTGGCGATCGAGGATGGGGAATTCCTGGTGCTCGTGGGCCCCTCGGGCTGCGGCAAGAGCACGCTGCTGCGCCTGCTGGCGGGCCTGGAGGCCCCCAGCAGCGGCGAGATCTACGTGGGCGAGCGGCCGGTGAGCCGGCTGCGGCCCGCCCAGCGGGACGTGGCGATGGTGTTCCAGAGCTACGCCCTCTATCCCCATCTGAGCGTGGCCGACAACATCGGCTTCGGGCTGCGCCGCAGCCGGCCGCGCACGCCACTCCAGCAACTCCAGGACGCCCTGCACCGCGCAGGCCGCCGCTGGCCATCGCCGCTGCGGCTGCCCTCGCCGCGGGAGGAGCGCATCGAGGCCCGCATCCGGGAGGTGGCGGGGATGCTGGAACTCGGCCCGCTGCTGGAGCGGCTGCCGAAGGAGCTCTCGGGTGGTCAGAAGCAGCGGGTGGCCCTGGGCCGGGCGATCGCCCGCCAGCCGGCGGTGTTCCTGATGGATGAACCGCTCAGCAACCTCGACGCCAAGCTGCGCACCGGCACCCGCTCCCAGATCGTCGACCTGCAGCGCCGCCTGGGCACCACCACGCTCTACGTGACCCACGACCAGGTGGAGGCGATGACGATGGGGCACCGCATCGCCGTGCTCAACGCCGGCCGGCTGCAGCAGCTGGGCACGCCGATGGAGCTGTATCAGTGGCCGGCGAACCTGTTCGTGGCGCAGTTCATCGGCAGCCCGGCGATGAACCTGCTGCCGGTGGAGGTGGTGGGCCCGGGGCAGGTGCTGGCGGCCGGTCGCACCCTGCCGGTGGAGGGGGCGATGGCGGGATCGCTCGCGGGCCGAGGCGGCGAGCGCCTCACAGGCGGGCTGCGGCCCGAACACCTGCGGCTGAGCCAGTCCTCCGCCGGCACCCTGGCGGCGGAGGTGAGCCACCTGGAGGCGCTGGGCAACGAGCAGCTGGTCACCTGCCGACTGCTGGAGGGCAGCGATCTGCTGCTGGTGCGCGTGGAGCCGGAGCAGGCGGTGACGGTGGGCCAGAGGGTGGACCTGGCGGTGGATCCAACCGGGTGGCGCTTCTTCGACGCCGAAGGGCTGGCGCTGCCCCGATGAACCGTTCCGCCGACTGGCTGCATCAGGCACAGGCCGATCTGGAACTGGCGGCCGTGAGCGCCTCAGCCGGCCACCACGAATGGGCCTGTTTCGCCTGCCACCAGGCCGTGGAGAAAGCACGGAAGGCCCTGCACCTCCGCCATGGCCAGCAGGTATGGGGGCATGGGCTCGGTCGTTCCTGCCGCGATCTTCCTCCCCCGGTAGCGGTTGACCTGGCCGCAGCAGTCAGCGATCTGGAGGATCGGCTGCGGATCCTCGATGCGCTCTACATCCCCACCCGTTATCCCGATAGCCTTCCGGACGGCTCGCCCAGCGACCACTTCGGCCGGCTCCAGAGCGACGACGCCCAGAACCATGCCCGTTCGATCGTTAACGCAATCGCTGCTGCGCTGGCCTGAGCCGGAGCAGGTCCTGCGCCAGGTGCACGACTGGGCGCGCCGCAGGACAACGGAGCATCCCGGTCTGCAGCGCGTCGGGGTCTTCGGCAGCTACGGCCGCGGCGACGCCGGGGTGGGGAGTGATCTGGATCTGCTGCTGATCGATGACCACGCCCAAGGCTCTCAATACCACCGGCTGCTGAGCTGGCCGCTGGCGGAGCTCCCCCTCAGCTGTGATGCCCTCGTGCTCACAACGGCCGAGCACAACGACCTGCTGGCCGAACACGGGGCCATGGCCGCCGCCTTGCGCAGCGACTGCCGCTGGCTGTGGCAGCGCCTGGTTTGATTCAGGGCAACTGACGGACACCTGCCTGCTTGCCCTTGCCGTTCAGCAGGGGCGGCCGGCCTGCAACGGTTGCTCCGCCTGATCCGGATTCGCAAGGTCTGCGAAACCCCGTTGGCCGAGCCATCCGACAAAGACGGCAGAGCTCAATCACGGCACCCTGTAGGGTCAGCGAAAGGGAGCCGGTGCCCTCGCCTCAGCCCGCCCAGATCTCCGCCAGCTCGATCACCAACCCTGGAAACCGGGGCGCCCCATCCAGGTGGGTGGCCGCTTCGATCCGCCGGGGCGGCTCAGGGGGATCCGCCAGCGGCTGCCAGATCTCCACCGCCCGCTCCTGCGGAATCAGCAGCCAGCCGAGGCGGGCGCCGTTGCGCTGATACGCCGCCATCTTCCGGCGCAGGGCCGTCAGGCCGCGCGGACCTTCGTCGCCGGGGCTCACCAGCTCCACCACCAGATCCGGACAGAGGGGAGCGAATCCGCGGCGCTCTTCGGCCCTGAGGACCTGCCAGCGCTCGAGAGCCACCAGCGAGGCATCGGGGCTGAGCACCGCGCCATCGGGAAGGCGAAAGCCGGTGGAGCTGTCGAACAGCTTCAGGGGCAGGCCACTGGAGCGCACGGCCTGCCAGAGGAGGGCATTGAGAGCACTGTTGCGGCCCCCCGTTTCGCTTCCGGTGGGGGTCATCAGGATCAGGGAACCATCGGCCGCCAGCTCCAGCACCGCCTCGGGATTGGCCAGGCACAGGGCTTCGAACTGTTCGGGGGTGAAGCGCAGGCCGGCGCCGAGCGAGGCGGGCAGCGTCAGCGCTTCCGGAACCCCGGCCATGCCCGCCTCACCGGCCGGAGGCTCAGGGGAGCGGGGCGGAGCGAGCATGGGTCCGCTGGCAGTGCTGGGGTTCAGGCTAAGGCGAATCCACGCCGGGCAACCGCGCCCGCAGGGAGCGCCGTCAGGCTGGACGACGCGCCTGCCTGCCCCTCACTTCACCCAGATCACGCTGCAGCCGGGCCCGCCGTCGCCCTGCTCGGCATCGGCCACCCGCTCCACGTAGGGCACGCTCTCAAGCCACTGGCGCAGGCCGCGCTTGAGCTTGCCGGTGCCGATGCCGTGGATCACCCACACCGGCCCGTTCGCCCCCCGCAGGCGCTCCTCCACCGCCGCCTCGGCCTCGTGCACCCGCAGCCCCCGCACATCCACGGTGTTGCCCTCGGTGCGCACCTCCGGGCCCCGGCTGCCGGGTGAGCGGCGGCTGCGCACGTTGACCACCGGCTGGCGCGGCTCCGGCGGCGCGGGCTTCTCCCCGTGCAGCCCCTCGATCGCGGCCAGGTCCACGGTGGAGCGGAGCACGCCGCAGCGCACGGTGAGCTCCGTGCCGTCATCGGCGATGGCCAGCACCTCAGCGGCCTTGCCGAGGGCCAGCAGCCGCACCCGATCGCCCACCCGCGGCCGCCAGCCGCCGTGCTCGCGCCGCTCGGGCTGGGGCCGGTGCTCAGCCTGGAGGCGCTTCAGCCGCTGCCCCGCCTGCCGGGCGGTCTCGCCGGCACCGCGCCCGCCTGCGCCCGCCTGGCGCAGGCGGCGGATGATCCGGCGCACCTCCCCCTGTCCCTCGCGGATCGAGTGCTCCAGCTCCTGCCGGCGCCGCTCCTGCAGCTCCGCCGACTGCTGCCGCTGCTGCTCCCAGCGCTGCAGCAGTTCCTCGTGCAGCAGTTCGGTGCGGGCCAGCAGGACGGCGGCCTCCTCGGCCGCCTCCTGCTGCCGCTGGCGCTGACGCTCCAGCCCCTCGATCACCCGGTTCACATCCCCCTCGCCGCCGGGCCCCAGGGCCCGGGCCGCCGCCTCCACCACCGTCTCCTCGAGCCCCAGCCGGCGGGCGATCGCCAGGGCGTTGCTGCGCCCCGGGATCCCCCACTGCAGGCGGTAGGTGGGGGAGAGGGTGTCCACGTCGAAGGCCACCGAGGCGTTCTCGAAACGCGGATCGCTGTACTTCAGCGCCTTGAGCTCACCGAAATGGGTGGTGGCGATGGTGAGGCGGGCCTTCCCGGCCAGGTGGCGCAGCAGGGCGGCCGCCAGAGCCGCCCCCTCGGTGGGGTCGGTGCCGGCGCCCACCTCGTCGAGCAGCACCAGCGAGGCGCCCCTCTGGCCCGCCGCGCCCACGGGGTCCGCGGGGTGCGCTGGATCCTCGCTGGTGGACAGGGCCTCGAGGATCCGGGCGATGCGGCGGATGTGGCCGCTGAAGGTGGAGAGGTTCTGCTGCAGCGACTGCTCGTCGCCGATGTCGGCCAGCACCCGGCCGCACCAGGGCAGCCTGGGCGTGCCGCTGCAGGGCAGGAACAGGCCGGCGCGAGCCATCAGCGCCGCCAGGCCGAGGCTCTTGAGCGTCACCGTCTTGCCACCGGTGTTGGGGCCGGTGATCGCCACCACCCGCAGATCGGGGCCCACCCGCACCGTCACCGGCACCACCGGGGCTCCTCCCTCCCGGCGCTGCTGCCAGAGCAGCAGCGGATGGCGCAGATCCCTCAGCTCGAACGCGGCCTCAGGGTCGTCCGCCAGCTCAGGCCGCACCGCCCCCAGCCAGGCGCCGTAGCGGGCCCGGGCCAGGCCGGCATCGAGGCGCACCAGGATGTGCTGCAGTTGCTGCAGGGCCTCGGCCTCCTCCCCCACCCGGCCGCTGAGCTCCAGCAGCACCGCCCGCTCCAGCTCGCGCTCCTCCCCCTGCAGCTCCCGCAGGCGATTGCCCAGCGCGATCACCGCCTGCGGCTCGATATACACCGTCTGTCCGGAGGCGGAGCTGTCGTGCACCAGGCCCTTCACCTGGCCGGCGGCGCCGGCTTTCACCGCCAGCACGGGCCGGCCGGAGCGCTCTGAGAGCACTGTGTCCTGCAGCAGCGGTGCGAAGCGGCGCAGCAGCTCCTGAAGCCGTTCCCGCCGCTCGGCCAGGGCCGCCGCCAGCCGCCGCCGCAACGCCGCCAGCTCACTGCTGGCCCGGTCCGCCACCCGGCCCCCCTCCTCCAGGCAGAAATGCAGGCGCTGCTCCAGCTCCGGCAGGGTGCGCAGCTCGCCCACCAGCGCGCTGCAGAAGGGCCGCAGCTGCGGATCCTCGATCTGGCGCCGCAGCCGGCGGGCCGCCGCCAGGGTGGCGGCCAGCTGCAGGAGCTCCTCGCCGCCGGCGCAGCCTCCCTTGGCGCAAAGGAGCACGGTGGCGCGGGTGTCGGCCACCCCCTGAAAGCTCAGCCCACCCTCGATCAGGCCATCGAGCGCCAGCAGTTCGGTGGTTTCCGCCAGCAGTCGACGGCTCTCGGCGGGCGACGCAGGCAGAGGTAGTCGGCGGCAGTGGCGCCGCCCCGCCTCGGTGCCTGCGAAGCCAGCCAGGTGATCGGCCAGCAGCGGCCACTCGAGCAGCTCCAGGGTCTCGATCGCAATGCCGCGTTCGGGCGGAGCGGCATTGGCACCCGGCTCCGGTGGGAGCAGACCGCCAACCGCGGGAACCCGCGCCACCGGCTCGGCCGCGCAGAGCGGCGAGAGCTCGGCGTCAGGCGATGAGGACCACCGTTCCCTGGCCAGCGCTGACGGCGGATCGGCGCACGCCGCCAGGCCAGGACCAGCGGCCTGTGATGTCGCCTCGTCCGCAGCCGTGGCGGGGAGGGCAGCAGCAGGAAAGGCAGGCGTGGGGGCTGCAATGGGAGAAGCGGGCGGCCCGGGCTGGACGAAGGGTCCCAGCTCCCCATCCCGCAACGACTCAGCACGGGGAAGCGGCGCGGTCTCCAGCGGCCCATGCCCCCCAGCCCGAAGCGCAGGCACGGCGCTGGCGACTGGCTCAGCCGGGCCGATCTCCGAAACGGCAGCGTCCTCGGGGGCGGACACAGAACCGCTCACGCTGCACCGGAGCCGCTGGCCCGGGAGGCCACGACGGGGACGGCAATCGGTTCGACACCCACGTTGGAGGGAATACCCCCGGGAGGCTCGTAGAGCACCTCCAGCCAGTTGCCCTCCGGATCCTGCAGATAAAAGGAGGCGGTGCCGTCGCGGTGGTCATGCACCGGGCCGACGGGATAGCCGGCCGCCTCCAGCTGCTGATGGACCGCATCGACGGCATCCCGGTCGTCGAAGTGAAAGGCGAAATGGGGGCCCGCCGCCCGGTAGTCAGGGCTGAGCAGGGCGACGCCATCGCCGCTGACGGGCGATTGCAGGTAGGCCCAGTCGGCCGCATCCCAGGTGAGCCGCAGCCCGAGGGCGGTGTAGAAGGCCTTGGCCCGCTCCATGTCGGCCACCCGCAGGGCCACATGGCCGAGGCGGTGGACGGCATGCTCTGCGCGGTGGGGGGCTGGAGCCATGGCGGGACGGCGCACGGCCTGCATTCTCGGGCAAGGCGCCGCTCAGCCAGGAGCCTGAGGTGGAGGAGAACCGGCTGGATGGCTTCGCAGAAGCCATCGGCTTCCGTTGCGCTTCGAGCTGTGGCACGACAAACCCGCGCACCCTGCTGATCGACCTGACCGACCGCGCCGGCTTCCTGGTGCTCTGCGGGCGCTCGAGGTGCAGGGGCCACAGGCCCCATGACACCTCGGCCAACCCGGTCCGTGGCGGCGCGCAGGGACTCCTGCAGCGCCGCCTCGCCCGCATGCAGCTGCGGCTCGGGCGGCACGGGAGGTTCTGCGTGCAGCGCCTCGATCGCCAGCGCCACCTACCATTCGCATGGTGAATGAAATTCATCCACGACGTGAATCCATTGCCCCGTCTGGTCAGCGGCGCCCTCGCCGATCGTCTGGCGGTGATGCCGGCAGTGGTGGTCACGGGCGCCCGTCAGACCGGCAAGAGCACCCTGGCTGAGCAGCTTGTGGCTGGCGACAGGCGCTACCGCACGCTGGATGACTTCGACGTGCGCGCTGCCGCCAGAAGCGATCCGGAGGCCCTGGTGGGAGGGCACGAGCCGATCACGCTCGATGAAGTGCAGCGGGAGCCCTCTCTGCTCAGCGCCGTGAAGCGGGCCATTGATCGAAACCGCACAGCGGGGCGCTTCCTGCTCACCGGCTCGGCAAACCTGCTGCTGATGCGGCAGGTGTCTGAATCGCTCGCCGGCCGGGCTAGCCACCTCACCCTCTGGTCTCTCACCCGCCATACCACCTGAGGCGGACGCCCGCGCCAGCCTGGATCCGGGCATCGCACAGGGCGAACTGGGGGTTCCTCGCCCAGCCGTGCGTGGAGAATCTGCTCAATACCCTGATCGTGCTGGCCGAACAGCAGCCGCCCTTCAGCCACCACCTGGCTCGCCTCCAGCTGCTCGACCTGATCGGCCAGTTGCGCGACGGCCTGGAGGCTCGGCTGTCCGCTCCGGGCTGAGGGGTCAGCCGCAGGACAGGATTGCCAGTTGCTCCCATTCGTCGCCGAACAACCATTCGTAACGCTGCCAGCGCCCCACCGATGAGCTGTAGATCGGCTCGCGGGCCTGGCTATGGCTGAGGGTGATCGGCACGCGCGGGTTGCGCTCGGGGTGCAGCACGTCCTCGTGCATCGGCAGGTGCATGGCATCAAGGCAGCCACGCAGGCAGGCTTCCGGCCGGGCCACCAGGGTCTCGTAGCAGATCACGCGATGGTTGAGCTGGAGCCGCTCCAGGGCCAGACTCAGCAGTTCCAGATGGGTGCTCACCACGGCGCGAATGTGATCGAGGCTGCTGACCCAGCCGAGCGAGCCGGTGGGGCGGATCGCCGCCATGCTCAGACTGAGAGCCAGGTCGCGGGGGTCGCGCCGCAGGTGCAGCAGCACCGATCCGGGCAGCACCTGAGCGATGGCGGGCAGCCACATCCAGCTGATCAGCGACTTATCCACAAGCCAGGTGGCCTGACCATCGCTGAGCCGGTGAGCCGGATTGCGATAGATCCTGGCCAGGGCAGAGCGCCGCTGGGAGCTGAGCGGCGCGAGCTGGTTGGTGCCGGAGGTCTGCCTCCCCAGTTCCCGGCAGAGGAGGTTCAGACCTTGAAATTCGCCGAGGCCACACACGGATGGGTGGCCATCGAGCATCTGCTCCAGCAGCGTGGTGCCTGAGCGCGGCAGACCCAGCACAAATCCCACCGCGGGCTCGCCGGCAGAGCGGGGCGGCAGGTTCAGTTGAAGCTCGCCGCCGCGCAGCGCCTCCAGCTGATCCTGCAGCGGGGCCAGAAAACGCTGCAGATCAAAGGGTGGAGCCGTGGCGCCCTGCACCTGGCGCGCCAGCGACCAGGCCTCGCGATAGCGGCCCAGCCTTTCGAGCAGCTTGGCCGCATCAAATCCCGCCATCCGCCGCAGCTGAGCGGGGTGTCGGCCCTCCGCCAGCGATCTCAGGGCGACCACCGCCGCTTCCGGGTCTGTGGTGGCGGAGAGCCTGGCGGCAAAGAGCCGCCCCTCAGGCGTTGTGGCCCAGGCCGACCGGCTGCTCAGCAGCTGGGCCAGAGCCGATCGATCCCCGGCGTGATGGCAGGCGTCGGCCAGGAAGGCACAGGCCAGGGGACTGATGGAATCCTGGCATTCCGCCAGGGGCTTGAGCAACGCCAGGGCGCGATCCAGACGACCGAGCTGAAAGCACACATACCCCTGGATGAGGCGAAACCGCGGCGTTCGCCCCAGTGCTGGCTCAATGAGATCGAGCCGCGCCTGGGCATCGAGCAAGGCATGGGCGGAAGCCAGCCTCTCCGCTTCGCCAAGCAGGGCCTGGGGATTGGCCGGTGTGGCGGAAAAGCCGGCTTGCGTTGCAGGCTTCGGGCGCGGGGCATGGCATCAATGGACATACAGCCCAGTGCCGGGATCGACACGCGGCTGGAGAGATCAGGACATCGTGACAGTCTTGACGGTCGCGGTCGCCCCAGCAAAGGCCAGGACACGAATGGAGCCGGCACCACCGCTTGCGCCTACGGAGGAAGTGGCACATCCTCGAGATGGGTCCTTGACATGCGTTAAGGGTCAGAATAGGTTTTTATTACATTGGAAATTGTACCATGCTTTCTTACCCCACCCAACGGCAATTACATCATACAAAGCTTCTAGGCCTCTTTGCCCTTGGCATCGCGAGCGCCGCAAGCTTCGCTCCCCAGCCGAGGCCGTATCACTACAGCAGGGTTTTGCGGGCTCCTATGCCCCCGCCAATTGGTCATTAAGCACCGATGGGGGTAATGGTTTCATTGACACCTCAGGTGTGCCGAACTCCATTGCGCTCAATGGAAGCGACAATTACACCGGAACCTTTGTCGATACTGATTACACGACAACGGCTTTCACCTCCGGCCCTGTAAGCTTCGACTGGGATTATTCTTCGGATGATGACCCATTTTTTGACGGTTTCGGCTATCTATTGAACGTCATCTTCACGCAACTTGCCATTTCCCCCTCCGCAGGTTCAACTCAGTTTAATGTAGTAGCTGGCGACGTATTTGGATTCAGAGTTTATGCAACTGATGACTGCTGCGGTAGAGCCTCCGTCGCCATCAGCAACTTCTCCGCCCCAATCCCTGTTCCAGGCCCCCTACCACTGATGGGTGTCGGAGCAGCGTTCAGCTACAGCCGCCGTCTACGGCGCCGGACCAGCCAGTGCCATGGTCCTTTAGGCACTGCATCGCACATCAGGGATCAGGATTAAATCATCCTTGCGACGCGTTTCCGCCCTGCCCCCTGCAGGGCTTTTTTGTGCTCCGCCCTCCCTTGCGCGAAATGTTCCAGTCGCCCAGCCCTGGCTGCGCCCCCGCTCTGCTGCCAGCAACCGTTTGCTGGCCCTTCTCTCGACGGTGCTGCTGGTGGGCTTCACCTCCACGGTGGTGCCCAATCTGCTGCCTGCCAGGCTGCTTGATCCGGCCTGGCAGTGGCGCCTCAGTGGCAGCCTGATCAACAATGCCCCGGTGGCTGTGGTCGGGCTGGGGTTGTTGCACCTGGCTGCCTGGCTCAACCCTAAGGATGACCAGCTGCGCCGGCGCCTCCACAGCCTGCGTCTCTGGGCTGCAGCCGCGTCCCTTGGCTTTCTGTTGCTGGTCCCGCTCCAGGCTATGGCTGTGGCCCGCGGCCTTGGCAACGTCAGCCTCAATCAGAGCCGGGGACTGCGCCAGGTGGATCGCACGTTTGGGGAGCTTCGCAGGCAGATCCAATCGGCCCCTGATCTGGCCAGCCTGCAGCGCCGCATGCCTGGCTCACTGGCCAGCAGCATCGGCCCGGTGGCCCTGCAGCAGCCCCTGCCGCTGCTCCGATCCCAGGTACTGAGTCTGCTGGATCAGGCGCAGCAACAGGCCAGAGCCAGGCTCTCGCCACCAGCCGATAGCAGTCTCTGGCCCGTGATACAGCGCAGTCTGCAGGTCCTGATCTCAGCGCCGGCCTATGCCCTTGCCTTTGCCGCCATGAGTGTCAACAGCCAGGCGAATGTGTCGCTGCTGGATCGGCTGCTTTTTGCATGGAGCCACAGGCTCACGCACAAGGGCCGCGAGGCTTCCAGGCCGAGCAGCCAGGCCGGCTCCATCCGCCGGCTCAGCGGCGAGGAGGAGTGACCGCCCCGGGAGTCCCTATGGTCAAGCCACCCAGGCAGCACTCCTGCCGATCCACCCGCCACCTCGTCCCTGCAATCCCGCTGCGCTGCGCGAGCGGCTGAGCCCCCGGGCGGTGCGGCTGATCTGCTGGCAACCCGCGGAGCAATCCCAGCAACATCCGGATCGGGTGATCGCCCAGCTGTTGCAACGGGCCGAGCCGGGCTGGTTCTCACCCCGCTCCTGGAACGACGGGCAGCAGAAAATCGGCCTGGCCGCCTCCAGTTGCATCCCGCCGCTGCCCCAGCGGCGCTTCGGGGCTTGAGCGTCTTCTCCCCTCACCTGGAGATCCTGCCGGAGGGGCCGCAGCAGCTCCTGCCTTCTCCGGCGGGTCCTGCAAATGAGGCCGTGCTGCTGGGCAACCGTCTGGCGCTCGCCGAGGAAGTGGCCGTGACCGCGATCCCAACCATGGAGAGGACGTGCAGGGAGCTGGTGCTCTCCGGCTCCGATGGAGCTAAGCGCCCGACGATGGCTCCCTGAATTCAGTGCGACTGCGCCAACGGCGCGCACTGAAGATTCCGGCCGCGCTCAACCACGCCACCAGCACCAGCCAGCCCCCGCCCACCAACACCAGCAGCGGATAGGTGAGCGGCGGCTGGGGCAGCACCAGGGGCAGCAGGGCCACCGCATAGGCCGGCGGGCAGGGGAGTCGCAGCCGATCCAGCAGCCAGGCGGTGAGCAGCGCCGCCAGAAACGCCGCCAGCGGCACCGGACCGAGGCTGCGGGCCAGCAGCAGTCCCACCACCGCCGCGGCAACGGTGGCCGTGAGCAGGGCGGCATAGCGGCGGCGCCAGGGGGCCTGATCGCCATGGGCCAGGGTCTCCCAGCCGATCACCAGCAGGGGCGGATACAGCACCAGATGGCTGCCCAGCAGCTGTGTCAGCGGCAGGGCACCGGCCAGAAACAGCAGCAGCGGCGGCAGCCAGAGCCGCGCCGGCGGGAAGCGGGCCGGCTCCGCTGGCCCGGGGCGTCCCCGGCGCAGCAGCACCAGAGCCGCCAGGGAGAGCAGGATCGCCAGCGGATAGGTCCAGCTGTGGATGCCCAGGGCCACCGGCAGGTAGCCCGCCGAGAGGGCCGGCGCCACCGGGGATCGCAGGCCGCGCAGCAGCAGCAGCCCTGCAGCAAGCACCAGAGACACCGAAGCCGGTCCGAAGGGGAGATGACGGCTCACCAGGATCCCCGCCACCGCCGCGAGCAGCGGCGTGAGCAGCAGGAGCCGCGGCGAGCGGGCCCAGGGGCTGGCCGGATCGCCGAACAGCACCGAGGCCATCGCCCCGAGTTCAGGGAACAGCAGCAGCCTCAGACCGCTGAGCTGGCCCAGGGCCGTGATCGCGGCCAGGAAGGAAGCGGTGGCGAGCCACACCGCCACCTGGCGCGGCCGCGTCACCCCTGCCGCAACCAGGCGGCCGCGTCGCAGGCGTGATACGTGAGGATCAGATCCGCACCGGCCCGCCGGAAGCTGAGCAGCGTCTCCAGCACCACCGCCCGTTCATCGATCCAGCCGCGCTCGGCTGCGGCCTTCACCATGGCGTACTCACCGGAGACGTTGTAGGCGGCGATCGGCTGCTCGCTGGCCTGGCGCAGGCGATGGATGATGTCGAGGTAAGCCAGGCCGGGCTTCACCATCAGAATGTCGGCCCCCTCGCTCTCATCGAGCTGGGCCTCGAGGATCGCCTCGCGGCCGTTGGCCGGATCCATCTGATACGTACTCTTGTCCTTGGGGATCGGCTTGCCGGCGGCCGCCCGGGGGGCCGAATCGAGAGCCTCACGGAACGGCCCGTAGTAGGCGGAGGCGTACTTGGCCGTGTAGCTGATGATGCCCACGTGCTCGAAGCCTTCCTCATCGAGGGCTTCGCGGATCGCCCCCACCCGGCCGTCCATCATGTCGCTGGGGCCGATCAGATCGGCACCGGCCCGGGCCTGGGCCACGGCCTGACGGCAGAGGATCGCCACCGTTTCATCGTTGAGGACCACCCCCTCGCTGCTCACGATGCCGTCGTGGCCGTCGCAGGAATAGGGATCGAGGGCCACATCCGTCATGATCGCCATCTGCGGATGCACCTCCTTGAGGCGACGGATGGCCCGGGGGATCAGGCCGTGCTCGTTGAAGCACTCGGCGCCGTCCTCGGTCTTGAGGCCGTCGGCCACCTTCGGAAACAGCACCACGCAGCGGATGCCCAGATCCCAGGCCCGGCCCACCTCCTGCACCAGACCGTCCAGGCTCCAGCGCTGGGCGCCGGGCATGGCGCCGATCGGCTCGTTGGTGGCCCCTTCGTGCACGAACAGGGGATAGATGAAGTCGGCGGCGCTCAGGTGATGCTCCCGCACCATCGCCCTCAGGGCAGGCGTACGCCGCAGCCGGCGGGGGCGGTAGGTGAGCTCCATGGAGACAAGAGGGCTGGCGGGATCCTACGGAGGTGCGGGTCCCGGCCAGCACCGGCCTTCAGAGGCGAGCGGCGCCGATCCACTCCTGGCGGGGGTCGGCGCTGCGGGCACGGCGAAGCTCCTGCAGCAGCTCCAGCTCCCGGGGGCTGAGGTTGTCGGGCAGCCGCAGGGTGGGGGTGAGCAGCAGGTCGCCGCGGCCCCCCTTCACCGGCCAGCCCTTGCCCTTCAGCCGCAGGCTGCGGCCCGGGTTGAGGCCTGGGGGCACCTGCACCGTGGCCTCACCATCGGGGGTGGCCACCACCACATCACCACCCAGGGCCAGTTCATCCAGGCTCAGAGGCAGATCGGCCCGCAGCTGGTCGCCATCCAGGCGCCAGATGGGATGGGGCTGCAGCTGGAGATTGAGATAGAGGTCGCCGCGGCGGCCGGTGCCGGGCTGCAGATTGCCCTTGCCCCGCAGGCGCAGGCGGCTTCCGTTCTTCACCCCCGGCGGGATGCGCACCTGCACCCGCTCCTCGTTCACCGAGAGGGTGCGCTCGCAGCCGCGGAAGGCGTCGGCAAAGGAGAGGCTGATCGTGGCCTCGGCATCGAGGTTGGTGGGGGCCGGGCTGCGGCCGGGCGCGGCTCCGCCGAAGCCGCCCGGGAAGCCGGTGCCGAAACCGAAGCCGCCGCTGCCGCCCCCGCCGGCGAAACGGCCGAGAAGGTCGTTGATGAAGTCGTCGAAGTTGCCGTAGCGGCCGAAGTCAACGTCGAAACCGGGGGCGCCACCGCCGCCGGGGCCACCCATCTGGTTCCAGTACTGGCCGAACTGCTCGTAGCGACGACGCTTGTCGGGGTCGGAGAGCACCTCGTAGGCCTCGCTCACCTCCTTGAAGCGGGCTTCGGCGTTCTTGTCGCCGGGGTTCACGTCGGGATGGTGCTGGCGGGCGAGCTTGCGGAAGGCGCGCTTGATGGTGTCGGCATCGGCGCCGCGATCCACCCCCAGCACCTTGAAGTAGTCGCGGTAGCCGTTGACGCTCATCGGGAAAGGACTTCGAAGGGGCAACGGCAGGAGCCAGTCTCTCAGCCGCCAGCCCCGGCCGCGGGGGGCGGCGGGGGCGGAAGCCCGAACGGGACGCGACCTAGATTTCCGAGGCCTTTTCCGCCCTCCCGCGCCTTCCGCCATGGCTTTCCGGCCCCGCCTGCGTCCGCTGCCGCGCGGCCCCCTGCCCGTGGCACTGAGCCGCCCGCTGCTCAGCTTCGTGGTCGGGGTGCCCCTGCTGTCGGCCGTCCTTCTGGGCGCTGCCGGTGTGCGGGCGGGATCGGCTCCCCCGGCGGGCCACAGCACCACGCCCACCCTCGGCCAGGCGATCCAGCCCTCCAACGCCGAGCAACTGGCCCTGGGCGAGCACCTGCGGCGGGTGGGGGCCTTGTTCTACGGGGCCTGGTGGTGTCCCGCCTGCTTCAAGCAGAAGAATCTGTTCGGCCAGGAGGCCGGCAACCGACTTCCGTATGTGGAATGCGACAAGACCGAGGCCGGACGGGAGCGCTGCCGGGCCGCCGACATCAAGGCGTACCCCACCTGGGAGCTGAATGGTCGGCGCGTGGAAGGCGTCCAGACCCTGGAGGAACTCAAGGCCTGGAGCGGCTTCACCCCGGGCGGCTCCGCTGCGACCGGCACGACGGGCGCGATCCGCTGAGCGCTCAGCGCCGGGCCTGGGCTCAGGCCAGCCGCAGATTCACCGAGGTGGTGAGCCCGAGGGCCGTGAGCCGGGAGGAGATCTGCCCGGCCTCGCTGGGACGACCGACGTAGACCGGCGCACTGCCGGACCAGCGGACCAGGCGCTCGATGACGTCGACCTCGCCGTCATCGCTCTCGATCAAGACCTGACGCAAGGCATCCCGGATCGGCCGCAGGGAATCCAGCACCAGAACGGTGGCGATGGAGGCGGGAGCTGGGGAGGGGGTCATGGACAGACAGGCGAGGAATGGCGATGGAATCCACCGCCGAAACGACCGTAAGCAGCACAGCCTCAGCGGCGGCAGGGAGGAGAACCGCCAGGGTCGCTTCGGCTCACCTGGGAGAGTGAACCTAGATTGGGTTTCATCGAATCAGAGAGTCACGGTGGCGACGACAAACCTGCCCCACTACACCGATCGCGAACATGCACGCCATCCCACACCCATCGCAGGGGATGAGGCGGTCAAGGCCACGGTGGAGATCGATACGATCGAGATTCACGGCATCCTGGCCAATATCAGCCGCTTCGGGGCCTGCGTGGCCGCGCCCCAGGAACTGGCGCTGATGGCGCTGCCGCGAACCGTGCTCACCCTGAGGGCCACCCTGGGCACCGAAACCGTCTCGATGACGGCCGATCTCTGCTGGATCCACAACGAAGTCGGCAAGACCACCATCGGTATGAGCTTTCCCTACGGCCCGCTGGAGAGCGGCACCTTCCTCGATGCCTACATGGAAGGGGGATCAGCGGCGGCCGCCTGAGCGGATCGTCTCCCTGCCCGGTTGCCGAGATCTGGATGCATCGGCCCAACACGATGAAGGGGGCCTTCCAGCCCCCGCGGATCATTTGGGTGACAAGGCTGATCTCACCCCGTCTCCGTTAAGAGTGTCAGGCAGCCACAGGGGCGGCTTGACGGGAGAAACGAACGATGTTGTTCGCTGTTACGGGTTTGCTCTCACCGAGCAGGCTTCAGTCACCCTCCTCATGCCCCGTCGAAACCATTGCAGCCCCGAAGTGGCTTCCGGCGGAACCGGGAGCGGGGGAATGGAGCTGAGCGGAATCGAACCGCTGTCCGAAACACTGGTGTGGATCACCTAGTCGGTCCGGGGACCGACTTCTGAAGTATGGCACTGGCGGCCGGTGGCGCGAGGCTCTGGCCAGGGTGGGCATCACCGAACCGATCAGCAGCCTTGTCCATGCCGCCCCACTCCCTCCCGGGCTCCCTGTGCGTGTCGGCCAGACCATGGCCGGTGCCCACATCAACAAGCTAGCTAGATTAAATGAACACATGGACAGAACCATGCGGCCATCGTCAGGCGAACGCTCGGCGGGCCTCGGCGGCCCTTCCGTGCCGCTTGCCGAGGCCAAGAACCATCTGTCGGCCCTGATCGCCAGAGTGGAGCAGGGCGAAGAGATCTCGATCACGCGCCGGGGAGTGCCGGTGGTTCGGTTGGTGCCCGCTCCAGCCCCCCGCCATGCGGCGGCGGAACGCGCCCGCATGGTGCACGCGGCCCTTGAGCGGTTACAGCAGCTACGGACCGGCCTGGTGCTGGAGGGCGATCTGCAGGCGATCGCCCGCGAAGGTCTGGATTGAGCCAGCGCATGGTGGCCAGCTCCTTCGTGCTCGACAACTCCGTGCTCTGCGGCTGGTTCCTGGCCAACCAGGCCAGCGAATACGGCGATGCGGTGGCCCGGCAGCTCAGCCAACACGACGCCCACGCCCCCTGGCTGCTGCAACTGGAGTTCACCAACGTGCTGCGCACCGCAATCCGACGCGGCAACCTTGCGATCACCGCCGCCCGCGAGATTGTGGATCAGGTGGCCCTGCTGCCGATCCGCATCGATCCCTCCCCTCCGCCACCGGCAGCCCTGCTGAGCTTGGCCCTGCGCTTCAACCTCACCAGCTACGACGCCGCCTATCTGGAGCTGGCGCTGCGCCTGCAGCTGCCGATCGCCACCCGGGATGGCGATCTGGAAGAAGCGGCCTGGGCCGCCGGCGTGGGGGTGCTGGCCAGATGAGCCCCCACTTCCCAAGGGCAGAACGTTTCGAAGTGATCGCGGTGGTGCCTCCAGGCCTGGAGGAGGTGGCCGCGGTCGAACTGGCCGACCTCGGCGCCGAAGCGGTCCGGCCGCTGCGCCGCGCCGTGGCCTGCCGCACCGATCTGGCCAGCTATTACCGGCTGCACCTGCGGGCGCGCCTGCCCTTCCGCTTCCTGCGGGAGCTGGCCCGCTTCCCCTGCCGCGGGCGCGACGACCTCCACCGCGGCGTGCAGAACGCCGCCGACTGGGACGTCTGGCTGCCGCCCAGCCACAGCTTCAAGGTGGAGGCCACCGGCGCCCTGCGGGGCCTCGACCACAGCCACTACAACGCCCTGGCGGTGAAGAACGCCCTGGTGGATCGGCAGCGGCAGCGCTGGGGGGAGCGTTCGTCGGTGGATCTCGAGCATCCCGACCTGGTGCTTCACCTGCACCTCAGCGCCGGCCGGCCCGGGGGGCAGGGCGGCACGGCGGTGCTGAGCCTCGATGGCGGCGGCGGCAGCCTGCACCGGCGGGGCTGGCGGGCGGCGATGGGCCTGGCGCCCCTGAAGGAGAACCTGGCTGCCGGGCTGATCGCCCTCACGGGCTGGGACGGCAGCGTGCCGCTGGTGGATCCCCTCTGCGGCTCTGGCACGCTGCTGATCGAAGCCGCCTGCGCCGCGCTCGGCCGGGCCCCGGGACTGGAGGAGGGCGCCGGGGGGCCGCCGAGGGCCCGGGACTTCGGCTTCCGCCGCTGGCCCGACTTCGATGCCGCGGCCTGGGAGCGGGAAGTGACCGCAGCCCGCGGCAGCCGGCGCGACAACCTGGCCGACGGCCGCCCCCTGGCCGAGGTCCTGGGGCGGGATCAGGATCCGGCCGTGCTGGCCCAGGCCCGCGCCAACGCCGCCGCCGCCGGCGTGGCCCTCTGGATCCGCTGGGAGAGCGGGGATGCCCGCGCCTTCGTGCCGCCGCCAGGGCCGCCCGGGATCCTGGTCTGCAACCCGCCCTACGGCGCCCGGCTGGGCGACCGGGACGAGCTGGAGACGCTCTACGCCGACCTGGGCCGGACGCTCAAGGACCACTGCAGCGGCTGGACGCTTTGGCTGCTGAGCGGCAACCCCGAACTCACCGGCGCCCTGCGGATGAAGGCCAGCCGGCGGATCGCCGTCAGCAACGGCGGCATCGACTGCCGCTGGCTGCGCTACGACATCCGCTGATCGGAGACTCGCTGATGGTCACGCCGCCGGGTTCCGGCCGGGATCAGAAGCGTCCCGTCAGGGCCCGGGTGGTGCGCATCAACCCGGCGGTGGTCTGGGGCAGGAACGGCCCCTTGAGCATGCCGCCGCCCAGCCGCAGGCAGAGGGCCGCCAGCAGACCATCCACCGCCGCCAGCAGCAGGGCGGCCTGGATCCAGTCGAGCCGGAACTGCTGCTTCGCCCACAGCAGCAGGGCCATCTGGGCCGCGAGGGCGGCCATCGCCGCCAGCCCGATGCCCATGCCGAGGAACACGCCGCCGCCGATCAGGCGCCGCTTCTCCCGATCGGCCTCCTGCAGGGCGATGCGCACGTGCAGATCCATCACGGAGCTCATCAGGGCGGTGACCCGGGTGAAGCCCCGACCGCCCTCACGCCCATCGGAGAGGCGCTCGCGGCTCATGCCGAGCGCCGGCCGGAGGACAACAGCAGGCCGGCCAGCAGCCCGATGCCGGCGGCGATGCCCAAGGCCATCAGCGGCCGCTCGCGCACCGGCTTCTCGATCCGGGGCCGCAGGGTGGCGTTGAGGTCGTCGAGCAGCTGCTCGAGCTGCTCCTCCAGCGGGGAGAGGCTCTCGGCCACATGGCCGGCCTGCTCGGTGGTGGCCTGCAGCAGATCCAGCAGCTGGCGGCGGGCCCCATTGGCGGTGATGCCCGTCTGCCGGCTGATCGCCTCGGCCACCTGGTCGAAGCTGCCGCGGGTGGCCTCCAGGGTGTGGCGCGCCACCTCGGGCCATTCCCGCTGGATCGTGGGCAGGAGGGTGTCGAAGCGCTCGCGGAAGGCGGCCTGCAGCTGGGCGAGGGCCGGGGAGGGGGCGGGATCGGCCACCGGCGTGCCCAGCGGCGCGCCGTTGCCGCCCTCATGCTCGCGGGCCGGCTCCGGGGACGGGAAGGGGTCCATGGCGGCGACGCCGGGGGCGCCTGCGGGGGTGTTCACAACGTAGGAAGCCGGGCTTGGCATCGTCACCACCTTCGCTACATTCGGCCCGCTCGGCGCACGGGCCTGTTGGTTCACATCAATCAGGTCGAGCTCACCCACTTCAAGTCGTTCGGCGGCTCGATCGCGATCCCCCTTGAGCCGGGCTTCACGGTGGTCACCGGCCCCAACGGTTCGGGCAAGAGCAACATCCTCGACGCGGTGCTCTTCTGCCTCGGCCTGGCCAGCAGCCGGGGGATGCGGGCCGAGCGCCTGCCCGATCTGATCAACAGCGCCATGCTGCGCGACGGCCGCGCCGCCGAGACCAGCGTCACCGTGCGCTTCCACCTGGGCGACTGGCAGCCGGACGAGGCTGAGGAGGGGCTGGAGCCGCCCGAGGGCGTGCCCTGGATCCAGCCGGGCCAGCGGGAATGGAGCGTCACGCGCAAACTGCGGGTGGCCCCGGGGGGCACCTACAGCAGCAGCTACAGCGCCGACGGCGTCCCCTGCAACCTGCAGCAGCTGCAGACCCAGCTGCGCCGCCTGCGGGTCGACCCGGACGGCAGCAACGTGGTGATGCAGGGCGACGTCACCCGCATCGTGTCGATGAGCGCCCGAGAGCGGCGCGGCATCATCGACGAGCTGGCCGGCGTCGCCCTCTTCGACAGCCGCATCGAGCAGACGCGGGGCAAGCTCGACGAGGTGCAGGAGCGGCAGGAGCGCTGCCGGATCGTGGAGCAGGAGCTGCAGGTGGCCCGCCAGAAGCTGGAGAAGGACTGCGCCCGGGCCCGCACCTACCAGGAGCTGCGGCTGCGGCTGCACGCCGGCCGGGAGCAGGAGCAGGTGCTGGCCTGGGAAGCCGCCGGCGCCCAGCTCGAGGCCCTCGGCCGGCGCGAACAGGAGCTGCAGCGGCGCGCCGAGGAGACGGCGGCGGCCATCACCGCGGCGGAGGGCCAGGAGCGGGAGGCCGCCGCCGAACTGGAGCAGCTGCAGGCGGAAGTGAAGGACCTCGGGGAAGACCGTCTGGTGGCCCTGCAGGGCGAACGGGCGGGCCTGGAGGCGGGCGAGCGGGAGCGGGCCCGCCAGGCGGAGCGGCATCGCCAGCAGGCCGAGGAGCTGCAGGCGCGCCGGCAGGAGCTGGCCGATCGCCAGCGGCGGCTGAAGGAGGAACGGCGCGCACTTGAGGCGGCCGCCGACGATGCCGCTCTGGCGGAGGCCGAGGAGCGCTGCCGGGCGGCGGAGGCGGCCGTGGAGCTCTCCCGCCGGCGGCTGGGGGAGGTGGCGGGCCGCTCCAGCAGCTGGCTGGAGGAGCAGCGGCGGCGCAGCGAGGCACGCCAGGAGCGCCAGGGGCGCCTGGGCCCGCTGGAGGCCGAACGCCAGCAGCTGCGCGAACGGCTGCGCCAGACCGAGGAGCGTCTGGAGGATCTGGCCAGGGAGCAGGGGGACGACGGGCGCGACGACGCGGAGGCCGAATCGCGGCTGGCCGCCCTGGAGGCCGAGCGCCGCGCTCTGGAGGAGGAACGGGAGCGGGCCCAGGAGCGGATCGCCCGGCAGGCTGAGGAACTGGGCCTGCAGCAGCGCACCCGCAGTCGGCTGGAGCAGGAGCAGGCGGGCCTGGAGCGGGAGATCGCCCGGCTCGACAGCCGCCGCGAGACGCTGCAGGAGAGCCGGGGCACCGGCGCCCTGCGGGTGCTGCTGGAGTCGGGGATGGAGGGCATCCATGGCCCGGTGGCCCAGCTGGGCGAGGTCGACGACCAGCACCGGGTGGCGCTGGAGGTGGCCGCCGGCGCCCGGCTCGGCCAGGTGGTGGTGGAGGACGACGGCATCGCCGCCCGCGCCATCGAGCTGCTCAAGAACCGGCGCGCCGGCCGGCTCACCTTCCTTCCCCTGAACCGCATCCGCGGCGGCGGCAGCGGCGGTTCGGGGGCGGCCCTCCAGCGCGGAGGGGGTCCGGGCGCCTCAGGCGGGGGCCTGGTGGGCCGGGCGGTGGATCTGATCCGCCATGAGGCGGTGTACGCGGAGGTGTTCCGCTACGTCTTCGGCGACACGCTGGTGTTCCGGGATCTGGCGAGCGCCCGGCGGGAACTGGGCCGCTGCCGCGCCGTGACCCTCGAGGGGGAACTGCTGGAGAAGAGCGGCGCCATGACCGGCGGCAGCCTGCAGGCCCGCACCGGCCAGCTCGGCTTCGGCCGCAGCGCCGACGGCGACGAGGCCGAGCCCCTGCGGCGCCGGTTGCTGGAGCTGGGCGAAAGCCTGCTGGCCTGCCGGCGGCGGGAGGCCGAGCTGGCCCGGGAGCTGGAGCAGGCCCGGCCGGCTCTGGAGCAGTGCCGCCAGCGCCTGGCCGCCCTGGAGGCCGGGGCGGAGGCGGCGCAGCGGGCCCTGCTGCCCAGCCGGCAGCGGCAGGCCCAGCGGCAGGAGCGACGCCGCCAGCTGGAGGCGAGCCGCCGCACCGATGGCGAGCGCCTGGCGAACCTGGAGCAGGAGATCGGCCCGCTGCTGCAGGAACTCCAACAGCTGCAGGCCGGTGAGGCGGAGGCCGGCGCCGGGGCCGATGCCAGCCGCTGGCAGGGGCTCCAGACCGAACTGGAGGCCGCCGACCGCAGCCTGAGCGAGGCGCGGCTGCAGCGGGACACCCGGCTGGCGGAGCGGCGGGAGCGGGCCCTGGCCGACGAACGGATCACCAGCCAGCTCGCCGCCCTGGCCGAGGAGGAGCAGCGGCTGGCCGCCGAGGTGGCCGCCCTGGTGCAGGAAAGGGACCAGTGGAAGGAGCTCCAGCGGGTCGACGCCGAACGGCGGGCGGAGCTGGACCGCCAGATGGCCGAACTTCAGAACCGCTTCGGCGAGCGCCGGCGGGTGCGCGACGCGGCCGAAGCGGCCCTGGCCCGCCTGCGCCAGGGGCTGCAGCAGCACCGCTGGGAGCTGGAGCGGCTGGCGGAGGAACGGCAGGCCCTGGGCGAGGAGCGCCGCAGCCAGACCCTGCGCTGGGAGCAGCTGCAGCGGGAGCTGCCGGATCCCCGCCCCGAGGTGCCCGAGGAGGTGCGCGCGGCGGGCCTGGAGGCGCTGCAGGAGGAGCTGCGCCGGCTGCAGCAGCGCATGGAGGCGCTGGAGCCGGTGAACATGCTCGCCCTCGAGGAGCTGGAGCAGCTGGAGGAGCGGCTGGCGGGCCTGGAGGAACGCCTGGAGGTGCTCGGCAAGGAGCGGGAGGAGCTGCTGCTGCGCATCGAGACCGTGGGCACCCTGCGCCAGGAGGCCTTCCTGGAGGCCTTCCGGGCCGTGGATGGCCACTTCCGCACGATCTTCGCCGACCTCTCCGATGGCGAGGGGCACCTGCAGCTGGAGAACCCGGAGGATCCGCTCGAGGGAGGGCTGACGCTGGTGGCCCATCCCCGGGGCAAGGCCGTGCGCCGCCTGGCCTCGATGTCGGGGGGCGAGAAGTCGCTGACGGCCCTCAGCTTCCTGTTCGCCCTCCAGCGCTTCCGCCCCTCTCCCTTCTATGCCCTCGACGAGGTGGACAGCTTCCTCGACGGCGTCAACGTGGAGCGGCTGGCGGGCCTGATCGCGTCGCAATCGAGCGATGCCCAGTTCATGGTGGTGAGCCACCGGCGCCCGATGATCGCCGCCGCCACCCGCACCATCGGCGTGACCCAGGCCCGCGGCGCCCACACCCAGGTGGTCGGTTTGCCGCCAGCGGCCTGAGCCCACCAGGTGGGTCACAATGGGCCGATCGGCCGACCGTGCCGTTCGTTCTGCAACAGGATTTGACCTCCTCGACTCCCCCCGCCACGGATCCGAACGCCCCGGCCGCCAGCGATCGCCTCTGGCTCCGCTCCGAGCTGATGGGCACCCAGGTCATCACCAGGGACACCGGCCGCCGGCTGGGCGTGGTGGGCGAGGTGGTGGTGGACATCGACCGCCGCGAGGTGGTGGCGCTGGGCCTGCGCGACAACCCGCTCACCCGCTTCCTGCCGGGCCTGCCCCGCTGGATGCCGCTCGAGCGCATCCGCCAGGTGGGCGATGTGATTCTGGTGGATTCCGCCGATTCGCTCGCCGAGGGGTTCAACCCCGACCGCTACAGCAAGGTGATCAACTGCCAGGTGGTCACCGAATCGGGCGAACAGCTCGGCAGGGTGCTCGGCTTCAGCTTCGACATCGAAACCGGCGAGCTCACCACCCTGGTGATCGGCGCCCTGGGCGTGCCCCTCCTCGGTGAAGGCGTGCTCAGCACCTGGGAGCTGCCGGTGGGGGAGATCGTGAGCAGCGGCACCGACCGGATCATCGTGTACGAAGGGGCCGAGGAGAAGCTCAAGCAGCTCGGCACCGGCCTGCTCGAGAAGCTGGGCATCGGCGGCGGCGGGCTGGAGCAGGAGGAGCGAGAGAGATTCCGCAGCGGTGTGGTGCCCGCGGAAAACCAGTTGCCGGCAGGTCAGCCCTCGGCCACCGAACAGCGCCGCATCCAGCCGGCGGCCAGCCGCGCCTTCGAGCCCCGCAGCGAGCTGGAGTACGTGGAGCTGGAGGAGCGGCGCGAACGGGAACCGCTGCGCCAGCGCCGTTACCTGGAGGAGGAGAGCGATCGGGGGCGGGACGAGCCCTACGGTTCCGAACCACCCCGGCCGGCGCCACGCCCCTCCGCCTACGACGAGCGCGATGTGCGGCTCGAGCGCGACGACCGCCTGGGGCGCGACGACGAGCGTTATGCCGACGAGCCCCGGGATTATGGCGGTGGCCGCTACGGGCAGCGGGAAGCCCTGGGCTACGAACGGGAGCCTCAGGGCTACGAGCCGGAACCGCGCCGCTCCGAAGCCGGGTCGCGCCGCTCAGAACCCGACCCCCTTCCCTACGACGACGAGCCGCCGCGCAGCTCGCGCGACCCCCTGCCGCAACGCCGGCCGGCGGCGCCCCCCCGCAGCCGGGAGGAGCGCCCCGAGCCGATCGACGTCGAACCGGAAGTGATCGACGATCCCTGGTGAGGGCCCTGGTGAGGCCAGCCGGGGAGAACCCCGCGCTCCGGGCTCAGCGCTCTTCGAACCGCAGCGACGCCGAGTTCACGCAGTAGCGCTGCCCGGTGGGAGCCGGACCGTCGCCGAAGACGTGGCCCAGATGGGCGTCGCAGCGGGCGCAGCGGATCTCGGTGCGCACCATGCCGTGGGATTCGTCGCGGAGAGTGGTGATGGCGCCGCTGGCCACCCCGTCCCAGAAGCTGGGCCAGCCGGTGCCGGAATCGAACTTGGTGGCCGAATCGAACAGGGGGGCGTCGCAGCAGATGCAGTGGTACATCCCGTCGCCCTTGTGGTTCCAGTAGGCGCCGGTGAAGGCCCGCTCCGTGCCGCCCTGGCGGGTCACCCGGAACTGCTCGGGGGTGAGCCGCTGGCGCCACTCGCTCTCATCGGGCACCGGCGAGGCTCCGCCCGCGGCAAGGCTGGGATCGGGGAAGGAGGCGCAGGAGGGGGCGTCGGACATCGGAGGAGGTGAGCCGGGGCCCAGGCTAGGCGGGGCCCGCGGGCGGCAGCAGACCCCGCACCATCGTGGCCAGGGCGGCCACGGCACCCGGGCTCCCCCGCAGGCTGCGCAGGTCGTCGCGCATGCCCGCCAGGCGCTCCGGGTGCTCCAGCCAGTCGGCGGCCTCCTCGGCGATCGCTTCGGGCGTGATCGCGCCCACCCGCTCCGGCACCACCGCCCGCCCGGCGGAGATGTTGGGCCAGGCCAGAAAACCCCGGTGGCGCATCCGCCAGGCGGTGAGGGCCACCCCGAGCAGCCGCCGCAGCAGCGGCAGGCGGGCCAGCAGTCCCAGCCAGCCGTCCCAGGCCTGCATCACATGCAGATGCTGGGTGGGCACCAGCACGATCATCGGCAGCCCCAGGGCGCCGAGTTCGGCCGTGTTGGCTCCCACGGTGGTGAGGGCGAGGCGGCACTGGCTCAGGGCCCCGTGGGCCGGATGGGACTCCAGCAGCAGGATGCGGGTGCCGGCGGCCGTGCGCAGCTCATCGCCATCGCGCGCGGGCAGGGTGGCCCCGAAGCTGCGGGCGATCGGGTTCGCGGAATCCGCGTAGGCCATCACCTCCGCCACCGAGGTGGTGGGCGCCACCGGCAGCAGGAAGCGAACCCCAGGACGCAGGGCGGCCAGGCGATCGGCGGCGCGGAGCAGGAAGGGCACGCCCACCTGCAGTTTCGCCCGCTTGGAGCCGGGCAGCAGCGCCACCCATTCCCCGGGGGGCAGGGGGTCGGCCTGGCGCGCCGACTCCGAGAGATCGGCCATCAGATCGCCCACCACCGTGCAGCGGGAGCGCCAGCGAGCCGGCAGGCGGGCGGCGGCGGTGGGGCCCATGGCGGCGATGCGGTCGTTCCAGCGCGGCCAGCGAGCCACCCACTCCGCGTAGGTGAGGTGGCGATAGCCCAGGCGTGCCGAGAGCAGCACGGTCCAGAACTGGTCCCCCCCCAGGAACACCACCACCCCCCGGGGCGCCCAGGGGCCGTGGCGACGGGGCCGCAGCAGCATCCACCAGAAGCGGTGGGCGGGGAGGACGCGGTCGAACAGCCCCCAGGTGCGGGCCACCCGATGCTCCTGACCGGTGGCGTTGGGACAGGGCACCAGCACCAGCTGCAGCGCGGTGCGGGCGAGCGGATCGCGCGGCCGGAGGGAGAGCTCCGCATGCAGCCGCTCGGCCAGGGGCCGCACCCAGGTGCTGAGTTCGCCGGGGCCGTTGCTCACCAGAACGATGGCGGCCTCGGGAGGGGACTCCACTGCGGGCGCTGTCGGCGGCGTGGAGGAGACCAAATTGTGGCGAGGGCTGGTGGCCCGGGGTGGCCAGAAAGGTGAATGCGGATGGCGAGACTTGAACTCGCAAGGCCGAAGCCACACGCCCCTCAAACGTGCGTGTCTACCAATTCCACCACATCCGCATGGATCGAGCGCCCACGGCTGCGGCACCGAAGGTGCCGTGCCCGGGACGTCCGGGTGGGGTGAACGACGGAGCCGCCCACGGGTGAGGACTATACCCATCGGCGTCCCTCCAGGCCAGCAGACACCCGTGTCAGCGCCGATGGCGACCGTGTGAGCGCTGATACAGTCCGCCCTGGCCGGCCCGCCCCGCGTTCCTTCGGATGCCCATCGGCAAACTGCTGATCGCCAATCGTGGCGAGATCGCCCTCCGCATCCTGCGCAGCTGCCGGGAGCTCGGCATCCCCACGGTGGCGGTGTACAGCACCGTCGACCGCAACGCCCTGCACGTGCAGCTGGCCGACGAGGCGGTGTGCGTGGGCGAGGCGCCCAGCAGCAAGAGCTACCTCAACATTCCCAACATCCTGGCGGCCGCCACCTCCCGCGGCGCCGACGCCATCCATCCGGGCTACGGCTTCCTGGCGGAGAACGACCGCTTCGCCGAGATCTGCCGCGACCACGGGATCACCTTCGTGGGCCCCTCGCCCGAGGCGATCCGCTCGATGGGCGACAAATCCACGGCCAAGGCCACGATGCAGGGGGTGGGCGTGCCCACCATCCCGGGCAGCGAGGGACTGCTGGAGAGCGTGGCCCAGGCCAGCGAACTGGCGGCCCAGATGGGCTACCCGGTGATGATCAAGGCCACCGCCGGCGGCGGCGGCCGCGGCATGCGCCTGGTGCCCGCTGCCGACCAGCTGGAGAACCTGTTCAAGGCCGCCCAGGGCGAGGCGGAGGCCGCCTTCGGCAATCCCGGGCTCTACATGGAGAAATTCATCGACCGGCCCCGGCACGTGGAGGTGCAGGTGCTGGCCGACCGCCACGGCAACGTGGTGCACCTGGGGGAGCGCGACTGCTCGATCCAGCGCCGGCACCAGAAGCTGCTGGAGGAGGCGCCCAGCGTGGCCATCAACGCCGACCTGCGCCGCCAGATGGGCGAGGCGGCCGTGGCCGCGGCCCGCACGATCGGCTACGAGGGCGCCGGCACCGTGGAGTTCCTGGTGGATCGCAGCGGGGCCTTCTACTTCATGGAGATGAACACCCGCATCCAGGTGGAGCATCCGGTCACCGAGGTGGTGACGGGGGTTGACCTGATCGCCGAGCAGCTGCGCATCGCCGGCGGCGAGCCCATTTCCGTGCGTCAGGACCAGATCCGTCTCAGCGGCCACGCCATCGAGGTGCGCATCAACGCCGAGGACCCGGCCCACAACTTCCGCCCGGCCCCGGGCCGGATCACCGGCTGGCTGCCGCCCGGCGGCCCCGGCGTGCGGGTCGACAGCCACGTGTACACGGGCTACGAGATCCCGCCCTTCTACGACTCCCTGATCGGCAAGCTGATCGTGTGGGGCGTCGACCGCGACCACGCCCTGCGGCGGTTGCGGCGGGTGCTCACCGAGTGCGCCATCACCGGCATCCCCACCACGATCGACTTCCACCTGGCCCTGCTGGATCGCCCGGAGTTCCAGCGCGGCGACGTGCACACCAAGTTCGTGGAGCAGGAGATGCTGCCCCTGATGGGCCGCTGATCTCAGGCGATGGGCGGTTGGCGGTGGAGGAGCTGGGTGAGCAGGCCCTGCTGACCCACCACCAGCTCCCGCAGCAGGCTGAGCAGGCCCACCCACACCACCGGCGTCACATCCACCCCGCCGATCGGCGGGATCAGGCGGCGGGTGAGCGCCAGCAGCGGCTCGGTGGGGGCGCCGATCAGGCGCATCGGCCCCTTGCTGAGATCGATCGCCGGATACCAGGTGAGCACGATCCGGAACAGGAACAGCAGCGTCCAGGCCGCCAGCAGCACGCCGAGGGCCAGGTGAACCAGGGGCAGGGCCGTCACAAAGCTCTAAGCGGCAGTGCAGCGATCGTAGGAAGCCGCGCTCACTGCCTAGGATCGTGGCCGCTTTGCCGCGGCGCTCCCTGCCATGACCCCTTCCCTCGCCAACTTCCTCAGCAGCCTCTTCTGGGGCGGGGTGATCGTCGTGGTGCCCATCTCCGTGGCGCTCTTCTTCATCAGCCAGAACGATCGGGTCGATCGCCGCATCTGATCGGGGCCGCTCGCCGATCCTGATCGGCGGGCCCCGGCTCGATGACCAGCGGCCGGGCAGGTTTCCCAACGGCGCTTTCCCTAGAGTGGCGGCACCCGTTCCGGCGGACCTTCCGGGATCGGGTGCCGCCGGCTCCGGCGGCTGATCCAGCGCCCCCTCCCGAGAACCGCCTTGGTCAACGCCAGTCTCAACTGGGCCAGCATCGTCGGCATCGTGCTGGCCGTCGGTGGCGCCTTCCTGTATTTCATGCGGAGCTTCAAGCCCGCACTGGCCCGCGACTACGACGTCTTCTTTGCCGCCGTTGGCCTGCTCTGCGGCGGCATTCTCTTCTTCCAGGGCTGGCGCCTCGATCCGATCCTGCAGTTCGGCCAGTTCCTGCTCGCCGGCACCACGGTCTTCTTCGCCTACGAGAGCGTGCGCCTGAGGGGCGTCACCACCGAGCAGGCCCGCCGCTCCTCCTACTTCGACGACGAGGAGCCGGCTCCGTTCCGCCCCCGCGGGGGTCTGGGTGGCGACCGCGACTGGGACGGCGGTCGCGAGCGCTTCGACGAACCCGAGCCCCTGCGGCGCCGCATCCCCTCCCGCGATGCCGAGGAGGAGGATTTCTACCGGCCCCGGCGCGCCAGCCGCGCCGCCATCCCGGAGCGGGCCGCCAGCCGCCGCCCCCCCTCCTCCGATTGGGATGAGCCCCGCGGCTCCCGCCCTGACGGGCCGGATCGCGAACCGCCGGCACCGGCGCGGGATCCCTCCCGCTACGCCCCCTCGCGCAACCGCGGTGACGCCGAGTTCGGCGCCCGGCGCCGCGAACGGGAAGCCGGCAGCGAAGGGCGCCGCGGCAGCCGGCCCACGGCCGCTGCCGATGCCATGCCCCGCTCCAGCCGCCGCCCGGGCGGCGTTTCCCCCCGGGGTGCTGAAGCTGGCGGACCCCTGGCCGGCACCCCCGGGGTGCCCCAGGGCGACCCCCTGCGGGGCACGCCGCGCTCCGAGCGCAACAACGTGAGCGACGCCGACTTCGCGCCGATGAACCCGCCGTCGAGCTCACCGCCGAGCCGCCCGCGTCCCGAGGGTCCCGGCCCCTCCTCCCGCGACAACAGCTCACGCTTCGACGACTGACCCCCTTCCGTCGCCTCTCGCCGCCGGCCTGCCTGGGGCTGCTGCTGCTCCTGGCCAGCTGCGGCTGGATCGGCCACGGCCGGCGCCCGGCGGCCTCCCTGGGCCTGGGCACCGCTGACCGGCAGGATCCGGCCCTCAGCGGCGACGGCCGCTGGCTGGCCAGCATCGTGCCCCGCGGCGGCCGCGAGACCGTGCTGCTGCAGGAGCAGGCCTCGGGTCGGGTGGTGCCACTGAGGCCGCTGATGCGCCATCAGCCGCACCGCTCCCCCTCCCTGAGCTGGAACGGCCGCTACCTGGCGGTGCTGGTGCAATGGGGCAACCGGCCCACGGCGGTGATCGCCGACAGGCTCACCGGGCGCCTGCTTCCCCTGCCCCTGCCGGGGGAGGGGGATCCGGAGCGGCTGAGCCTCGCCCCCGACGCCCGCCGCCTGGCGGTGGAGCGGGTGCGCAGCGGCCAGCGGCGGATCGAACTGTTCGATCTCGCGGGCCTGATCGAACCCGACCCACCGATGGGCCAGGCGTTGGGAGGGCCGCAGCCCTGATGACCAGCCTGATGACCAGGCCGCCCCGCTGGCGCCGCCCCCCGGCAGTGCCCCTGCTGATCGCCCTGGGCACGGGCCTGCTGCTGGCCGCCTGCGGCGCCATGCCCCGGCCCATGGCCGGCCTCGACCGGGCGCTGACAGCGGCGGGGCCGAGCCGGGATCCGGTGCTGGCCGGCCGCTGGCTGGCCCTGATCGCCGAGCGCGGCGGGCGCGACCAGGTGCAGCTGATCGATGTGGAACGGGGCCTGCCGGTGCCGCTGCCGGGGCTCAACCGGCCGGATGCCCAGCCGGTGAGCGTGGGGCTCAACGCGGCCGGAGACCGGCTGGCGGTGGTGCGGCGCCTGGACGGCCGCACCGAACTGGTGCTCTATCGCCGTGCCTTCCAGTCGCTGGAGCCGATCCCGATGCAGCCGGCGGGGGTGCCGCGCCGGGTGAGCCTCCAGGCCGACGGCCGCCAGTTCGCGGTGGAGGTGAGCCGGGGCGGGGTGTGGCAGGTGGATCTGATCACCGTGCCGTGAGGGGCCTGAAGGGGCCTCACGGCACCAGCCCGGCCCAGTGCAGGAAGGTGTCGCGGCTGAGGGCCTCGATCAGCAGCACGGCCACGAAGCCGAGCATGGCGAAGCGCCCGTTCACCCGCTCGGCATAGGCGCTCCAGCCGAAGGCCGGCACATCCGGGGTGGTGGCGCTCGTGGCCGGGGTGTCTGCGGTGGTCATCGGTTCAGACATGGCGACCGAAGTCATAGCCGGCCGTCGGCAGCAGCCGCCAGCCGCCACTGCCGTCGAGCTCGAGCACCGTGTCGTGGTGGTCCACCAGGGTGGGCCGGTGTCCCACGCTCACCAGGGCCATGTCCCGCTGGGCCACCAGCTCGTAGAGCACCCGTTCGGTGGCCACGTCAAGGGCGCTGGTGGCCTCGTCGAGCACCACGAACCGGGGGGAGTTGAGCAGCAGGCGGGCAAAGGCCAGCCGCTGCTGCTCCCCGAGCGAGAGGAGGCGGGGCCAGTCCTGCTTGATGTCGAGGTCGGGGTAGCGCTGCACCAGATCCGGCAGGCGCACCTCCGCCAGCACGTGCCGCAGCTGGTCGTCGCTGAAGCGATTGGTGGCCTGGGGATAGCAGAGCTGCTCCCGCAGGCTGCCCAGCAGCATGTAGGGCTTCTGGGGGATGAACATCAGTTCACCCACGGGCGGGCGCTCCACCTGGCCCCGGACCGGGGGCCAGAGCCCGCTCACCAGGCGCAGGAAAGACGTTTTGCCGCAGCCGGAAGGGCCGACCACCAGCAACCGTTCGCCGGGCCCCACCGAGAGGCTGAGATCGCGGATCAGCACCCGCTGGCTGCGCGGCGGCACCAGATCCACGTGGCTGACGCGGATGGAGGCCGTGCCGGGAGCCTCCTCCCCCAGGCGCTGGGGCTCGGCCGCCTGCTGCGGACCGGCGGCAAGCGCCTCGGCATCGAGGGCGGCCATCTCGCCGCCGATCGCCTCCACCTTGCCCTGGAAGCCTTCGAGACGGCTGATCGAGGCGGAGAAGGCGGCGAGCCGGTCGATGTTGTTGACGATGTAACTCACCGAGAACAGCACCTGGGAGAAGGCGATGCTGGCCTGGCCGAACACACCGAAATCCACCTGCTTGGCGAAGTAGATCGGGGCGATCACCAGCCAGGGGAGGAAGCGGGAGAAGTAGTCGTAGGAGCGCTGGATCACGCTGATCAGCGCTTCCCACACGATCAGGCGGTTGTAGTTGCGGATTGCCCCTCCCAGCCGCCGCTCGCCCTCCTTCGCCTCCTGCTGTTCACCGCGGTAGAAGGCGATCGACTCGGCGTTGTCGCGGATGTGAACGAGGCCGTAGCGGAAGTCGGCCTCGAGCTTGAGCTGCTGGTAGTTGAGGTTCACCAGCTTGCGGCTGGCGAACACGATCACGGCTGTGCCGCCCACCGAGTAGGCCAGCAGCCAGAGGGCGAGGGTGACGTTGATGCTCCAGAGAACGATGATGAAACTGAAGAACGTCAGCAGGGCGGAGAGGATCTCCACCGTCACGCTCAGGCTGGTGGCGGTGAAGCTGGCGGCGTCCTGCGAGATCCGCTGGTCGGGGTTGTCGATCTCCTCGACCGATTCGTCATTGGGATTGAGGATGTAGTAGGCGCGGTTCGTGAGATAGCGCTGCAGCAGGCGACTGCTCAGCCATTGCCGCCACAGCAGGCCGAGCTTGGGAATCAAATAGCTCTGGATCGCCCGGATCGGCAGGGCGAGCACGAGGCAGAAGGCATAGATGGCAACGATCTTCCAGAACTCCTCCTGCTTGTAGGCAACCAGGGCGTTCTCGATGTTGCGGGCGATGAAACTGATGCCCACGTTGATGCCGTTGATCACCAGGATCAACAGCGTGATCACCCCCAGCAGCAGCCAGGGCAGCCAGCGGCCCTGGCGCAGCTTGCCGCGGAACCAGCCGAAGCAGCCCAGTCCGGCGGCGAACAGCACCATGATCACCGGGCCGATCGGACTGGCCCAGATCGACGCCACCTGCTGGGGCACCCCGGGCAGGAAACGGCTCTGGAGCTCGGGGATCAGGGCGCCGCTGACGGCCACCGCCGCAGTGAGCAGCAGCAGGGTGAGTCCCACCACCACGGCCAGCAGGGCCAGCACCAGGAGCAGGAACGGGCCGGCACTGCCGTTTCCATCCTCGAGCGGGAGGAAATAGGGCTGGGCCAGGCGCTGCAGCTTGCCGAGCTGCTGCCGGAAGGCCTGGAGGGGATTCATGGAGCGACGCGGATCAGCGCATTGTCGCCGCTGCCCCGCCCGCCCTGTTGTCGCCCTCAGCCCGGCGGCCAGGCCATCGCCCGTCCACCGAGCACGTGCACGTGCAGGTGGAACACCGTCTGGCCGGCCACCGCGCCGCTGTTGATCACCGTGCGGAAGCCCTCCAGCCCCTGTTCGCGGGCGACGCGGGCGGCCACCAGCAGCAGGTGGCCGAGCAGGGCCTGATGCTCGGGGCCGGCCTCGGCGAGGGAGGGGACCGGTTCGCGGGGGATCACCAGCAGGTGCACCGGCGCCTGGGGGGCCACGTCGCGGAAGGCCAGGCAGAGATCGTCGGAGTACACCGCATCGCAGGGGATCTCGCCGCGCAGGATGCGGCCGAAGATCGTGTCGACGGGGCCGGAAGCGGAGCCGGACATGGGCGTGCCGGGAGGGGGGAAGCGGGGGGTGGCACTGGTGGAGCAGTGATCCCTTGGCGTGATGTTGGCACGGTGCAGCGGCGCCGCCCTGCGGGGCCTGGAGGCCCGGGAGGTGACGGTGGAGGTGGACATCGCCCCGGGGCTGCCGGGTCTGCAGCTGGTGGGGCTGGCCGACGCGGCGGTGCAGGAGGCCCGCGAGCGGGTGCGGGGAGCCCTGCGTCACAGCGGCCTGCGGGTGCCGCAGACGCGGGTGGTGGTGAACCTGGCTCCGGCCGATCTGCCCAAGGCCGGTCCCGGCCTCGACCTGCCGATCGCCCTCGGCCTGCTGGCGGCCAGCGGCCAGCTGGCACCGGAGCGGCTGCAGGGGGTATGGAGCGCTGCCGAGCTCGGGCTCGATGGTGGGCTGCGGCCGGTGCGCGGGATGCTGGCGGTGGCGATGGCCGCCCGGGCTGCGGGGGCCCGGGCGCTGCTGGTGGCGCGGGCCAACGCGGCCGAGGCAGCCCTGGTGGGAGGGCTGCCCGTGTGGCCCGCCGACACGCTGGCCGAAGCGCTGGCGGTGCTCGCCGATCCCTCGTCGCACCGCTGGCTGCCGGCAGCGGCGGCGAGCGCGGCCGAACCAGCGGCGCCCGAAGCCGACCTGGCCGACCTGCACGGGCAGCTCCATGGCCGGCGGGCGCTCGAGATCGCGGCGGCCGGGGGCCATCACCTGCTGCTGGTGGGCCCCCAGGGCAGCGGCAAGACGATGCTGGCGCGCCGACTGGCGGGGCTGCTGCCGCCGCTGGGCCGGGCGGAGGCCCTGGAGCTCACCCGCCTCCACTCGGTGGCGGGCCTGCTGCCGGAAGGGGGAGGCCTGGTGCGCCGCCGCCCGTTCCGCAGTCCGCACCACAGCTGCTCGGGGGCCGCCCTGATCGGCGGCGGCTCACCGCCGCGGCCCGGCGAGCTGAGCCTGGCCCACCGGGGCGTGCTGTTTCTCGATGAGCTGGCGGAGTTCCGCCGCGAGGTGCTCGACCAGCTGCGCCAGCCCCTGGAGGAGGGGGAGGTGCGCCTCAGCCGGGCGCGTCACTCCTGCCGCTTCCCCTGCCGCATCACCCTGGTGGCCGCCACCAATCCCTGCCCCTGCGGCTGGTCCACCGAACCCGACCGCCAGTGCCGCTGCGGCGAAGGGGTGCGGCGGCGCTACTGGGCCAGGCTCTCGGGCCCGCTGCTGGATCGGCTCGACCTGCAGGTGGTGATGCGCCGCACGGAAGCCGGCGCCCTCGCCGGACTTGTGCGCCAAGGGAACCCGGAAAACGCAACACCGCCGGAGGACAGCCGCACCGTGGCCCGACGGGTGAGGGCAGCCCGCAGAACGATGGCCCGCCGCAACCCCGGCGGCGTCGCCAACGCCGATCTGACGGTGGACCAGCTGCCGAGGGTGCTGGATCTGGATCCGGCGGCCCTCGCGCTGTGGGAATCCGGGGTGGCCCATCGCGGCCTCACCGCCCGGGCGGCCCTGCGACTGCTGCGGGTGGCCCGCACGATCGCCGATCTAGGAGGCCACGCCCAGGTGGAGGCGGGGGCGATCGCCGAAGCGTTCAGCTACCGCAGCTTCGATCTCAGCGACGGCGACGGGAGCGGGGCCGATCGCGATAGGGCTGAACGCCAACGGCGGGAGGGCGGGTGAGCGCCTCGTGCCTGGGGTCACCGAAGACGTGCGCGATGGTGTCCGCCATCCAGTGGAGCAGAGCGGAGCCTGTGCCCGGCAGGGAACGGGGAGCGGCGGCGGCCATGGCCACCGACGAGGCGGAAGACGAAGCCATTGGGACCTGCGGGAAGGGCTTCTCCAGCCTGCCGACCTGCAGGACCCGGGGGAACAGGTAGAAGCACCGGTTCCCCCGATCCGAGAGCGGAATCAGCGACGGCGGCGGCGCTGCTGAGCCTTGCGCTTGTACTTCTCGGTGGGGGTCTCGTGGTGGCGCAGGCGCTTGAGATCGGCGAAGATCCCTGCCTTCGACACCTGGCGCTTGAAGCGCCGCAGGGCGGATTCGATCCCTTCGTTCTCGCCGACGGTCACCTGGGTCATGAAAAGGTGGTGGTGCACAAGCAGTTGGCAACCATAGCAAGTGCCCCGCCGGTGCTCAGGGAGCGGGTGGCGCCGGGGGGGCGGCCGCTGGAGCAGGAGCAGTCGAAGCCGGGGCGGCCGCAGGAGCGGCGGCAGCGGTGCCCGGGAAGGCATCGGTGTAGAGGTAGACGTGGCCGAGAGCCCGGCCGCGGAAGCTCCGGCGCATCAGCCTCCAGCCGGGTTCGAGTTCCAGCTTGAGGAAGCCGCTGGCCTGGCCTCCCGTGCGGGCCACGACCATCTCGGGGCCGGCACCGGCGCGGGTGGGCACCGCCAGCAGCAGCATGTCGCCCTTTTCCCGGGTCACCATCAGCCGGTACACGGTGCCCAGGTCGCTGCCGGCGACGCGGACCGAGAAGCCGTTGGCGTCGATGTAGCGGCTGCAGATGCCGGTGAAGTCGAAGCTGGCGAGCAGGGGATCCACCGCGGCGGGCTTGCCGGTGCCCACGGCGAAGCAGGGGCGAGTGCTGCGCACCTGTTCGTAGATGTTGAGCTGGGAGCGCTCACCGTTGCCGATCGGGGCGGCCACCAGCACGAAGCGGGAAGCATCCACCTCGGAGGCGCCGAACAGGGACTGGGCCGGGGCGGGCGGCGCAGGGATCGTGGCCACCAGTCCGGCGGCCAGGGCCAGCCGGGCGCCACGGCGCAGGAGCGGGGCGAAGGAGACGAGCGACACGGTGGCGAGCAGGGAGGAGATGGCGGGCTGGAGCCCGCGGACGACGATCGTATGCACCTCCGCGGGGAGAGAGCCCGGTGGGGAGTGCCAGGACAGCCGGTGCCTCAGCTCGGCCGCTGCCTCAGGCCGGCCGGTTGATGCGGATGGCGGTGAGCAGGGCGATGGCGGTGCCGGGGAGACTGCCGGCCAGGATCCAGCGGGTGGGCCCCACGCCGAGATCGGGATCGCCGTAGGCCAGCTCGAACACGCAGCCGGTGGCGGCGATGCCGAGCAGGCAGGCCAGGGCGAGGAACAGACCCGCCAGAGGTTTCATCGGCATGGCGGTATCAGTGGATCGAACGCACGTCGGAGCGCTCGAAACCGTGCTGCTGCAGACCCTCGTTCAGGCTGAGCTCGTCGGTGACGCGATCCACGAACAGCACGCCATTGAGGTGGTCCATCTCGTGCTGGATGCAGCGGGCCATCAGGCCATCGGCCTTGAGCCGGCGGGGACGGCCCTGTTCGTCGCGGAAGCTCACCTCCACCACCGACGGGCGCACCACGTTGAGGTAGACGCCGGGAATGCTCAGGCAGCCCTCCTCGTAGGTGTTGAAGGAGGCACCGCTGGCGGTGATCTCGGGGTTGATCAGCACCAGCGGCGGCGTGGCGGGCTCGTCGAGGTCGAGGTCGATCACCAGCAGCTGCTTGTGCACGCCCACCTGCGGAGCGGCCAGGCCGATGCCGCGGGCGGTGTACATGCTGCGCAGCATGTCGCGGGCCAGGTCGCGGATGCCCTCATCGACCCTGCTGATGCGGCGGGCCGGAGCACGCAGCTCCTTGGAGCCCAGCTTGTGGATGGCAAGCGGGGGGGTGTCCAGGGGCTCCTTGGGCACCTGGACCGTGCGGTTGCCCTGCTCGGCCGTCCGGGCCATCTGGGCGAAGCTGCGCGCCAAGGGCTCACCTGAAACGATGGGAGCGATTCTAGGAGTCGCGGGAGGAGCCAGGGTGGGTGTGGAGCACGGCAGGGCGGTGTCCGCGGCGGTGGCCGTGGGCCGCACGCCGACCCTGAAGGAGCCGCTGCTGGAAGCCGGCCGCCTGTTCTGGCTGGAGCAGCGCCCCCAGGAGAAGGGCCGCACCACCCTGTGGATGCGGGGCACGGATGGCACCGTGAGCGAGCTCACCCCGGCCCCGCGCGATGTGCGCAGCCGGGTGCATGAATACGGAGGGGGCGCCTACGCGGTGGAGGGCGACACGGTGGTGGTTGTGGACGGGGCCGACGGCTGCCTGTGGCGCCTCGACCTTCCCCCCGACGCCGCCTCAGCCACCGCCGCCACGGCTTCCCTGCCGGAGGCGGTGCGCCTCACGCCTCCGGCTCCACCGGAGACCCCCCGCGGCTTCGCCGATGGCCGGATCGACCGCCGGCGCGGGCGCTGGCTGGGGGTGATGGAAAGCGGAGGCCGCGACCATCTGGTGGCCGTGCCGCTGGCGGGCGGGGAGCCGCAGGTGCTCCGCGAGCCCGCCGACTTCTGCGGCTACGCGGTGGTGAGCCCCCAGGGGAACGCCCTGGCCTGGGTGGAATGGCAGCAGCCGTTCATGCCCTGGGACCGCAGCCGGCTGTGGCTGGCCGGCCTGGATGCGCACGGGACCCTGGTGGATCCCCGGCCGGTGGCCGGCTCTGGGCCGGAGGACGCACGCGGCATCTCGGTGTTCCAGCCGCTGTGGGCGGGAGACGACCTGGTGGTGGCCAACGACCGCAGCGGCTGGTGGAACCTGGAGCGGCTGGCAGGGGCGGCGGATCTGCCGTCCACGGCGGAGCCGGCCTGGGAGCCGCTGCTGCCGATGGAGGCGGAGTTCGCCATGCCCCAGTGGGTGTACGGCATGCGCACCTGCGTCTGGGACGGGCGGCAGCTGCTGGCCCTCGCCTGCCGGGAAGGGCGGTGGAGCCTGGGACGAATCACGGAGGGATGCTGGGATCCCGTGCCGCTGCCCTTCGACGATCTCGCCGCCCTGCACTCCGATGGCGAGCGCCTGGTGGCGATCGCCGCCTCCCCCACCACCCCCGCCGGCCTGCTGGAGCTGGAGCTGGCCGGCGGCGCCTGGCGTCATACGCCGGCGGCCCCCTGTCCGCTGGCGGCGGAGCGGATCCCGGTGCCCGAGCCCCTGTGGTTCGAGGGCCACGGCGGCCGGCCGACCCACGCCTGGTTTTACCCCCCCGCCGGCGGCGCCGATCCCGGCGCCCCGCTGCTGGTGAAGGGGCACTCGGGCCCCACCGCCATGGCCCGCACCGGCCTGAACCCTGCCGTGGCCTTCTGGACCAGCCGCGGCTGGGGGGTGGTGGATGTGAACTACGGCGGCTCCACCGGGTTCGGCCGCGCCTACCGGGAACGGCTCGATGGCCTCTGGGGGGTGGTGGACGTGGCCGACTGCGCCGCCGCGGCCCGGGCCCTGGTGGCGGCGGGACGGGCCGATCCGCAGCGGATCGCGATCGAGGGCGGCAGCGCCGGCGGCTTCACCGTGCTGGCGGCCCTCTGTTTCACGGAGGTGTTCCGGGCCGGCGGCTGCCGCTATGCCGTGACGGATCCGGCGGCCCTGGCCCGTCACGACGACCACCGCTTCGAGGCCCGCTACCTCGACGGCCTGGTGGGCCCATGGCCGGAGGCCGCGGCCATCTACGCCGAGCGCTCGCCGCTGCAGCATCAGCAGCGGATCAGCGCGCCGGTGATCTTCTTCCAGGGCCTGGAGGACCGGGTGGTGCCGCCGGAGCAGACCGAGCGGATGGCCCTGGCCCTGTCGCAGCGGGGGGTGGCGGTGGAACTGCACCTGTTCCCGGGCGAAGGCCACGGCTTCCGCAGCCAGGAGGTGCAGATTCAGGTGCTCGAAGCCACCGAAGCCTTCTTCCGCCGGCACTTCCACCTGTGATCCACACTTTCGCCCTCGCCCTGCTGCTGCTGATCGCCCTGCTGGCGGTGGGGACCGTGCTCGGCCGGGGCCTGGGCAGCCACCGCTGGGGGATTCCGGAGGCGCTGCTGGCCGGGAGCCTGGGGCTGCTGGTGGCCCCGTCGGGGCCGTGGCCGCTGATCCCCCAGGCCGTGATCGACCTCTGGGACCAGCTGCCGCTGATCCTGCTGACGATGGTGTTCGGCTCCCTGCTGCTGGGAAAACCGCTGCCGCAGCCCGGCGGCCTGTGGCGGCCGCTGTCGGCCCAGGTGCTGCTCGCGCTCACCCTGGCCTTCGGCCAGTACCTGGTGGCGGCGCTGGCGGTGCTGCTGCTGCTCCAGCCCTGGCTGGGGGTGAGCCCGGTGATGGCCTGCCTGATCGAGGTGGCCTACGAGGGCGGGCACGGATCGGCCGCCGCCATGGGACCCACCTACGAGCGGCTGGGCCTGGTGGGGGGCGAAGCGCTGGGGCTGGCGATGGCCACCGTGGGACTGCTCGCCTCCACCCTGGTGGGCGGCCTGGTGGTGGTGGTGGCCCGCAGCCGGGGCTGGCTGACGGTGTTCCCGGCCATCGCCACCGAGGAGCCACCCGGCATCGCCGACGAAACCGAAGCTGCCCAGGCCGCTGCGCCCGCCACGGCAGCGGCGGATCCTGTGCCCGGCGGCCTGGCGGCCTGGTCGGTGAACCTGGCGCTGGCCGGGATCGCGGTGGCGATCGGCTGGCTCGCCCTGGAGGGGCTGCAGGCCTGGGCGCAGGGCACCGACGGGGTACTGCGCAGCGTGATCGACGCCCTGCCGGTGTTCCCGCTGGCGCTGGTGGGTTCGCTGCTGGTGCGGCTCGTGCTCGAACGCAGCGGCAAGACCGCCCTGGCCTCGGCGGCGATCCAGAGCCGGATCGGCACCCTCTGCGCCGATCTGCTGATCACCGCCGCCACCGCCTGCCTGGATCTCTCCCTGCTGGCGCACAACTGGCGTCCGCTCACCGTGCTGGCCCTGGTGGGGCTGGTGTGGAACCTGGCAGTGATCCTGCTGCTGGCACCCAGGATCCTGCCGCCGGACTGGTTCGAGCGGGGAATCCTGGAGTTCGGCCAGGCCACCGGCGTGGCGGCCAGCGGCCTGCTGCTGCTGCGCATGGCCGACCCCGACGACCGCAGCGAGGCCCTGCCCGCCTTCTCGATCAAGCAGCTGCTGCTGCAGCCCCTGCTGGCCGGCGGCGTGATCACCGTGGTGGCCCCCCTGGCGGTGGCCGGCTGGGGCCTGCCCCTGTGGACGGGCGTGTGCCTGGGGCTGGTGGTGCTGTGGATCGGCCTGGGCCTGTGGCTGGGCCGCCGGGCCGCCTGATCAGCGAACCATCGCCGCCACGTTGCCGCCATCCACCGTGATCAGGGCCCCGGTGGTGCGCTCGAGGCGGGCGAGGGCCACGAAGGCGTCGGCCACATCGGTGGCGCGCACCTCGGCCCCCAGCAGGTTGCCGGCCATGTAGGCCGCCTCGCTGACCCCGCGGGCGGCGGAGCGCTCGCGGATCATGGCGTCGTCGAGCAGGCCGGAGCGGATGCGATCGGCGTTGAGGCCGTTGGCGCGCACGCCGCTGGCCCCCTGCTCCAGGGCGTACTGGCGCATCAGGGCCAGCAGGGCGGCCTTGGCGATGCCGTAGGCGCCGAAATCGGGGCCCGGGTTGAGGGCCTGCTTGGAAACGTTGTAGAGCAGCTGGCCGCCGGGGAGGGCTCCGCCGCCGTTCTGGGCGCGGAACACCGCCATGGCGGCCTGGCTCACGCTCTGGTGGGCGAAGAAGTTGAGCTCGAAGCAGGCCCGCAGATCGGCATCGGCCAGATCGGCGATGGCGCCCGTCCAGGCGGCGCCGGCGTTGCTCACCACGATGTCGAGGCCGCCGAAACGGGCGGCGACCTTGGCGATCGCCGCCCGCACCGCCGCCGGATCGGTGACGTCGGCGGCAAGGGGCAGGGCCTGGGGACCGCAGGCGGCCGCCGCCGCGGCCGCGGCCTCGGGTTCGCGATCGAGCACGGCCACCTCCGCCCCGGCGGCGGCGAACGCCTTGGCGGTGGCGGCCCCGATCGCGCCGCCGCCGCCGGTGACCAGCACCACGTGGCGGGCCAGGGGCTTCTCCACCCCCTTGCCGAGCTTGGCCTGCTCGAGGCTCCAGTACTCCATGTCGAAGGTGTCGGCTTCGTCGACAGGGTCGAAGCGGCCGACGGCCTCGGCGGCCAGCAGGGTGCGGGCCCAGGCCTCGCCGATGTCGGCCGCCACCGCCGCATCCGCCGCCGACCGGCCGATGCCGATCAGCCCCAGGCCGGGCACCGCCACCAGCCGGGGCAGGGAATCGAGCGGCTTCTTGATGCCGCCCACCCGAGTGTTCTGGCGCTCGAAATAGGCCTTGTACTCGGCGATATAGGCAGCCAGGGCGACCTCGATCGCCGCAGGGGAGGGATCAGCCGGAAGCACCAGGGGAAACGCCTTGGTGCGGATCACGTGGTCGGGGGTGGCCACACCGCGGCGGGCCCAGTCGGCCAGGCGCGGGTCGTCGACGACCGAGCGGCTGAGCGGGGTGTCGCGCAGGTTGAGCAGCCAGCGGATCGGGGCGCCCTCGGCCTGGGCCGCCCGGGCCAGGGCGCCCCGCAGCACCGGCAGCAGGGCCGCCGCCCCACCGGCGGGCTCCGGCAACGGCGCAGGAGCGCTAGACGCCGCGGCGCCCGCAGCCTGCCCCAGACGCTCCTCGGCCTGCCGCACCAGCGCGATCATGCGCTCGTAGCTCTGCTTCGCGCTGGCACCGAAGGAGAACAGGCCGTGCTTGAGCAGCACCATGCCTTCGAGTTCCACGCCGGCAGCCCGGGCCCGCTCCTCGGCCTGCTCATAGGCCGTCGCCGCCGCCAGGGCCAGGTCGAAGCCGGGCATCACGTAGGGCACCAGGGCCACCCGCTCGCCATACACCTGGCGGCAGATCTCTGCGGCATCCGGCTGATCCGCCAGAGCCAGCAGGGCCACCGCATGGGTGTGGTCGACGAACTTGTGGGGGAGGAAGGCGTGCAGCAGGGCCTCCACCGAAGGATTCGGCGCCGCCGGATCGATCAGGTTGCGGCGCTGGGCGGCCACCATCTCCTCGTCGCTCAGGCCCGGCAGGGCGCGCAGGGCCTGCAGCTCCGGCAGGCGCACGGCCGGATGACCGGGCGGCTCGATCGTGCCCAGGTCCCAGCCCGACCCCTTCACGCACAGCACCGGGATCGTCTCGCCCAGCAGGCCGGTGACGGTGGTCTTCACCGAGGTGTTGCCGCCGCCGTGGAGCACCAGGTCGGCGTCGGCGCCCAGCAGGCGGGCGGAGTAGGTGCGCAGGGCGAGGTCCTCGCCCACCCCCTGGGCGCCGTAGCGGGCGATCGCTTCGGCGGCCTCGGCCTCCGACCAGCGGTTGAGCACGGGCATGGGCGGAAGGGGCAGCGAATGCAGGGCCTGAGGCTAGGGGCCGGCCCAGATCCTCGAGCAGCGCATCCGGCCCGTGGCCGCACCGATGCGCCGGGGTCTGAACCCAAGGCCATGGCTAGCGTTCCGGAGGATTCGCCCGGGGCTCCGCCACAGCCATGCTGCGCACCGTTCTCTTCCTGATCACCAACCTGGCGGTGGTGCTCACGATCTCGCTGATCCTGAGCCTGCTCACGGGCCTGGGGCTGCTGCCGCCCGACCTGCCGCTGCTGCCGCTGCTGGTGAGCTGCTTCGTGTGGGGCGTGCTGGGCGCCTGGATCTCGCTGCAGTTCTCGGCCGAATCGGCCAAGCGGATGATGGGCGTGCAGCTGGTGGGTCCGGGCAGCGGCGGTGCCGGCAGCTGGCTGCACACCACCGTGGCCCGGCTGGCCTCCCAGGCGGGGCTGCCCACACCGGAGGTGGGCGTCTACGGCTCGCCGGAGTGGAACGCCTTCGCCACCGGCCCCTCCCGCAACCGGGCGCTGGTGGCGGTGTCCACCGGCATCCTCGAAGGCATGCCGCCCGAGGAGCTGGAGGCGGTGCTGGCCCATGAGATGAGCCACGTGGGCAACGGCGACATGGTGACGATGACCCTGCTGCAGGGGGTGATCAACGCCTTCGTGATGTTCCTGGCGCGGGCGGTGGCCCTGGCGCTGCCGCGGGGCCAGCGCGACGACGGCCGCGACTACGCCCCGCCGCCGACGATGCTGCTGGTGTGGCCGCTGGAGGTGGTGCTGGGCGTGCTGGGGTCGCTGGTGACCGCCTGGTTCTCGCGCCACCGTGAGTTCCGCGCCGATGCCGGTGCCGCCCGCCTCACCTCGCCCGACGCCATGGCGGGCGCCCTGGCCCGGCTGGGGGGCATGGAGAACCTGCAGGATCCCCGCGACGAACCCACCCTGGCCACCCTCAAGATCAACGAGCCGCCGGGGTTCCTGCGCCTGTTCGCCAGCCATCCGCCGATCGAGGCCCGCATCCGGGCGCTGCAGGAGGCCGCCCGCAGCGGTCGCCTGGCCTGAACCCGGGCCGCTTCTCATGCGCGCCGTCGCCGCCGTTCCAACCGCCGCCGATCCCGGAGCCGCCGGGGGCGCCCTTCCGCCGCTGCAGGAGCTCGATCTGCCCGCCCCCCGGCCCGGGGAGCACGACCTGCTGGTGGCGGTGGAAGCCGTGGCCGTGAACCCGGTGGACACCAAGGTGCGCGCGGGACTGGCCGCGGGATCACCCCCCCGGGTGCTGGGCTGGGACGGCTGCGGCCGGGTGGAGGCCATGGGCGCTGCCGTGGCCGGCTTCGTTCCCGGCGATCGGGTGTGGTTCGCCGGCGACATCACCCGCCCCGGCTGCCAGGCCCAGCTGGTGGCCGTGGATGCCCGCATCACCGCCCGGGCCCCCCGCAACCTGAGCCCGGCGGAAGCCGCGGCCCTGCCGCTCACGGCCCTCACCGCCTGGGAGGCGCTGTTCGATCGGCTCGGCCTCGATCCGGACGGGGGCGACGCCGGCCGCTCCCTGCTGGTGCTGGGCGGTGCCGGCGGCGTGGGCTCGATCCTGATCCAGCTGGCCCGCCACGCCGGCCTGCTGGTGATCGCCACCGCCTCGCGCCCCGAAAGCCAGAGCTGGGCGCGTGAGATGGGCGCCGATCACGTGCTCGACCACCGCGAGCCGCTGGGTCCGCAGCTGCAGGCCCTCGGCCTCGATGGCGTGGATCTGATCGCCAACCTGCACGACACCGACGCCTACTGGGAAGCGATGGCGGAGCTGATCCGGCCGCAGGGATCGATCGTGGCGATCGTGGGCAACCGCGCCCCCCTCGATCTGGATCTGCTCAAGAGCAAGAGCGTGCGCTTCTGCTGGGAGTTCATGTTCACCCGCCCGCGCTACGGCACCGCCGATCTGGCGGAGCAGGGCCGGATCCTGGCCCGGGTCGCCGATCTGGTGGAGGCCGGTGAGCTGCGCACCACCCTCCGCGAAACGCTCCGGCCGATCGCCGCCCGCACCCTGGAGCAAGCCCATGGGCTGCTGGCGAGCGGCCGCACCACCGGCAAGATCGCCCTCGAGGGCTGGGCCTGAGCGGCGGGGCCGGTGAGACCAGGCCGGGCGCGGATCAGCGGCGGGCCACCAGCACCCGGTGGCGCGGATCGCAGGCCTCCCGCCGCACGTCGCCGAAGCCAGCCTCCGCCAGCGCTGCCGGCAGATCGAGGCTGAAGTAGTCCTCCAGGTAGGGCTCAGTGCTCTTGAGCAGGGTGGCGATCGGCGCCGGCAGCCGGCGGATCACTTCCGAATCGGGGTCCTGGTCCACCAGGGCGATCACGCCGCCGGGGCGCAGCAGGCGGGCCGCCTCGCGCAGCACGGCCCGGGTGGCCGGGGCCGGCAGCTCGTGGCACACGAACTGCAGGGTGATCAGGTCGTAGGCGCCGCCCTCCAGGCCGGTGGCCTCGGCGGCGGCGTGGTGCCAGGCGGCGATGCGCCCCTGGGGATCGCGCACCCTTGCCACCGCCAGCATCTGGGGCGAGAGGTCGAGGCCCTCCACCGTGGGGGCCTGAGCATCACCGCGGCCTTCGAGCCAGTCGAGCAGAGCGAGGGTGCCGACCCCCACCGAGCAGCCCATGTCGAGCGCCCGGGCCACCGGAGCGCTGAGGCTGGGCTCGATCGCAGCGAAAATGGCCGACCGCAGGCGGGTCTGGGCGACCTGCGGGGCGAGATCGGGTTCCTTGGGCCACACCCGCAGGGCCATCGAGTCGGTGGCCTGCTCCGCCTCACAGGCCGCCTCCCAGCAGAGGTTGCCCTGGTCGTAGGCGTGGAAGCGGGCGCGGTAGTAGGCCGGCGCCTGCGTGGCGGCGTCGGTGACGGCGGCCATCAGCGGTTCGGCCGCTGCCCGCAGCTGCTCGCGCCGCTCGCGCCAGGCGATCCCACGCCCCTCGGCGGTGCGGATGATCAGGCCGCGGGCCTGCTGGAACAGCAGCTGGCGCAGGGGCTCCACCGCCAGCAGCCGATCGATCGCCCAGCCCAGGGGGTGGCGGCTCTCCACCCAGTTGGGGGGCGGGGCCTGGACAGCGGGGGCGGAGGAGGGAGCCTGAACCATGGATCGGGGAGGTGCGCGGGCGGGCGGAGCACGACCTTGCGGCCATCATCCTTGCGAAACGCTCAGCTCTTTGTGGCGGCAGCTGGAGAAACCGGCACGTCCGCCTCCACCTGCTGGGACACCTGCCTCGCCCAGCCGGCCCGCTCCTCGAGCATCAGCCCCTCTGAGGTGGTGACGAACGCGGTGAAGGCTTGGGCTCGACGTCGTAAGGGGGAGTGCCGGTAAGAAAGAGATACTTTTCCCGCTTGAGAGACTCACCAAGGCTGCGGTAGCGCACCCAGTTCTCCTGGTTGCGATTCAGGGCCAACCAGCCACCGGAAAGGGCGATGCCACCGCCAGCCACGGCGATCGCCAAAGGCCCCCAGGCGAGCCTGGCGGCGTAGGGGCTGAAGATCGTGATGGAGGTTCCCAGAACGATCTCGAAAATCCGCAGACTCACGAACACGCGCTTGTTCGCTCTGCTCGCACGGCTGAGCCAGTTCAGCTGTTCATCGATACGGCTGGTGACATACGTGTCCCGATCCAAGACGGGCATGAAGGCTCCTATCTGGCTTTCTCAGCATAAGCAGATGTTTTGAATAGGCCGATCTTTCACGCCTCAAGCGCCTGCGGCGAGGAGGCGATCAAGCAGCCGATCGACACCTCCGAGCCGGCGGTTCGCAGCCTCAACCCACTGCACCGCAGGGGCACCGCGGTGTGACTGCAGTGCATGCTCGGCAGCCGCACGATCGGTGTGCCCATCAGCGAGCAGCACCACGGCCGCGAGATGGGATGCCTGGCTGATCCGGCCGAGTTCGTAGAGGCATCCCTTGTTTTCAGCCGTGAAACCGCGCAGATCCATCAGCACGGTGCTGGCGCGCAACAGCAGGGCATCGAGCGTCTGTTTCCAGCTGCTGGCGTAGCAACAGAAATCCGTGATCCTGTAGCGGCCATCATGATCGGGAGTGTGATCGATCGCCGCCAGTTGGCGGTGCAGATCTTCAGGCTCCAGGATGTAACGCTGGCGCAGGCGCCCCTCCAGAAACAGCACCAGCTCATCCGGCTCGATCGTTCGGGAGGCCAGATCCGCCGCCGAGATCAGCAGCACCGGCCCGACCGTGCGCCAGCGCTGCACCACATGGTCGAACAGCCATCCCACCGGACCCTTCCGGCGGAACACCCTCAGCATCAGCAGGGCCGGCGGATCCCCCGGGACCGACCTGCGGCTGGAGCGGGAGAAGCCGTAGAAGAACAGCGGAATCCACAACCAGGCCAGCAGGGGCAGCAGGGGGCGGCCATCCCAGGGAGCCCCGCCGGACGCCTGGCTGTTCCAACCCGGGAGCACCTGCAGCAGCAGCATCAGGAACCAGCCGCTCCCGAACAGGTAAGAAAGGTCGGAGAACGCCTTGGCGCGGTAGATGCGCCCGAGGGAGGCCGTGAGGACATGGGCAGGAAGGAGCGCGATGGCGACGGGCAGGAGTACGGCGATCAGCAGCGTGGCGAGGGCACCGGCCTAGGAGATAAAAACCCCGAAAGCACCTTCCGGGCCACCGGCGACCAGCCGTTGCAGGATCTCCAGCCCGAACTGGCCCAGCAGGACAATCAGGAAGACCGGCGGAAGCAGGTAGGGAGCGATCGCCCGCAGCCGCGGGATGCCGAACAGCAATCCCAGAACGATCAGAGGAAGGACCAACGGAGCCAGCACCAGGCTCAGTTGAGCCGGTCCGAGGCCCCCGGACGCCAGCCCGACCAGCAGCAGAAGAAGCAGGCCCCAGACGCCCAGGACGACCACCTGCCTGAGCACGGGCCAGCGAAGGAGCTGAGCCTGCAGCACAAGCCCGGGCGTGGCCATCACCAGGGAGGTGATGAACAGCCGCGCCGGCGAGAGGGCCACGTCATGCACCTGAAGGAACAGCACGGCCGAGGTGATGCCGATCAGCAGACTCACGCCCGCCAGCGCCAAGGGCAGTTCCCGATCACGACGGCGCGTTGGCCGGGCGAGGAACGGACGAGGCCTGAGGGGAACGTCTTCGCCTCCATCTGCGGCGAGTGCGGCCTCACTGGGCATGGGCGCCAGGCGCATCAGGCGTCGAACGGCGGCCCGGTAGCGCTAGCCCACCACAAAGGAGATGGCAAGGGTCGTTGGCAACGCCGCCATAACGCTGCCGGCGATCAGGGTGGGAAGCGGAGTCGCCACGGGTGGCGCACGCGGTTCATCACTGGGTGTAGAGCTGCCGCAGGCCCTCCTCGCTGGCCGGCGCCACACCGCGCTCGGTGATCAGGGCCGTCACCAGCCGGGCGGGGGTGACATCGAAGGCGGGGTTGAAACCGCTGGAGCCGTCGGGGGTGAGCTGCACGCTTCCGATGGCGCCGGCGGAATCGCGCCCCTGGATGTCCGTCACCTCGGCGGCGGAGCGGGCCTCGATCGGAATCTCCGCCACCCCGTCGGCGATCGTCCAGTCGATGGTGGAGGCGGGCAGGGCCACGTAGAAGGGCACGCCGTTGTCGTGGGCGGCCAGGGCCTTGAGGTAGGTGCCGATCTTGTTGCACACGTCGCCGGTGCGGGTGGTGCGGTCGGTGCCCACGATCACCGCATCCACCTGGCCGTGCTGCATCAGGTGGCCGCCGGCGTTGTCGACGATCACCGTGTGGGGCACCCCCTCGCGGCCCAGCTCGAAGGCGGTGAGGCTGGCGCCCTGGTTGCGGGGACGGGTCTCGTCGACCCACACGTGGATGGGGATACCGGCCCGGTGGGCCTTGTAGATCGGCGCCAGGGCGGTGCCCCAGTCGACGGTGGCCAGCCAGCCGGCGTTGCAGTGCGTGAGCACGTTCAGCGGCTCGCCCCGGCATTCGGCTGGCCGTGCCGCCGCCAGCTGGCGGAAGAGGGCCAGGCCGTGCTCGCCGATGGCGTCGCACATCGCCACGTCCTCGTCGGCGATGGCGGCGGCCTCGGCCTTGGCCGCCTCAGCCCGCTCGGCCGGGGGCAGCGGTGCCACCTTCGCGCGCACCCGCTCGAGGGCCCAGCGCAAGTTCACCGCCGTGGGCCGGGTGGCGTTCAGCCGGGTGAAGGCCGCCTCAAGCGCGTCATCGCTCGGATCGGCCTGAAGGGCGAGCATCAGCCCGTAGGCGCCGGTGACGCCGATCAGCGGCGCCCCCCGCACCACCATCGTGGTGATCGCCTCGGCCGCCTCATCGAGGGTGGCGAGCGAGCGGGTGGTGAAGCGGTGCGGCAGCCGGGTCTGGTCGATCACCCCCACCGAGCGACCTCCCTCCTCCAGCCAGATGGTGCGCCAGGCCTTGCCGTCGATGTTCATGGGGGGCCGCTGGCCGCGTGGAGCCCTGATCATCTCCGGCCGCCGGCGCGCCTGCTCCATGCTGGGCGGCACCCACCCCATCGGTTCATGGCTCTGCGCCGCCGCCAGCTGCTGCAGCTCGCCGCCGCCGGCCTGGGCGGCGCCGGCTGGCTGTTGGCGGAGCGCCTCGCCCCGGCCGCAGCGCTGCCGGGGTCGGGTGATCTGCGCCTGGGCCTGATCAGCGATTTCAACAGCAGCTACGGCTCCACCACCTACATGCCCACGGTGTCCCAGGGGCTGCGGCAGCTTCTGGCCCGCCGGCCGGCCCTGATCGCCTGTGCCGGCGACATGGTGGCGGGCCAGAAGCCGGGCCTCGGCGCTGCCCGGCTGGATGCGATGTGGGACGCCTTCGGCCGAACGGTGCTGATGCCGGTGCGCCAGGCGGGCGTGCCGTTCCTGCCGGCGGTGGGCAACCACGACGGCTCCCCGGGGTTCACGGCCGATCGCGAGGCCGTGCGGCGCTTCTGGCTGCCGCGCCGCCAGGCCCTGGGGCTGAACTTCGTGGACAGCGGCCTGTTTCCCTTCCACTACAGCGTTCTGCAGAACGAGGTGTTCTGGCTGGTGTGGGATGCGAGCTCCAGCCGCATCCCGCCCGAGCAGCTGGCCTGGGCGCGCCGGCAGCTGGCCAGCCCCGCCGCCCGCCAGGCGCGGCTGCGGCTGGTGATGGGGCACCTGCCCCTGTTCGGCATCAGCCAGGGCCGCGACCGGCCGGGCGAGGTGCTGGATCAGGCCGCCGCGGTGCAGGACCTGCTGGAGGCCGGCGGCGTGCAGGCCTACATCAGCGGCCACCAGCACGCCTGGTTCCCGGCCCGCCGCGATCAGCTGGATCTGATCCAGCTCGGTGCGCTGGGCAGCGGCCCCCGGCGCCTGGTGCAGGGGTCCATCCCCCCTCAGCAGACCACCACCACCCTCGACATCGACTGGCCGAACGGCTCGCTGGTGGAGACCACCTTTGCCGTGAGCACGGGGCAGGAGGTGGCCTGGAGCTAGCCCGCCAGCCTCCGCGGCCGCGCCGCCACCCTCAGCCGCAACACTCAGGTGCGATCGATCCGCCGGTAGCCGAACCAGTGAGGCACCAGGGGCTGGCTGCGGCCCTGGGGATCGGGAACCAGGTGCACATGCCACCCCTCCAGCAGATCCAGGGGCAGGCAGTCGTCGACGGCATGGAGGTCGTCCTTGTGGCGGCCCTCGGCCTCCGGCAGACCGCGTCGCAGGGCCCGGGCCCGGGCGGCCTGGGGCGTGGGCGCCACCACCAGCAGGAACTGATGCAGCTCCGCCAGCTGGTGGGGGTCGTAGCCCCCCAGGTTCACGAACCACAGCCGCTCCGGGCCCTGCGCCGGCTCCTGCGCCGGCTCCGGGCGCAGCTCCACGCGGAAGCCGTCCACGAAACGCACCGCCATCCAGCTGTCGAGGTGAAGGCCGCGGCGGTCGCCGAACCACTGCTGCCGCAGGGCGGCGAAGGTGTCCTCGATCCGCTGGCCCACCACGAAGCGCACGTCGTGGAGCTCGATGTGCGCCCGGGCGGTGCGGCCGCCGAGCACCACCAGAAACAGGCACGGTGACGCCATGGCCGGGCTCGATGCAGCGTTCCTACCTTGCCGGCAGCCCTCGCCGTCGCCGCCATGCGCTCGTCCGCCCTCCGGCCGCTGCGCTCCGCCCTGCTGGGGCTGAGCCTGATCGGCCTCGCCGCCACCGCCGCCCTTGCCGCCCCGGCCGGCGCGCTTCTGGCGGGCCTGAAGCTGCCCCTGCCCAAGCCGGCCGCCGCCCTGGCCGCCGCCAACGCCATCGGCCAGACCAGCCTGAACACCCAGCTGGCCGGCACGCCGGAGGGGCTGCTGGCCCAGGTGCGCGCGTCGCTGACGGCACAGGGCTACCGGGAGCGGCCGGTGAACACGGTGAGCGGATCGTGGGGCTTCAACCTTGTGATGGACCCTCCGGCCGACACCAAGGTGGACGGCACGCCCTCGGGCAAGACCGCGACCCTGGTGCTGCAGGCCACAGCGCTCGGCCCTGGGCAGCTGAACCTGAACGTGCGCTTCGAGGGGCTCTGACGCCCAGCCTGAGACCCATGCGGGATTGACCTTAGATTGACCGCGCACCACGCGGAGAGGCCGATGGCCGGCAATCCCGTCCCCTGGTTTGAGATCTACGTGGCCGACATGGCCCGCGCCCGCGCCTTCTACGAAGCGGTGTTCGGCGTGGTGCTGGAGCAGCTTCCCGTGGAGGGGATGGAGTACTGGTCGTTTCCGATGGAGGACGGCCGCTATGGCGCCGGAGGCGCCCTGGCGAAGATGGAGGGGGTCACCCCTGGTCCCGGCGGGAGCCTGGTGTACTTCGGCTGCCAGGACTGCGCCATCGAGGAAGGTCGGGTGGAGGCGGCCGGCGGCAAGGTGGTGCGCCCGAAGATGTCGATCGGCCCCTACGGCTTCATCTCCCTGCTGAGCGACAGCGAGGGCAACATGATCGGGCTGCATTCGATGGCCTGAACCCGTGGCCAGCATTCAGCCGTAGCCGAAGCGGCGCACGAACCAGCTCTTCACCAGCTGGGTGAGGGTGGTGTAGCCCAGCACGATGGCCGCCAGCCAGGCGAAGTAGGGCAGGGGCAGGGGCACCAGATTGAGGCCGGCGCCGATCGAGGTGAACGGCAGGGCGATGCCGATCGCCATCACCACCAGCGTGGCCAGGGCCATCGTGAGGGAGGGCCGGCTCTGCAGAAACGGAATCCGTCGGGTGCGGATGACATGGACGATCAGGGTCTGGGTCATCAGGCTCTCCACGAACCAGCCCGACTGGAACAGGCTCTGGCGGGCCGGATCCCGGGCCTGGAACACGAACCACATCAGAGCGAAGGTGGCGTAGTCGAACAGGGAGCTGACCGGCCCGATGAACAGCATGAAGCGCCGGATTCCGCCCACCTGCCACTGCCGCGGCTTGCGCAGATCCTCGGGGTCGACGTTGTCGAAGGGGATGCCGGTCTGGGAGAAGTCGTAGAGGAGGTTGTTGAGCAGGATCTGCACCGGCTGCATCGGCAGGAACGGCAGCAGGATGCTCGCCCCCAGCATGCTGAACATGTTGCCGAAGGCGGAACTCGTTCCCATACGGATGTACTTGACGATGTTCACGAAGGTGCGGCGACCTTCGCGCACACCGTCGTTGAGCACCAGCAGACTCTTGTCGAGCAGGATGATGTCGGCCGACTCCTTGGCGATGTCCACCGCCGTATCCACGGAGATGCCGATATCGGCCTCGCGCAGGGCGGCCGCATCGTTGATGCCGTCACCCATGAAGCCCACCACGTGGCCGCGCTGGCGCAGCAGGCGGATGATGCGCGATTTCTGCAGCGGCGACAGACGGGCGAAGATCGTGGTGGCCTCGGCCCGCAGCATCAGCTGCTCATCGGCGAGGGCCTCCACCTCGGCGCCCAGGAGGATGCCCTCCACCGTCATGCCCACGTCGCGGCAGGTCTTGGCGGCGATCACCGGGTTGTCGCCGGTGAGCACCTTCACGCTCACGCCTCCCTGGCCGAGCTCGCGGATGGCCTGGGCCGCGGAGTCCTTGGGAGGATCGAGGAAGGCGATGAAGCCCAGGAAGGTGAGATCAGATTCATCGGCCAGGGCATAGGGCCCGTCGCGGCGGGGCACCTCCTTGTAGGCCACGGCGATCACCCGCAGCCCATCCTCGTTGAGGTCATCGTGGAGCCGCAGGATCGACTGGCGCAGGCCGGGATCGATCGGCAGCACGCCTGTGCGATCGCGCACCTGGGTGCAGACCGCCAGCACCTCCTCCACGGCTCCCTTGCAGATCAGTTCGTGGTGGTGGCTCTCCTCCTCCACCACCACCGACATGCGGCGGCGCTGGAAATCGAAGGGGATCTCGTCGATCTTGCTGAAGCGATGCTCCACCTCCAGGGCCGTATGCACATCGGCATGGTCCAGCACCGCCACATCGAGCAGATTGCGCAGGCCGGTTTGATAGAAGCTGTTGAGATAGGCGAATTCGAGCACCTCGTTGCTGTCGCGGCCCCGGCAGTCGAGGTGGAGTTTGAGGATGATCCGATCCTGGGTGAGGGTGCCCGTCTTGTCGGTGCAGAGGATGTTCATGGCACCGAGATTCTGGATCGAGTCGATGTTCTTGACGATCACCTTCTGCTTCGACATCGCGATCGCTCCCCGCGAGAGATTGGCGGTCACGATCATCGGCAGCATCTCCGGCGTGAGGCCCACCGCCACCGAGAGGGCGAAGAAGAAGGCCTCGCCCCAGTTGCCCTTGCCGATCCCGTTGATCAGGAACACCGCCGGCGCCATCAGAGCCATGAACCGCAGCAGCAGCAGGCTCACGTCGCGGATGCCGCGATCGAAGCTGCTGCTGGTCCGCTGACCCGCGAGGGTCTGGGCGAGGGCGCCGAGCAGGGTGCGGGGCCCGGTGTGGAGCACCACCGCAGTGGCGGTGCCGCTGATCACGTTGGTGCCGAGGAAGCAGAGATTCACCAGCTCCAGCGGCTCCCCTGTCTGCTGCTGCTCGGGCGGCAGCAGCGCATGCTTCTCGGCCGGCAGCGATTCGCCGGTGAGGGCGGCCTGGCTCACGAACAGATCCTTCGACGTCAGCACCCGCACGTCGGCGGGGATCATGTCGCCCGCTGCCAGCAGCACCACGTCGCCGGGCACCAGCCGCTCGATGGGCTCCTCCTCCTGCAGGGACCCTTCTCCCTCAAGCTGCAGGCCGAGGTCGGCCGCCAGGGCCGGAGAGATGTCCCGGCGGGCATCGCGGCGCTTCACCGTGGCCGTGGTGTGCACGAGGCGGCGCAGACCTTCGGCGGCCCGCACGGAGCGGTACTCCTGGGAGAAGCGCAACCCCACGCTGAACAGGATCATGCCGCTGATGATCAGGGCGGCCTTGGCATCCCCGGTGAGCAGGGACACCAGCGCCAGCGAGGCCAGCAGCCCCACCAGCGGATTGGCGAAGGTGGCCAGCAGCTGCCAGTACCAGGGAACGGGTTTCTCCTGGGCGATCACGTTGGCCCCCAGGCGCTCGAGCCGCAGGCGCGACTGCAGCCGGCTCAGCCCGTCGGCGGAGGTGTTGAGCCGGGCCAGAAGCGCGTCGACCTCCTCGCGGGCCGCCTGCAGAAGGTCGGCGGCCGACGGGGCAGCGCCTCCCGCCCTCACTGCCGCGCCAGGATCTGGCGCATCCGCTCCTTGAGGTCGTCGACCGGGGTGCCGCTGACATCCACCAGGGCCCGCCTGATGCGGCCGGCGTAGGCGAAGGGGGGTTTGTAGTCGGGCAGGGCGGGTGAGCCGGGATCGGCCCCCACCGCCACGCCGGCGGCCAGGCCGAGGCTGAGCGGGATCGTCACCGGCAGGTCGCCCTCACCCACCGGTTCGCCATCGACGAACAGCACCACCTTGGCCGGTGTGCCCCTGCCGTTGGCGAGATCGGGCGCGCCGGTGGGAGTGAACTCGGCGCTGACGATGTGGTGGCCGGGCGGGATCGGGCCGCTGGAGCGCACGTGGAAGAACTGCTCGGCCACATAGTTGTAGCCGTAGGTGAGCAGGCCGTTCTGCACGTAGAAGGCGAAGCCGCCATCGTTGCCGCCCATGCTGAACAGCACCCCCTCGGCGCCGCCGTCGGGCACCTCCACTTCCACCGAGATCGAATGGGGGCGGTTGAGCACCCGCGGCGCCGCGTTGGTAGGCACCATCTGGGTGCCAGGGTAGTAAACGTAGTGCTGGCGATCGGCGGTGATCTGGGGCCGTTCCTCGGCGAAGCGCTGGGTGCCGCGGCTGTCGATCGGCAGCACGTTGTACTTGCCGGCCTCCACGTACCACATGCCGATCATGGCGATCAGCCGGTCGCGCTCGATCTCGGCCAGGTTGTTGGTTTCAGCGAAATCCTCCTGCAGGTTGTAGAGCTCCCAGCCGTGGGCATCGAGCTGGATCAGCTGCTCGTAGCTGATCGGATCGCCGAAGCGCCGGCCCGATTCCACGAACGACGTGCCCGGCCAGGGGCACACGGCCCGCCAGCCGTCGTGATAGAGCGAACGGTGGCCGAACATCTCGAAGTACTGGGTGAGATGCAGGCTGGGCGCTGAGGGGTTGTCGAAGCAGGAGCGCAGCGAGAAGCCCTCGATCGGGCTCTGGGTCACCCCCCGCAGGGTTGTGGGCGCCTCGATGCCGAGGGCGTCGAGCACGGTGGGCACCATGTCGATCGCGTGGCAGTACTGGCTGCGGATCTCGCCGCGGGCGGCGATGCCCTTCGGCCAGCTGAGGATGAAGGGATCGCTGGTGCCCCCCCGGTAGGTTTCGCGCTTCCAGCGGCGGAACGGCGTGTTGCCGGCGTGGGTCCAGCCCCAGGGGTAGTGGTTGAAGTACTTCGGGCCGCCGATGTCATCGATGGCGGCGAGGTTCTGCTCGAGGTTCTCCGGCACGTTGTTGAAGAACTTGCCCTCGTTCACCGAACCGGTGGGGCCGCCCTCGGAGCTGGCGCCGTTGTCGGAGATCACCATGATCAGGGTGTTCTCGTATTCGCCGATCTCCTTGAGGAAGGCGATCAGCTCGCCGATGTGGTGGTCGGTGTGCTCAAGGAAGCCGGCGAACACCTCCATCATGCGGGCATACAGCCGCTTCTCCGGCTCCGAGAGGCCGTTCCAGTCGGGCACGTCGGGATCGTGGCGGGAGAGCACCGTGTTCGGCGGGATGATGCCCAGCTCCTTCTGGCGGGCGAACGTCTGCTCGCGGTAGGCATCCCAGCCGCCATCGAACATTCCTTTGTATTTGTCGGCCCACTCCTTCGGCACATGGTGGGGCGCATGCATGGCGCCGGTGCAGAAGTACATGAAGAAGGGCTTGTTGGGCGCCACCTGCTTGGCATCGGCGATCATCGCCTTGGCCTTCGCCACCAGATCGGGGGTGAGGTGGTAGCCCTCCTCGGGGGTGGCCGGCGGTTCCACCTGGGCGTTGTCCTGCACCAGCTCCGGGTAGTACTGGTGCGTGTCACCGCCGAGGAAGCCGTAGAAGCGCTCGAAGCCGCGACCCAGCGGCCAGCGGTCGTAGGGGCCGGCGGCCGAGGTCTGCTCGGCGGGGGTGAGATGCCACTTGCCGATGGCGTAGGTGTTGTAGCCGTGGGGCAGCAGGATCTCGGAAAGGCACCCGTTCTCGAACGGGATGATGCCGTTCGACCCGGGGAACCCCATGGAGCCCTCGGTGATGCAGGCCAAGCCGTTGGAGTGGTGGTTGCGGCCCGTGAGCATGCAGGAGCGTGACGGCGAGCAGAGCGCCGTGGTGTGCATGTTGTTGAAACGCAGGCCGTCGGCCGCCAGAGCATCAAGGTTGGGGGTGGCGATCGGGCTGCCGAAGCATCCGAGCTGACCGAAGCCCGTGTCGTCGAGCACGAGGAACAGCACGTTCGGGGCCCCTTCCTTGGCCCGGTTCGGCATCGGCCAGGCGGGGGTCGAAACGTCGGCGGTGCGACCGATCACCCCCGGGAAGCTTGTTCCCGGCTTGTATTCCTTCAGGGCCATGGAGGAGCGGATCCGGGCAGGCTTCCGGAAGCTAGCCAGGGTTCCGGAGGCGGGAGCATGCACTGAGCGGGCCGCTGCCGCCGCCACTCCCACCGCCGCTGCCGCCGCCCAGAATGGCGCCACACTTCCCGCGATCGATGGAACGCGTGATCAGGGGCGGCATGGTGATGGCCCTGCTGCTCAGCCTGGCCGCCTGCGGCAGCGATGGGAAGTCGGGCAGGGCCGACATCCCGGGCGTGCCCTTCAACGCCTCCACCCGCCGCTGGAAAGGAGTGTCGTCGGATGGCTCCAGCAGCGTGGTGACCCAGCGGCGCACGGGCAGGAACAGCTTCGCCTTCGAGGAGACCTGGACGATCGACGGCCGCACGGTGGAAACGGCCGGCACGGGCGAATACGACCCGGCCAGAAAAACCAACATCTACACCTACAGCAAGCCGCCGGGGACCGTGCTGGTGCAGACCGAGGAGCACCGCCGAAAGGATCAGACGGTGGACACCGTGGTGAAGAGCAATGTGGCCGTGCTGAGCGTGGGCGAGCGGATCACCTACACCGCCCTTCCCTGAGCGCCGCGGTTTACCGGGGCAGAGGCGCTCGATCGGGCTCCAGCCAGCCGGCCCGCGCCTGGCGGGAAAAGAGCCGCTCCGGCTTGTAGTGCCGCAGGGGCGCATCGGCGGAGGCCAGGGGGGAGCGCAGCAGCAGGGCCAGCGATCCCGCGAGTGTTGCCTGCGGATGGGCGGCCTCGTGGACCGCGAGAAGCCGCAGCCAGAAGCAGGTGAGCGTTTCGTGGTAGCCGTGGTCGACGTCATTGACGATGCCGGCGGAGACGTTGTGGGCGCGGATGCGCGTGCGCAGCAGCTCCAGCGCCTGCGACTCGCCGTGGCGGCGCAGGTGCCAGAGCCCCACCGCCAGATGGGCCTGGTGGGTCCAGCGCTCGCGGGGCAGCCGCAGGGCCAGGACATCGGCCGCCAGGGCCTCGATCGCCTCGTTGGTCAGCACGGGCCGCACGATGCGCAGCAGGGTGTGGCCGCCCCGCTGCAGCTCGTAGGCCACCCGCCGCAGCTCCAGGCCGCAGCCCTGGGCGCGCAGCTCCTCCATCAGGGGCTCCAGATGGCGCGAGGGCGCGCCGCCGAGTTCGAGCAGCGGAAAGATGCGCACCTCCGGCGCCACCCGCAGCAGCTCAGCGATCGCCTGCCGCTGCTCCGCGAGCGGCACCGCCTCGGCATAGAGCAGCAGGAAGTGGGAGGAGAGGGCCAGATCAAAGTGATCGGCGGCAAAGGGAAGGGCCTGGGCCTCGCCGGCCACGTAGCGCCCCTGTTGCCGGCCCGTTTCGTAGTCGGCGAGGAAGGGGGCCATGGCCGCCAGCCGCTGCCGCTCCAGCTCCTCGGGCGAGGGGATGGTGATCCACACGAAGTCGGCGCGGTTGGCGCGCACCTGGGCCATCACCTGCCGGTGGGTGGCGGCGATCCGCTGCTCGATCTCCGCGGCGGAGAAGGCGTAGAGCGGATCGATCGCCACGCCGCGGCCCCCCCGGCGGTGGTGTTCCGCCTGGAAGGCCGCCGGGCCGTCGCCGCAGCCGAGGATCCGGCCGCCAAGCTCGTCGGGCCCCAGGTCGAACATCCGCACGTACTCGTCGTACGAGCGTCCCCAGGGCACCACCCGATCGAGCGAGAACGCCATCAACGCCCCTCCGGCCCTGACGCCGCGGCCGGCTTCAGCCAGATCCGGGCGGTGAACGGATCGAAGATCGCCGCCCGCTGCGCAGTGATGAAGCTGGCGCCGAGCTGGGCCGCGGGCCGGCTCCAGGTGCCGATGCCACCGCAGGCAGCAGCAGCCGCCGGCGTGGCCTTCACGAACAGGGTGGCGTCAGGGTTGCGCAGGGCCGGCGGGCCGTCGTCGCCGAGGATCTCGAAGCTGGCGCCGGCCGGCAGCCGCCAGGCCGTGACCGGCTCGCTCCCGCCGGTGCAGGTGCTGAGGGTCAGGTCGGCCTCCGGGAGGCGCTGCAGCCGGATCCCCGCCTGCTGCAGCCGCTGGAGCAGGGCGGTGTTGATGTTCACCGAACCGGGAAGGCGGCTGTCGTCGTAACCGGTGTCCACCTGGGCCACGGCGGTCACGGCGCCGATGCGCACCGGCACCGTGGGGATGTTGGGGCAGCCGCCGCGCCGGGGTGCGGCGGGGCAGGTGAGCCCGCGGGCGCTGGGGCCGAAGTAACCCCGGCTGGAGATCGGCACGAAGCCGGCGGCGCGCAGGGTGGCGTCGCGGCAGAAGGATTCGGGTGGCGCCCAGCGCAGCAGCGCCTGCTCGCCGTCGAAGGTGAGCACCTGCCGGGCCAGGATGTCGGTGCCGAGCAGGCCCGCCTGCGGCACCACGGCGCGGATGCCGCTGTGGTCCTGCGGCGTGAGGCGCACGGGGCCCCAGGGGCCGAAGAAATCGAAGCCGGCGAAGCGGTCGCTGCTCCCGGGCAGGGGCGTCGGCCCACGACCCCCGAGGAAGGTGGTGGGGGAGACGGAGCTGCCATCGGAGCCGAAGTCGACCAGGAAGAAGCCGAACCGCCCATCCAGCCGCACCAGGGCATAGGGCAGCGGGCCGGAGAGCAGCAGGGAACGGGCCGGTCCCAGGCAGCGCTCCAGGGTTTCCGTGCCCCCCGGCCCAGGAGGCTGCCCATCGGCCGGCCCCTGGGCCCGAACCGGCCCGATCGCCAGGAGCAGCACCAGCGCCAGCAGCACCCCCAGTGCTCGGGGACCCCGTGGCCGGAGCCCCGCCTGCGTCACTGCTGGGCCCGCGCGTCGCGAAGCATCATCGCCATCCGCTGCAGCAGCTTCCAGCCGATCACCCCGTTGGCCTCCACCAGCGGCCGGAAGTCCCAGTAGGTGAGGCCCCAGCAATCCAGCCGGCTGGCGGCGGTGATCGTGGCCATGCGCGGCCCTTCATCAATCAGGGCGATCTCGCCGAAGTAATCGCCGGGCCCGAGGGTGGAATGGGGCGTGCCGCGGATCGACACCGTGGCCTCACCGGCCTCGATCACGAAGAAGGCGGCGCCGCCCGAACCCTCCTGGATGATCGTGGTGCCCTGGTTGAAGTCGCGTTCCTTGAACAGCAGGGCGATCTGAGCCAGCTCGTCAGGGTTGAGATCGGCGAACAGGGGAACGCGCTGCAGCACGTCGATGGGGGCGCCGCGCATCAGGATCCGGACGTGGTGATGGCCCGGCACTGAAGCAGATGCAGCCGGCCATCGGCAAATGCCCATTCCAGGTCGCGGTCCGGGCCATGCACCGCCTCGCAGCGCAGCGCCAGCTGGTGCAGAGCCGCCAGCTGGGCGTCGTCCAGGCACAGGCGCTCCACCAGGTCGGGGGCCAGCTCCTCCTCCACCGTGCCACCGGTGGCCACCGGGCGGATCGCCACGGTCTTGTAGCCGGGCCGGCGCTCGCGCACCTGCCCCTGGCGATCGAGCAGGAAGTGATCGGGGATCACCAGGCCCGCCACCACCGCTTCCCCCAGCCCCCAGCTGGCCTCGATCAGCCGCTCATCGGCGCCGGTGACGGGGTTGCGGGTGAACAGCACGCCGGCCGTTTCGGGGGCCGGCAGGGTCTGCACCACCACCGCCACGCTCGGCCGGCTGAAGCGGCCCACCTTCTGGCGGTAGGTGATCGCGGCATCGGAGTTCGCCGACCACCAGATCTCGCGCAGGGCCTCCGGCAGTTCGGCCGCGCCGGGCACGTTGAGCAGGGTGAGGTGCTGGCCGGCGAAGCTGCTGGCGTCGCCGTCCTCGTCGATGGCGGAGGAGCGCACCGCGAACGGGCCGGCGAGCGATCCCACCGCCGCCCGCACCTCGGCCTCGGCGGCCTCATCGCCGGAGGTCACCGCCTCCACCAACGGCCCAGAGAGGGCGAATCCCTCGGGCACCGGCAGGCCGTCGCGCAGGGCCTGGCCCAGCCCCACCGCCTTGGCGCCGTGAATGGCCACGTCGAGCGCGGCCTTGAGCGGAACGATCCGGCTCACCCGATCACCGTCACCGTGCCGGCCGTGCCGTCGACCCGCAGCCGCTGACCATCGGCGATCACCGCGGTGGCCTGGCGGGTGCCCACCACCCCGGGGATGCCGTACTCGCGGGCCACGATCGCCGAGTGGGAGAGCAGGCCGCCGCTGTCGGTCACGATCGCCCCCAGCAGGGGCAGCAGGATGTTGAAGGCCTCGGTGGTGGAGGCGGTGACGAGGATGTCGCCGCGCTGGATGCGGTCGAACTCGGTGGCGTGGGTGATGCGGCGGGCGGGACCCTCGTAGATGCCGGGGCTGGCGGCCAGGCCCCGCAGCCTGTGCTGCTCCTGGGGGGCATCGGAGCTGCCGAACAGGGCGCCGAGGGCGATGCCGGTGGCCCGCATCAGGCGGGCGGCATCCGGCGGAAGGGCCGCAAGATCCGGTGGCGGCGGCGGGGTGCCCAGGGTGGCCGGCACCTGGCGGGCGGTGTGGGCGGTGCGGAAGGCGGCGCGGGCGGCGAGCTCATCGGCGCCGGGGCCGCCGCGGCCCAGCAGCAGCTCCACCATCTCCTCCAGTCCCGCCTCGAGCAGGTGCACCGCCTCGTGGATCGCGCCCCGCTCCGCCACCCGCCGGCCGGCGGCCAGCGCGGCCCGCCGCATCAGACCGGAGGCCCAGATGTCGCTGAACACGCCGCGCTCATCGCGGATCGGATAGGTGAGACGGGCCTCCACCAGCAGGCCGTCGAAGTCCTCCTGGTGGGCCTCCGGCACCTTGGCGCGCACCGCCTGGATGCGCTCCTGGGGGTCGTCAGCCGCCACCTGCCCCTCCACCGCCACCCGCAGGGTGCGCAGCAGCACGTCGGGCAGTTCGATGGCGCAGGGGTTGACGATGTCGAAGCCGTCGAGCAGGCGGTAGCCCACCAGATCCAGATAAGCGCCCACCGCCACCCCCGTGGCGCCTTCGCGGCTGCGGAGCGCAGCCAGCCGGGCAGCCGGATCGCCCTCGGCGTGGAGCAGATCCAGGGCTTCCGGATCGGCGCGCAGGGCCTCGGTGAGGGCCGCCAGTTCGGCCGAGGCCCCGGCGGACACCGGCGAGGTGCCCCGCATCAGGCCCAGCAGTTCGGCCGGGGAGAGCCCGGTCCACTCGATCGCATGGGCGAGGAAATCGCCGGTGGGCACGATCGCCGCCGCCGTGTAGCGCATGTGCTGGGCGAGCATCGCTGCGTGGTGGTCGCGGCAGCGGCGCAGATGGGCGGCCAGGTCGTCGTCGCTGAGGCCGCCTGGATCGATCACCTGGATCGCGCGATGGGCGGCGATGGCCGCCGGCTTCACCGTGGTGGTCCACTCAGCCAGCTGCTGGCGCCAGAAGCGGCTGGCGAACACCTCCTGGGCCCGCTGCAGACGCTCCGGCACCTCGCCCTCGGCCACGGGCGTCACCCGCTTGTAGGCGAAGCCCTGGGGATAGGCCATCTCCAGGGCCTCGATCAGCATCCCGTAGGCGCGGGCGAAATCGGCGGTGCCGCGCTGGAAGCCGCCCGGGTGCACCTCCGTCCAGTAGCGCGAGACGGGCAGGGGGAAGTGGACCGGATCCAGCTCCCAGAAGCCAGGCCCCGGCGGCTCGATGTGCAGAGCTGGGGCGGGGGCTGTGGTCATCTCCGGGACTCCTGGCAACCCCGCGGGCGGGGCCCGACGGCTTGGCGCGCGGGGATCCTAAAGGCGTCCGGCCTTGGTGAGCCGCTGCAGCTGGCGGCTCTCCAGATCCAGAACCCGGCGGGCGAAGTCGGGGTCGCGCTCGAGCATGGTGTCGAAGGAATCCACCGGCACCGCCAGCACGCGCGTGCCTTCGGTTTCGGCCACGATCGTGCTCTCGGCGGCGCTGTGGGTGAGCACCTCCAGCTCGTCGAGCACGTGGCCCGGGCGCACCTGCTCCTCCCAGGCGCGGCCCTCCTCCCGGTGCTGCACAGATGCAGCTCCATCCACGAGCAGCAGCAGTTCGCGGCAGGTGTCGCCGGTTTCGGTGATCAGCGCCCCGGCGCCGTAGGTGCGCATCTCGGCCCGCTCGGCCAGGGCATCGAGGGTGTCGGCCCAGGTGCGGCGGAAGAAGTCGCTGGTGGCCAGCACCACCCGCTTCTCCAGGGGCGGGAAGGCCGCCAGTACCGGCGGGCCCTCCAGGTTCAGCAGCCGCTCCGCCGTGTCCTTCAGCAGGGGCGGCGGGGCGGCGGCGAGCAGGGCATGGGCGAGGGCGCGGCCCCGGGAGGCGTCGAGCACCGCCACCAGCACCAGGGCGGCGGCCGCCTCGGTGGGATTGCCCGCGCGGCTGAGCCGCTCCAGGTGCTGGAGGGTCTGGGCCACGGGCACCTCCAGCGAACAGGAGGCGGCCGCCGCGCCGGGGCTGCGCAGGGCCTCGAACACCTCAGCCGGCAGCCGCTGCCGCCAGGTGTCGGTGGCCAGCAGCTCCTGCAGGATCAGCGGCGAACCCGCCTGCAGGCGCGCCACCAGCTCCTGGGTGGGTGGCGCGCCCTCCAGGGTGGCGAGAGCCGAGAGGATCGCCTCCAGGGCCAGCTCCTTGCGGTGCTGCAGGTGGTCGTCGAGCAGGGCCACCAGAACGGGTTGATCCCGCAGGGCCGGCTGATGCAGGGAGCGGTAGGCCTCGATCAGTTCCGGCAACCGCTGCAGCAGCAGCTCGGCCCGGCGGGCGGCCTTGTCCACGGCGGAGCTGTCCTCGCGCACCAGGGCCTCCTCGCTGTCGTCGATCGAGAACTGACGGCGCAGCTGGCGCAGCATCGCCGCCGGCTCCGCGTCGCCGCCGGCGCCCTGCCCGGGGCCGATCCCGGCCGGCCCCTGCTGCAGGCGCATCAGCCGCTCGAGCGAGCGGCGGTAGCCGCTGAGCCGCACCTGCTCCTCAAGGCTGCGGCGCTGTCCGGGATCGAGCAGCCCCGGGTCCTCCACCCCCAGCTCATCAAGCAGCTGGCGGTGCTCGTCGTCGGTGATGCCGAGCTCCCTCCGCATCTGCTGCAGCACCTCCAGGCTGCTGGCGGCGTTCACGTAGCCCTCCTCCAGGGCTTCGCGCACCACGCCCTTGTAGGCCTCATGGCGCTGCTCGCTGCCGAAGCCGGGCAGCACCCGGGCCAGCACGTACACCTCGTCGGGGCTGAGATCGCCGAGGGTGCGACCTTCGAGGTAGCGGGCCACGTCGAGGCCGAGGCGCTCGAGCTGGCGGCGGAAGCGTTCCGCCAGGTTCTCGCGCCCGTAGAGGGCGGGGCTGCGGCGCCAGGAGCGGAACAGCCAGAGGGTGCTGGTGGCCACCAGCGACACATCAAAGAGGTATTGCACCCAGGCCGGCGCCAGCTGCAGCAGCGGGCGGCCGGCGAACAGGAAGAAGAAGTTGAACACCAGGAAGGTGGCGGCCACGAACACGCGATGGCGGATGCGCTCGCGGTCGGGTTCGGCGCCCTGCTGCCGGACGCGGCGCCGCATCCAGGCCTCGATGCCCCGGCCCACCAGCAGCCCCAGCCAGGTGAACAGCCCCAGCACCAGGGGCACGGCCACGATCTTGGGCACGTCGATCGGCTGGCCGAACAGGAACAGGCCCGGACTCAGCAACTGGGAGAGCTGGTTGTCCTGGCGGGCCCAGGCGCCGGAGAAGTAGTAGGTCCAGTTGCCGGCATAGAGGTAGTAGTAGAGGAAGTAGCCCACCACCAGGCCCACGTAGCCGTAGCGCTCGAAGGCGAAGGCAGGCGTGTTGATCCGGGCCCAGTACATGCGCTCGGCGTCGATGTCGATGCAGGGCTGCTGGCAGGCCACGCAGGCGCTCTGCTCACTGCCGTCGGGCAGGGTTGCGCGGCACATCGACTGGGTGATCGGGCCGCTGGCCATGTGGGCGGCGCTGCCGAGCAGGCCGGACGGGGTGGAGTAGATGCTCTGCACGGGCGCCATCGGGCAGAAGTACTGGCACCAGGCCTTGCCGCCGTAGAGACAGCCCACGGTGATCGCGGCGGCGATGGTGAACAGCAACCAGCCGGCCAGCACGAGCCGGTCGGCATTGAAGAAGAGGATGCGGCCGCAGAGGCCCACGAACAGCCAGCCGAACTGCAGCTTGGAGTAGTGCTTCGCCAGCCAGGAATCGGCGGGCACCTTGGCCAGCTGGAAGCGCACCTCCCCGGTTTTGGGATTCTTCTTGGCGGTCTGCCGCTGCCAGCCGAGGGCGCGCGGGATCTGGGAGAGGAACGACAGGGGGCAGATGCGGCGCCAGAGCTCGTGGCCGAACACCAGCAGCACGAAGATCCCCGCGGGCACCACCGCGCCCCAGAACAGGGTGGTGCCCAGGGGATAGGGCTGCTCCACCAGGCAGCGGCCCTGCACCGGCACACACGTGTCGATGAGCCGCAGCGGGCTCCAGGGGTGATCCGGTTCGGTGAAGCGGGAGGTGAACGGATCGAAGAACAGCGATCCGATGATCAGCAGCCAGCCGGTGGTGAGGAGCCAGCGAACCAGATGCAGCCGCCGCTCCGGCGCCTGGGCTGCAGACATCTTGGGTGCTTCTCGCGGTGATGGCACGGGACCCTAACGAGAGGTCCGGCCGGGCGACGCCATCGAGTAGCCACCGCTTCAGGGAACAGCCCGGCCGCTGGCCGTGACCAGGCCTCCTTCCTACGGTGAGGGCACGGCGCCGCACCCCTCCCCCTCCATGGATGCGGCATGAGCGCGCCGGCCCACCCCAACGCCCCCTCCCTCGCCCGCGCCACCCCCTTCGCGGCCGGAGCCCTGCTGGGCTTCGTGCTGCTCAGCGGTCTGCGCAACACCGTGCTGCGGTTCCTGCAGATCCAGGGGGCCGCCCACCCGATCGACGGCGAGAACCCGATCAGTTTCTGCAACGTGTTCCTGATCTCCCAGCTGATGCTGGGCGCGGCGCTGCTGGTGCGGGAGCCGGCCCGGGTGCGCCGCGAACTGGTGCGGATCGAAACGCCGGTGCGGATCCGCCTGGCCCTCGACGCCTTCCTCGGCAGCTTCCTGGCCCCGCTCTCCTTCTATCTCAGCCTCGATCACCTCTCGGTGATCACCCAGACGCTGCTGTTCTCCCTGGCGCTGCCGGCGTCGGGCCTGCTGGCCCTGGCCTGGCTGCGGGAACCGCTGCCGCCGCGCTTCTGGCTGAGCCTGGGCCTGATCGTGGCCGGTCTGCTGCTCTCGCGGGTGGTGCCGATGGGAAGCGCGATGGGAAGCGATCAGCTGATCGGGGTGGTGTGGGCCCTGGCGTCGGTGGCGGCCACCGCCGTGCGCCAGTGCCTACGCCAGCGCATCGCCGCGCTGCACCTCTGCAGGGGGCTCACCTCCGGCGTGGGCAACCTCGGCGGCGCCCTGGTGTTCGGCCTCCTCGCCCTGAAGATCTACGGGCCCCAGCACTTCTTCTATGCGCGGATCTGGTGGGTGTTCTGGGTGATCGCCGTGTACGGCGTCACCGTGAGCCTGGGCACGGAGGTGCTGCGGCAGGTGTGCGCCCGCTTCTACAGCGTGGCCCAGGTGGCGCTGGTGGGCAGTGCCAGCCTGGTGATCACCATCGGCAGCGCCGCCCTGTTCCTCGGTGAGCCGCTGTCCCCGCCCGTGCTCGGGGGCAGCGCCCTGATCCTGGCGGGAGCGCTGCTGCGCTTCCTGCCCCGGGGGGCCGGCCCGCCGACGCCACCGCTTCAGGGAACGGCCCGGCCGTTGTCGTAGGCCGTGAGCGAGCAGGCGGCGGCCGCCTTGCGGTAGGCGGGCAGGAAGCGCTCCCAGCGGAAGCTGCGGGGGTCGTAGCGGCTGCGGCTGCGGTCGATCGCCGCGTGGGTGGTGAGGCGGCTGAAGGGGATGCCGAAACGGGCCTGCCAGAGCAGCACCTGGGCGGCCGCCGCCTCGTACTGGGCCGGGGTGTAGCCGGAGTGGCCGTCGCTGTCGCCGCGGCCATCGGCCGGGGTTTCGAGGCTCAGATGCAGGGCCACGTTGTTGAGCGAGCCCACCGAGGCGGGCCGGATGCGCACGGCGAAATCGCCGAAGGCCGACATGCCGGCCCCGAAGGCGCGGAGCTCGTCGGGCACGATCCGCAGCCGCCGGCCCTGGCGATCGATCAGCAGGTGGTAGCTGGCCTGGTCGTCGTCGTTGGGATGGGGGGTGGCGAACAGCTTCACGGTGTCCGGCGCCGAGAGCACCGTTTCGTGCAGCACGATCAGCTGGGGCAGGTGGGGCACGCTGCGCCCCTGGGCGTCGCGGGGCTGGCGCTCGCCGAAGTTGGTGGCATCGGCGGGGCGGGGCAGCTCGGCCGCCAGCCCGAGGCGGGTGGCGCAGGCCTGCAGCGCCGCGGGCTCCAGCCGCGGCAGCCGGGCATCGGTGAGCTCCGGCACCCGGGCGCCCGAGAACCGTCCGCAACCGGCGAGCAGCGCCGTCAGGGTCGCAAGGGTGGCGGCGGCAGGCCGGGGGGAAGGGAACAGGCGGGGCACCGGCGGCAGGAGGAAGCGACCACTGCCATCCTCGGAGGAGCGAGCGCGCCGCCGATGGCTGCTGAAGTGATCGAGATGTTCCGGCGGCAGTGGACCACCTACCGCCGCGTGGTCGACAACGACCTGATGGAGCACCGGGACCTGACGGCGGCGCTGGCGGCGGCGATCGACGGCTGGCTGGCGCAACGAGACCCCGCCGCGCCCCTGCCCCATCTGGTGGATCTGGGCAGCGGAGATCTGGGCCTGCTGCCGCCGCTGCTGCGGCGCCTGCCGCTGGCCTCCTTCACGGCGCTCGACCTGAATGGAGCGGTGCTGCCCCTGGCGGCCGAGGCCCTGGGCCCCGTGCCCTACCCCTGCCGGTTCGAGGAGGGGGATCTGCTGGGCTGGGCCGAGGCGGACGGACCGCCGGTGGATGTGGTGATCAGCGGCTTCGCGGTGCACCACCTGCGGGAGCCGGAGAAGGAACGGTTCCTGCGGGGCTGCCGCCGCCGCATCGCCCCGGGCGGCCTGCTGCTCTGGGCCGACGTGTTCCGCCCCGCCGGCGAGAGCCGGGAGGCCTACGTGGCGCGCTACTGCCAGCGCGTGCACGGCTGGACGCCGCTGGAGGCGGACCGGCAGGAGGAGGTGATCGCCCACCTGAGCGCCTGGGATCATCCGGCCGATCGGGCCACCATCGAACAGGTTGCGATGGCGGCGGGCTGGCACTGGCGGTGGCTGTGGCAGGGCCACCACGACGCCGAGGCCCTGGCGGCGCTCACGCCGGCCTGAGGGGATCGGAGCCGCCGAAGATGTGTTGCCGCAACCCAGCCCAGGAATGACGCCAGACACCCATGGCGCTGGCCTGCAGGGGCTAACTCAGATGCTGCGATAAACGCAGGGCCAGGGCGGCCAGAGGGCGCACCGGATTGGCGGCACAACTCAGGGGCATCACCGACATATCGCAGACATACAGCCCGGAGGTTCCGATCACCTTCAGATCCTCGTCCACAACCGAATCAGGCGCGAAGGGGGCATCCAACCTGGGGCGATACGGCATCCGCAGACTGCCAGCAGCGTGATGAACCGTCCCCCAGCCAAAACCCTTGCCGCCCTGGCCGTACCACACCTCTCCTGCGGGCCGGGCGGAGACGCCATCCATCGAAAACTCGGACATGATCCGGTAGGTGATGTCGTTCAGCACGGCCCAGATCTGCGTGGGGCTCTTCTGCCAGCCAGCCAGGGCCGGCAGGCGAACCTGGGAGAGATGATCAACCCAGCTTTGGTTGCGGAAAACAACCTGCGGCACATAACCGAAGGGCGGGGCCGCATGGATCTGGTTGTCATTATCGAGGCAGTTGGCGAAGCTGAACTTGATGTCCACGCGTGCCGCACCCGTGGGGCCGCCCGCAGGGCGGGCTGACTCGCCGGGGTCGTTCTCCCGCAGGTGCCAATACTCGTGGTTCAGGTTGAGCTCAACATTGAAGGGGTAGCGAATGACGCCGTTATCGCGAAGCCCTCTGGAGTAGAAAACGATCTTGGCGTGATCACTGGCGTCGAGGGTGACATTGCCAATCCGGTTCACGTAGGTGGAGATCTCACTCGTTGTTGGATGATCGGTGAGCCCCCTGCCCACAAGACCCTGAACCGGCGCCGGGAGTGAAGCGAAGAGCGACGAGCGGCGCAGCAGCTTCGGACTCTCAATCGAGCCAGCGGCCAGCACCACCTGCGGAGCCGTGAAGATACGGGCCTGGCCGCTGAGCGTGTTGCGCACCACAAGCTCATGGCCGCTGCCGGATCGGCGCACATCCTCCACGAAGGAATTCAGCAGCAGGTGCAGGCCAGGGCCATCACCATGGCTGACGCCGGGAGTCAGACCCAGTTGATTGATGAGCAGTTCAGCGGTGTTGAACACGCCCGTTGGTTCGGTGAAGTGCTCCTCACTGGGGCTGCCGTCATCCTTGAGATAGGGCTGATGGAGAGCGCGCGGCGTTTGCTGAATCGAGAAATCGGCTGCCAGGCTCGATTGGCGTAGGCGGGCGACAACCGCCTCTGCCGTGCTGCCCATCGAACGGGAGGCCAGCATCACCGCACCCGCCCGTTCCAGCAGGCCGCCGTTGAGATCCTGCCTCACACGTTGGGGGAAATAGTCCATCTCCCAACCTTGAGGCGTTGGGATCAGCCCCGACCAGAAGATCGAACGACCGCCGAAGTTGAGCTGAGGCTTCTCATCAATGAAGAATTCGCTGGAGTTATTGCCAGACTGCCAGAACGTATCACAAGCGAAATGCTTGGCCAGGCTGCTGTTGGGGAAGCGGCAGAAGTTGTAAGCGTGTGTGGGATAGAGATAGGAGCCCGCCTCCAGCACAAGGATGCGCTTGCTCTTGCCGACCCGTTCAGCCAGATCATCGGCCAGCAACCCGCCGCCGATGCCTGATCCCACAATGATGATGTCAAAGTCATTACGCGGCCCCGTGTACTCCAGAAACAGCCTCTCGCCGGCCCGCGTGCGCTCAGCAACGAAATTCACATAGTCAGCCGGCTTGAATGTCATACGTTTATCCTGTCTGGTTGTGGATCCTGCGTTCGCCTGGGCGAAGCCTTGAGCCTCGGCCCAAGGCTTTAGGCAGGGAAGAGAGAGATGATCTCCCTACCTCAACGTGGTCGGACTATATAGCGCATTTCTGCAGGTGACGGCTTGAGCTTCAGAGCCTGTCCGCAAATGAGCACACCCGCCAGCATGGTGCGGCCCCGGGCAATGACGGCATCAGCAAGCTCTGCCGGTGGGGCTGATCCAGGATTCCCGCTGAGAACGTGGTGAACGATGGCGTCGCGAGAAAGCCATCATGAACATCGCCTCAGAATCTCAGCTGATTTTCATGAATATAGCCCTGTGGACCACAGAAGTCGGTTGCGTACCATTGCCCCGATCTGCCATAAACATTGATCATGGTGCGAGAGCGAACAGAGCAGAGAATGGGTCCGTTCGGGGACGACCTGATGTTGCTTGGCGGATCAAAGACAAGCGCTGCGCCTGTGGATGAGCGGGCTGGGGATGAAGACCCCCCGAGATAGGAACACACCTTCGAGAGCATGCGCTGGGTGGCGCTTGACTGTGGCCTGTTGACCTGTCTCTCCGGAAAACTGACCCAGTAGCTTCCTGGGCAGTTGGCCTGGGCGTAGACACGCAGATCCCCAAGGTAGTAGGTGAAATCCAACGACGAGGCGCTGACCTGGCGGATGCTCCCCAGGTCGACATTCACGGCCTGCCCATTAGAAGCCGTGCCTGCATAGAAGTTGTTGACCTGGGCGGTTGCGGCACTCTCTTCGCCCCATGCAAGGAACACCACCAGGAGTGAAAGGGGAGCTTTCAGTCTGCGTATGTTCATAGTTGGCACAGGCGCAAGGAGCTGCATAGTGTTCAGCTTGCCGGGAAACTGGGAAGCAAAGCGATGGAATCCTTCACCAGCCTGCTTTCGAACAGGCGGCGACCTACGGAACCCGCTTGACCATCGGCGGCGTCCAGGTGCCGTTGAGGATCGAGGGCGCTGTGTCCTTGGGCCAGTACATCCGCAGCATCGGGATGAAGTCGTCGGCGGGGGCGGGCAACCAGTTGGCTTCCTTGTCCTTGCCCGGTGAATCCTTCTGGAGGTAGAGGGTGATCGAGCCATCGGGATTGGGCTTGAGGTTGTCGCGCGGGCTCACGGTGAACTTGTTGAGCGGGTTGGGCACGAACCACCAGCCCTGATCGATCATGTACATCGTGATCGACCAGAAACCGTTCACCGGCGGCGTCTGCCCCTTGGCGAAGGTGAGCGTGTAGCGGTGATCGCCGCTGAGCCGCTCGCCGGTGCTGTCGACGAGCGTGTAGGGGTAGACGGCGTCCTGCTGCAGGTTAGCCGGCCAGCCGAAGGCGGCCACCACAGCGCGCTTGAGGTAATCGGTGCCGTAGACGCCCAGCCCCTTGGTGACCTGCCAGCCGTTGACCATCACCCCCAGGCTCTGCTGGTTGGCGCCGATGCGCGCGAGCGCGGTGGTGGGCAGATCCTGCAGCGCCGCCTGCACGGCAGGGTTGAGCTTGGAGAGCGTGAAGGGCTTGCAGGGCTGGAAGCCGATTCTGGCGAAGCGGGCCAGCGCCGGCGCATCGGCCGCGTAGGCGGGCGCGTCGGTGCACATCCGCTTACTCAGCCAGTTGAAGTAGCCCTCGGTGCCCATCGCCAGGATCACCGCCTGGGGCTTGTCGGTCATCGAGATGCCGGGGTTGGCATCCACCGGCGGCGGCGCAGGTTTGTAAGGCTTGCCCCAGGCCGACAGCGGAGTGATCCGGTATTGGGCCTGCAGGGCATTGGTGGCCTTGTAGTCGGCCTCGGTGCCGTCGGCGTAGGTGCGGCCGAGGATCACGATGTAGCGCGTGGCGGCCGGGATGTGCTTCATGCCCGCTGGCACCGCGCCCTTCCAGCCGGGACCGGTGATCAGGTAGTTGGCGGCCTTGCTGTCGCCGGTGCGGGTGCCCGGGCTGGCGAAGATCGTCATCCACAGATCGACCATCGGGAACAGGTGGAAGCGCTTGCCCATGTCCGGATGGCTGAACACCTGCGGCTGCTTGAGATCGAGCCAGGCCAGGGAATAGAGGGTGTCGGCATTGGGCGCCGACACGCCGCGGTAGGTCGCCGGCGGATAGCGCTTGATGTTGAGGAACTGGTTGAGCGGCGCCTTCAGTTCCGACGCCTTGGCGACATTGGACATCTGAAGCCGCGTCACGTCGGTGGTGACGAGCGAATAGCCGTAGATGTAGGCATCGGTGGCGATCGCCACGGCCTCCTGCGGCGTGAGCGGAGCCGGAGGGGCGGCCGCCGAAGCCAGCGAAGGAGCAGCGAGCAGGGCCACCAGCGAAGAGGCCAGGGCCAGGCAGGGATGTCGCATCGGAGGCTCGTGAACTCAGGCCAGGACGAGGCGAGGCGCCTGCCGCCTCGGCAGGTAGTGGTTTCCCTTACTAGCCGCCGTCGCCCAGACCACTCACGCACGTCATGAACTGACACCGCAAAGAATGCTTCACGCTTGCCTCCTGCACAGTGAGCCGAGGGCGCTACTGCCAGGTGACCACCCGCAACCCAGGAATGGTGGGCACCAGCACCTGAACATGGCTCCACAACTCCTGAACAGCCGCCGAGGGATCGGGCCCGCCGAAGATGCGCTGCCGCAACGAACGTTCCGCATGGGGGAAGATGATCCACTCCGTGGTGGATCCATCGGTGTTGCCACAACCCAGCCAGAGCAGGAAGGGTTGGCGGGTAACCAGCACAACCCAGCCGAAGTCTTCCGGCAGAACCTCTTCCACAGACACACCGCGACTTACGAGCTGATCCCGGAGCCACAGCGCCAGCGCTTGCCCATAGCAGCCGGGATTGGTCTGCTCCTCTTCACCGGGCAGCGGCTTGAAGAAATCCGTCTCGAAGGTGACCTGCGGGTTCATGGCGCCCATCACCAGAGGGCGCTGATCCCCAGGAACGGATCCGCGTTAGACAAAGCCACGAACAGCGACACGTAGGTGGCCAGCACAAGCCACAGCACACGCAGCAGGATGAACCCTGCCGACAGGCGGTCGAGCCGGAAAGCGCACGCCAGGCTGACCAGGCCGGCCAGGAGCCCGGCGACCGTGTCCGCTGCCGCGAGGACCGGACTGTGCAGGAGGAAGTACACCGTGGTGAAGGCGGCGAACAGCACCCACGCCACACCCTCGGACCACAGGAACAAGGTTGTGGCAGATGATCGCTCGGGGAAGTTGGCGATGCGAGACAGGGCGACGAGCGAGGTGACGTTGAGGAACAGCCACACCGGGGCGAAGGCCCAGTCAGGCGGGGCGATGGCGGGCTGGCGGAAGGAGTTGTAGAAGACGAAGTCGCCGCCAAAGCCCGCAGGGAGGGCGCTGATGGCGTTGGCACCCGCGAGGATGAGCGCGGCATGCCACCAACGGAATCCTTTTCGCTCGGTCATCGACGCCCCTCCTGCGGCCTAACGCTCTCCCTGACTGGGTGGCAAGTAGTTTGGGGCTGCTGAGCAGCGGGGATGGTGCTGGCCAATGCACTCGATGGGCTTGCTGGGAGAAACCGCTCCTCGGCAGACTTAACCCACGTAGCATGGACTCCGCAAAAGGATCAAGGCAGCAAATTTACTTCTAACTTATCACTAAGAGCCGGTCGAGATCCGACTGTTATCATCTCCAGTCCAAATAAGGGCTTTATACGCTTCGTTACCAAGCATACAAATTATGTCCGTAAAGGCCGCCACCCAATAGACCAGCTCGACAGTTCCATCCTGCCGAATTGACGGAGGTGGCAATGTTGCTTGGGATGGAGTTCTAGTAAAGAAGTAAATGCGCCCTATCAGCGCTCCGCCCGTGTCATAGAGGAAGATCGGGCCAGCATGCTCATCTCTTGCAAACAAAGAATACGTATAACGGCCAATAGGCTTAACAAAGCCAGCTTGCAAGCTTGGATCTGATTGCGATTCTTTCATGCTTGCTCCGTTAACTTATAGCTAGATACCAAGTCAAGCCATGGCACGCGACGCAGATGGCCATATGTTCACGAACATACACAATTGGCCAAGGCGCGCTCACCTAAGGCAGATGTCATCCCAGGCTGGCATACAGCCCAACGCCCGCGCTCAGCCGCGCCGAGCGTAGCGAGGGAACTCATGGAGCGCGCAGCGGCGACTTGAGCGTCGGCTGGAGCGCGTTGTTGGGCGACAAGCACAGGCAAGTGCTGGAGCCGAATCAGATGTGAAACTTGACGTCGTACTCGCCTGCAACCTGGATCACTTTCGCGACGTCTGGCGAACCAGGCGGAACCTCGCGATCCAGCGCGGTGAACATCGAAATCGCCTTGCTTCGTCTACCAGTGATTTCCAGCATTTCGCCGCCACCCGGACCATAGCTAAACGCATGAACCGTACCGGCTGGAATATGGACGAGTGTCCCTGCTGTGCACTTGGTAGTTTCGCCACCACACGTGAACTCAACCTGGCCCTTGGTGACGTAAAACGACTCTTCCCAAGGGTGGCTGTGCGGCGGCGGCCCCGTCCCTTCGTCACCCAACTGCACCGTAATCTGCTGGTCTTGGGTGTCGGACCCTGATGCAAGGACGGTGACCTGAGTGCCGACAACGGTAAGAGCCGGCTTGCGATCAGCTGGTCTGACGACAAATGGCTTGGAACTCATGACTTGGCCCTCCTCTTGAGAATACTCATGGTACCTCCTGGCGCCCAACGCTCAAGATCAGCGGCGGCAGAAATCTCAGCACGCATTTCAGGCAACCCCTTGCCCAGGCCGCTGGATCTTGATGTTAGATGGCCTATCGCTGCAAGAATGAGTCCCAAGTAACTGACTGTAATCGATCAGAGTCTTCCTCAATGATGCTGACCAAACCAAGCACTAAGCAAAAACTGCTTAACGGCAGGAATCTGAGAAGTAGCGAGGATTCCTACAAATCCAAGAAACCATTTTAAGCCATCTGTGATCAGGGATCGTGCAACCCATTCAGGAGCGTTCGCCTTGGATGCGTTGAGCGCCTTTAAGAGCGGCCCCTCTTCCTTTTTACGACGGTCGTCCAAGTAGTTATGCTCTTTCGCTGTTAGACCCTTCACGGCGATAAAAGTGCCGTCATAGGTCTCAGACAGCACAGCGCTTATGAGACCTTCTTCAAGAAGTAGCCTAAGGTGATAGGTGATCTTTCCCTGTGAGAAGGGAAGGTTTTCATGCTGTCGAACAGCTGTGAGCGCGGACTCAATTGCGGCGAAGTGGCCAGGATTAAGCTCCGAGGAAATGTTGTTCAGCTTCAAGAAGAAGTACTGCGCTGGCACCGTCCCGCCATTGCCAATCGGCATTGATTCAATTTCGGCCAAGAGAGTTTCAATAAGAGCTTGCTCTCTCTTCATGGCATCATAAGAATATGAATGTCCTTGAGAGTATAGTCCAGGGCTGCGACTTACGCATTAAGTTCTGCAGAATCCAACTTGGGAGCAAGGCAGAAGGAGTTGGCAGGAAGGAAGCCTTTGGGCCCATCTAACGCCAAGATCAGAAGCGGGCATAAACCTCGGCACAGGAAGCAGACTACGGTCCTGTCTTCTGCATCTTGATGTTGGAAGGCTGCTTTGGCATCACAAAATCCCAAAACTTGACTTAATCCCAGGACATTCAATCTATATTTATTTCTTATCCTCTATTGTCCTGCTCCGGCATGACAAAGATCTTCGTCACCATGTTTGGAACAAGTTTTTCTGAATAACCAGCAACAAAACTCCAGATCAACATTTTAGCCATATCCGCATTGGTCTTGGGATCTACTTCTAGTGCCCAGCTAACCATGTCTCTATAGGACCTATTTGCTCCCTCAAACTGCGGGAATAGCTCGCCACTAATCACGCCCGAGATAAAGATAAGATTAACAATAATGGCGAATACAGAAGCAATTGCGCATTTCCATGCCAAATATAGAACCAATAGAGAGGCCCCTTTGCTTGCATTGTCTTCTGCGCCACGAAACGGCTGGTTGACAAGCGCTCCGAGAATGGATGAAATAAGTAGAAAATATACCTTTGGGAACTGCTCCCCACCGCTCTTGCCAATGAGACTTGTTAAGAAAGCAACAACTATAACGCCAGTAAATACAACACCAGTCAGAGCCGCGAAAACGATAACTTTATTGTGCCTTTTGTAGGTGACTTTCCCAGTGTCATTGTTCTCTAGAAGATCCTCCATTGATTTACGCTGTGACCTATCAAGGTTAATGACTTTCTCTGGTCTTGTCAAAAGAGTAATATATCATAATAACTTCACTTGCGGATGGCTGTAAGAGTCGGCATTCGTATTTGAAGCTTGCTATCGCTTCGTAATATCTCTGGAGCCCTTCCAACGCTGCCCCTGAGTGGCAGGCAGGGAGCTCTGGGTGGCGCAGCAGAGGGCTAGTGGGGGCCTGTCCACTCGAGGGGCTTGTTCGAAGGGGATCATCTAAACAACCCATATCTATAGGCCAGCCACTATGGCCAATATCATGATAAGTCTAGTCGCGTAAAAAATATGCAAAGGGAGAGAAGTTGAAGCCACCACCACCAGCGTAGATGTTACGTCTATGAGTGAAGGCCTGATTGTCTATAACCCATGCGACTTCTTTGGATGAGTCATGCCATTTAGAGAATACATATACGTGGCAAGGTATGCCATCATCATACCCACCATCGTCAGTAAAAACGATATCGCCTGGCAACATGTTATTAGCAAGGTCCGATCTTTTCCAGCCTTTATCTTCCAGGTACCCTGAGAGAGCTGCCGTCCAAAGAGAAATATTAAATCCTTCGGCATTGGTCTCAATCGGCACATCATAGTCAATTAGTCGAAGCGCGGTTGAAACAAAAGCGGTACACCCGTTGCTAGTTGTGCCGTACCAACTCATGACATTGTCGTAAACAGAATCATAGTTGTTTTCTCGTGAATAAAAGTCATGAAGCCTTCTTGTTGTGTTACCACCGCTAGCATAATTCCTCGGATTCTTTTGCGCTATACGTGGTGGTGGATTTTTGATAGAGGATAGTGGTGGGACAATTTGTTGCCATCCTGGAAGCTTCTTATGCCTCAGGCCAGCCTTCCAGGTCGACAAATCAACACCTCCCGTTACGTCTAATCCTAAATCCGTCTGGAAACTCTTAGTTAACTGGACTGTAGCAGCATCAAGATGTCCATTTATAATCAGTGATGGTAGATATCCACACCCGTTCAGGAGGTGCTGCCAGGCTTGAACTGATCCCACTATGTTTTCATTAAGCTGCTCCCCAGCTGATGGAGATATGCATATTTGGCCATTCTTCTCAAGTGCTTTGAGCAAGGCCATACAGCCAACCTGTGCACTAATGGCTTCCGGGTCAAAGGACCCGTCGGCGACATATTTCCCCTTTTCATAATGATTCGTTCCTGAAAATAAGTACGCACTACGTTGCGCTGGTGTAGTTTTCCTGCCAGAGCCTATCCTATATCCCCAACCATTAAACCCTTCAAGAAACCAAAAAGAGTGGGTAAATCCCAGTTTCTTACTCCACAAGCGCCATCATAGTTTAAGGCATCAATAGCTGAATCTTCCCATGTAAATGGAGGAGTGCCATGTAAAGGCCTGCCTTGAGGCACGTTTTTAGTTCGTGAGGACAATGGGTCTCCATTATGAAGATGCGTGCTAAAATCTATACTTGACTCAAGACTGTGGATAACGGCTATTACATACCAGGGCACACCTGTCTTTGCGGAGACTTTCTCGTAGAGCTGTCTACTCTCGCTGATTTTCTGAATAGACCAAACTACGTCACTTTCATAGCGTGGGTTGATCGTGCAGTTATCCCAAAGATTGATGTATTCAGAAGCAAGGACGGCCGTCAGTTCCATAAGACACCTCAGATGGTTTTGATTGAGTGAGTTAGCGGCGTGGTTCCAGTACCGGAAACCACATTTTATTTAGAATGGCATAAGAGATTGCGATGGTGGCATACTCTCAGCGTTTCTTATTTCAAATATGCCATCTCGTGCCAAAATAATAAGAATCTCATCCGAGGGCTTGAACATATTGACTGCACTTGCTGTTGGCCCCTCGCCCGTTGCATCACAGGACAATGACGGCCAACCTAAGCTTTTCTTAATTAACTCAAAAGCATTGTTGACTGACTGGCTCTCGCAATAAAAGTACCGATCAAGTTTCCCGGGAACTGTCACGAACCAAAGACTCATGATGCTCCTCCATGAAGTGGATTTTTTCCAGTATTTCCTTGCCAAGGCAAGCGGCCGGCGCATCAGCGTAAAATAGGCATAAATCTTTACGGTATGAACGACCCATGTGGATAGAGCTTCAATCCTCCTTCGAACGCTTCCGATCACCTGCCCGCAAAGATCTTGTGGTGATCAATGGACGCACTGGATGCGGGTCAGTTGCATCGGATTGTTCGACCTCCGCCAACAGATACCTCGCAGTCACATTGGCTCACGAAATCGCTTGTAGACCTGCTTCCCCAAGGTGTCGCTGATCAAATCCCGCAGTTCGGGTCTGCCCATGTAGTCGGCAAAGAGTTCTTCATTGAGCTCCATGCGCTCAATAAACAATGCGTCCAAGGTCTGGTTAAAGACAAGTCGAAACTTATCAAGAGAGTTCACTTTGGCAGCTTGCTCAAGGCCTTCGCTTTGGCTCGCTGTCTCGACAATCTGATCGAAGAAGAGCTGATCAGCGTCGTTGAGTTCACCGCCAAAACGTTCGTTGATCAGATCAATCAAGCGAGAGAGCGGAACCTGCTCTGGCCGGGATAAGCCAGTTCCCACCTCATGGGGGCCGTCCAATGGTGTGGCTTGCCCTTCAGAGAGGCTGATTGAGCCTTCGCTGATTTTCTGCAGCCGGTAATAGTTGAGATCGATCTCGTCGTCGAACTGGTAGCTCTTGCCGAGGCTTCGTTTAGGAAGCTTCAGCGCCAGATGGCGAAGGTAGGTATACAGCTTTTCTAAGTCGCTGTCCTGATAGGGGATGACCTGGCTGAGGAAGCTGTATAGGTTGCTGAAGGCTTGCAGTTTGCCGCGCCATAGCTCAGCCTCTTCGTCATCCTTGGCTTGGAATTGCACAAAACGTGCTCGTGCTTGATCAAGAATGGCGTTGATCGCTTTGTGATCGCTTGGGCTCTGACGGCGTTTTGGAGCAAAGAACATTCTACAGAATTCATCGACTTCGCTTTGCAGGTAAATGCCAGATGCGTCGAGATCAACCTTTAGTTCATAGAGCCTATCGGGATCAACCTCTTCTCCCATCACAGCGCCGTCATAATATTGCTTGAAGGCTTCCTGGATCTCTTCTGGATTGTTGACAAAATCCAAGACAAAGGTGTCTTCCTTGAGCGGATGGGTGCGGTTCAGGCGCGACAGGGTCTGGACGGCCTGGATACCAGAGAGCCGCTTGTCGACATACATGGTGTGCAGCAAGGGTTGATCGAAGCCGGTCTGGTACTTTTCAGCCACCAAAAGCACCTGATACTCGGGGGTTGCGAAGGCCTCGGGCAGATCCTTTTCCTTGATGCCACCGTTCATGTCGACTTCTGTATAGCTCGTGTTAGGTAGCTTGTCGTCTTCGACTTTGCCGGAAAAGGCGACGAGGCTCCTGATCGGATATCCCTTGGCTTGGATGTACTGATCAAACCCTTGCTTGTAGCGCACCGCCTCCAGGCGCGAGCCCGTCACAACAATTGCTTTGGCATGGCCACCGATCTTGTGGCGTGTGGACAGATAGAAGTGCTCCACCATCACTTCGGTCTTTTGGGCGATGTTGTGGGGGTGCAGCTTCATGAAGCGGGCGAGGGCCTTGGCCGCCTTCTTGCGCTCCACATGCGGGTCTTGTTCCGCTTTCTTGAGCAGCTTGTAATAGGTTTTATAGGTGACATAGTTCTTGAGCACGTCTTCGATGAAGCCCTCGTCGATGGCCTGCCGCATGGTGTAGCGGTGGAAAGCATCGCCATTGCGTCCAAACAGGACAAATGTTTTGTATTTGGGCGTGGCTGTAAAGGCGAAGAAGCTGATGTTGGCTTGCTGGCCTCGCTTGGCCATGGCTCGAAAGACGCCTTCCAGTGCCACACCCTCTTCCTCGTCCGCCATCTGCTTGGCTTTGTTACGAAGATCTGCACCCCCAAGCACGCCTTTGAGTTCGGTGGCTGTTTCGCCCGACTGTGAGCTGTGAGCCTCATCAATGATCACCGCATACTTGCGGGTGGGCAGATGATCCTGACCTGCTTGGCCTCGCTCCTCATTGAGCTTGTACAGCTGCTCGCTCACAAAGGGAAACTTCTGCAGGGTTGTGATGATGATCGGCACACCAGCCTGCAGGGCTTCGGCGAGCTGGCGTGAATCTTCATCAATCTTCTGTACCACGCCCTGACGGTGGTCGAATTGATAGATCGTGTCTTGCAGCTGGCGATCGAGAACAAGGCGATCGGTGATCACGACGACGCTGTCGAAGAGGCGCTGATCCTGATCGTCATGAAGACTGGAGAGACGATGTGACAGCCAGGCGATGGTATTGCTTTTGCCGCTGCCTGCAGAATTTTCAATCAGATAGTTGTGGCCAACGCCTTCACGGACGACCGCTGCAAGCAGCGACCTGACCGCTTCCAACTGGTGATAGCGGGGAAAGATCAGGCTTTCCTTGCGGATCTTCTTGCCTTGGTCGGACGTCTTCTCCTCCACGGAGAGATGCAGGAAGCGGGCCAGCAGATCGAGCAGACTGTCACGCTGGAGCACCTCTTCCCAGAGATAGGCTGTCTTGTAGTTTCTGCCTTCGGGATCTGGTGGATTGCCAGCATTGCCCTTGAAACCTTTGTTGAAGGGTAGGAAGTGGGTGGAGGATCCGGCCAGGCGGGTGGTCATATGGGCTTCTTCTGTATCCACCGCGAAATGCACCAGGCTGCGCTTGGTGAAGACAAAGATCGGCTCACGAGGATCACGATCCTGCCGGTATTGATTGATCGCGTGCTTGACGGTCTGGCCTGTCAGTGGATTCTTGAGTTCCAGCGTGACCACTGGGATTCCATTCACCGACAGCACCACATCAAGCGATTGCTCGGATCTGGGGCTGAAGTGCAGCTGGCGTGTGAGCCCAACGCGATTGGCCTGATAACGGGCCTCCAGCTCAGGATTGAGCCCATGGGCGGGCCGGAAGAAGGCGATCCGCAGGGTTTTGCCGAAGCACTTGAAGCCATGGCGCAAGGTGGCCAGCGCTCCGTAGCTGTCGAGCCACTTGCACAGCGCCTCCAGCACGCGAGGGCCGGTCTGCTCGCCGTGCAGGGCCTCCAGCTTGCTCCAGATCTGCGGTTGGGTGGTGCGAATGAAGGCCAGCGCCTCCTCGGGGAAGATGGCGCGCTCGCGATCAAAGGCCTGGCCATCCACCGCCGTGTAACCAGCGGCGAGCAGCTGGGCTTCGATCACCGTCTCAAAGGCGGTTTCGGAGACGCGCTTGTCGCTCATCGGCCCGGTGGTGCCGCTTGGGTTGGTGGTGCGTCATCGCCGACCAGCAGGGGTTTGCCGTTCTGCCAGGTCACGGCGTAGTGGCCCAGGCGCCGTTTGGTGTCCAGAGCCTTGGCGACGGACTGGCCGAGGGCGTCCAGCAGCTGGCGGCCGTGTTCTGAGGGGCTGGCCTGGGGGGTGTTGGTGGTTGTGGTCATGCCTGGGCCTGGTGGAGCAGCAGCTGATACCAGCTGGGATCGTGGATCGTGCGCGTCAGCCCATTTTGCTCGAACACCAGCACTGGGCGGGCTGCGTGGTTCATGAAGCAGGTGCAGCGATCCACCCTATGGCTGAACTCATGGAGCAGGTGGCGCAGGCTGCGGGGAAAGCGGCGCTGGATGTCGGACTGTGGGATGTTGTGGCCGCCGTGAGCCACGCGCTCGGCTACCCGCAGGGCGGACATTTCAGGGCTGGGCAGCGCCAGGTAGATCAATTCCACGCGCCAGCTCTGTTGCCGTAAGCGCTCAACCAGGCGCAGATAGGTGCGGCCGGCGAGGGTGGTCTCGAAGGCAAAGCTGTCGCGGGCCGCGATGCGTGTTTCGAGTTCCCACAGAACCAGGCGGCTGGCCGCCAGCAACTCTCGCTCAGGTGCCAAGGGAGCCAGGCCGGCGGCGATCAGGTCGGCATTGATGAAGTGCATGCAGCCGGTGCGCGGCAGAAACTCCAGGGCAAAGGTGGTTTTGCCCGCGCCATTGGGGCCTGCGATGATCCAGCAGGTGGGGGAACTGGTGGCAACCTCGATAGCCATGGGCTTCATCGAATGGGCCTGGCTTGCCGTTTTTGCAAGTAATACACGACAACTTGGGCGAATGGCTCCAGCTCACCTGATTGGCTGCCGTCCCATTTCTGAAGTTCTCGGGCTGGATCGAGTCGCGGCCCCCTCGCCAACCGCTCCTTGAATGCAGTCAGCACAGCCTTGCGATTGTTCACCAACCTTGTCAGATTGAGATTCAGCACCCCATTGATATCCTGCTCGATGGCAGGATCATCTGAAGTGATTCTGCCATCGCCCTTGAAATGAATCTTGTGCTCGATGGGGCGAGTTGAATCGCAGACGCTGAAGCACAGCACATCTTTGCCTTTGCGAGTATCGCAATGTTGCTCACGGTACGGCCTCCCCTCGCCGCCAAGGCAAGCACCATGCAAGTTGCTGAAATCGAGCTGGCGATCCGGATGAGCGTCCTGGCATTGCCAGTGCTCAATCTTCATGTGCTCGTGCGATGGCCTGATGCGGGATTGGCAATAGCAGCACAGACCGCGCTGTTCAGCAATAAGCGCGACCCTTAAGGCCTCTTTATCTGGATAGTTGTCGTAGACGGCATGTGGCTGTTTCCGGTGCTGCGTGAGTGTGGGGGGCTCTGGGCCCTTCTGGATGGTGCGCATTCAGTCAGTGCCCTCCAGAAAGCGAATCAGCGAACTGGCGCGGGTTAATTCGGGCTCAGCTGTGCCAAGCTTTTCTTCAAGCGCTGCCATCGCAATTCGAGCATTGTCGAACTCCTCATTGTCAATCAACTCGAAGAGATTCGCAAGTTCTTCCTCCACCTGCCGATTACGTACCGGCGCCCCCATGAACTCCTGCAGAATGCGGTTGGCATCCATGCCATACGCCTCTGAGGGAGTGAACACCTTCACTTTGCCATCGACGAATTCGAGGAAGCGCACACAACGCGCCGGCACCTCACCCAGCACAAGGGGTGAATGGGTGGTCACCACGAATTGGCAAGCCTTGAAGATGTCGCACAAGCGCTGCAAGACATTGCGTTGCCATTTGGGATGCAGATGCAGCTCGATCTCATCGATCAAGACCAGCGCCACACCTGCGGATATGGGATCGTCACTATCTGGATTCGCGATCGCCAAGCGTCGGGTGAGATCAAAAACCAGGGCCAACAGGCCACGCTCGCCGTCGGATAGTTGGTGCAGATAGAAGGGCTGGCCGCGCTTGTCCACCACGAACCCGAGGCGAGGGTGCTCCTGGATCCGCAGATTGCTGAATTCAGGCACCAGGTCGGTGACAACGGACCGGAGTGCGTCCAACACCTTCAAGCGCCGCGGCTCCTCTGCCGTGCCCAGCTTCTCCTGGGTGCGGAACCAATACATGAACTCCCGCAGCTCAATTTCACGATCGTGAAGCGCCCGGCTGAAGGCCATGGATACCTCGAATGGCCTGGCCTCCGGCAGGCTGCGGGGCTGGCCGGGCAGCTGTCGCTTGGGGGTGAAATACACCGCAAGCGGTGGGTGGGCGGCGCTCTTCAGGGAGGCCAGCACCGTGCGCATTTCCTTCATGCCGGCCTCAAGATCGCCGGTCAGCGTGCGAGCGTTGAGCACGTCCGCGAAATCAGCGGCGCCAGTGGCGGATTCGGCCTGCCGCAACAGGATGAAGCGGTCTCCCTTCTCCTCGGCTGAACGTAGACGCTGCACCCCTGCGTTAGTGGTCTGGCCATCGAGCTGAAGGCAGACACTCACTTCCAACGAGCCCTTTTCAGCGTGAATGTCGTCATCTGTGAAATACAGAGGAGCGGAGCGTGATGGCGTGAATTCTGGAAGTGCCCGTGACAGAACGACCGCCAAGGCGTGCAGCACTGTGGATTTACCTACGCCGTTGACGCCTGCGACTAGAGTCACATCCTGCTCAAAGGCAATATCAAGTTGCTCGAAACCGCCGCAGTGTGCAAGCGATATGCTTTCAAGTTTCATTCGTCCATATCCTCTAGCGGAATTTGGCCGGTGACAGCGGCGGCAATCAAAGCGGAGCGGCGTTCTTTAGCTAATGTTATTGACAAATGCAAGCTATCTCTCAGATTATTTGCCTTTCGTTGGTCCGCTTCTACTGCTCTGCAAATCTCGAGTTGCTCGCTCTTTGGGGGGACAGGGAGACGCATTTCGAAAAAGTTCTCGGGATACAAGCGCAAACGAGAAGACCAGACTCCCTTTGACCAACGGATCACTTCAGCCACGAAGGGCTTTGAGCGGCACAGGAGATCAATGTACTCCGGTAGCAACTCTCCCTTGGATGTGTAGACGTGATAGTCAGGGCTGACGATGCCTTCCAAGGGGCTGATTCCCATTGCGCCCATCCACGCCCACAGTGTATTGACTGCGAGGTCACCAGGCAGGCAGCGTTTGTAACCAGCTTTGTCGTCCGCCTCAAACATATACACGTTCTTTTCGGAACGCGAGGTAACCCCTGTGATATGCGACACGGTTAGAAGTTCTTCCAATCCGTCATCTGATCGTTCATCTCGAACTGCAAACAGGTTCTTGGCTCTCTCAATTGTCCAATGCGCCGGAATCTCCCCCAACCACTCCAGTCCGGACGACTTGAGCGGCGCATTGGGATCAAGCCCACGGGTGACAACACGGCTGATGAGAGCGGAACGCTTTTCATCCAGCAAGGCCAGCATGCGCTCCTTTTCGGCGATCAGCTTGTCGATGCAGGCGGTTTCGCGGTCGAGGTAGTTGGCGATGAGACGCTGAGTTTCGGCACAGGGCAGGTGAATGCGAAGTTCGCGCAACTTTTCAACTGTGAAATGGGCAATCGTGGCTCTGTTGCATAAGACGTCAAACCACCCTGCTTCTGCCGCCTGCTTTAGGCAGTAGCCTAGGTAGCGAACATCATTCTTTTCTCGACCGCGAACTCTATGCAAAGCATTCTGAAAGATGCACCCGTGAGGCGGGCTAGTCGATACCATTGCGCATCTGCCGACTTCACCACCTTCGCACACCATTAAATCGCCAATATCGAGCTCCAGTTGCTGGATGTCAATTGGGCTTGCCCACATGGATGGGAGATCATTGAAGCTCACTCCTTGCCACTGAACATGCAGCGACTTGATGTAGGGAACTTCCGCTTCAGCGTCCGACACTGGCTGAGGCTGGAGCATTTTCCCGAGGGTTGTTTCAAACATATGTTTAACTTGAACAGCTGGCCAGCCATGTTTCTCGCAAGGTTGCCACTGAACTAGGTGGGTCATTGGGCTCACTCCGTCACCTCCCGAAGCAACTCCAGGATCCGCTGCTCCACGCCAGCCAATTCCAAATCAATCTCCTCCAGCGGGCGCGGCGGCTGGTACTGAAAGAACACCCGATTGAAGTTGATCTCATAGCCCACCTTGCCGATGCCGCCATCCGTTTCGTCAACAGTCTCTCGATCGATCCAGGCATCCGCCACATACGGCAGCACTTCTCGCTGCATGTAGCTGATGATGTCTTCCTTCAGAGGGATGGATTCGGCATCCTTGAGGTTGGAGTCGGCTTCATATTCGAGGTAGCCACCCTGGCCATCGGCGTGCAGGCCCAGCAGGATATGCAGCTGCTCCTGGCTGAGATCTTCAGGCAGGGCCTGATTGGGGAAGAGATCATCTGGACGGAGCGACAGCGTTTTGTGCTGCTTGGCGATCACAGGGGCAGCCTCCGGATCAATTCTGGTGAAGCACTCGCGTAAGATTTTCTTCTGCGCTGTGCCCTTGGCGCCTTTGGCCCAGCCTTCGATTCCCCTGGGCAGTCGCTTGAACAGCCCCTGCACTTCCTCCCAGGTGTCGTTCCAGTCAAGTTGCGGCTCGCTGCCGAACACCTCCTCCACCATCTGCAGGGCATCAAACAGCTCGGGGCAGGTATCGAGAAAACGCTCGCGGGCTTCCGGCGTGATCTCAAACCTCAGTCGCAACGGCCGCAACACGCTGATGCGGCGATAGCCGAAGTCGTCGTTATCAAACAACCGGCTGGTTGGGCTGTCCTCAAACGCGCCGTGTTCGCGGGTGATCGTGTCGATCGCCGCCTGATCCAGCAAGCGACGTTTGTCGCCCAGGCTGCGCTTCATCGGGCTCCAGCGCTCCCTGGCATCGATCAGCTGGATCTTGCCCCGGCGATGGGCCTGCTTCCGGTTGGTCACCACCCACACGAAGGTGCCGATGCCGGTGTTGTAAAACATCTGCTCCGGCAGGGCGATGATCGCTTCCAGCTGGTCGCGCTCAATGATCCAGCGGCGGATCTCGCTTTCGCCGCTGCCGGCGCCGCCGGTGAACAGGGGCGAGCCGTTGAACACAATGGCGATGCGGGTGCCGAGGCGGTCGCGGTCGTCTGGCTTGAAATCCTGCATCTTGCTCATCATGTAGAGCAGAAACAGCAGCGCGCCATCATTGATGCGCGGCAGCTTGCCGGGATAGCCAAAGAAATTGGACCAACCGTCAATCGTTTTTTTCTCCGCTTTCCAGTCCACCCCAAACGGAGGGTTCGCCAGCAGGTAGTCAAACCGCAGCTCAGGGAACGGATCGCCCGTAAGTGTGTTGCCCTGCTCCACGCGGCCATCTTTGTGGCCCTTGATCAAGAGGTCGGATGCGGCCACCGCGTAGGAGCGAGGGTTGTAGTCCTGCCCAAACACCTTCACGGTCGCCTGGTCGTTGTGGGCGCGAATCCAGTTCTGGGCTTCCGCCAACATGCCGCCGGTGCCGCAGGCCGGGTCGCAGATGGTCACGACCACGTGGGCCTGCGTCAACACCTGCGTGTCGGGCTCCAGCAGCAGGTTCACCATCAGCTGAATCACCTCGCGCGGGGTGAAGTGATCGCCCGCTGTCTCGTTGGCGGCTTCATTGAAGCGCCGGATCAGATCTTCAAACACCAACCCCATGGTGATGTTGTCGACCCGGTTCGGGTGCAGGTCGATCTCGCAGAACTGGGAGACGACTTGATAGAGCCGGTTGGACTCCTCCAGTTTCTCAATCTCTTTGTCGAACTCGAAGCGTTCAAAGATCCTACGTATATTTTCGGAGAACCCATTGATGTAATCGGCGAGATGCCGGGCGATATTATCGGGATCTCCTTTGAGCTTGGGGAAGTCAAGTTGGCTGTGATTGTGGAAGCCCAGCGGAATCCCCTGCTCATTCTTGGCAAGCATGTTGAGGACAGGATCAACGCCAATGCTCTCTTTGCCTTCTTCTCTTAACTTTGCATTCTTGGCTTCCAGCTCGCGGTACTTGCTGAGGACTTCTGCTTTGCTGGGTGCCAAGACGGCGTCAAAACGACGCAGCACCGTCAAAGGCAACATCACGCGCTCATACTGAGGTGGCCGATAGGGGCCCCGTAGCAAATCCGCGACAGACCAGATGAAGTTGGCAAGCTGTTGGAAATTAGCGCTCATTCTTGACAGCTTCTTCTTGGGTGGCGGGCGGGTGGGCGGTTCTGCGGCGGGGAGGATTCCCCTTGGACCGACCCAGTATAGCCTTGGGTAGACAATACTCTCACCCGACTACTTTTGCTAAGCAGCCAACCCGTAGGAATGATCCATTAAAAAACTATCTTTTGCGATGCTATTGGGAAAATCTACTCGGCGAATCTCGCTTTGATGCGATGGCTTCACGGGCAGGTCGAACGCTCCAGATCAGAAGCGGGTCGGCACGCATCGCCTTGGCAGACAACGCCGGCTCCCGTCTTCTGCATCTGGATGTTGGGCAATATTCAAGTGCCTCCAGGATATTCAACGCATTCGTAGTGCGAACTGCCAAGGTCCACAGCCGTTACCGACAAGCGAACGAACTGCTAGGCCATAGACCTGATTATGAAAGACATGTGCATTATCGTCATCAATATACTCTACAAAGCAGTACACATGATCCAGATTTGCTTTGCTGGGTCCACTGACGCAAATATCCCCAGGTTTTAATCCTTTGATGTCGAGAACCCTTTCCCAGCCTTGGTTAAGAGCCCATTTAACAAAGGCATCAACATTTACAGATGGGACAGTATCTAAGGGAGGGGAAGGCAGGCCACACAGCTTGAGGCAGCTAACTTGGTGAGCCACACAACCATTTGTAACTGCATTGGATGACCATCTCTCTGGAATGTCATCAATAAACCACCGCTCTACCTCGGCTCTCACAATTCCATAGTTCTGCTGGAAGTATGACACAGATCTCTTCGCCGGATCACCTGTAACAACGATTTTGTCGTAGTCGGGGCACTCTGGTATCGGCTTGTCATGTGCAACAAGTACGGTTCGTGCATTTGGAAATGCTTGCAGAAAAGCAATCAGCGATTCTTTTGTTTTATAGTATCTTGTAAATTGTGGCCGTGACCCTGCATAGGCAATTACGGCAGGTGTTCCATTAGGCAATCGGCTAAGTTCAAGCCAAGTAATTGCAGCCTGAGAATTGTCTATCGGGGTTGGCGCGGCGGTATCGCCAAACCTGGCTTTGCCGTATGCTTGGATTGTCTCAAAGTTAATCGTCTGCGAAAGATCAGATGATTGAGGTATGATTTCGTACTTCACGCCATGGGGTATCCCTGAAACTACTTTGGTATGTTGACTATCCCACGGGTTATGGCCCAATGATTCAACTGCCGCAATAGAGGCTTCGCCAATAATCGATGCGGGCCCGACATCTGCGTATATCGCGTAGACAATTCTATCACGATAGGAAAGCTTTGCAATGTCACCAAGCCGACACTCAACATTGGTTATGGCATACCAGTTATTTGGAAGCACAAAATAGGGGATATTTCGTGCATTTACGTACTCGCTATCCCCTTGCCATCCATTGTCTATTCCAAGGGCTGTCTCTTTCTGGCCGGAAGGATCTATTTGGTCCGCATCGGGGCTGCCATCTGCATCAGTGTCTGCATCTGACGTTATAAGAACATGACCATTGGTTAGTACAATTACCTCGGGCTTTGAGGATGGATCACCTCCATTCTGCCATGGATGATTAATGGTTGTTGTCATTGGAATTCTCCTATTTGGTGGGGAAAGGAAGGAAAGACTACTGAGCCATCATGACGACAAGAATTCATTCAAGGACCACTGTAATATGTGAGTGCAATTCAACTTGGATAAATCATGAAACGAGTTTAATCTGCGCGAATCGATTCTCTATCTCGGTTTTGATCTCATTCATACGAGCTGTTTCCCTTTCTGATCGTCGATCTCCTTTGCTGGCCAGCTCTCGATAGCGATTAATTTGTGAGATATAGTAGTAAGAGTCTCCAATCTTTTGGAGTCCTTCTAGCAAGAGATTCATGGATGAAGTGCCACTATTGGGATCGAGACTGTACTGCTTTTGATACTTTTCCAAAATATCGACTGCTGCAGCCCTGGATATAATTTCACTTGGTGCATCAACAACTCCTTCGACTATATTTATCACAACGTATGGGGGTATCCTCGTTGAATTATTTGATCTTGTAACTATCTGACCGGTTCTGGCAAGGAAAAGCTCCGAGACTTCGGAGTCAGAGAGGTCTTCATAAAAGAACAGGAAAGAGCCTCTTTGTAAGTAGGCATCTCCAAAGGGCAGTGGTCTATCGATAGATCCAGGGTATAGGGATAAGTTGGATTCAATGCACTCACTCTTGTTATCTCTCAGTTTCTTTAGGATTGTAGATACACCATCTACCGCTAGGCTGCCTACAGTGGTATAAGGGGTAAGCCATGGCGCGAATCGGCCAATAATAGAGGAAACTTGATTATACGCTTCGCGAATATTATCGAGACTGCTGCGGCCGATACCTTGGCAAAACGCAGATGTACCAATAAATATTCTTCCTGTACTTCCATCTGTACCACTATCTCTATAGTCCTTGATGAATCTTATGTTTTCGCCCCAAAGGCTCAGAATGTCGTGATTGAGGGAGTCTTGTCTTGCTACGTAGGGCTTGCTGAGAATCCCAGACCCACTGCACCACAGTTGATTCCAGCA
>JANWUS010000043.1 GCA_024958715.1 Cyanobium sp. FGCU52 | reverse complement strand
GGGACTTGGCTATAATTGGCTGTTGGAATCTGCCGCGCAGCGGCTTAGTTCAACGTGTTCTGGGCCGACCTGCATAAGTTCGATCTCGCTCCCGGATCGCCGGTGGTGGTTCTCGATCCCGACAACATCGACCTATCCGGTGATTTCACGGGGAAGTTCCAGAAGACGGCGAACGCTCCTTTTTGAAGGTTGTCTCGGCTCCTGCCCTGAAGTTGAGCAATATCGTCAGACGTGAGGTGGAGGTGTCTTGAACTCTGATGGTGTTCCGGGGATGCCTCCTGTGAGGAAGCGACAGCCTCGAGCAAAACCCTGGAGTGGGCAGCCCGCCATGTCGTCGCCATTTCTGCCATGGCTCACTGCTTGGCGCCCCCGGAAAGCATTAAATTATTCTATCTACTTCTTCAGATGCCCCCACCACCACATCCGGCTTCTGCACATCAAGCACCGCCATCAGCTCAGGCTGAGGATGTGCAGCCAGTCTCTGTACAGTTCTTGGTTGATAGAGGCCAGGAAAGGAGCGATGCCGCGCCTGCAGCAACAACCTGTTCGCTCCCTCGGATCGACATCCGGCAGGTGTTCCTGCGAGCAAATGGGTCACGGCCAGGGGGTGCGATGGTGATCGGGCGCCAACTCCAGGGCGGCCGGCTGTCCATTCCGGCCCTTGGCCTGCTGGCGGTGTTGGTGATGCCGGCGCCGGCCCTCGCTGGCACCCTCTCCGGCACGGCCAGCACTTGGGAACGGATCGCCCTGCCTCCGGATGCGGTGTTCGAGGCGGTGCTGATCGACACCGCCCGCGCCGATGCCCCCGCCCCGGTGCTCGGCCGCGCGCGGCTGCAGCCGGCGGGCCAGCCGCCCTTCCGCTTCTCCATTCCCTACCGCAACGCCGACATCACCCCCCGCGGCCGCTACGCGGTCCGGGCCACGGTGCGCAGCGGTGATCGGCTGCTGTTCACCACTGACACAATCACACCGGTGCTCACCGGCGGCCCCAGCCAGCCGCTCAACCTGAAGCTGGTCCAGGTAGGCGGTGCCGCGCGCAGGTCCTCCTCGTCCTCCCTCGTTGGCCCTCTGCCGGCAAGCTGGCGCGGCGACCTTCCCGCGGCGAGCGGCACCACGCGCTGGCAGGTGGATCTGGCCGCCGATGGCAGCTTCCAGCTGCGCCAGACCTTCCTCGACCGCCGTCCCCCGAACCGTTTCGATGACATCGGCCGCTGGCGCATCGAGCCCGGCAGCAACCGGCTGGTGCTGAGGGGAGGTAGGGAGGCGCCGCTGTTCTTCCAACCCCTCGATGGCGGAGCCGCCCTGCGCAAGCTGGATCTGGCGGGCCAGCCGATCGTCTCGCGCCAGAACGATCGCCTGCGGCACCTGGCGGCCTTCCAACCGATCGAGCCCCGCCTGCATCTGCAGGGGATGTTCCGCTACCTGGCCGATGCGGCCAGCATCCGGCTCTGCGCCACGGGCGCTCGCCTGCCGGTGGCCATGGAAGGCGACTACCTCAAGCTGGAACGCGCCTACCTGCGGGCCAAGCCGCCAGGGGCAGCGGCTCAGCCGATGCTGGTGAACCTGGAGGGCCTGATCACCCGCCGCCCCTCCGCCGAACCGGGTCAACCGCCGCAGCGCACCCTGGTGGTGGAGCGCTTCGTGGGCGTGCACCCCGGCGAGCGCTGTCCGCAGGCGTCCGCTACACCAGCCCCCGCCCCTCGTCCCATGAACGCTCCTGCGCTGCGCGGCAGCCTCTGGAAGCTCCAGGCCCTGCAGGACGGCAGCGGTCCCACCCTCAGCGAGCCTCCCGGCCGGCCGGCGGAACTGCTGCTGGCGGCGGATCAGGAACGGGTGAGCGGCACGGGCGGCTGCAACCGGCTGATGGGGGGATTCCAGCTCAACGGCGAGCAGCTCCGCTTCTCCAGGCTGGCCAGCACCCAGATGGCCTGCGATCCGGCGGTGATGGCCTTCGAGCAGCGCTACGCGGATGCCCTGGGCCGGGTTCGCCGCTGGAGCATCGATAAACAGAACCTGCTGCTCCAGGACGAGCGGGGCCGCACGTTGCTGCTGTTCAAAGCCGGCCCCTGAGCCCTCTCCCGATCATCAGCGGCACGCCCCCAACCCTCCCCTGCAGGGAGTGTGCCCTGAAGCTACGGGCTGGAGCCCGGAGGGATCTCACTCGGCAAGCCCCCGTCCTGGTCAGCTGGGCCGGGCTGCAGGTGGGGAGATGGGAAGGGTTCTGGGAACAGCCCCCGCCGCAGGGCCGCTGCCTCTGCCGCCGGGCAAGGGATCGGGACGCCGAGGAAGAGGTAGTAATCCCAGTCGATGTGAACGAACGCCTGCTCACCCTCCAGCCGGCACCAGAACTCCTCCCGCAGCACCCGCCGCAGAACCCCGGCGACCTCCTCCAACGCCAGCGAGGTACCTTCGCTGAAGGGCAGCTCCAGCCCACGTGGGTTCTCGAGCCCCGTCACCGTCAGCGACACCACTCCGGCCTCCCTCAGGAACTCGACGGCGGAGATGGCATAAGCCTCCTCGACCCTCTGGACCTCCGCCTCGGTGAGCACCACGCCACCGAACGAGCGGCCGATCTGGGCAGAGGAGGTCCACTCCTCCCGCAGATACGCCCCCTGGCAGTCGCGGTGGGCTGGGTCGTACTTGGTCAGCCGGAACTGGTGCACGGGTACGGCGTCCGCTGATGCTCACCATGCTCGATCCCACCGAGTGCTGCCTGGGAGGGCGCTGAAGCGTGGTGGCCACGCCACTGCAAGGGGCCGGCGGCTCATGCCGTTGAGATCCGATCGCAGCCAAGGGTGAGCAACCTGAGGACCTGCCGGGAAGCTGTTCGCTCAGTAGTTGGTGCTCACCCTGACCATCACGGTGTGGTTCTTCGGATCAAGAGCAGCAAGCATGAAGTCATTCACATCTTCATTGAGCTTGGTGCGGATGGCCTTCGGGGCACGCATGATGTCGGTGCCTGCCGTTCTGATCTGGTACCAACCGTTCCGGGGCAGCGCAGGCATGGATTCTCTAAACTGCTGCAGCCGCTGCTCATCGCTGGGATTGTAAACCGATCCCTCCGGCGGCAGCGGTCGTCCCGCCTGCTTGGCGAGTCTGATCCTGGCTTCTCGCGCCGAACGGATTCCAGCGAGATGGCTGAGGACAGCCTCAGGAATCGGCAGCGGCTGCCATTGGCCTGAGGCAAGAGCCACCCTCTTCCAGGTATTGAAGTCCGCTGCGCTGAGAGAGAAGATCATGGTGATCTTGAGGCCCTCCCGACCGAATCATCCTAGCTCCGCAGGGCTGGCCTCATACACCAGAGTCCTGGCCGTCTGGGGAATGACGAACTGACGGCGAATGACACCCTCATCCATCTGACGGGTTGTGCAGCCCGTGAGGAGAACGGAGCAGCTCAGTGCTGTCACAGCGAGCAGCCTCATCGCCCCAGCTCCTGATACGTCAATCGAGTGCTTCCCCAAGAAGAAGTGCGGGGACAGTAGAGCCCCAGCTTGAACCGCCAGGAGCACTGTTGGACCTTCTCGGTCCCCATGGAGCTCATCCAGCCCCCCGTGCGGAGACCGTCGCCCGGCTCGCGCCCCTGTTCGAGGGCTGGACCCTGGGGGTCTGCACCGCCAGCAGGCCCCTTCGCACCGTTTTCCACTGGGGGTTCGAGAAGCCCCGCTGGCAGGGCTTCTCCTGGGACGGCCTGCGGGACACGGGACAACCGCCACGGCGAAGGGTGGGTGCTGACACAGATGCTCCTGATCGGCGGGCTCATCGCCCTCTACGACCTGGTGATCAGCGTCCAGAGGACCCTGAACCTCTCAGTCACTACAGCGAGGTGGCAGGCGAACTGGAGGCCCAGCTCAAAGCACGGCAGGTGTTCGAACAGACCGCCGGGGTGGCGACCACCAGCTGCGGGGCGTGGTTCTGGGAGCTGCGGTTCCCCAAGGGGTGGATGCCTTTCACCCAGCAGGTGGTTTCGGATGTTGCAGGCCCCGGGTTCGTCGCCCGGGGCTTTTTCATCGCTGACTCAGGCCGGGTGGCGCCGCTCCACATCCGGCTCTGGCTGAGGCGGCAGTGGCGTCCACTCCCGCGCCACTGGGCCTGCCAACTGCCAGGGATGTGGCATAAGCTGAACTTGATGCCACGCCACCATCACCCGTGGCACACACCGGTGCCATGAGCGATGTTGCCGCCTCCGTGGAGGTCAGCCTGGGTCGTCAGGGCCGGGTGGTGATCCCGGCGTCATTGCGCCGATCGCTCGGGTTAGAGGAAGGCGACCGCCTGGTGGCGCGCCAGGAAGCAGGCCGCCTGGTGCTGGAGAAGCCCGATCAGATCAAGCAACGCCTCATGGCCCGCTTTGCCAAGGTGCCAGCCGAGCGCAGCCTGGCCGATGAGTTGATCGCCGAGCGCCGCGAGGAGAGCCTCCGCGAGGGGAGCCTGCGCGAGAGCGCGACATGAGCGTGGTCCTGGATGCCTCGGCTCTGCTCGCCTACCTGCGGCAGGAACCCGGTGCCGAGGTGGTCGACCGGTTGCTTGCGGAAGCGCGGATGGCCAGTGTCAACTGGGCCGAGGTGGTGCAGAAGTCGCTCTCCGCCGGCGTGGATGTGGAAGGCATGCGGGAGGACCTGCAGGCGTTGGGGATGCAGGTGGAACCATTTCTGCCGGCTGATGGCGAACAGGCCGGCCGGCTCTGGGCGCTGACCAGACCGTTGGGCCTGTCGCTGGGCGATCGCGCCTGCCTGAGCCTAGGGTTGCGGCTGGGGCTGCCGGTGCTGACCTGCGATCGGGCCTGGGCGCAGCTGCCGTTGGAAATGGAGATCCAGGTGCTGCGCTGAGGAGCGCGGAGTAGAGCCGACGGTCCGGAAGCAGTCCTGAGCGACTACCAAAAACGAGGCCCCCGCAGGAGCCCCGCCTGTCCGCTGCCCTCAGAGGGGAATGAGAGCCTCCAGCACCAGACTCACCGCCATGGGCGGTTTGACCTGCTGCTGCTCAAACAGCCCCTGGGCCGCCAGCTCAGCCAGGCGGGGATAGCGCTCGCTGCAGAACGCCAGATCCTCCAGGAGCTCAGAGCAGCACGGCTGAAGGCGGGCTTTGCGGTACAGAGAAGCCATGGGAGGGCTCCGCGTGGGACCCCTCTGAGTTCCGAGCGGTCTGATGGCTTATCGGTGATTCCGTGCAGCCCTCGCAACAAGCGATTGGGATCAGCGTTTCTCGTCCGCATCGCGGCTCAGCTGGTCTACAAACCTGGCGAGCTCCTGGCTCTGGCCTCGAGTTTGGCGGCGGCGTCCCCAGGGCCGCCACGCCAGCAGTTGCGTCAGGCCGTGCTGCCACTCCATCAGCAGGGCGACACGGCCGTGACGCCTCTGCCCGAGCGCGGCGAAGCCGATCGCCAGGGCCAGGCAGGCAAAACCATTGCGCAGGCCCAGGCCAAGCAGGCTGAGGGAATCCGCGCTCCGGAGTTCCGCCCGCCGCCGCTGCAGGGTGCGATTGGCCTCCTCCAGCACCGCGTTGAGTTGCGGCCTGAGCTGGCTGAGAGGCAGTGACTGCTGCGCTGGGCCGAGACGGGGTCCGCCTATCGCCGTGAAGCGCCGCTGCAGTTCGGCTGTGCTTGAGGCCTTTTGCAGGGCATCACGCAGGGAAGCCAGCGTCCGATCCTGCCGGTGCAGCTGGTTCGTCAGGCCGGTGGCCACGTTGCTGCTCTGCTGCCAGAGCAGATATCCCTGCAGTGGGATCAGCAGCAGAAAACCCAGGGCGATCGGCACCGCCAGCCGCGAGAAAAAGCTGGCCCGTCGGGCGAGCGTTGCACTATCAGGGTTGAGATCGCTGCTCAGATGCAGCAACGCCAGGCCCACCAGCGGGAAGGCAGAGGCATTGACCACCGCGTTGTAAAGCCGGAGCTGCCACGCCGGATCAGCCAGCCGCAGCGGCAGGGCGGCGCTGAGCACGATCGTGGCGTAGAGGGCCAGCAGCACCAGCGCCACCCAAGATAGCCGCCAGGAAGAGAGAGCTATGAAACGATCTTCAGGGCCAGGAGAAAAAGTCAAGAGATCTAAACTAAAAAATCGGCAATGCGCCGTAGCGACCCAACATTAGCTTATCGACTAAGACCGGAATCAACGCTTCGCAATGCTTTGCGCTTACGACTTGCCCTCCCAAAGGTTTTGAGTGTAGCCAACACTTGCCGAATACAGAAAACCACTGCGAGGCCAGCATATCGTGGCGCGGTTCGCGATGAGCACCAAGATTCAAATGTGATACTCATAAAATCTCTCATCCGCTCTGGCGATTCAACGCTGATAGTGTCAAGACATGGCTCGCCATGGCTACGTTGAACACATCGTCCATCAGCGGCTGACTTTGCGCCAGAGTTGGCTGAGCACCACCATGCACGTCGGTGCTGGGAAGCACCTCCTGCCGCTCTCGCCCCGCGAGTGCTGGCTCTCCACGGTGTTCGGGGATGGCCTGCGGTATGCGGAGCATGCCGGCGGAGGCCAGGATGGCTCGTGGAGGCGCAAAAGAGAGGTGGAACCCCATCGAAGTGGAGGCCGCCCCATCAGCGTCGTTCAGCGGAACAGCTCCACCACGACCCGAGCCTGCTGAGGCAGGCGCTAAGGCGCATCCATGCAGAAACTCCCTGCGGGCGGAACCCTGATGGATGAGCTCCGGATTGATTGTGTCGTGATCGGCAGATCAGGGCTCCGGGCTGGGCGGGGTCGTCAGCCCCTCGCCTTCATGGGTTCAGCTTTCTTGATGCGATGGCGAAGCTTGCGGCTGAACCCGAAGGCCGCACCTGCACCAAGGACAGGCAAGGGGCCGGGGACGGTGGAGGAGCCGGAGAAGGGGGAAGCAAAATTGAATCGCAAGCTGTTGCGGGCTTCCCCAGGGACGCTTTTAGCGTTGTAATAGAACACCATGCGCTTGATCTCAGTGGTTGACTGGAGGGAAACCGCAGCGCTGTCGTTGAGGATATTGTCAGTATCCTGGAGGAAGCCGGTGATGGTGGCTGCGCCTGTCCAGGACGGATTGGTGTTCGACCAGGTTGGTCCCGGATAGACTGCGGGGTTGTCGCCATCGGGATCTTCCCCATCGTGGCGGAGGAAAGTGAACGTATTGAATGGAATCAAGGTGCTCGAGGAATCGAAGGCGGCAATCGCAAGGCCTTCGTAGGAATCGAAGTCTGTCACAAGCAGATAAGGCTGAGTGCTCAGGGATGCGTCGAAGGCGAACTGCAGTTGCGCCAGCTCCCTGCTTCCGTTTGTACTACCTGGTCCACCATCGAATGACAACATGAACATATCGCGGCCGCCACTCATCCAGGAGGGGTTGGAAGTGCCTGCCGTTTTGAAGTCCAGAAAATCGATGTCAAAAGTGATCCCATCACCCTTGGATACAACAGTGAGCGAAAGGTCACCTGCGCCGAGAAAGTTATAGGTGGAGGCTACTGCGGGGGTTGAATCGAAACCGGTGGGATCTGCGAACAGATACATGGCATGGGCGGGGGAGGCCAGCAGGGTGGTTAGAGCAAGGACGGGCGTGGATGAAAGAACGGCGTGTATGAATTTCATGGCCACGGGAGAAGCTGCAAAGCGTTGCGATGCACCGATGACGATTCTCTCGCGGTTGCACACGGGATAACCACCACGGCGAATGGTGGTATGCTCAAATAGATGCTCCTTGACGGCGGGCTCATCGCCCTCTGCGGCCTGGTGATCGGCGTCCAGGGGAGCCTGAACCTCGGAGACAGCCTCAGTCCGTTGCCGGAAGCGATTCCCGGAGCACCCCTGGTGACCGAGGTGGCCTGTCCATCTGGGCCTGCTGCTGGCGCTGGCGCCCGTACTCAGCCTCAAAGCGTGAGGCCATGACAACGCCACTCTCCAGAGTGTGGATGAAGAGGGCTTCACAGATGGAAAGATGATCAGCTCCGACCAGATTCAGGCTGTTTATCGTCACACTTCCGATCTCGACTCCGCCGCCGATATTGGCACCTGGACGCGCCGCTGATTGAACCTGCTCAGAGCAGCCAGCCTGGCCGAAGAAGCAGAAGCAGGCCCAGGGCCATCATCACGGCACCACTGATGAGCTTGAGCCACCGGCCCGTTCCTTCGGACAGTCGGCTGCTGCTCAGCGCCAGCACAGCGAGGCCCACCATCAGCGCGTCGTCGGCGATGTAGCCCACGATGTAGAGCCCCAGGTAGCCGTAATGGGCGGCCATCGCCAGGTTCTGTTGGCTGAGCACAGCGGTGTAGACCGCCGGCAGCCCCGCAGTGCAGAGCAGTTCCACCGCGTTCACCACCACGGCCAGGGCCGCCACCGCGGCCAGGGCTGCCGGCAGGGAGCGACTCTGCATGACCCCGCGCATGCGCGCGTAGAGACCGGGCTTGGCACTGGCGGGAATCGAGAGGGTGAAGTCCGGACCGGTACGCCAGAACTCGCTGAGATTCACCACACCCAGCACCACGGCCACGGATCCCAGCAGGAGCCGCAGCCAGCCGGTGAAGCCCAGCAGCAGGAAGACGTTCAGCCAGGCTGCCATGAAGGCGTAGTAGACGGCCCCACTGACGAACACAAAGGTGCCGGCCACAAGGGCCATGCGCCGCCGGTCCCTCCAATGCACCAGCAGGGAGAGCAGAAACAGCAGCACCCACATCGCACAGGGGTTGAAGCCATCCAGCAGTCCCATCGCCAGGGTGAAGATCGGCAGGCCGAGAGCGGTGGCGCTGATGCTGCCCAAGCGGCCAAGGCTCACGTTGCCGGAGGCACGCTCACCTCGATCGATCAAGTCGAGCAGTTGCCTGCCGCGGCCCTTGGCGTCATCGAAACCCACCAGGACCTGGCCTTCCAGGACGAACGTGGGGACCCCCGGGGCCTGGATGCCGGCCTGCCGGGAATAGCGGAGCAGATCGTCGATCGCCGTGGGATCCGATTCAAGCGGCCGCAGACGCACCTGGATCCCTGGGCGAAGCCTCTGCAACTCGGGGAGGAACGACTTGGCGGCGGCGCAGTGGGGACAGCCGTCACGCACGAACACCTGCAGTTCCGCTCCCCCCACTCCGGGCTGCGCAGCGGCCAGCGAAGGGGTGAGCGCCAGCAGCAGGCCGAGCAGCATTGCAAGCATCGGCGGCAGCAGCCAGCGTTTCCGAGGCCTGTGCATCGTTCCCTCGTCAACGTGAGCGAGTCATGGGGTCTGTCGCCACCATCGCCAGGCCTCCACATTGATCATCAGCCCGAAGACCGTGAGGGCCACCATCAACACGATCTGATCGATCCGGGCATCCGGTACCAGGATGTCGGCGATGAGATGGGGGAGGTTGGTGATCGAATAGACGACGCTGAACCAGAAGTGGATGCGCCGCCAGGGGCGCCAGCGTGCGGCAGGGCCGACTGTGGTGGCGGCGTAGGCGATCAGCACGATCGCGATCAGCGGCAGCAGGAAGTAGCCGAGCATCGCTCCGAACAGCAGGGGCAGCGCCCCCTCCTGCACATGGCTGTGGATCTCCGGCGATTGACCATGAAACAGGGGCATCAGTCCCAGGTCCACGTGAAAGAGCATCGCCAGTAACCAGGCGATCCACAGGGTGATCAGTCGCAGGGCATGGTTGATCGACGTGTTCATCAGCCTGAAGGCTTGTTCCCCTCAGTGTGGAGAGCACAGCAGCATGGCCTGCAGGAACGTGGCGGTTCTTCGCGGATGGATGAGCCAGCTGCCGGCCTGATGTGGTGATGGGGGCATCGAGGCCGAAAGCAGCGAACCTTTGCAGTGGCGCTCGGCCCCGGATCCGGTTAGGAATCCAGGGAGGTGAGATCGATGCGCTTGTGCACCCCATCCGGCAGGTTGCGGGAGATCGGGCACAGCTTCATGCGTTCCTGCATGGTGGCAATCGCGTCGGCGTCGGCGAGGCCCCGTTCCTGCTCGGAGGCGGCGGCATCCAGGCGGATGCGGAAGTCACCCTCCACGCCGGCCACGATCCAGTCGCTGCTGGTGGTGACGCGGAAATCGGCCTCCACCTGCTGCAGCGGAATGGCTTTCTCCCTGGCATTGGCCACCAGATAGAAATGCTGGCAGAGCAGCAGGGAGATCAGGTAGATCCGGAATCCCGGCATGGAGAGGCTGAGCTGCTGGGGTTCCCAGGCGCCGGAGTCAGCAAGGAACTCCACCACCAGATCCTGGGTGGCGCGATCCGGAGCGGGGTGGCTGCTGCGCAGCCGGAACTGAAAGATGCGTTCGTTCATGGCGTGGCGGATGGGGTGGAGACCGAAGCGGTGGAGGGTGCGGAGTTGGCAGAGGCCGACCAGGACGGTGGGCGCAGGGCCCTCTGGCCGGAGGCAGCGCTGGGAACCGCGGCTGGAGGGTGGTGGCGGCGCCAGGCCTCAACGCCTGTGAGCAACGCCGAGCCGATCAGCAGTGCCGAGAAACCCTGACGCAGCCTTCGCTCCGGCAGGTGCGGCGCCAGCCCCTGCCCCACCATCGCCCCAAGGACGCCACCACCCACCAGCGGGAGCAGGAGCGGCAGCTGGGGCCCGGGCCAGTGGCCCAGAGCGGCCAGGGCCACCAGGGAATTGGTGGCGATCAGCAGCAGACTGGTACCGCTGGCCAGCTGCATCGGCAGGCCCGCCAGAAGCACCAGGGCCGGCACGATCGCGAAGCCGCCCCCCACCCCGGCGATACCGGTGAGCAGGCCCACCAGCACGCCCTGACCGGCCAGGACCAGGGGGGAACCCGCCTGGCGTCGGTTGCTTGAGGACGGGTCCAACGCAGCGCGGCGATTGAGCAGCCAGGAGGCCAGCAAGGCCGCTGCCGTGAAGATCCCCAGCTGGACCGGCTCGGCGATCAGATCGGCCTTCACCAGCGAGCCGCCGATCCAGCTGCCCGCCAGGGCCGGCACCCCGAGCACCAGGGCGGGTCGGATCGCGACCTGGCGGCGGCGGATGTAGGGGCCCACATTGCCGAGGGCCAGAAGGGTGACCACCAGCAGGGACAGGGGGACAGCGGCCCTGGTGGGCAGGGCCGCAACGCTCACCAGCAGGGGCATCAGCAGGATGGAGCCTCCAGCCCCGAGCACGGCAAGCAGAAAACCGATCAGGGCTCCGCCCGCCAGCAGCAGCCCCCAGGTGGCGGTGATCATTCCGCCGTGGGTGGCATCGCGACCCGGTTCCAGGGCATCACGGCCAGCAGGCGCGCCATGCCGCAGAAGCCGCTGATGCCAGCGAAGGTGAGCCCGGCCCCCACGAAACCACTGAGCCAGATCCAGCCCGGGGCCACGGCCTGGCTCAGGATCACCCCCAGCAACACCAGGCTGCCGGCCACGATCTGCACCTGGCGCATCAGCGGCAGCGGCGCATTCCTGAGCCTGCGCACGGAGAACCCGGCCTGCTGCCAGGCGGGCAGGCCCCCCACCAGGTCGGCCACCGGATGGGGGTGACCCTGCTGAAGCAACTGGCTCAGGGCCTTGGCACTGCGGTTGCCGCTCTGGCAGACCAGCACCAGCGGCCCGCGAGGCAGATCGGCCTGGGAGATGCGCGAGAGCGGAATATTGAGGCTGCCGCTGATGTGGCCGGAGGCGTATTCCATCGGTTCGCGCACATCGATCACGGAGACCTCGCGGGCCGCAAGCTGCTCAGCCAGTTCGTGGGCGCCGATGCGGGCGGGGGTGGTCGTGGGGGCCATGGTCGTGGGGGAGTGGGGTGAACAGGAGGCGGAGGACGTCATGCGGGCAGGGAGCCGTCCAGCGGGTAGCCTTCGGCGGCCCAGCGGCTCAGGCCGCCACGGAGGTTGGCCACCTGCTGACGGCCGGCCTTGAGCAGCTGCTGGGTGGCCAGGGCCGAGCGGCTGCCGGAATGGCAGACGACCACCAGCGGGCGGTCGGTGGGGATCTCGCTGGAGCGGCTTTCGAGCTCCGGCAGGGGGATCAGCAGACTGCCGGCCACCCGCCCATCAGGCCCCTGGAATTCCTCGGTGGAGCGCACGTCGAGCACGGTGACATCGCCTTGATGGGCAACCACCCAGGCCGGCGTGAGTTCCGGTAGTCCGGCATAGCTGCGGGACAGGGGCGCCCAGGCGGTGGCGGTCGTTGCCGCGCGGGGTTTGCCGGAGCGCAGGTTGCCGGGAAGGGCCTCGGCGATCCTGTGGGGATGGGGGAGCTTCATGTTCTCCATGTGACCCACGAAGTCCCGCTCGGTGGCGTCGCCGCCCAGGCGGGCGTTGAAGGCCTTCTCCTCCGCCACGGAGGTGACGGTGCGGCCGGTGTAGTCGTGGCCGGGATAGAGCAGGCAGGAATCAGGCAGGGAGAGGATCTGCTCGGTGATCGAGCTCCAGAGGGTGTGGGCATTGCCCTGCTGGAAGTCGCAGCGGCCGCAGCCGCGAACGAGCAGCGCATCGCCGGTGAAGGCCATCGAGCGGTCATCGAGCACGAAGGTGAGGCAGCCGTCGGTGTGACCGGGGGTGGCGCGGACCTCCACGAAGCGGCCCCCGAAGGCGACGCGATCGCCGTGGGCCAGGGGCAGGGTGACGTTCTCGGCACGGGCGACGGCCGCCAGGCCGATGGCGCACCCGGTGGCCTCATGCATCAGCCAGCTGCCGGTGACGTGGTCGGCGTGGGCGTGGGTGTCGATGGAGGCCACCAGATCGATGCCCAGTTCACGGATCAGGGAGAGATCGCGGCCGTGCTGCTCGAACACCGAATCGATCAGCAGCCCCTTGCGGCTGGGGACATCGGCCAGCAGGTAGGTGAAGGTGCCGGTGTCGGCATCGAACAGCTGCCGGAAGAGCAGAGCTCCCCCACCGGCGGCGGCAGCGAGCGAGAGAGAGGGAGCGGGAGCGAGGGTCATGGGGCGATCGGCCACCAACTGCTATGAGCATAAACGCATAATGCGGCCAAGGGCAATCATCCAGGAGTTTCGGGGCCTACCCGGCCGCCGGCTTGCGACCCACGGCCTGCACCACCGCGCTCTCGCCCCGGTGGTACCGCCCCTCCTCGATCCAGCGCCGCTTCTCCTCCAGCACCAGGAGCTCCAGGTGGACGGCGTGCCCATGGGCTGCCGGTCCGATGCATAATGCTTCTAGGGTCATACAGGATTGGCATGGACAAACGCGGAGTCGGCTCCCTGGCCAACCCCCAGCTCCTGAACGAAATCAGTCAGTTCTTTCGCCTGCTGAGCGAACCGGCCCGCCTGCAGCTGCTCTGTCAGCTCAAACAGGGAGGCGCCATGGATGTGGCCACCCTGATCGAGGCCACCGGTTTCAGCCAGTCGCACATCAGCCGCCAACTCGGCCAGCTGCAGCGGGCGGGCCTGGTGAGCTGTGAGCGCGACGGGGTGCGGCTGATCTATGCGGTCGCCGACCCGCTGGTGGACGAACTCTGCAATCTGGTGCAGCGCCGTCTCAAGCAACGCTTGGAAGACCAGCTCCAACACTTCACCAATCTGAGGGGTCTTGACTCCCCAGGTGTGGAAGCGGGACGGTAAGGTTGAGCTCAGCAAGGCTGACATGCTCCCCCATGGCATCTGGGTGACAGCTGCCGGAGCACGAAAGAACCATGTCCCGATTGGGGTGAGATTCTCGAGCCAATGGCCGAATTGCCGGCCGGACCCGAGCGGACACCCCTTCTTTGCGTTGGAGCTGGATCCACTGCCAACCACTACAGCAGAACTACAGCAAGAATGGCACTGCCCAGGCCTGAGGCCAAAAAGGTCGTGAGAATGGGCCAAGTGCGCTTCACTCTTTCATGGAGCCCCATGTGTCCCGCTGCCGCGTCATCGATTGGTATCGATGACAGAACCTTCCTCCTTCGGCTATGCGGTGCGACTGGCCGGCCTATGGGCTGCCTGGCTGCTGGTGATGCTGTTCCATGTGGAGCTGGGGCTGATGCCCCTGTTCCATGGCCTGTCAGTTGAGATCAAGAGTCAGATTGCACCTTCCAGGGTGCCACGCCTGTTTCTGGCGATGCTGTTCTATTTCCTGCTGCCGGTGGGGGCTCTGTTGGTGGCGTTTCATGCCACTGCTGATCCTTTCGGGTGGAGCGCCAGCCTGCCGTGGCGCGCTGCCCAGTTCTGGTTCAGCGTTGTCTATACGGCCACCAATCTGATCCACCTTGTGGCGGACATTCGCATTCCCGATTCACGGACCGATCAGGTGGTTCTGATGTCGGTTCTTACCCTTATCGGTCTGCTGATCAACCAGCAGGCCTGGGCCTGGTGGAGGATCTGAACAGTCTGGCCTGGATCCTGGTGGGCGGGCTGCTGATGAGCCTGGTGGCCATGGTGGGTGCCTTCACCCTGCTGCTGCCCCCCAGGCGGCTCCAGCAACTTCTGCTCCCCCTGGTGTCGCTGGCGGCGGGATCGCTGCTGGGCGGGGCGCTGTTTCACATGCTTCCGGAGGGCATGGAGGCGCTGCCGCCACGCCACGGCAGCTTCTACATCGCCGCTGGCTTCATGACCTTTCTAGCGCTGGAGCAGTTTCTGCAATGGCACCATTCCCACCGCAACGCTGGACAGAGCAACCTTTCTCACTGGGGTGCCGGCCAGTCAAGGCAACCTGTCGCCATCCTGATCCTGCTGGGAGATGCTCTGCACAACTTCATCGGGGGGCTTGGCATCGCCAGTACCTTCCTGATGAACCCTGCCGCCGGGGTGGCGGCGTTTGTGGCCGCCGTGGCTCATGAGATACCGCAGGAACTGGGCGATTTCGCAATTCTGGTACACAGTGGCTGGAGTGCCCGATCCGCCCTGCGCTGGAATCTGATCTCGGCCCTCACCTTTCCAGCGGGCGCGGTGCTGGCCTGGCAGATCTCACGGTCCTTGTCCGTGGCGGGCCTCGTGCTTTTCGCCTGCGGCAATTTCATCTACATCGCCGCGTCGGATCTTGTGCCCGAGATCAAGACTGCCCACAGCCTGCGCGATGCGGGCCTGGGCTTCGGATGGTTCAGCACGGGACTTCTGCTGATGATGGCTCTTGCACACTGAGGGCGTGGGAAGGGCGTTGGTGATGGCACCACGCAATCCGCGTACCCATTCAGGGGACGGGACGGCACACCGCGAACTTCCCCCCTGCTGAACA
>JANWUS010000042.1 GCA_024958715.1 Cyanobium sp. FGCU52 | reverse complement strand
AACCTCAGCCAGAGCGGCTGCTCAGGTCTGCGGAGCTTTATTGCTGATCAGGACCTGCCTTGAGCCTGCGCCGATGGATCCGCTCCTTGCCTCCCTGCTGCGGCCCGAGGCCTACGACCACCCCGCCGGCCCCATCCGGTTGATCGAGACCCATATCTCCTGGGTGCTGCTCACCGGGTCCTTCGCCTACAAGGTGAAGAAGCCGGTGAACCTCGGCTTCGTCGACTTCGACACCCTTGAGAAGCGGCATCAGGCCTGCCTCGAGGAGGTGCGGCTCAATCGCCGGCTCGCCCCCGCGCTCTACCTGGAGGTGGTGGCCATTCAGGGGCCACCGGAGCGGGCCCGCGTCCTGGGCGCAGGGGCCGTGGCTGGGGCGGAGCCGATCGAATGGGCGGTGCGGATGGCCGAGTTCGACCAGAGCGCCCTCCTGCCCGCCGTGCTGGAGCGGCAGGGCCTGGAGGCGGAGGCCTTCGATGCCCTGGCGGAACGGTTGGCCCTCTTCCACCGGCAGGCCGCCGTCGCCCCGCTGGACAGCCTCTGGGGGAAGGCTGCCGCCGTGGCCGAGCCCGCCCTGGCCAACCTGGCGGCCCTGGAGGCGTGCGGGGTGGCGGCCGACCTGGTGGGTCCCCTGCGCAGCTGGAGCGAGCGCACCGCCGCGGAGCTGGCGGCGCTGTTCGAGCGGCGACGGGCCGACGGCCGCATCCGCGAGTGCCATGGCGATCTGCACCTGGGCAACATGGCCTGGCTGGAGGGGCGGATCACGGTCTTCGACGGCATCGAGTTCAGTGCCGCCCTGCGCTGGATCGACGTGATCAGCGATCTGGCCTTCCTGGCCATGGACCTGGAGCGACGGCAGCGGCCCGATCTGGCCGCCCGGGTGCTGAACCGATGGCTGGAGTGCAGCGGCGACTACCCCGGCATGGCCACCTGGCGCTGGTACCTCACCTACCGCGCCCTGGTGCGGGCCAAGGTGGCGGCGCTGCGGCTCGCGCAGGCCGAGCTGTCGCCGGCGGAACGGGAGTCCCAGGAGGAGGCCCTCGCCGCCTACCTGCTGCTGGCGCAGCGCAGCAGCACCACGCCCTCCGCAGCGGTCACGCTGGCGATCACCCGCGGGGTGTCGGGCAGCGGCAAGACCCACCTCGCCCGGCGGCTCTGCCGTCGCCTCGGCTGGATCCACCTGCGCTCCGACCTCGAGCGCAAGCGGGCCTTCGGCCTGCCCCTCGAGAGCCCCAGCGACGGTGCGGTGCCCGGGCTCTACGACCGGGATGCGAGTGAACGGCTCTACGACGTTCGCCTGCCGGAGTGCGCGGCGGCCCTGCTGGAGGCTGGGATGTCGCTGATCGTGGATGCCACCTTCCTGGCGCCGGAGCATCGCCGCAGCCTGAGGCGGCTGGCTTCTGTCAGGGGAGCCCGCTTCCTGATCCTGGAGTTCGCCGTGGATCCCACCTGGGCGCTCTCAGCGATCGAGCGCCGGCGGACCCGCGGCGGTGATCCATCCGATGCCGATGAGGCGGTGCTCAAGGATCAGTTGCGTCGCTGGCAGCCGCTCGGGGAAGGCGAAGCCGATCGGGTGATCACGGTGGCCGCCGGCTTCGACGACGACGAGGCGAGCCTGGCGGAGCTGGCCGCCAGGCTGAAGGCCCCCTAGAACCACTCGGGAACGGCAGCTTCGCGGGTGTTCACGTTCGCTTCCGGCGTGGAACGGCGGAACTCGAGGGTGATGGAGCGCTTCTGCTCGCCGTCGGCGGCGATGGCCTCGATGGGATAGAGCTGCTGGCCGTCGCGGAAGGGCACCTGGATGCGGAAGGTGCCGTCGGGGGAGAGGGGCACGTCCTCGCCGCCGATGGTGAGACGGGCTGCGGGATCGGTGGCGCCGTAGACGATCAGCTCGGCGTCGGCGACGAGCCAGAAGGAGCGCTGGCGTGCGGCCAGGCCGGCGCCGGATTCGGTGCGACCGGAGGCCCAGAGGCCGGCGCCGGAGGCGGAGAGGGCGGAGGCACCGGCGGCGGAGTCTTCGTACTCGAACTCGTGGAAGGCCTCCGAGCCGCGGCCGAGGCGGCGCCAGCGGGCGGTGGCGGTTTGATAGAGGCGCTCGTGCAGACCGGCGTCGGCGGGCTCGGCGGGAGCGGGGAGGGTGGAGGAGGGAGTGGCGTCGAGGGAGAAGGGGATGAACTGATCGAGGATCTGCTCGGAGGGATGGAGCGCCGGGACGCGGGCGACGGAGGAGAAGGCGAGGGAGATCCAGCCGCCGGCGGGGCCGCCCTTGCGGTAGCCGAGCTCGACGCGGTAGTCGCGGTCGGAGAGGGGAACGGGGAGGTACCACTCGGTGGCGTGGGCGTCGACCACGACCTCCTGGAGGGTGTGGGGATGGGCGGAGCCGCCGGCGAGGCCGGTGACGTCGGCGACGCGGAGGCAGAGGCGATCGGCACCGGCGGCGAGGGCCTGGTCGCGGTCAGGGTCGGAGATCTCCCAGAAGACGTAGGCCCACTGGGGGTCGCGGGGGAGGAAGACGACGCGGGTTTCGGCGGCGGGCCTGGGGGCGGGGGCCATCTCGGCCTCGATCGCCCGCAGGTCGCCGATCGCGGCGGCTTCAGGGGAGGGAGCACCGGCCTGGGCGGGGGCCTTGAGTCCGGGCGAGGCCTCGACGATCGCCTCGGCCAGCCCGTCGCGGCTCTGGGCGCTGTAGCGGCTGATCCCGAGGGTGCGGGCCAGCTCGCGCAGCTGGCGCATGCTCATCGAAGCGAGGTTCGCAACCGGATTGTTCTTCAACTTTTGCCTCCCACGGCCGTGCAATGTCCTGCAATATTCCGGGATGTGAACGGTTCGGGATCGCCCCTGTCAGCGGATGGGCACATGCTGGGCTCCTCCGCCCGGACTCCCGGTGTCAGGGTCGCCCCCGCCCCGTCGGTCCCCATCCGACGGCGTTCCACCGGTGATGGTGCCCGTTCCGCCAGGGTGGCCAGCAGGGCCGACACCAGCAGCAGCGCCGCCGCCCCCAGCCACAGCCGTGGTTTGCGTGGTCTGGAGATGCCGACATGACGACCCTTGCCCTGCGCCCCGATCCCGAGCGGCTGGCCGCAGCGGCCACACACCATGCGTCCGCCCAGGCCCCGATCGGCCTTCACCGCCCAGCTGCCGCACTTCGGGCAGGCCATCGATCCGTTGCGCCAGGTCGCCAGGAATGATCGCCGATCCTCGCGGCGGGTTGGTCCCGCCCGGGCTCCGGGTCTGCCCCACGATGCCTCCGAGTGCCGGGCGTTCACCATGGCGGTTCCCCCTGGCGTCACAGACACCGGTGTTGGCCGCTTCCTCTCCGCCCTGGGCCGGCTGGCGGCGCCGTTCCTGATCCGTCCGGGCCGGCTCTCGCCGGCGACCGCGCCCTCCGCCCTGCTGCTTCTCCCCGCCCTGCTGCTTCTCCCCGCCCTGCTGCTGCAGGTGGCGGCCGTGGCGCTGCTGCTGCTGAGCGCTGTGGCCGCTCTGATCCTGATCCTGGCGCCCGGCTCCCTGGATCGGCTCCTTCCCGCCCTTCCGCAGCTGCTGCATGCGATCTGGCATCCGCCTGCGGGCCTGCCCCTGCCCGCGCCGGGCCTGCTGCTGGTGCTGGCCGCCGGCGGCGGTGCGTTCGCCTTCGTTCAGCAGCGCCGGCGCCTGGCGGAGGGCCGCTGGCGGCCCTGGCTGCTGCTGGGGGCGATCCTGCTGCTGATCGTGCTGATCAACGCCATCAATGTGGTGATCAGCTTCCTCGTCCGCGACGTCGACAACAGCCTGGTCGCCTACGACACGGCCGGTTTCCGCCGCAGCCTGGCCCTCTACGCCCTGTGTCTGGTGCTGGCCCTGCCGGTGCGGGCCTTGCAGCGCTGGGCGATCCCGCGCCTGGCCCTGCTCTGGCGCGACTGGCTCAGCCGCGACCTGCTGCACCGCTGGCTCGACGGCCGCGCCTACTACCTGCTTGATCCGAGCGGAGACGCTGACTCAGCCGTCATCGACAATCCCGACCAGCGCCTCTCGCAGGACGCCGACGCGGTCACCTCCACCAGCCTCTCGCTCAGCGTCGAGGCCCTGGAGGCCCTGGTCACCTTCGCGGGGTTCGCGGCCGTGCTCTGGGCGATCAATTCCCGCCTGGCCCTGGTTCTGCTGGGCTACGCCGCCATCGCCACCGTCCTGATCGCCGTCGCCGCCCGGCGGCTGGAGCGGCTCAACCGCGACCAGCTGCGGCTGGAGGCCGACTTCCGCTACGGCCTCGTCCACATCCGCGACAACAGCGAGGCGATCGCCTTCTACCGCGGCGAGGCGCAGGAGGCCCGCGAAGGCCAGCGCCGCCTCGGCGCCGCCATCGGCAACGCCGACCGGCTGATCCGCTGGGAGGCCCTGGTCTCGGTGATCCAGAACTCCTACGGCGCCTTCTCCGACTTCCTGCCCTGGCTGGTGCTGGCGCCGCTGTTCTTCGCCCATCGGGTGGAGTTCGGGGTCTTCGGCCAGGCCGGCCTGGCCTACGCCCAGGTGCTCACCTCCCTCAGCTACGTGGTCGACAACATCGACCGGCTGGCCGCGATCGCCGCCTCGATCCGCCGGCTCGACGACTTCCAGGCCCGGCTCACGGCGCTCACCGGCCTCCCGTCGCCTGGATCCGGCGCCGCCCTACACGCCGCCGCCCCCGCCTCCACCGTGCTGCGCGTCCGCCACGCCGACCTCAGGCCCCCCGGCAGCGACCGTCTGCTGATCCGCGACCTCAGCCTGGCGATCGAGCCGGGCCTGCGCCTGCTGGTGGTGGGCCCCTCCGGCTGCGGCAAGACCTCGCTGCTGCGACTGCTGGCCGGGCTGTGGCCGCCTGCGGCCGGCGTGGTGGAGCAACCGCCCCCCGGCCAGATGATGTTTGTTCCCCAGAAGCCCTACCTGCCGCTGGGCAGCCTGCGCCAGCAGCTCTGCTATCCGCGGCCGGCCGATCCCGCCGACGGCGGCTTCAGCGACGCCCATCTGCGCCGGGTGCTGGCGGCGGTGCAGCTGCCGGAGCTGCTGCACCGCTATCCCGACCTCGAGCTTCGCCAGGACTGGGCGCGCGTGCTCTCCCTCGGCGAGCAGCAGCGGCTGGCTTTTGCCCGCCTGCTGCTCCATGCCCCCCGCTTCGTCCTGCTTGACGAAGCCACCAGCGCCCTCGATCTGGCCACCGAGGCGATGCTCTACGACGCCCTGGTGCGCACGGGGTCGGCGCTGGTGAGCGTGGCCCACCGGCCGACCCTGCGGCGTTTCCACGGGCGCGTGCTCGAGCTCGACGGCAGCGGCGCCTGGCACCTGGGGTAGAACAGGTGTACTGCTCCCTGTCGCTGTCGCCGCCCTCGTGTCGTCTCCGCTGCTCGCCCTTCCGCCCGGTGTGCCGGTTCCCTTCCGCGACCTGCCCGGTCTGCGGTTCTGCCCCCTGGTCGGCGAAGCGGTCGCGGCCGGCTTCCCCAGTCCCGCCGACGACTACGTCGAGGCCCGCATCGATCTCAACCTTGAGCTCATCCCCCGCCCCCTCTCCACGTTCTTCATGCGGGTGTCCGGCGATGCCATGGCCGGCGACGGCATCCTCGACGGCGACCTGCTGGTGATCGACCGCAGTCTGCGGGCCCGCCCCGGGATGGTCGTGGTCGTCTGCCATGGGGGCGCCTTCCTGCTGCGGCGCCTGCAGCTCCGTGGCGGCCGCCTGTGGCTGATCGCCAGTGCCGAGGGCCGGGAGCCGATCCCCCTCGATCCGGAGGGCGGCGACACCGAGCTCTGGGGCGTGGCCCTCCATGCCGTGCACCATCTGGCCCCGTCCCCCTCGCGGCGCCGATGAGCCGGCAGGCCGAGAGGCGGGCCGGTTCAGTCGTGGCGCCCGCGGGGCAGGCTCACCAGCAGCCCACGCCGGCGCAGCTCGCGCTGAAACTGCCGCTCCGGAGAAGGGGCTCCGTCGGACTGCCACACCCGGCGCAGATGACCGAACAGGGCAAGGCCCCGCAGCACGAGCGTGACGCACACCAGAAGCTGGAGGCTGAGGTGGAGCATCTCCGGCTCACGACCCACCCCACACTAGGTGTCGACTCCAGGGCTGGGGTGCCGTCATGCTGGAGTCAGCGGGCCGATGCCCGCCTGGGCATGCGATGACCGATCCCCTGCCCGTGCTCAGCACGGTTGAACTCGAAACGTTGCTGGCGGCTCTCGATCCTCTGCTGGATGGCTTCGGGGAGGGGGCCTCCTGCCTTGATGATGCCCGTGCCTTCCTGCACCGGCTGGGGGAGGGGCCAGAGGCGGAGGGGACCGAGCCCGAGGGGCCACCCCTGCTGCGCTGGCTCGATGCCTGGCGTGACGCCGGGGGAAACCGGGCCACCCTGCGACTGACGGTGGTCACCCTGCTGGAGGAGCGGCGGCTGGGCGAGCGCTGAGCTCAGCTCCCGGCGATCGTGCGGATGCGGCGCTTGTGGCGCCAGACGGTCTGGGCCGTGTCGAACAGGGAGGTCTGCACCTCGGCCATGAACCGGCGCAGCCGCGCCGGCGCCTCCTTCTCCACGCCCAGGTGGTCGGAGATGACGGCGGCGTGGCACATGTCCACCAGCAGGGCGACTTCCTCCGAGGAGAGGCAGATGAGGTGATCGTCGCCGTGATGGGTGACCTTCAAGGCGGGTGACCTCCGGCGTGCGGGAGAAAAAGGATTCTAAGCGTGTTAAGAGATGGTTATGTGGAACGCCCTGGTCGTGACGAGGGTGATGGCGCGGATGGGAGAGGGGTTTTGCTTCACCCGGTTCTGAGACCGCTTCGCTCCTGGTGGAAGGAGGAGCGGCGCACCCTGCCGTCGAGAAGGGTGCGCCGGGGTGTGTTCAGCGTGCTGGGCCTGGGGCTGCTGCCCCTGAGCGTGCTGGAGATCGAGCGCCGGTCGATGGCTCTGGAGCAGCAGGCGCGGGATCGCCATCGCGAGGCGATGGCGATCGTGGTCGCCTCTCTGGCCTCCGTGCGGCGCACCGCCTACGACTGGGGGCACTGGGACGACATGTACGCCTTTGTGCGTGGTCGCAATCCGTCGTTTCTGAGGAACGATGTGGGCACCACCTCCCTGTTCGATGGAGGCGGCGTGCTGGTGCTGCTGGATCCGGCGGCCCGTCCGCAGCTGGTGTACAGCCATGGAGGCAAGGACCGGGCGGCCGATCTCCCCCTGGCGGACTGCGCCCGACGCAACATCCGCTGGCTCGGGGCGCCGAACGACAGCGGCCTGCGGCTGGCCTGCCCGAATGGCTCGGGACAATGGATGCTCGGGGTGGCCACCCCGGTCACCGACAACGCCAGCGTCGCCCCCCCCCACGGCGCCCTGGTGATGTTCGAGCCCCTGGTTCGATCGGAGTACGGGGCGGAGATCAACGAGCGGCTCATCCGCCTGGGTCAGGGCCTGGTGCCGCTGTCAGCGGCACCCCACCAGCGCATCGAGCCTGCCCTGTACGGACCGGCCGGCGAGCACCTGGGGGTGGCCAGGACGCCGACCCGGGAGGCGTTGCTCACCTCCCTGGCCACGGATCTGCTGCGCCTGCTGGGCCTGGGTCTGGTGATCCTCGGGATCCGGGCGATGCTGCTGCTGGAGCGGCGTCGCCAGACCCTGGTGAGGCGCCGGATGGAACGGCGCACCAACCACCGGATCCGCCATGCCAGCCGGGAGCTCGATCGGCTTCTGGTCCGCACCGGCCTGGATCCGGCGTCGCCCGAGGCCGACCAGCGGGTGATGGCCCGGTTGCTGGAGCCCGATGCCCCGCCCCGGGGGATGCCCGAGCGAGGGCTGGAGCGTCAGCTGGAACTGCTGGCGCGCCGCTTCCAGCATTTCCTGCGGGGAGCCCGTTCCCTGGCGCTGTTCGATCCCCTCACCCAGCTGCCGAACCGGCGCTACTTCATTGAGCATCTCGAATTGCAGGCCGAGAAACCTGCGGCGAAAGGCGGGCGTTTCGCGATTCTGTTCATCGATGTCGATCGCTTCAAGAGCATCAACGACACCTATGGCCATGCCATCGGTGATGCGGTGCTGGTGGTGGTGGCCGATCGCCTGCGCACGGGGATGCGGAGCGGCGATTTCCTGGCGCGCTACGGCGGCGATGAGTTCGCCATGCTCGTGGCGCAGAACGACAGCGATGGCCTCGATCAGCGGGATGCCAGGGCGGCTGCCTACAGCCTGGCCAGCCGGATCGCCAGTGCCTTCGAGGTGCCAGTGCATCTGCCCGGTGTGGAGCTGGAGCTGAGCATCAGCATCGGCATCGACCTCGAGCCGCTCGAGGCGGGCAACGCCGAGCTGACGATGAAGCGCTGTGATATCGCCATGTCACGGGCGAAGCAGCACAAGCACACCCGAATCGCCATCTTCGATGTGGCCGAGGGTGCGGCCCCGCTCGACGACTATCGCCTCTACGTGGATCTGATCCAGGCCGTGCGGGACCACACCATCGATGTGGTTTTCCAGCCCATCGTGGGTGCCGATGGTCGGCTCCAGGGAGTGGAGGCGCTGGCGCGCTGGAAGCATCCGCAGCTGGGGGCCATCTCGCCTGAGCTGTTCATCGACCTGGCGGAGCGACACCGGCAGATTCTGCTGCTCGGTAACGAACTGTTGGAGGTCTCGCTGTAGCGCTATGCCGAACTGGAGCGGCGTTTGATCGGCTTGGGGGTGCAGCCTGCGACTCCTCGTCTCTCCCTGAATCTCGCACCTTCCATTCTTTCTGATCCGGGCTTGGTGGAGCGACTTGAGAAGCAGCTCGACCACCATCAGATCACTCCTGAAAGTCTCACGATTGAGCTCACAGAGCGATCAGTGATCGAGCGCAACACGGTGGTGCTTGACAATCTGCAGTCCCTGCGAAGCATGGGGATGAGGCTGTCTCTGGATGACTTTGGCACGGGTTACTCGTCGTTGCATCTGCTCTCCAGTCTGCAGCCCGACGAGGTGAAGATTGACAAGTCCTTTGTGATGGCGATGCGCAGCGATGATCTGGCCCGTCAGATCGTGAGAATGGTGGCTGGGATGGCCCCCCAGATGGGCATGGAGATCGTGGCGGAAGGTGTGGATGACCCCAACACGCTGACCCAGCTGAAGAACCTGGGCATTCAACGCTTCCAGGGCTATCTGTTTGCGCGGGCCCTGTCCGTGAGTGATCTCCTGGCCCGCTGCTCATCCGGTTCGCAGGGTCTGCAGCTGCATCCCAGCGATCCCGGCCCTGCCATCGTCTCGCCTCAGGCCGGGTGAAGCATCGGCGACACCCTCTGCCGCAGCTTGTCGAGGGCCCGGCGCTCGATGCGCTTGAGCCGGTCGCGGGGGATGCCGATCTGCTCGGAGGCCATCTTCAGCGTCAGGCCCGGTTCGCTGGCGTAGCGCAGATCGAGGATCTGGCGCTCCAGGCTCGAGAGCTTCGCCACCTCCAGACGCAGCCAGTCGTAGCTCTGGGGCTCATGGGCCTCGCGGCCATCGCCGATGCGGTCCAGGAGACTGCCGTCGGCCTCCCTTTCCCCCAGGCGCTGGTCGAGGGAGAGGGCACGGCTGTTCTGCACGGTGCGCAGCACGAAGGCCAGCCGCTGCTCGCTTTCCCCCAGTTCCGCTGCAATGGAGGCCAGGGGCAGGGGTCCCCTTGCGCCGCTGCGCACGCCTTCCACCTTGCGCGCCAGATCCATCACCTGGGGAGGGATGCGGATTGCGCTGCCGTGATCCTGGATGTGGCGGACCACGGCCTGACGGATCCACCAGTAGGCGTAGGTGGAGAAGCGGTAGCCACGGGTGGGATCGAAGCGCTCCACTGCCCGGATCAGGCCGAGATTGCCCGCCTGCACCAGATCGATCGGATCGAGGCCCAGGTGCTGCATCCGCTGCTGATGGGGCCGGCAGGCGGAGACCACCAGGCGCAGGTTGGCGGTCACCATCCGCTTCATCGCCCGTCGTCCACGGCGCTCAAGCACCTCGTCGGGATGGGGGTGGTTGAGCCACTCCTGCACGACGGCGGCCAGGTGCAGTTCCTCCGCGGGGGTGAGCATCGGAATCCGTCCGATCGTGCGCAGATAATCACCAAAGACATCCGACATGAAGGCTGACGGAAACGCTTGTTTCGATCATCCCCCTGCCGCTGGCAAGTGGTAGCTGGCGCGGCCGATCTGCCGCACAAGCGGAGCATGACCATTCATGTCAATAGGCAGTCAACAGAAGGTGGTCAAGAAGGCGGAATGAAGGTAGGGCATCAAGGCAATGTGTTGATCAAAGCTCATGATCAAACCTGTTGATCCATGGCGTGTGCTCGCCATCGTGGACGCAGTCCCTCGGATGCCCGTGCCCGTCTTTCCGTTGCTGGTGATCGTCCACGCTCTGGCCGCTACCGTCTGGACCGGCGGCCACCTGGTGCTGGATCTCGGCGTGCTGCCGCAAGCCCTGCGGGAGAGGAGCGCCCAGCGGATCCGCGCCTTCGAGGAGCTGTTCGAGCCTCTGGGGCTCGGTGCCCTCGCCATCCAGGTGATCACCGGGGCCTGCATGGCCTGGATCTACCTGCCGGGCTTCCACGGGCTGTTCAGCCCGGTCAACCCGATCGGGATGCTGGTGGGCACCAAGCTGGCGCTGCTGGCCGCCACCGCTGCCCTGGCCCTGCACGCCCGGCTGCGGCTGATTCCCCTGCTCACCGACGACCACCTGGACGGGCTGGCCTGGCACATCCGCGCCATCACCGCCCTGGCGATCGCCTTCGTGGTGGTGGGTGCGCTGATCCGGCTGGGCGGCCTGGGGTGAGGGTTCAAGCCCCTCCTGGGATGGCTCCCCTCGACCTGTCGGTTGCTTCGGCCGAGGCCAGGGGCTCAAGGCGCTGCAGGGCCTGGCGGTCCACCTTGCCCGTGGCGTTCAGGGGCATCGACGCCAGCACCCGCACCTCCCTGGGGGCCCGGACGCCGATCAGGGCCGCCGCATGGGCGATCAGCTCGGCTTCGCCGGGCGGCGTTGAGCCAGGCCGCAGGGTCACGTAGGCCCACACGTTCTCGCCGTTCACCGGATCGGGGATGCCGATCACTCCGGCCAGATCCACCGACGGGTGGGTCATCAGCGCGTCTTCCACGTCCTGGGGGCAGATGTTGCAGCAGCGGTGAATGATCATCTGCTTGCGCCGGCCCTCGAACCACAACCAGCCATCGGCGTCACGGCGCATCACATCGCCGGTGTTCAGCCAGCCCTGCTGGAGGAAGGCCGCGGTGGCCTGCGGATCGCCCCAGTAGCCCCGCATCAGCGCCGCGCTGCTCACCCACAGCTCTCCCGCTTCCTCCGGGCCGCAGGGGCTGCCGTCGGTGCGGCGCAGCTCCAGCGCATAGGCCGGACACGCCGGCCCGATCGAGCCGGGTAGTGGGGTCACCCCCGCCGGCGTCACTGCCGGCACCCCCAGCTCGCTCATCCCGTACAGCTCATGCAGGGGGACCCCCACCGCTTTGGCGAACTCCTGCTGCAACTGGGGGCTGACCCGATCGCCCCCACTGATCACCAGCCGCAGGCTGGCCAGGTCGTCGGGGCGACGCGGGGATCGCGGATCAGGGCCATCAGGGCGGGGGGCAGGATCGCCATCACCGTGGGCCGGTGACGCCGCAGCAGTTGCAGCAGTTCATCGCTGGCGCCGCTGTGGGGTGTGATCAGGGTGGCCCCCGCCAGCAGAGCTGCCAGCCCCGTCATCGAGGCGGACATGTGGGCCATCGAGCTGGTGACCAGCAGGCGGTCGCCGGTCCCCAGGCCCAGCACCTGCTCCTGGCTGGCGAGCATCACCCCCAGGCTGGATCGGGTGTGCGTGACGGCCTTGGGGTGGCCGGTGGTGCCGGAGGTGAAGTAGATCAGGGCGGCCTCGTGGGGCTGGCCTGCATCCGGGACAGGGGCGGATGGTGTTGCAGGCCCCCTGGGCTCTGCCCACAGGCGGCGCCACCCGGATCCTGCTTCGACCATCAGGGGCGGATGGGGCCCGCGCCAGTTGCAGGCGTCCAGGAGCGGGGCCCGGCTGGGATCGGCCAGCAACAGGGCCGGCTGCACCAGGTTCAGAACGTGATCGATTTCCGGCGCCGCATAGCGGTAGTTCAGCGGACAGATCACCAGCCCGGCCTGCAGGCAGGCCAGGTCGCTCACCATCAGCTCCAGCTGGTTGGGCAGCAGGGTGGCCAGCCGATCGCCGCGCTGGAGCCCCAGCCCCCTGTACGTGGCGGCCAGGGCCGTGGTGGCCTGCTCCAGTTCCCGCCAGCCCAGGCTGCTGGCGGGATCGGCCAGGGCCAGTGGATTCCCGGGTCGTTCCCGCCCGCAGAGGAAGGGCTGCTCGATCCGCACGGGCACGGACAGGGGCGGCCCCTGCAGTGCCGTCACTTCGGGGCGCAAGGCCGGCCCACGGGGGACGTTCATCGGACGGCGGTGAACAGCAGCAGGGTGCGGCCCCGCTCGTCCTGCAGGAGCAGGTTGGCCTTGTCGATGCTCCAGCGTCCTACCTGCCCCAGCGCCTGCACGTAGCGCCGTTCGAAGGCCATCACCGCGGCCGGACAGGCCATCGGGGTGCTCGCCAGCCTGGAGAAGCGAAGCCGTCCGCCGCTGAGCTGGAAGCCGCCCATCAGCCGATTGCAACCGCCGCTGCCGCCCAGGCGGTCGGTGTCAGCCGCCAACTGCAACTCCGCCGGTCGGTCCGGGGGCTCGATCGGCCTGGGGCCCTCGCTGCTCTGCAGAGCCTGGAGCCCCCAGAGGGTGCCGCGCAGGGGAAGCTGGGCCATGGGCGGACGATCGGGGTGGCCGGAGGGGGCCCCCTGGGGGCAGGCCTGGCCGGGATGCACGCTCACGAAGCGGTCCACCACCAGGGTGCGCTCGCTTCCCCGACCCGGTTCGGCCGACGGACGCTGGGTGATCAGGCCCTCCAGGTTGACCAGCATCGGCTGGCCCGCCGCTCCCGGCGGCTGGGCCCGCAGGTAGGCCCGCTGCAGGCGGAGGTAGTCGCCCTCCATGGCCACCGGCAGGCGGTCGCCGCCGGCGCAGAGCTGGAGGCTGGGGGCATCGGCCAGGTAGCGGAACAGCCCCGGCAGATGCCGCCGCTGCTCGATCGGTAGGCTCGCGCGGCGACCGGGTCCCACCGGCACCAGCTGGAGGTTCAGCGGCTGGCGGGGGCCCCCCGTGAGCACCGGGGTGAGTCAAGGGACCAACGGGTGCAGGCGCGTCCTCAGGCTGGTGGGGAGCAGGCCAGAAGGCAGCTTCCTCAAAGGGCAGGATCGCGAAGGGCGCCAGAAACAGATCCAGAGCCTGTCGGTTCCGCATTGAACCGCTCTTGGCGACGCCGTAGGCCAGCTCCGCCGCCACCACGCTGCAGAGTCCGATTTCGCCCATGCGGTAGCCCTCGAAGCGCTGCAGCACCGCCGGCGGCTTGGCGTTGATGATGTGGATGCAGATGTTGGTGTCGAGCAGGATCAAGGCGTGATCTCCGGCCGCTGCTGCTGATGCTCCGGCTGCTCGCGATCGAACTGAATGCCAGGCTCAAAGGCGGCCAGTCCGGCCTCAAGGGTCTGCCAGGGATCCTCGATCGGCAGCAGCAGCACGCCATTGCCGAAGTGCTTCACGACCACCTCGGTGCCGCTGAAGCGATAAGCCTTGGGCAACCGCACCGCCTGGCTGCGGCCGGACTGAAACAGACGCGCGATGTCCATCGGTCTGGCCCCATGGTGCCTATCAATGGTGGCTACCGCTCTCAGGCGTGCTCAGCGGCCTGGATCCAGTGAGTCAGGTCGCAGCATGTCCCGTTCGCTGGCGGGGGTTCTCGGCCTCCGTCTGCGAGAGGGGGCGCCAGCAGGCGGGATGACCTGGCGACAGCCACCCCCTTGTGCTGCGTGGGGCCTGGTGCAGATCCACAGCATCCACCAGGGCGTGGTTCTGATGGAGTGCCTCGACGTGCCCTGGGGGTGAGCATGGCGACGCGGGGCTCAGCCCACCCAGTTCTCGATCCTCAGGTCCGGGTAGTCGGCGAAGTCCCGGGGGTTGTTGGTCACCAGGGTGAGATCGAGGGCAAGGGCGTGGGCGGCGATCAGCTTGTCGAGCGCGTCACGCCGTCGCTCCCGACTCGCCAGCCGCACCAGGCCGTAGACCCTGGCCGCGTCAGCATCGAACGGAGCGACGGGCACCTCGCGCAGGAAACGGTCCATCGCGGCACGATTGCGATCGGCGTCCTCACCGGATGCCACCACTCCGTACTCCAGCTCCGCAGCTGTGATTGCCGAGATCAGCACCTCCCCGACCATGCAGGAGGAGAAGCGTTCCGCCACCTGCGGTGGCTGGTGCTTCATCAGATAGATGCAGATGTTGGTGTCGAGCAGATAGCGGGGCCTGAGGCTCACAGCGCCTCCCGCTCCTGCTGCTCGTCCTGCTCACGCCCTTCTGCCATGAACGAGGGCGAGAAAGAAGCCAGGGCCTCCAGCGCTCCAGTGATGCGTCGTCCAGCGGGTCTGATGCGCAGCTCATCGCCACAACGCTCGATCTCCAGATCAAGGTCGGAGCGCTCGTAGGCGAGCTCGGCCGGAATGCGCACCGCCTGGGAGTTGCCGTTGCGGAACAGGCGCGTCGTTGCCATGGTCAGCACGGATGTACAAGTACATCCTAAAGGGGAGTCGGGCGGTCGTCCGTGGTTCCGCCCTCCCTGGGGCGGGGCTTATTCAACGGACCGTGTGGACCGTTGAATAAGCAGGATCCTTGTACAAGGCTTGCCCGTCCAGGCCAGCACGGCGCCGCAGCGCTCCGGTCGTCGTCGGCCGACCTTCAGCGTGCCACGGCTGCGCAGTGGCGTGCATCGGCCAGAGGCCAAGGCCATCCCGGGGGCCTGCACCCCGGGATCTTGATGCCAGGGGGTGGATGGATCGCAAGCTGCGCTCGGTGGCCGGTCAGGCGATCTATGCCCTGCGCAAGACGATCGTGGAGCCGGTGTTCGGTCAGATCAAAGGGGCCCGAGGACTGGATCGCTTCCGGTTGCGTGGGCTGGAGAAGGTCAATGGCGAATGGGCGCTGATGGCCACCACCCACAACCTGCGCAAGCTGTTCCGGGTCTCTGTGGCGACGTCCTGAGCACCCGGTTCATTGCGGCGGCGCTGGGAGCAGGCATCCCTGAATCTCCGGATTCAACCGCCACGGAGTTCTGCCATGGGCGCAACGTGCGACACGCTCCTAGGAGCCTGTCGCACATACCCCCCATAACCACCTTCTCCACAGACGCCCGTC
>JANWUS010000041.1 GCA_024958715.1 Cyanobium sp. FGCU52 | reverse complement strand
GTCCAGCGGCGCCGCATGCTGCTTGAGAGGGTTGTCGCTGGCCCAGGTGGCCACCACCCGCCGCACGGGGCGCCTGGCGGCCGCCGAGCTGCTGCGCTCCACCGCCGCCGCCGGCCGCCCCGGAGCCCTGCTGCGCCGGCTCACGGAGCAGGACCCGGAGACCCGGCGCTGGCTCAGCGAATGGCGCCAGGGGGGCGGCGACGCCCTCGGCCCCGGCCTGCTGCCCTGACGCGCGTGCCCGCCGGAGACCCCGCCGCGATCGCCCTGCTGGGCACCAGCGCCGATCCCCCCACCCTCGGCCACCGCGCGCTGCTTGAGGGCCTGCTGCGCCACTACCCGGCCGTGGCCACCTGGGCCAGCGACAACCCTCTCAAGCAGCATGCGGCGCCGCTGGACCTGCGCTCCGCCCTGCTGGAGGCCCTGGTGAACGCCATCGGCGATCCACGTCTCACCCTGGAGCAGGAGCTCAGCAGCCCCTGGGCGATGGAGACCCTGGAGCGGGCCCGTCGCCGCTGGCCCACCAGCGAAGCGGTGTTCGTGGTGGGCAGCGACCTGGCGGGAGACATCCCCCGCTGGCGGCAGGCGGAACGCTGGCTGCCGGGCTGCCGGCTGGCGATCGTGCCGCGCCTGGGCTGGCCCCTGGCGCCCGAGGGGCTGGCACGGCTCCAGGCCCTGGGGGCGAAGCCGGAGGTGCTGGCGCTGGAGGTGCCGGCCACCGCCAGCTCCGGCATCCGCGCCCACCCCGAAGCGGCGGCGGTGCCGGCCGCGCTCTGGCCCCTGCTCCTGCCCGACAATCCCTACGGTCTCGCCCCGCCCTGATGCGCCTCGCCCTCGCCCAGCTGAACCCGCTCGTGGGCGACCTGGAGGGCAACGGCCGGCGGATCGCGGCGATGGCGGCCGAAGCCGCCTCCGCGGGGGCGGATCTGATGCTCACGCCGGAGCTGTCGCTCTGGGGCTATCCCCCGCGCGACCTGCTGCTGCGCCCGGCCCTGATCGGGCGCCAGCGGCGGGTGCTCGACGAGCTCGCCGCCGGCCTGCCCGCGGAGCTGGCGGTGCTGGTGGGCATGGCCGAACCGATCCCGGGGGCGGAGATGCCCCGTCTGCACAACGCTGTGGCCCTGGTGGAGGCGGGCGGCTGGCGGGTGGTGGGGCGCAAGCGCCTGCTCCCCAGCTACGACGTGTTCGATGAGCGGCGCTACTTCCGCCCCGGCGAGGCGGCGGCGGTGCTGGAGCTGGAGCGGCGCGGGCGGCGCTGGCGCCTGGGCCTCAGCATCTGCGAAGACCTGTGGGTGGAGGAGGACCTCATCGGCGAGCGGCTGGCCGGCGACGATCCGATCGGCGCCCTGGCGGCCCAGAGCCCGGATCTGCTGCTCAACCTCTCCGCCTCCCCCTTCGGCCGGGGCAAGCCGGCCCTGCGCCGCCGCCTGGCGGCCCGGGCCGCCGCCCGGCTGGCCTGCCCGGTGGTGTACGTGAACCAGGTGGGCGGCAACGACGACCTGGTGTTCGACGGCGCCAGCTTCGTGGTCAACGCCGCCGGCAGCGTGGTGAAGCAGCTGGCCTGCGCCGCCGAGCAGCTGAGCGTCTGGGATGGGGCCACCGGCGGCAGCGAGCGACCCGAGCCCGAGCCCAGCGAACCGGAACAGCTGTTTCGCACCCTGGTGCTGGGGCTGGGCGACTACGCGCGCAAATGCGGCTTCCGCACGGCCCTGCTCGGGCTCAGCGGCGGCATCGACTCGGCCCTGGTGTCGGTGATCGCCTGCGCCGCCCTGGGGCCGGAGCGGGTGCGCGCCCTGCGGCTGCCCTCCCCCTACAGCTCGGCGGGATCGCTCGACGACGCCGCCGCCCTGGCCGATCGGCTGGGCATGCCGCTGGCCACGCTGCCGATCGCGCCGCTGATGAGCGCCTGCGACGACGCCCTCACCCCGGTGCTGGGCCACACCCCCGACGGGCTCACCGCCGAGAACCTGCAGTCGCGCCTCCGGGGCACCGTGCTGATGGCGGTGGCGAACCAGGAGGGCCGCCTGCTGCTCTCCACCGGCAACAAGTCAGAGCTGGCGGTGGGCTACTGCACCCTCTACGGCGACATGAACGGTGGCCTGGCGGTGATCGGCGACCTCTACAAGACCACCGTGTTCGCCCTCTGCGACTGGATCGACTCCCCGGCCGCCGGCCCCTGCCGCGCCGCCCTGGGGCTGCCTGCCGAGGGCGAGCTGATCGGAGGCGCGATCCGCGAGAAGCCCCCCAGCGCCGAGCTGCGTCCCGACCAGCGGGACAGCGATTCCCTGCCCGACTACGACGTGCTCGACCCGCTGCTCAAGGCCTCGATCGAAGGCCTGGCCTCCGCCGAGCAGCTGATCGCCGGCGGCGCCGATCCGGCCCTGGCCCAGCGGGTGCAGCACCTGCTGCAGCGGGCGGAGTTCAAGCGCCGCCAGGCGGCGCCGGTGCTGAAGGTGAGCGGCCGCTCCTTCGGCGGCGGGTGGCGGATGCCCATTGCCTGCGCCTAGGGTGCAGCGGTGCCATCCCTCCCCCATGGCAGTCAACGGCCGCGCCGCGCCCCTGGCCTCCCCGATGGCAAGCATCGGGGTGCCCACCGAGATCAAGCGCGATGAGCGCCGGGTGGCCCTCACCCCTGACGGGGTCAATGAACTGGTGTCCCAGGGGATGGAGGTGCGGGTGCAGGCCGGGGCGGGCCTGGGCGCCGGCATCACCGACGACGACTATCTCGCCGCCGGGGCCCGGCTGGTGGATCGGGAGGAGGCCTGGGCCGCCCACCTGGTGGTGAAGGTGAAGGAACCGCAGCCCGAGGAATTCGGTTTCCTCCGCCGCGACCTGGTGCTGTTCACCTACCTGCACCTGGCGGCCTACCCGGAGGTGGGGCGGGCCCTGCTGGAGGCCGGCACCACGGCAGTGGCCTACGAAACCGTGCAGCTCGACGACGGCAGCCTGCCCCTGCTGGCGCCGATGAGCGAGGTGGCGGGGCGGCTGGCGGCCCAGGTGGGCGCCCGGCTGCTGGAGCAGCCCCAGGGAGGCCGCGGGGTGCTGATCGGCGGCTGCACCGGCGTGCGACCCGCCCGGGTGGTGGTGCTCGGGGCCGGAACCGTGGGCTGGAATGCCGCCCGCATCGCCGCCGCCATGGATGCGGAGGTGTTCCTGCTCGACCGCTCCCCCCAGCGCCTGCGGGGCCTGGAATCCGACCGGCGAGGGCGGCTGGTGAGCCTGGTGAGCAGCCGCAGCCTGATCCAGCGGCTGGTGCCGGGCGCCGACCTGCTGATCGGCGCGGTGCTGCTCCCCGGAGGGCGCGCTCCCACCCTGGTCGACGAGGAGCTGGTGAAGCGCATGCGCCCCGGCTCGGTGATCGTCGACGTGGCGATCGACCAGGGAGGCTGCATCGCCACCAGCCGCGAGACCACCCACACCGACCCGGTGGTCACCATCCACGGCGTGCAGCACTACGCGGTGGGCAACATGCCGGGCGCGGTGCCCTTCACTTCCACCGAGGCCCTGGTGAGCGTCACCCTGCCCTACATCCTGGTGATGGCGGGCCGGGGTCTGATCGAGGCCGTCACCGACCGGCCCGAACTGCTCTCGGGCCTCAACACGGTGGATGGCGCCGTCTGCCATCCCGGCGTCGCCAAGGCCCTGGGCGTGGCTCCCCGCCATCCGATGGCCTGCCTGCGCTGAGCCCGCCAGCCGGCGTGCGGCTCAGGCCAGCCCTGGCAGAGCCAGTCCCGGCAGTGGACGGCCCAGGCTCAGCGGATCGATTCCTTCCCTCAGGGCCAGCACCAGCCCCGCCGCCTCGCCGTAGCTCGCGGCCGGGAGAACCGTGAGCCCCAGGGACTCGGCACGCACCTCGAGCACGCAGGCATTGCCCGTCACGGCGATCAGCGGCACGCCCCGCTCGGCGCAGGCGAGCACCGCCGCGCCTCCCAGTGCGCCGGCCGGAGCCACCACCGCCCCCAGATCCTCGCCCTGGAGGCAGCCGCCGCGGCTGGCGGGCTCGGGCAGCAGGTCGGGCGCCCGGCTCAGCCCCACCAGCACGCAGGGCAGGAAGGTATGGCCCAGCTCCTCGGCGGCGGCGCGGGGGTCGAGGGCGGGATCAAGGGGGAGGGGCTCGAGCGCCGGGGCGTGGGCGCAGGGCACCCCCAGGTGGCGGCTGAGCAGATGGCTGATCACCGCCTCCGCCCCCGCCAGCCCATCCACCCCGTCGCCCTGGCGGTAGGCGGCCAGGGCCTCGCTGCCTGGATCGTCGGGGAAACGGGCCACCACCGCCACCGCCGTGGCACCGGCCGCCACCAGCCGGTCGCCGCCGCGCAGCAGCGCATCGGGCCGATCGAGCGTGCCCCAGCTGGCGCCGCTGGGGCCGCTGCTCAGCCGCACCCCGAGCGGCGCGTCGGTGACCAGCACCGGGCCGAGCGGCAGCCCCAGGCTGGCGCGGCAGGCCTCCGCCACCTGGCGATGGCGCAGGGCCAGCTCCGGCTCGATGCCCGCGTCCAGCAGCAGCCCCACCCGCTGGGAGGGCACCGGGCGGAGAGCGATCACACCGGCGGCGAAGCGATCCAGGCTCCAGCCCTCCACGTAGTGGATGCGCCGGTCGCTCCAGTAGAGCGACGCCGCATTCATCACGTTCGGATGGGTGATCAGGCAACCGCTGGCGGCCGCCAGCAGCCGGGCCGCGGGCAGCGCATCACCGGCGTAACCGCCCACGGCACAGCCCACGCCGGTGGGGATCACCAGCAGGGTGGGCAGGGGCGGAGCCGCCCCGCTCATGGGGCGTCCGGCTCCGGAACGATCAGCACGGCCTCCAGCCGCAGGCCCCGCTCCGCATCGGCGGCGGTGATCGCCCAGCGCAACGGCTCGCCATCGACTCCCGCCGCCTCGGCCAGCGCCCGCCGCAGCCGCGGCAGCACCGGCCCCGGGGCCGGCGGCAGCCAGAGCTCCAGGGGCACCAGCCTCACTTCTGGTACTGGCCGAACTGGGCCTCGTAGAGCGCGTCCTCCTGACCGGCCACCAGTTTCAGATCGCTGCGGGGATAGGCCACACACAGCAGGGCGAAGCCCTGCTCCTGCAGCTCGGCCTTCACACCCATCGCATCGGGCTGGTGCACGCTGCCCTCGAGCAGCCGGGCGGCGCAGGTGGTGCACACCCCGGAGCAGCAGCTGCTGGGCAGCGGCACGCCGGCGGCTTCGGCGGCGGCCAGCACGGTCTGATCCTCACCGCAGGGGAAGGTATGGCTGGTGCCGTCGAGCTCGGCGATCACGGTGAAGCTGGCGCTCATGGGCAGCGGTCCGGGACATCGGAGGCCCCATCTTCCCGGATCACGGGTTCGCCGGTGGTGGGGTCCCCCCTCCGAGCTCCTGCCAGTGGCTGGGATGGGGCGCCAGGTACTCCGGAGGAGCGGAGCCGGCTGTGGCGGGGGCGGTGAGCACGAAGTCGAGGCTGATCGACACCCGCCGGTCGTCGGGATCCTCGTTGGCGAGCACGGCATGCTCGATCCGGGACGGGAACAGCAGCAGCAGCCCCGCCCGCGGGGCCACATCCACCCAGGGGGCGTTGAGCGGATGGCCTGTGGCGATCGGCCCCCCGTGCCCCACCGCCAGGCCGCTCACAAGCTCGTTGGGATGCTCGCGCGGCCAGAAGCGCAGGCAGCCGCAGCGGCCGCTGCCATCGCCGCTCAGGTAGTACACGGCGCTGAGATGGGCGTTGGGGTGATGGTGGCGGCCGATCACCTGCCCCTCCTCAGTCACCACCGGCCAGCAGCGCTGCAGGTGCAGGGCCACCGCCTGACGATCGAAGCCCACGGCCTCCAGATAGGCCAAGGCCTGCTGCGCGATCCGCTCGATCAGCGGAGCGAAGGCCGGATGGCGGTGCAGCTGCCACACCCCGTTGAGGTCGCCGGTCCAGGCGCAGCCGGGATCGGGGTTGGAGGCAGCCTCCCCCCGCAGCCCGTCGATCACCTGCAGCTGCACGGCGGTGTGGAGCGGATCGGGCGGCAGCACCGCCCGGCCGATCGCCAGCGGAAACAGGCGCTCGATCTGCAGCGCCCCTGCGGCACCTCCCCCCTCGGCCATCGGCGCCCCGGAACTCTCTTCCGATCCTGCCCCGGCAAGGCAACCCGCCCCAAGCAGGAACCCCCGGAGGCGGCCCTGACGGGCAGCTTCCGGGGGTTCGGTGCAAGGGGCACGGAAGGGGCGTCAGCCCATGCCGGCGGAACCTCCCACCACCTCGAGGATCTCCTGGGTGATGGCGGCCTGACGGGCCTTGTTGTAATCCAGCGTCAGCGTCTTGGCGAGGGCCTTGGCGTTGTCGCTGGCGTTGTTCATGGCCGTCATCCGGCTGGCCAGTTCGCTGGCGGCGGCTTCCTGGAGGGAGCGCAGCAGCTGGTTGGAGAGGTAGAGCGGCAGCAGGGCGTTGAGCAGCTGCTCGGGGCTCTGCTCGAACACGAAGTCGGAGGGGAGAGGTGCCGAAGCGTTCTCACGCTTGCTCACCTCCACGCCCAGCTGACCGTCGCGGGTGATCAGGCGGAAGATCTCGTCGTCGGAGACGGCGATGCCCTGCGGATCGAGGGGCAGAAGGGTCTGCACCACGGGCTGGGAGCTCACCAGGTTGATGAACTTGGTGAAGATGATCTCCACCCGATCGGTGCTGCCCGAGAGGAACTCGGCCAGAACTTCACTGGCGATGTTGTCGGCTTCGGCGGCCGTGGGCACCTGCTCCAGACCGGTGAAGGTGGCGCGGATCGGGTAGTTGCGGTTCTGGAAATAGGTGATGGCCTTGCGGCCCATCAGCACCATGTCCACCTCATAACCCTGGCCCTTGAGCTCCGCGAAGCGTTGCTCGGTGCGCTTGATGATGTTGGAGTTGTAGCCGCCGCAGAGGCCCCGGTCGCCGGTGACGGAGAGCAGGGTGATCCTGCGCACGTCGCGCTCCGCCAGCAGGGGAGCATCGGCACCGGCGAACCCCATGCGGGTCTGGAGGTTCTGCAGCACCCGCGCCAGCCGGTCGGCGAAGGGGCGGCTGCGCAACACCTGCTCCTGGGCACGGCGCACCTTGGCGGCCGCCACGAGGCGCATGGCCTCAGTGATCTTGCGCGTGTTCTTGACCGAACTGATCCGGTCGCGGATTTCCTTGAGGTTCGCCATCGAATAGGGCTCCGATCAGGCGGTGGCGAGCATGCTCGCCTTCACCTCTTTGATGGCGTCCTTGAGCATCGACTCGGCTTCATCGCTGAGCTGCTTCTCGGACTGCACCTTGGAGATGAAGTCGGGCTTGTTGGTGCGCAGGTACTCGCGCAGTTCACGGGTGAACTGGGTGACCTGATCCACAGGGATCTCGTCGATCAGTCCCTTCACGCCGGCGTAGACCACGGCGACCTGCTCGGCGAGCAGCAGGGGGCTGAACTGGGGCTGCTTGAGGATCTCGCGCAGGCGCTTGCCGCGGGCCAGCTGCTGCTGGGTGGCGGCGTCGAGGTCGGAGGCGAACTGGGAGAAGGCGGCCAGTTCGTCGAACTGGGCCAGCTCCAGCTTCAGGGTGCCGGCGATCTTCTTGATGGCCTTGGTCTGGGCGGCGCCGCCCACCCGGCTCACGGAGATGCCCACGTTGATGGCGGGGCGCAGGCCGGAGTTGAACAGGTCGGAGCTGAGGAACACCTGGCCGTCGGTGATCGAGATCACGTTGGTCGGGATGTAGGCCGACACGTCACCGGCCTGGGTCTCGATGATCGGCAGGGCGGTCATCGAGCCCTTGCCCATGGCGTCAGACAGCTTGGCGGCGCGCTCGAGCAGGCGGCTGTGGCAGTAGAAGACGTCGCCGGGGTAGGCCTCGCGACCGGGGGGACGGCGGAGCAGCAGCGACATCTGGCGGTACGCCTGGGCCTGCTTGGTGAGGTCGTCGTACACCACCAGGGTGGCCTTGCCCTTGTACATGAACGACTCGGCGATCGCCGCGCCGGTGTAGGGGGCCAGGTACTGCATGGCGGCGGGCTCGGAGGCGCTGGCGGCCACCACCACGGTGTAGTCGAGGGCGCCGCGCTCGCGCAGCACTTCCACCACGTTGGCCACCGAGGCGGCCTTCTGGCCCACGGCCACGTACACGCAGACCACGTCCTCACCCTTCTGGTTGAGGATGGTGTCGATGGCGATGGCGGTCTTGCCGGTCTGGCGGTCGCCGATGATCAGCTCGCGCTGGCCGCGGCCGATGGGGATCATCGCGTCGATGGCGGTGATGCCGGTCTGCATGGGTTCATGCACGGACTTGCGCTGGATGATGCCGGGAGCCATCGATTCGATCAGGCGCGTCTCGGTGGTGGCGATCTCACCCTTGCCGTCGATCGGCTGACCGAGGGAATTGACCACGCGGCCGAGCATGGCGTCGCCCACCGGCACGGCGGCGATCTTGCCGGTGGCCTTCACGGTGCTGCCTTCCTGAATGCCGCGGCCCTCTCCCATCAGCACGGCGCCGACGTTGTCGTCCTCCAGGTTGAGGGCGATGCCTTCGGTGCCGTCCTCGAACTGCACGAGTTCACCGGCCATCACCTGCTCGAGGCCGTAGACGCGGGCGATGCCGTCACCCACCTGCAGCACGGTGCCGACGTTGCTGACCGAGACCGACTTGTCGTAGTCGGCGATCTGCTGCTTGAGGATGGCGCTGATCTCGTCGGGTCGGATGGAAACCATGGAAGGGAAGTCCCCGGAGGGGACGCGATGGGGAGAGGGTGAGGAGAGAGGAGGAAAGGAAGCGGGCTAGCTCACCTTGGCCAGCGCCAGCCCAAGGCGACGCACCTGACCGGAGAGGCTGGCGTCGATGACGCGGGAGCCCACCTTGAGCACGAAACCGCCGATCAGGGAAGGATCGATCTTGGTGTCGATCTCCACCTTGTCGGTGCCGGCCACGGACTTCACCTTCTCGGTGAGGCTCTGCTTCTGCTCATCGCTCAGGGCGGCGGCAGAGGTGACGGTGGCCAGAGCGATGTCGTTCTGCTCCCGATAGAGATCGAGCACGCGCTCGAGAACCGCATCGAGGTAGCCGATGCGCTGGCGATCGGCCAGCAGCTTGAGCAGGTTGAGCAGAGAGGGGGAGACCTTGCCCTCGAAAAGCTTGGTGAGGGCGGCCTTCTTGGCGCTCACCTCGAGGACGGGGGAAGCCATGGCCTCCCGCAGCTCGGGCGATTCATGCCACAGGGCCAGCAGGTTGCGGGCTTCCTGAACCACCGCGTCGGCGGAACCGTCGGTGCCGACCACCTGAAGGAAGGCCTCGGCGTAGGGGGTGGTGATGGCGTTGAGAAGAGGCATCAGTTGTTGCCCAGGGTCGCGATGGACTGGTCGATCAGACGGGCCTGGGCCTTGTCGTCGAGTTTGCCGGGCAGCGCGGCGAGAGCCTTTTCGATGGCCTTGAGAGCCGTTTCCCGCTGCAGCTGGGACTTCACCCGGGAGGCCTCGTTGGCCAGATCCGACTGGGCGCCCTGCTTGACGCGGGCCACCTCGTCGACGGTGCGCTTCTGGCTCTCGAGATGGATGGCCTCGGCCCGGGCCTTGCCGTCGATGCGGATCTGCTCGGCCTTCTGCTGGGCCTCGGCCAGACCCTTCTGGGCTTCGGCCAGGGAGGTGCGGGCGGCGGCAAGCCGCTGTTCCACCTCCTGCAGGTCGGAGAGGATCGCCTCGCGGCGGCGCTCGAGGATGCCGCCGAGGAAGCCGCGCAGGAACCACACCAGACCGGCGATCACGATCGCCAGGTTGATGATGTTGGTCTCGAACGGGTTGAGGTTGAGCCCGAAGCTGCCGTGGCTGGCCAGCAGGGGAGAGAGGAAGGGGTTCATGACGCGGCCAGGAGTCGGGAAACGATCAGCTCGCCGAGGTCATCGGCATCCTTGACCAGCTGGGTGAGTGCCGTGTTGCGCTCGGCGTCGATCTGACGACGGGCGCTCTCCCTGGAGGCGTTGGCCTCGGCGGTGGCCTCGGCGAGGGCGGCCCGATAGAGACGGTCGACCTCCTGCTCGGCCTCGACGATCAGCCGCTGGGACTCGAGGCGGGCCTCCTTGAGCTGGGCCTTGAGGTCGGTCTCGAGGCGCTCGGCCTGGGCCAGCTTCTCCTTGGCTTCGGCGCGGCTAGTGGAGATGTAGCCCTCACGGTCCTCGACGGCCTTGCCTACGGGACGGAAGAAGAGGGCATTGAGAATGAAGGTGAGGATCACCACCTGCAGCGCCATCAGGGGCAGGGTGGCATCGAGGTCGAACAGACCTCCCTCGGGCGTCCCTGCGGCGGACGCGCCTGCCTCGGCAAGCAGAAGCCAGCTGGTCATGGGGCGGAGGAGCGGCGGAAGGCAGTGAAGGGGGTGGGAGGAACGGGCGTCAGCGCCGGAACCTCGGAAGCTTCAGGGGGTCCGGAGGGATGGGAGGGCGCCGGAGCGCCCCCTCACCTCCTGGACCACCGGGCGCTCAGCCGGCGAAGGGGTTGGCGAACAGCAGCACCAGAGCGACCACCAGGCCGTAGATGGTCAGAGCTTCCATGAAGGCCAGGGAGAGCAGCAGGGTGCCGCGGATCTTGCCTTCGGCTTCGGGCTGGCGGGCGATGCCTTCAACGGCACCCTGGGCGGCCGAACCCTGACCGATACCGGGGCCGATGGCGCCGAGACCGACGGCCAGACCAGCAGCGACGACGGACGCGGCGGAAGTGATGGAATCCATGGTGGGGAGGGAAGGTTGGGCGCCGTGGTAGCGCGGGTGGAACCGGGTTGTGATGCCTGCGCCTGGGACATCTCGGGGAGATGGGCCCGGATCGAGCCGGACCTGCGCGCAGGAGAGTTTGCCAGAGCGCTCGACGCGGCTGGCGAGGGGATCAGTGGTGCTCTTCGTGCACCGCCTCACCGATGTAGTAGGCGGCGAGGGTGGCGAAGATGAGCGCCTGGATCGCACTGGTGAACAGGCCAAGGAACATGGCCGGCAGGGGCACGATCAGAGGCACCAGGAAGGCCAGCACCGCCACCACCAGTTCGTCGGCCAGGATGTTCCCGAACAGACGGAAGGAGAGCGAGAGAGGCTTGGTGAAATCCTCGACGATCTTGAACGGCAGCATGATCGGCGTGGGCTCCACGTAATACTCGAAGTAGCGGAAACCCTTGCGGCTCAGGCCGGCATAGAAGTAGGCAAGCGATACCAGCAGCGCCAGGGCGATCGTAGTGTTGATGTCGGCGGTGGGAGCCCCGAGTTCACCGCTGGGGAGATGAATCAGCTTCCAGGGGATGAGAGCACCACCCCAGTTGCTGACGAAGATGAACAGGAACAGGGTGCCGATGAAGGGCAGCCAGTCGCGGTAGGCCTTCTCGCCGATCTGCTCACGGGCGAGATCACGGATGTAATCCCAGAGGAACTCGAGCAGGTTCTGCACGCCGCGGGGATCGCGGTCCATCTTGCGGGTGCCGATCCAGACCACGGCCAGCAGGGCGCCGATCACAACCCAGGAGCTCAGGAACACCTGGCCATGGATCTTGAGATTGCCGAGCTGCCAGTAGAGGTGTTGGCCCACCTCCAGTTCGGCGAGGGGAAGTGCGGGAGGCAGCGGGAGCATCGGGGGGAATGTCCTGGCGGAACGTCGAGGCCGCGGAGCGGCGGTACGGAAGCGGAGTCAGGCGTCGAGCAGGGCCTGAGCGATCAGGGCCGGCTTGTAGAGAAGGAAGCCCACGATGGTGGGGAGGATCTGGAGCTGGGGCAGCTTGGCCGCCGCCAGGAACAGAACCAGGGGCACCAGAAGCTGGACCTTGCCCACGGAACGCTGATCCCCGCCGAGACGGGAGACGCTGCGGGAGAGAAGCCTCAGATAAAGGAGCCCGCCGAGGGCACCGATCAGCAGGCTGGCAGCTGTGGACAGTCCGAACAGCCAGGCCGTGAGCGGCACCGCCAGGGCGGTGGCCAGCAGGGTGGCCAGGAGCAGACGTCGCTGGAGCCGCCGGTACTCCTCCATCCCATCACTGGCCGATGGGGCCGATGGGGTGGAAGGCAGGGAGACGACGGCGGCGTCACTCGCAGGTGTCTCACCGTCCACGGGTCCCAAAGGGGAGCCGATCGTCGGCGAAGTGGACTGCGAAACCGGCAACCGTCGAGGGTCCGACTGGGCGCAGGGACATTATCACGCAGCGTTACGGGTCCATGACGGACGAGCCCGCATCCACCAGCAGGAGCAGGCGCTCTCCGGCCAGCCGCCGCGCCCGCAGGGCACGCTCCGGGGCCGCCATCGCCAGGGGAAGATCCACCAGGCGGGTCCCGGCCGAAGCCCGATCGAGAGCCTCGAGCAGGGTGAGGTCGTCCGCCTCGATCGTCAGGGGCTGCAGGTCCGGGCCCAGCAGGGAGGTGGAGGGCCAGCCCCAGAGGCAACGGTTGCGCTCGCCGCCCGCCGCCAGCAGGGCCTCGTCGCTCCAGCGCCGCGGATCGCGTCGCTCCTCGGGCGGCAGCTCACCACGCACCAGGAAGAACTCGAAGTGGCTGATGTCGGGGTCGAGGGCCTCCACCAGCTCCCACTGAGCCCGCGGCGGCAGAGCACGGGCCCGCTCCAGCAGTTCGCCCTGGAGCAGGCGGCCCGGGTCCCAGACCTCGGGGTTGGAGAAGCCGCCGAACGTCAGGTCGGTGGTGGCCACGAAGCGGAACAGGCGCTCCAGGTCGTAGCTGGTCTCCTGCGGGTGGAGATACATGTCGGCGAAGTTGGCGTCCGCCGCCGTGTCCAGCGCCCAGCGCTGCTCGTGGTGGCGGCGCAGCCGGTTGGTCTCGGGCAGATCGCTGAACAGCCGCCGGCCCAGCCGCAGGCCCTCCTCGCTGGTGCCCACCCCCATCAGGGTTAGGGCCCGCTGGGTGCGATGGATCTCCCAGCGGCCGCCATCGGCGTACAGGAACAGGTGCAGGACGCCCCCCGGGGCGAGCCGCTCGGCCAGGGCCGCCAGCCCCCGTTCCGGCTGGTCGAGATGGTGGAGCACGCCCACCGAATTGATGTAGTCGAACGCGCCGTCCCCGGCCAGATCCAGCAGGCTCCGCTGCTCGATGGCGAGCTCGGCCACCTGCGCCGCGGCGCCGGAGCGGCGGGTGCGCTCGCGGGCCACCTCAACGGCGCCGGCGCTGATGTCCACCGCCCGCACCTGGCTGCCGGGATTGAGATGGCAGAGGTAATCGGTGCTGACCCCGGTGCCGCAGCCGGCATCGAGGATGCGCCAGGTGCGCGCGGCCGGCGGCAGGCTGCCGCGCACGAAGGCGCGGGCGCTGTCCACGCACCAGCGCCAGTTGTATCCCGGCGGTGGGCCGTCCTGCAGGGGATCGCCGGGGTAGGGGAAGCGGTCGTAGAAGGCGCTCACTACGGGGGTGGCGGCATCCGGGGCGGCGGGCATCGGCAGGGGCAGGCGTGGGCGGCGTGGCGAGCATTCCACGGCGCCCCGCCCCCGGGGAACGGGTGCCGCGCCAGGGCTGCAAACATTTGTTCATGGCCGGCCGGAGGGTCCGAGGGCCAGCCGTAACGTGCCGGAGCCCGGAGCGCTCTCGTTCATGACCGTGACCGCCAGCAGCGGCAGCACCAGGGTCACTCCCCAGCTCTACGACACCCTGCCGCTCTCCAGCGTCCGTCAGGCGGAGCAGCAGGACCGCTTCCCCGACGGCGGCGAGCTCGACCTGCTGACCACCTTCTTCCAGAGCGGCCGCATCCGCGTGGAAGCTGCGCGCAGGCTGTCCGACAACGCCGCCGCGATCGTGGCCAAGGCCGCCAACCGCATCTTCGCGGGCGGCACGCCGCTCTCCTATCTCGACAGTCCGATCGGCACGGAGGCGGGCTCCGCCCCCCTGGCCGCCGACCAGGCCGCCTTCCAGCGGTCGGTGCAGACCTTCGCCGGCGCCACCGCCAGCCGCGGCAACGTGCTCACCCGGCTCCTGGAGGGAGCGGGCGGCGATGCCGACGTGCGCGTGGTGCTGCCCACCGGCTTCGCGCCGATCTCGGTGGGCCGCTATGGCACCGAGCGGATGAAGAAGTCGATCCGCGACCTGGCCTGGTTCCTGCGCTACGTCGGCTACGCGATCGTGGCGGGCGATCCCAGCATCCTCGCGGTCAACACCCGCGGTCTGCGCGACGTGCTGGAGAAGGCCTGCTCCCTGGCCGCCACCAACGTGGCCCTGCAGGAGATGCGGGCCGCCGCCGCCGGCCTGTTCCGGGATGAGCCCGAGGCCCGCCAGCTGGTGATCGACTGCTTCAACGTGCTGCTCAAGGAGCTGGAGGTGCCCACGCCCTCCAGCCGCCAGCGGCTCGGCAGCCCGGTGAACCAGGGCCTGCAGCTCCCCGCCATCTACGCCCTCTCCGCCGAGGGCCGCCAGCGCTTCGTGATGAAGCCGGGCCTCTCCGGCCGTGAGAAGGCCGAGGTTGTGCGCGCGGCCTATCGCCAGGTGTTCGAGCGCGACATCGTCAAGGGTTACTCCCAGGTGGTCTGCCCGGTGGAGGCCACCCAGGTGCGCCAGGGCCAGATCTCGATGCGCGAGTTCATCCGCGCCCTGGGGCGCAGCCAGGAGTACCGCCGTCAGTTCTTCAGCCGCTTCTGCGACAGCCGGGTGGTGGAGCTGGCGTTCCGGCACTTCCTCGGTCGGGGCGTGAGCTCGATCGAGGAGTTCCGCACCTACTTCGCGATCGTGAGCCGCAAGGGCCAGGCCGCGCTGGTGGATGCCCTGGTCAACAGCATGGAGTACGCCCGGGTCTTCGGTGAAGAAACGGTGCCCTATCTCCGCGAACTCGGCGAGGAAGCCCAGGAGAGCGCCGGCTGGGGCTCGAACCGCAAGCTGTTCCGCTTCAGCGCTCCCTTCGAAGGGGCGCCCCAGTACATCACCCTCTACGCCGCCTACCGCCAGCCCTTCCCGGATCAGCACCCCTACGGCGGCGGCAACGATCCCCTGGGCCTGAACTACGGCGCGATCTTCCCGTCCGGCACCGCCAACGTGGCCACGCGTCCGGTGCCGTCGCGCTACGACACCCGCCGGATCCTGATCGGCAACGGCATGGCCCAGCCGGGTCAGATGGCCAGCCCGCAGTTCCGCAAGGCCACCCCCCGCCGCGTCGGGCCGAAGGTGCACCGGCTGGTGCAGATCGCCACCGGCGGCAACTCGGTGCCCCGGCGCAGCGGCCAGCCGAGCCTGCGCGGCACCGAATCCAGCACCCAGGCGGTGATCCGCGCCGTCTACGTGCAGGTGCTCGGCAACGCCGGCTACGCCGGTGAGCGCAACACCGTCGAGGAGATCAAGCTCGAGAACGGCGACATCAGCCTGCGCGAGTTCATCCGCCAGGTGGCCCGCTCCAACGCCTTCCGCCGCCGCTACTGGGACGGCCTCTACATCTGCAAGGCGATCGAGATCATCCACCGTCGCCTGCTGGGCCGTCCCACCTTCGGCCGCTGGGAAATCGATGCCTACTTCGACACCGCCGCCCGCAAGGGTTTCTACGGCGTCGTCGATGCGATCCTCGACAGCGCCGAATACAACGAAGCCTTCGGCGAGGACACCGTCCCCTACGAGCGCTTCATCACCTCGGCCGATCGCAACGCCCGGCGCGTCACCGCCCTGAAGCGGGCCTTCGACGCCAGCGCCTACGCCGACCTCACCCCGGTCAAGCGCCCGGATGTCGCCCCGGCGCCCACCCTGCGCACCGTGGGTGACATCACCCCGCGCAACCTGCCGGCTCCGCGCCCCGTGGTGCGGGGAGGCTGGAGCGCCCAGATCGCCGGTGGCGAAACCCTGGCCGCCAGCCGCAGCCTGGCGGAGGGTCCGGACAGCATCCGCACCGCTCCGCCCCCGGCCCGCACCTGGCGTCCGGTGCCCGGTGGAGCCCCTAGCGCCTTCGGTGGGGGTGTGCCCCGCACCGCCGTTCCCGGCACGGCCACGGCACCCGGAGCGGCTGCCGCCGCCTCCGTCTCCAACTGGCGAGCGTCCCAGGGCGGAGGCTATGGAGCCGCCCCGGCCCAGGCCCCTGATGGGGCCATGGAGAAAGCCCTGCGCGGCGCCGCTCCCCAGGGCTTCGCCCGCCGCCGCAGCCTCGGCCGGCCCGTGCGCCTGCTGGCGGCCTCCGGCGAATCCCAGGTTCGCGAGGTCATCGAAGCCAGCTACCGCCAGTTGCTGGGTCGGGTGCCCTATGCGGCCGAGCGGCTCAAGGACACCGAATCCCAGCTGCGCGATCGCCAGCTCTCGGTGGCCGAGTTCGTGGAATCCCTGGCCACCAGCGACCTGTTCCAGCAGAAGCTCAACCGGCTCGCCCCCCTGAAGGTCGCCGCCGCCGCTTATATGGCGCTGCTGGGCCGGGCGGCCCAGCCCGCCGAGGCCAGTCGCTTCCTGGCGATCCGTACCAGCGCCGGCCAGACCGCCGCCCTGCGCGACCTGCTGCGGGGAAGCGAGTACGCCCACGCCTTCGGCCAGGACACGGTGCCGTACCTGCGGGGCATGGCCACCACCGACGGCATCCCCCTCACCACCGTGAACCGCACCGCTGCCCTCTATGGCGGCAACGCCGGTCTCACGCCTTCACCCCGCGGCGCGGTCTGAGACTCTCGATCACGGGCGGCCCACGCCTGCCTCACCCACTCCCCGGCCAGCGCCGGGGAGTTTTCGTGTGGAAAGAAAGCAGGCAGTTTTCCAATCACTGTCGCAGCATATTGTTCGCGCATCCCACAGCGCGGCAACGCACAGGCGCCGAATTGGGATGAACAATTGCTGCAGAGGCAAGCTATCAGCAACTCTCGGCAAACCCATTGCGAGCCAAGGGATTTCATTCCCACCAACGCCGTGAAGAACTGTTACCGTGCGCCGGGGGCGCGAGGGGGGCTGCCACAGAATGATTCGGCGTTCGGCCCCGCCGTCGCACCCCCTACACACCGGATACCGGTCTCCTTAACGGTGACCGCTTGTTTCGAGGCAGAACTGCATGAGCATCGTCTCCAACTCGATCATCAACGCGGACGCCGAAGCCCGCTACCTCAGCCCTGGTGAACTCGACCAGGTCAAATCCTTCGTCGCCGGAGGCCAGCGTCGCCTGCGCGTGGCCCAGGTCCTCAGCGAGAGCCGTGAGCGCATCGTGAAGCAGGCCGCCGGCCAGCTCTTCCAGAAGCGCCCCGACGTCATCTCCCCCGGCGGCAACGCCTACGGCGAGGAGATGACGGCCTCCTGCCTGCGCGACATGGACTACTACCTGCGCCTCGTCACCTATGGCGTGGTGGCGGGTGATGTCACCCCGATCGAGGAGATCGGCGTCATCGGCGCTCGCGAGATGTACCGCTCCCTGGGCACCCCCCTGGAAGCGATGGCGGAAGCCATCCGGGAAATGAAGGCCGTGGCCACCAGCATCCTCACCGGTGGTGATGCCGAGGAAGCCGGGTTCTACTTCGACTACGTCGTCGGCGCTCTCTCCTGAGGCCCTTCCCTCCCTCCCTCCATCGCCCCTCCCCCAGGATCCATGCAAGACGCGATCACCAACGTCATCAATCAGGCCGACGTCCAGGGTCTCTACCTTGACGGCTCCTCCATCGGCCGCCTGGAGCAGTACTTCTCCAGCGGCGAACTGCGGGTGCGCGCCGCCGCCACCATCAGCGCCAACGCTTCGGCCATCATCAAGGAAGCCGTCGCCAAGTCGCTGCTGTACTCGGACATCACCCGTCCGGGCGGCAACATGTACACCACCCGTCGCTATGCCGCTTGCATCCGCGACCTCGACTACTACCTGCGCTACGCCACCTACGCCATGCTGGCGGGTGACACCTCGATCCTCGACGAGCGTGTGCTGAACGGCCTCAAGGAGACCTACAACTCCCTGGGTGTGCCCATCGGCGCCACCGTGCAGTCGATCCAGGCCATGAAGGAAGCCACCGCCGCCCTGGTGGGTCCCGATGCTGGTCGTGAGATGGGTGTCTACTTCGACTACATCAGCTCCGGCCTCGGCAACTGATCCCAACCGACCCACCGTCCCGAGGATCATCCATGCGTCTTTTCAAGATCACCGCCTGCATCCCCTGCCCCGAAAAGGTGCGCAGTCAGAGGGAACTGCAGAACACCTACTTCACCAAGTGGGTGCCTTTCCACAGCTGGTTCGCCGAACAGCAGCGGATCATGAAGCAGGGCGGCAAGATCCTGAAGGTGGAACTGGTTACCGGCCGCCGTCAGCAGAACGTCGGCAACTGAGTCAGGGGGCTGCCTCACTGCCTCGAGAGGGTCCGGCCTGCGCCGGGCCCTTTTTCATGGGCAGCTACACGGCCCCCCGACCTGGGCACCGCCCGGTGCCGGGCTTTTTTTTGTCTCGATCGACTCGACAACAGCGGCTCGGGCACGGCTGAATGGGCCATTGCCTCGCCCACAGCCCGCCTTGTCCGTCTCCTCGAGCAGCCCGCCCGCCCACGGAGCCGTGCGAGCAGGCGCCCCTCCTGCCGCACGCGGTGGTCTTCTCCCCCTTGACTGGGAGCTGTGGCCGGCGGAAGGCCGGCTGATGCTGGGCCTCGTGGCCATCTGGAGCCTGGTGGGGCTTCTGGTGCTCACCTCTGCCAGCTGGTGGGTGGCGGAACGGGAGATGGGCGATGCCGCCTACTACCTCAAGCGCCAGGCGCTCTGGCTGGTGGCGAGCTGGGGGCTGCTGTGGCTGGCGATCCGCACCAGCATGCGCCGCTGGCTGCACATGGCCGGCCCGGCCCTGATCGTGCTGGGCCTGATGGTCGCCGCCACCCTGGTGGTGGGCAGCACCGTGAACGGGGCCAGCCGCTGGCTGGTGCTGGGTCCGATCCAGATCCAGCCCACGGAACTGGTGAAGCCGTTCGTGGTTCTCCAGGGGGCGGTGCTGTTCTCCCACTGGCGCCGCATCGGCAATGACCAGAAGCTGCTCTGGCTGGGGATCTTCGCTGTCCTGATCCTGGTGATCCTCAAGCAGCCCAACCTCAGCACCGCAGCCCTGATGGGCCTGCTGCTGTGGCTGATGGCCCTCTCCGGCGGACTGCCCCTGTCCCTGCTGCTCGGGGCGGCCGGTGCCGGGGGGATGCTGGGAACCGCCAGCATCCTGATCAACGAATACCAGCGCCTGCGGGTCACCTCCTTCCTCGACCCCTGGAAGGATGCCCAGGGCAATGGCTACCAGCTGGTGCAGAGCCTGCTGGCGATCGGTTCCGGCGGGGTTCTGGGCGAGGGCTACGGCCTCTCCACCCAGAAGCTGCAGTACCTGCCGATCCAGAGCACCGACTTCATCTTCGCGGTGTTTGCCGAGGAGTTCGGCTACGTGGGCTCGCTGTTCCTGCTGCTGTTCCTGGCAGTGTTCGCCTTCATCGGCCTGCGCATCGCCCTGAGCTGCCGCAGCCACCAGCACCGGCTGGTCGCCATCGGCTGCACCGCCCTGCTGGTGGGCCAGTCGATCCTGAACATCGCCGTGGCCAGTGGTGCCATGCCCACCACCGGCCTGCCGCTGCCGATGGTGAGCTACGGCGGTAACTCCCTGCTGAGCAGCCTGTTCGTGGCCGGTCTGCTGATTCGCTGTTCGATGGAATCCACCGGGCTGGAAACCCCCCGTCCCCGCCGGCGTCGCGCTCCGGCCGCCCCGATAGGCTGAATTCCCCCCTGCCCTTCCCGCCGTCCATGCCCAGCCCTGGGCTCCTGCTCGCCGACTGGGCCCGCACGGCGGAACTGCTGCTGCAGAGCTCCCTCAGCCATCCCGGCCCGCTCACCCTGGGCCTGGTGTTCGCCGGTGGCGTGCTCACCAGTCTCGGCCCCTGTTCCCTGTCGCTGCTGCCGGTGACCCTGGCCTATCTGGCCGGGTTCGGCGGCCAGGCTTCGGCACCGGTCGGCGCCGCTCCCGGCCTGCCGTGGCAGCGCAGCACGGCCTTCGCCGGTGGCATCGTCGCCTCGCTGGTGCTGCTCGGCCTTCTGAGCGGGCTGATGGGGCGGCTCTACGGCAGCCTGCCCACCCAGATCCCGCTGATCGTGGCCCTGATGGCGGTGCTGATGGGGCTCAACCTGCTCGGTCTGGTGCGGATCCCTCTGCCCGCCGGCCCCGACCCGGAGGCCTGGCGCCGCCGGGTGCCGGCCCCCCTCGGCCCGCTGGCCGCCGGTCTGGCCTTCGGGCTGGCTGCCACCCCCTGCACGACACCGGTGCTCGCCGTTCTGCTCACCTGGATGGCCCAGCAGGGCAAACCCCTGGTGGGCATGGCCCTGCTCACAAGCTTCGGCGCCGGTCAGGTGCTGCCCCTGCTGATCGCGGGCACCGCCGCGGCCAGCCTGCCCGGGCTGCTGGGCCTGCGCCGGCTCGGGCGCTGGGTGCCGCCGATCAGCGGCGTGGTGCTGGTGGGCACGGGCGCTCTCACCCTGCTGGCCCGACTGTCATGACCAGCACCGCCTCTCCCGCCTGGCGCGCCCTGCAACGCGCCGCCGGCTGGATCTCGGATCTGCGCCTGGCGATCGGCCTGCTGCTGGTGATCGCCCTGGCCAGCGGTGTGGGCACCGCCATCCCCCAGAAGGAAAGCGCCGAGTTCTACCTCCAGCGTTACGACCCCTCCCCCTGGCTGGGCCTGGTCCACGGCCAGGGGATCATGCGGCTCGAGCTGGATCACGTGTACTCCAGCCGCTGGTTCCTGGGTCTGCTGGCCTGGCTGGGCCTCTCGCTGATCCTCTGCAGCATCCGCCGCCAGTGGCCGGCCCTGCGGGCCTCCCTGCGCTGGATCGACTACCGCTCGCCCCGCCAGCTGAGCAAGCTGGCGGTGGCCGAAACACGTTCCGCCGCCGACCCGGTGGTCGCGCTTCAGGCTCTGGAGCAGCGGCTGCGGGCCAGGGGCTGGCAGGTGAATCCCCAGGAGGGGCGGCTGGCGGCACGCCGGGGCCAGCTGGGCCGGGTGGGCCCGCTGCTCGTGCACGCGGGCCTGGTGGTGCTGATGGTGGGGGCGGCCTGGGGCGCGCTGGCCGGCCAGCGGCTGGAGCGCTTCCTGGCCCCGGGGCGCGACCTGGAGCTGCTCGACCGCCAGGGCCAGACCCAGGTGACCGTGGCCCTCGACGACTTCGCGATCCAGCGCGACCCGGCCGGCCGGCCGGAGCAGTTCTCCTCGCGGCTGCGTCTGATCCGGCCCGGCGCCGAGGGAGCACCGGCGATCAGCAAGGAGGCCACGATCAGCGTCAACCATCCCCTTCGCTACCAGGGGATGACGCTTTATCAGGCCGACTGGTCGCTGGCGGCGATCGATCTGCAGCTCGGCCGCAGCCCGGTGCTGCAGCTGCCGCTGCGGAGTTTCCCCGAACTGGGGGAGCAGGTATGGGGCCTGGTGCTGCCCACCCGACCCGACGGCAGCGATCCGGTGCTGCTCAGCCTCACCAGCGAGCAGGGTCCGGTGCAGGTGTTCGGGCCGGACGGCACCCTGCTGGCCCAGCTGGTGCCGGGTGGTGAAGCCACCGAGGTGAAGGGACTGCCGATGCGGGTGAACGGGGTGCTGCCGGCCAGCGGCATCCTGCTCAAGCGGGATCCGGGCGTGCCGCTGGTCTACGCCGGCTTCGCCATCGCCCTGCTGGGGGGCGGGCTGAGCCTGGTGGCCACCCGCCAGTTGTGGGCGGTGGCCGAACCCGAGAACAGCCGCCTGCATGTGGCCGGGCTGTGCAACCGCAACCTCACCGGCTTCGCCGCCGAACTGCCCGCCCTGCTGGACGAGGCCGCCTGAGGGCGGAAGCCCGGGGGGGGGGCTCAGTCAGCAGGGGAGTCGGCTGCCATGGCTCACCCGCACCACGGTGTGCACGTTGCCGCGGGGATTGAAGTCGGCCTCCAGCTGCATCCACACCGGATCGCAGGCCTCCACGAGGTCGTCGAGGATGCGGTTGGCCACCTCCTCATGGGAGATGGAACGGTCGCGGTAGCTGTTGACGTAGAGCTTGAGGGCCTTGAGCTCAAGCACCCGCGGGCCGGGCTGGTAAAGCAGCCGCAGCACGGCGAAATCGGGATAGCCGGAGAAGGGGCAGGTGCAGGTGAACTCCGGCAGTTCGATCGACACCTCGTAGGCGCGACCCTGGCGCGGGTTCTCGAAGCACAGCAGCCGGGCCTCGGCGATGGCCCGCTCGCCGTAGCGCGGGGAGATGGTGGCGGAAGCGGCCTCGCCCATGGGCAGCAGAGAAAAACGGATCAGGGTGCCCCGAAGCTAGGGCGTCGGGAGCATCGATCCCGGTTCCCCATTCGCCGGCACCATGGGTAGCGTGCGTTACGGCGACCGCCGCAGCCCTCAGGCCTAATGGGGCGGTCCGCAACCGGGAAGTCTGAGAGACTGAGCCCGGCCCGCTTCCCGACCCCTGCCGTTTCCATGAAAAAAATCGAGGCCATCATTCGTCCCTTCAAACTCGAGGACGTCAAGATCGCCCTGGTGAATGCCGGCATCGTCGGCATGACCGTGAGTGAGGTGCGGGGCTTCGGCCGTCAGAAGGGCCAGGTGGAGCGTTACCGGGGCTCGGAGTTCACGGTGGAGTTCCTGCAGAAGCTGAAGCTCGAGATCGTCGTCGACGACGATCGTGTCGACACGGTGGTCAATGCCGTTCAGGACGCCGCCCGCACCGGCGAAATCGGCGACGGCAAGATCTTCATCAGCTCGGTGGATTCCGTGATCCGCATCCGCACGGGCGATCGCGACAGCGGCGCCATCTGAGCCGCAGCGATCAGCCCCCGCCGAGGGTCGCCGCCACAACGTCGGCGACCCTGGCGCCGTCGATCGCATCAGTTCCTTCAGGCGGCCGCTCCCTCAGCCACAGCAGGTATTCGTGGTTGCCGGCGGGGCCGGTGATCGGCGAACCCAGCAGGCCGGCGGCATGCCAGCCCAGCGGTTCAGCTGCGGCGATCACCGTGGTGATGGCGTCGCGGTGGGCCAGAGGGTCGCGCACCACCCCGCCCTTGCCCACCCGCTCGCGGCCCACCTCGAACTGGGGCTTCACCAGCAGCACCGCCTCCGTCCCGCCTGAACCGGGCCGCAGCAGTCCTCGCAGCGCCGGCAACACGCGGGTGAGCGAGATGAACGACACATCGGCCACGGCCAGATCGGGCCAGGGGTCGTCGGGCCCGTAGAGCTGCTCCGGGGTGAGATGGCGCAGGTTGGTGCGCTCCCGCAGCACCAGGCGAGGGTCGGTGCGCAGGCTCCAGGCGGTCTGGCCGTAGCCCACGTCGATGCCGTAGATGCGGGCCGCACCGTGCTGGAGCAGGCAGTCGCTGAAGCCGCCCGTGGAGATGCCGCCATCGAGGCACACCCGACCCTCCACCTGGATCGGCAGCTGCTCGAGGGCCGCCACCAGCTTCTCGCCGCCGCGGGAAACGAACCGGGGCGGCTCCTCCACCTCCAGGGGCAGCTCGGGATCCACCTCGCTGCCGGGCTTGTCGAGCACCCGGCCGGCACTGCGCACCCGGCCGGCGCGGATCAGCTGCTGGGCCTGCTGACGGCTGGCCACCAGACCGCGGTGAAGCAGCAGAAGATCCAGTCGCTGGCGGCGGGCCATGGCGGCGGCGCCCGGTCACGGAGCCGGGTGGGGCCTGAGGGTATGGAAACACAACCACAATCCGAACAAAAACCGACAGGCCCAGGGTGCGCCGCGCAAGCATCAGAGGATCAACCAAGCCCATCGAGGCCCATGCCCCGATCCTTCCCCAAGGCGTCCGCCCGTCATGCCGCCAGCGGCGAACTGGTGGAGCTTCTCCAGCCGGGTTCGTTCGTGCGGCTGCGTGATCACCCCGACGACCTGCCGCCTTTCCAGCTGATCAACTGCCAGGGCGGCCGCTGCTGGGTGCGCCAGCAGGCCTGGGGAGCCCTGGTGCAGTGGGAGGTGCCCCACCGGCGCCTGACGGCCGCCGCCTGAGCCGGCGGGGAAAGGCCATCCGCCCGGACCGATAGGTTGGGTGATCTCCACGCCATCGCCGACCGCTTTGATCGAGCGCTACACCCTGCCCGAAATGGGCCGCCTCTGGAGCGAGGAAGCGAAGTTCCAGAGCTGGCTCGACGTGGAGATCGCCGCCACCGCCGCCAACGTGGAGCTGGGCCGGGTGCCCGCCGAGGCGCTGGCCACGATCCGGGAGAAGGCGCGTTTCGAGGTGCCGCGGATCCTGGAGATCGAGGCGGAGGTGCGCCACGACGTGATCGCCTTCCTCACCAACGTGAACGAGCACGTGGGTGATGCGGGCCGCTACATCCACGTGGGCATGACCAGCTCCGACGTGCTGGACACGGGCCTGGCGCTGCAGCTGAAGGCCTCGGTGGCCCTGCTGCGCACGGAGCTCGATGCCCTGGCCGAGGCCCTGCGGGCGCTGGCGCGGGAGCACAAGGGCACGGTGATGATCGGCCGCAGCCATGCGATCCACGGCGAGCCGATCACCTTCGGCTTCAAGGTGGCGGGCTGGCTGGCGGAAACCGAGCGCAACCGCGAGCGGCTGGAGCGCCTGGAGCGGGTGGTGTCCGTGGGTCAGATCAGCGGCGCCATGGGCACCTACGCCAACACCGATCCCCAGGTGGAGGCGATCACCTGCCGCATCCTCGGCCTGGTGCCCGACACCGCCAGCACCCAGGTGATCTCGCGCGATCGCCATGCCGAATACGTGCAGACGCTGGCGCTGGTGGGGGCGTCGCTGGAGCGCTTCTCCACCGAGATCCGCAACCTGCAACGCACCGACGTGCTGGAGGTGGAGGAGAACTTCGCCAAGGGGCAGAAGGGCAGCTCGGCCATGCCCCACAAGCGCAATCCGATCCGCAGCGAGCGCATCGGCGGGCTGGCGCGCGTGCTGCGCAGCTACACCGTGGCGGCGCTGGAGAACTGTGCCCTCTGGCATGAGCGCGACATCAGCCACAGCTCGGTGGAGCGGATGATGCTGCCCGACTGTTCCGTGACCCTGCACTTCATGCTGCGGGAGATGACCGAGGTGGTGAAGGGCCTGGGGGTCTACCCCGAGAACATGGCCCGCAACATGAATGTGTATGGCGGCGTGGTGTTCAGCCAGCGGGTGCTGCTGGCGCTGGTGGAGAGCGGCCTCAGCCGCGAGGACGCCTACCGGATCGTGCAGCGCAACGCCCACACCGCCTGGAACACAGGCGGCGGCGACTTCCGCGCCAACCTGGCGGCCGATCCCGAGGTGAGCGGCCGACTCAGCAGCGAGCAACTGGCCGAGTGCTTCGCCACCGACCTGCACCAGGCGAATCTCGGGGTGATCTGGGAGCGGCTGGGGATCTGAGGGAGTTCAGTGGGAGGGGCGGCAGGAGCCGCCCCGAACCCTGGCCCTACGCGTAGGTGGGCGTGTAGACGTGGCTGCGGATCAGGGCCTCGATGTCGTCGGGACGCGGCACCCCGGCCAGGTTGCTGTCGAACAGCAGCTTGGCCACCCGGGTGGCGGTGTGGACCGCCACCTCCAGCACCTCGGACTGGGGCGGGAACAGCATGCCCAGCTTGAGCTGCTCCTCGGTGACCTGGTCGGCGACGGCATGGGCGGCTTCGATGAACATCTCATCGGTGACCACCTTGGCGTTGGTGGCCAGGATGGCCAGACCCACGGCCGGGAAGATGTAGAGGTTGTTGGCCTGGGAGGGGATATAGGTATGGCCATTGAGATGCACGTTGGGCAGCTGCACGCCACCCGCAAAGACCACCGTTCCCTTGGTCCACTGGTAGGCCTCGTCGGCCAGGCATTCCATCTTCTCCGTGGGATTGGAGAGGGGGAAGATGATCGGCTGCGCATTGTGGCAAGCCATCGCTTCCACCACCGCCTGGTTGAACAGGTTGCCCACGGTGCTCACCCCGATCAGGATCGTGGGCTTGAAGTCGTCGATGGCCTCGACGATGCGGGGGCACTCGCTGGCCAGGCTGGTGTGATCGAAGGGCTGGCTGGGCGGCAGATCCTTGGCGTAGGGCTTCTTGTGATCGGGCAGGCCGGGGCGACCCGACACCACCAGGCCCTGGGTGTCGAACATGCGGATCTGCAGGCGGGCCACCTCAGCGGGAATGCCCTGCTGGCCGAGGGCCGACACCATCAGATTGGCCAGGCCGATGGCGGCCGAGCCCGCACCAAGGAAGAGCAGGCGCTGGTCCTTGAGCTGGCCGCCGGTGAGCTTGAGGGCATTGATCACACCCGCCAGAGTCACCCCCGCCGTGCCCTGGATGTCGTCGTTGTAGCAGCACACCTTGTCGCGATAGCGGGCCAGCAGGGCGATGGCATCCACGCCCGTCCAGTCTTCGAAATGAATGCAGCAGTGGGGGAACACCTCCTGCACCGCCGCCACGAATTCATCCACGAAGGCATAGAGCTCCTCGGTGGGCGGACGGTGCTGGCGCAGGCCCACGTAGAGGGGATCGGCCAGGTAGGGCTCGTTGTTGGTGCCGGCATCGAGATAGATCGGCAGCAGGCCCCGGGGCGGCACCCCCGCGGTGGCGGTGTAGAGCTGCAGCTTGCCGATCGGGATTCCCATGCCGTTGGCGCCCAGATCGCCGAGGCCGAGGATGCGGCCGCCGTTGGTGACGCAGATGAAACGCACATCCTTTTCGGGCCAGTTGCGCAGCACCTCCTTCACCCTGCCTTTGTGGGTGATCGAGAGATACATGCCCAGGGGGCGGCGCAGAATGTGATCGAACTTGAGGCAGGCCTCACCGATCGTGGGGTCGTAGACGATCTCCAGGAACCGCGCCGGATCCGACATCAACGTGCGGTAGAAGAGCGTTTCGTTGCTGTCGAGCAGGCTCATCAGATAGATGAAGCGATCGAGATCGGTGGCCTTCTTGGCCAGCTGCTCCTTCACCCGGCTGAGCTGGGTGTCCAGGGTTTCGGTGACATCGGGCACCAGGCCGGTGAGGCCGAGGGCCTCCCGTTCGGCGGCGGTGAAGCCGGTGCCCTTGTTGAGGCGGGGATCGTGCAGGAGTTCCATCCCGCGCTTGGTGGTGTCAGTCATGGCAGGGGCGAGCAAAGGGGAGGTGGAGGCGTGGACGGGACAAGGCGGCGGCGCGTCCTCAGCTGGAGGAGGCGACATAGGGTTTGACCATCTTCACGGGATCGACAACCTGGTCGAACACCGCTTCGGAGACAAAACCGAGCTTCAGGGCTGCTTCCTTGAGGGTGAGGTCATTGTCGAGGGCGTAGTGGGCCACCTTGGAGGCCTTGTCGTAGCCGATCACCGGGCTCAGAGCGGTGACCAGCATCAGGGAGCGCTGCAGGAATTCGTCGATCTGCTTGTGGTTGGGCTCGGCCCCTTCCACCAGGAAGGTGCGGAAGTTGGTGCAGCCATCGGTCATGATCCGCACCGATTTCATGATGTTGAAGATCAGCAACGGCTTATAGACATTCATCTCCAGATAACCGCCGGCGCCGCCGAAGGCCACGGCGGTGTCGTTGGCCATCACCTGCACGCCGATCATCGCCAGCGCTTCGCACTGGGTGGGATTCACCTTGCCGGGCATGATCGAAGAGCCCGGCTCATTGGCCGGGATCTTCAGTTCCGCCAGACCGGCCCTGGGTCCGCAGGAGAGCAGGCGGATGTCGTTGGCGATCTTGTAGAGCGACACCGCCAGGGTCTTGAGGGTGGCGCTGAGCTGCACCAGGTCGTCGTGGGCGCCCTGCACGGTGAACTTGTTGGGAGCGGTGATGAAGGGCAGGCCGGTGAGCTGGCCGATCCGGGCGGCCACCGACGTGTCGAAGCCGGGGGAGCAGTTGAGGCCGGTTCCCACGGCGGTACCCCCCAGGGCCAGTCGGTAGACCCCCGTCACCGCCTGCTCCAGGCGCTGGAGGTTGTCGTCGAGCATGCCCACGTAGCCGGAGATCTCCTGGCCGAGGGTGAGGGGGGTGGCGTCCTGGAGGTGGGTGCGGCCGATCTTGACGACGGAGGTCCAGGCCTGGGCCTTGGCATCCAAGGCATCGCGCAGGGCCTTCACGGCGGGCATCAGCTTCTGCTTGACGCCCAGCGCCGCCGTCACGTTCATCGTGGTGGGGAACGAATCGTTCGACGACTGCGACATGTTGACGTGGTCGTTGGGGTGGACCGGCGTCTTGCTCCCCAGCGGCTGGCCCGCGATCTGCGAGCAGCGGTTGGCGATCACCTCGTTCACGTTCATGTTGAACTGGGTGCCGCTGCCGGTCATCCAGACGTGCAGCGGGAACTGATCGAGGTGCTGGCCGGCCTGGATCTCGTCGCAGACCTGAACGATCAGAGTCTTCTGGGCGTCGGCCAGGCGACCGGCCGCATGGTTCACCAGAGCCGCCGCCTTCTTGACGATGGCGTAGGCGGGAATCATCTCGCGGGGGATGAGATCCTCACCGATGGAGAAGTGCTCGAGGGAGCGCTGGGTCTGCGCACCCCAGAGCCTGTCGGCTGGAACCTCAACGGAGCCGAGGCTGTCGGTTTCAACGCGCGTGACACTCATCGCTGATCACATTTAACAAAGACGAACCGCGGATCCCGCCGGCCCTACAGAAAATCCTAGAGAGTCGTGGTGCCGCATTCAACCGACGCGGGCGGCGGATCCTTTCCAGTTCTTTACTTTTAATGGCTTTATGGCTGTATAGCAGCGCCTGCACCAAGCGCCACCTTCGATCAATGCCTGTAATGAAACTCCAGCCCGATCCACTCGGGTATGAGGCGATCAGAGCGCTGTCCAGCCCAGCGCGGATGCGGAAGGCTGTGCGCGTAGCATCGGCGCGCTGATTTGTCCTTATTTCTCACGGATCTTAGCCATGCCCCAGTGCAGGAATCGAATGGGCAGACGAAGCCGCGCCGCACTGCTGGCCCTGGCGGCGGCAGGCCTGCTGGGGGCTCCTGCGGGGGGACTGGCGGCAGGGGAGCAGGATGTGCTGGCGAGGGTGCCGGATTCCGCCGCGGTGGAAGACCGGCAGTTTGAGCAGAACTATCTCCTCGGCGATTGGGGCGGCGTGCGCAGCGCCCTGTGGGATCAGGGCGTGCAGGTGAAGCTGCTGCTGATCAGCGATCCCTATGGCAACCCGATGGGGGGAAGGGAGCGAGGCTTCACCGGATACAACATGTTCAGCGCCGACCTGAAGGTGGATACCGGCAAGGCGCTTGGACTGGAGGGCGGTGAGTTTCATGTGGGTTTTGCCGCGAACTTCGGCACCCAGCTCTCGCAGGATGTTGTTGGCAACACCTTCCCGATCCAGTCGTCCGATGTTGCGCCCCCCGGCCCACGGCTCACCACCCTGAGTTACAGCCAGTCGCTGTTCGAGGACACGTTGAACCTGCGCGTCGGCCGCCTGTCGATCGACAGCCTGTATGGGGAGGAGTTCGCGGCTTCGCGCTACTTCCGCCAGTTCACCTCGGTGGCCTTCAACGCAATTCCCTTCGCCATCTTCTACAACGCACCCGGTGCGCTCGGCTATCCCGCCACGACCTGGGGTGCCAGGGCCCGCTACACGCCACCGGGGGACATCTACGTGATGGCCGGCGTTTACAACGCCGATCCTGAGGTGGGACTGGCGAACCGCCATGGCCTGGATTTCACCCTCGATGGCCCCGCCTTCGCCATCGGCGAGATCGGCTGGAAACACAACCAGGGGCCTGATGCCACGGGCCTGCCCGGCAACCTGAAGCTGGGTGCCTTCGTGCTCGGGGGAGAGGTGCAGGCCTTCGACTCCACCACCACAACCGGGGGCCGCCATGGCTTCTACGCGGTGGCAGACCAGGCGATCGCCAGGCTGGGCACGAAGGCCGATGGGCGCCAGGTGGGGATCTTCGGCAGCCTGGTCACCGCGCCCGACACCAGCGTCAGCCCGATGCCCCTGTTCTTCAGCACGGGCGTGGTGGCCTATGGCCCCTTCGCCAGCCGCCCCCGGGATGTGCTGGCCCTGGGCCTGGCCTACGGCGGCTACAGCTCGGCCCTGCGGGAGCAACAGCAGGCGCAGGCGTTGCTGAACCCCGCCATCAGGCCCCAGGTGAGCGAGCTGACCCTCGAGCTCTCCTACGGCCTTCAGCTGCTGCCGGGTCTGATGCTGCAGCCGGGAGCGCAACTCCTGATCAACCCAGGCGGCAGTCCTGCCACGCCCACGGCCCTGGCCCTGGGCGTGAATGCGGTACTGAGCTTCTGAGGGCGCCGGAGATCAGGCCCCGTTGAGCCCGGGCGCCGGATCGGGACTGGCTTCGGCGCCGGGTTCCGGCGGCTTGCCGGCCAGCAGATCCTCCACCTCGCACACCGGGAAGCGGTTGATGGCGCGCAGGGCGCGGCGGGCGTTGGTGCGCAGCTGCTCGCTCACCGCTTCGCAGTAGGGCACCTGGGCGAGCAGGTCGACGGTGCGACGCAGGATGCGCACCACGTCGCCCTCATCGAGGGAGGTGGCGGCGATCACGTCGCCCCAGGGGGTTCCCTTGGCCCAGGCGTGCACCAGGCCGGTGAGTTCCGGCTCCCACCACACCGGCACCACCACCTGGCGGCTCTCCTGCTGGCGCTGCAGTTCGCGGCGCAGGCCGCGCAGGTCGTGGAGGGCCTCCTCCACCGGCGCCGGCGGCGGGAAGGCCGACCAGAGATCGGGCCGGTTCACCTCGGTGGAGATGGCCTCGAGCACGGCCGCCAGTTCGGCGGGATCGAGGTCGTCGAGGTGGCCGCTCATCAGGGCCAGGCCCAGCCAGAGTTCGTTGTCGCCGCGCAGGGCGGCGACGGTGCGGCCCACCTCGGTGGGTTCGAGACCCTCCTCGCCGTCGAGGCCGCCGAAGAAGCGCAGGATGTCGATCAGGGACAGGAAGGTGTCCCAGTGGCGGTTGGAGCGGTGGTGGAGCACGCGCCGGCGCTCCTCGATCTCGACCTCCAGCTCCTCCATGCGGCGGCGGTGCTTCTTGAGCTGCTTGCGATCCCCCCAGCGGTGGGCGGGATGGAGCTCCAGCTCCTCTTCGAGTTCGCGCACCCGCTCGGCCTGGGTCTGCACCTCGCCGGCGAGGTCGTAGCGGGGGGTGTGCATGTCGTGGCGGCGGGCCATCGAGGCCACGGCCAGGGCCATGCCGGCGCTGGTGTCGTTGCCGTGGCGCAGCTCGCCCAGGTGGTGGAGCTCGGGGGGATCGAGCTGGCACACCTGCAGGCAGGAGAGCTCGGCGTGCAGGCTCACCACGGCATGGCAGGGCAGCAGGATCCAGACGTTCTCGTCGGTGAGGCAGAGCAGCAGGGGGAACTGGCCGGAACCGGGCTGCTTGGCCACGATCACCGCGGGGGTGATGCGGCCGCGCAGCTGGGGCGCCTTGACGCTCACCAGGGTGCCCTCGCTGGAGAACTGCAGCGCCAGGGTGAGTTCGTGGGCGAGGGTCTCCTCGGCCTGCTGCTGCAGGATCCGCAGCAGGCGCCGCTCCTCGCGCAGGGCGCCGCGGCGCTTTTCATAGTCCTCGAAGTCGTCCCAGGGCACTTCACCGCCGCGGTTCTCGAGGGCATCGAGCTGGGCGAGCAGGTCGGCGATGCGGGCCTCGTCCTCGGCCAGGTCGAGGGTGGCGAGGTAGCGGCCGAAGCTGCGCTCCACCAGTTCCTTCGCCTTGGCGAGGTCGTAGCGCTGCAGCAGGTTGAGCACCATGCCGTAGCTGGGGGTGAACTGGCTCACCAGCGGATCGGCGGGGCTGGTGGCCAGGGCGCCGGCTTCGCGCACGCCCTCGAAGCGGCTCTGCACCGTGACCACATAACCCTGGGAGTCGAGCCCGCGGCGGCCGGCCCGGCCGGCCATCTGCAGGAACTCGCTGCCCATCAGCGGACGGTGGCCCCGCTCGGTGCGCTTGGAGAGCGCCGAGATCACGGTGCTGCGGGCGGGCATGTTGATCCCGGCCGCGAGGGTTTCGGTGGCGAACACCACCTTGATCAGGCCCTGCTGGAACAGCTCCTCGATCAGCTCCTTCCAGGCCGGCAGCACGCCGGCATGGTGGGCGGCGATACCGCGCAGCAGGGCCTCGGCATGGCCGCCTTCGCGCACCGCCTCCGGCGTGGCCGCCACGAAGGCATCAAGCCGCGCGCGGATGCGCTCCTGCTCGTGGGGCTGCACCAGGCAGACCTTGCCGAGGTCGCGCACGCCCTTGTCGCAGCCGCGGCGGCTGAAGATGAAGTAGATGGCGGGCAGCATGTCGCGCTCGGCCATCTGGGCCACCACGAACGGCAGCGGCGCCGCCTCGGGCTGGGGCGGCCGGGGCGTCTTCGGACCCTTGCGGCGGGTGGTCTTGGGAGGGCGCCAGACCTTGCAGTTGGGGTGCAGGCCGGTGCCCTCGTCGTTGAGCAGCGGGTGCAGACCCTTGGCGCTGCAGAAGCTGAAGGCCAGCGGCACCGGCCGGAAATCGCTGTGCACCAGGCGGGTGGGGCCGTGCACCCGCTCGATCCAGTCGGTGAGCTGCCCGGCGTTGGCCACGGTGGCCGAGAGGGCCACGAGCTGGATCTGGGAGGGGCAGTGGATGATCGACTCCTCCCAGACAGTGCCGCGCTGGGAGTCGTTCATGTAGTGGCACTCGTCGAGCACCACCGCCTCCACATCGGCGAGGGGATCGTTGTCGGGGTGGTCGATCTCCGCATAGAGCATGTTGCGGAAGATCTCGGTGGTCATCACCACGATCCGCGCCTCGCGGTTCACGCTGAGATCGCCGGTGAGCAGGCCCACGTTGTCGGCGCCGAACTGGTGGCGGAAATCGCGCAGCTTCTGGTTGGAGAGGGCCTTGAGCGGGGTGGTGTAGAAAACCTTGCGTCCGTGGGCGAGGGCGCGATGGATGGCGTACTCGCCCACCAGGGTCTTGCCGGAGCCGGTGGGGGCGCTCACCACCACGGAGTGGCCCTGGTTAAGGGCGTCGATCGCGTCGAGCTGGAACGGATCGAGGGGAAAGGGAAACAGCTGATCCAGCGCAGGCACGCCACCGGCGGTGGTGGCTTCGGAGCCGACGGTGGGGCTGGAGGGCATGGGGGGATCCTATGGCGCTGGGGGCCAGGGAGCCGTGGTGGCAGGCAGGTTCCGGACACCGAAGCCCGGCCTGGGGAAGCGAGAACCGCGGAGTCCGAGGCAAAGGTGCGCCCATGAGCCATGGGAGTAGACCGTTTGACCGCGCCCGGAAGCGCTGACTCACGGAGGATGCATGCGGCCAGGCCGGGCTTCAGCGTCTGGAGGCGATCCAGTTGTTCCTGATGCGCTTTCGTCAGATTCAGAAAAGCCGGCGCGTCGATGCGCCAGCTGGCCACCGCAACCACCGCTTCCATCCGCCGCGTTGCACCGGGGACGCCATGCTGCGATCGCCGCCGATGTGGGTACATGCCCCGGGGTAGAGATAGGCAACGAAGCGGCCCTGATTGCGCAGACCAGAGGACAGATCCCACTCGCTTCGATAGGCGCTGAAGCCTCCCAGATCCCGCCACAGCTCCATGGAAGCAAGATGGGGATTGAAAGTATAACCATGCCAGTGCGGCTGGCCATCATCCAAACGGACATAGGTTATATCTTTGTCGACAATCGTTCTCATGAGCCGGAGCTCGCGCGCAGGCATGCGGAAATCTTCCACTCTCCTGAGACAGAGCTGAGTCATGCGTTGATTGCGATTCAGAAGACGCAGCATCGGCCGCCAATCAAGCGGACGCACAAAAAGCCAGTCATCCTCGCAATGAAAGACATAGGGTGTTTGCACATTTCGGTAAAGAACATCCACAGCGGCATGATGTCCTAAGCGTCGGGGTGGAACGATGAGCGTCCCCATGGGACATGCGGCACGAAAGACCGCGCTGGAGGCTTCATCGCGAAAATCATTGATCGCCAGGACCGCAGCAAACGGGCTGTCAACAAGCAAGCTGGCCAGGGTGCGGCGCAGGTGATCCGGCCGACCTCCAAGCGTGAGGCACAGCGTGATCGGCAGCGGGTCTCTCGGGGGCATGGGCGGCAGGATCAGCCTCCATGGGCACTGGATCTGGAGAAGAGGTTGATCACCAGCACGATGCCGAATCCCGACCACACGGCGTAGGTGACACCAACGGGGATGACCTTGAGGGTCTGGGACATGAAGAAGAAGGCCAGGGCATAGCCCACAACCACAAGAAGCGAAGGCAGCGGTTTCTGAGTACCGTCACTGGCTTTCAGCGACGTGGTGCCCACCACCTCGGCAACGATGGCCATCGCCAGGACCAGCCAATGTGTCACGAACGCCCCTGGCCGAACCTGAACCGAAACGGATCCTAGGTGGCGCTTTCGGGAAGACAGCTTCAGGGACGATGGGCCACCGCACCGAAGAGGGTGGGACTCACCACGCTGATCTGCTGATCGCGGAGCAGCCCGAGCGCAGCCTGGAGTTCCGGGGCCGTGAGTGAACCGGCGGCGATGGCGTTGGCGGCGACCAGCTGCAGCGACTGGGTGGCGAAGGCGTGGCGGGCTGGATCGGAGCGATCGGCCAGGAAGCAGGTTCCCTCGCAGGCGGATACGCGCAGCCCGGCCTGGCTGAGAAGGCTGGGAAGGCGGGGGCCGATGGCGTTGCGCCACACGCCCGCCGCTTCGGTGGCCTGGAGGGCGCAGCTGATCACCCGGCTGAGGAGGTCGGCGCCGGGCTGGCTGGGATCGGCCGCCGCCCAGGTGTGCATGTTCGGTTCCTCCACCAGCAGGAAACCGGAGGGCGTGAGGCAGCGAGCGAGGGTGCGCAGCACGGCGAGGGGATCGCCCAGGTGCATCAACAGGAAGCGGCAGTGGATCACATCGAACCGCTCGCCTGGGAGCACCGTTGGATCGGTGATGTCGAGCCGGCGGATCTCGTAGCGGGGATCGGCGGGATCGAGAAAGCGGGGATCCACGTCGGCGGCGACCACGCGCGTGCCCGTGAGCTCGGCCAGCAGGCGGGTGATGCTGCCGCGTCCGGCACCCACCACCAGAGCGCGCTGGCCTTCGCCGACGCCGGCCGCGAGCAGGCGGCGGTGGGTGATGGGATCCCAGGTGAGCTCCAGGCCCTGGAGCCGGAGCTGCTCTTGCTCGGACGACGCATGGGCCGCGAAATAGTCGGTGGCGCTCATGGCGAAAAGGAGGCGCCGCCGAACACCTGCTGCATGGCAGCGGCCAGCTCGTTGAGCATCGGAGCGCTGGCGCCGGAATAGGAGGAGCCGTGCATCAGCGCCAGGGTTTCCGGCTGGAGAGAGGCGAGGGCTGCCAGCAGGCCATCGGTTTGCGGGGTGTAGGGCATATACCCGGCCAGCGGGCCCTGCTGCATCTGTTCCATCGCCGCCAGGGAGGGACCGATCAGGTCGTGGGACACGAGCGGCGGTGGATCGCCGAAGTGGTGGAAGAGATCGGAGCAGAACAGGGTGCGGCGCGTTTCCTCGAACAGCAGGCCGGAATCCCAGCCGTGGGGCAGGTGGGGCGTGGAAAGGAAACGGAAGCGATAGGTGCCGGTGGCGAGCACATCGGCGGGCGTCATGCCGCGGGCGGGCCGGAGGGCCACGTCGTCGACGCTGACAACCTTGCCCACAAAGGTGCACACGGGTTCGGCCTCCGGGGCGAGTTCGAGCCACTGGTTGAGACCGCCGATCTCATCCGCCTCGAAGTGGCTCCAGGCCACGTAGCGCAGCGCGGCCGGATCAATGAGCGTGGCCACGGCATCGCGGAGCTGGGGGAACATGCCCTTCAGGCCGGCGTGAAACAGCAGGGGCTGCTGATCCCGCACCAGAAAGTGGTTGAACTGCATGTCCAGTTCCGGCACGTGGATCGAGAGCCGGAACAGATCGGGAGCGATTTCGGTGATGGTGGTCATGACGTCAGAGCGATCGGGTGTCGCATGGCAGGGCGGCCCGACGCCTGGACATAACGGGCTGGATGAAGGATAACCAGGCTGGCGCCAAGAAGGAAGCTTAGATTTACATGAGATTTCAGCGGCATGAAACAGAACCAAGCCTCGGAGATTGTCCTATCGCCCAATCAGAAAGCTACGTTTGGCTCACCCTTGCGCGGAACTTATGTGACATCAGAGGTCAGTTCGCCGAGCAGAGACTCCAGGAGCCGGCGGAGGGGGAGCATCACCGGCTGCCATTCAAGATAGGGCCAAGATCACGCTTCAGCGCTGATCTCTCGCCTGAGATGGAAGTAAAGGTGGTTTGGATCCTTATAACGGCGTGGCAGGCAGCGATGCAGCGTCTCAAGGCGGTACCAGCAGACACTCCGCTGGATCTGCTGGAGGGTTTTCTCTTCTCGGATCAGGATGCGCAGCGCCTTGCAGTAGAGGGGATAACTGGCTTCCAGTTCGCCGATGGTGAGGGCGGTGGTGAACGTTGCCTGGCTCATGGCAGCAAGGGCTTGGACGGCCGAATGTTCGGTCAGCTGCTCCGTCAGGCCAAGTCCCCGGTTGGGGGCAATCAGATCTGAATCATGCCGCAGCGCATTCCCTTCAGCACGGCCTGCAGGCGGTTATGGACGTTGAGGGTCTGCAGCAAACGCTTGGTGTAGGTGTGTGCCGTTTCATCACTCACCACAAGACGCTTGGCGATTTCGCGGTCGCTGAGACCACTGGCAAGCAGGTCGAGAACCTCGTATTCGCGGGGGGTGAGCCTGGGGCAACTCAGGTAGGGCAGGATGCCCGTGCGCAGAGATGGGCTGCGGTAAGAGTGGCCACCCAACACCGCCATCACGGCGGCCTGCAAGGGCTGTTGATCATCGACGAAGTCAGCCTCGGCCACAACGGCCTCCAGCCATGGGGCCTCGAGACACTCGGCTGGGATGGCATCGCCGAGCGCCAGGATCACAGCGTGAAGCTTCGGATGCTGCTGGCGAGCCTCCCGCACGAGCTCAAAACCATTACCGCTCTCGAGATAATCGGTGCAGACCAGTAACTCGTAGGGATCACCGGCTTCTTCCGCAAGATAGTTGAGGCAGGCCTCCTGATCGGTGACGGCACAGGTGATCCGGGAGTAGCCGCCGAAACTGCGGCACAAGGCGCGCAGCAGAAAACGACCCTTGGCCGCGATGGCGACGCGGCCTGGAATCTCGATCGATTCCAGGCCTTCCTCATGGGTCCCCTTGTCGGCGGTGGCCAGGAAGGGAGTGAGGTCCATGCGCAGGCGATGGCCCGTGGTCGGGTCGCGAAGAGAGCCGGCTACAACCCTAGGGCTGGGGAGAGTCGACAGCGAATCGGCCGCCGTTCAGTCGTCGTAGACGCGGCAGTTGATGTCGGAAGGGTTGAGGTCGCAGAACACTTCGAAAGGCGATGGCGCCTCGGCCTCCTCGGGGTGGCGCTGCTGGAATTCCTCGAGTTCTCTGATCTGCTGCTCGATCTTGCGAGCGATCGCCTGGTCGCCTTTGGTCTGGGCATCGGCAAGGGCGGAACGATAGGCCTGGAGCTGGACTGTGATGGTGGCCATGGCACACAGCCCCCGCAGGGGTGCGAATTGGCCCGGAGAATGTAGCCCTGCCGGATGCCTGGGCGGGGCAACAGGCCGGGCGAACGCTGGCGAATCTCCGCCGTTTTTCAAGTACTTTTACTCATCTTGCCGGGCGGGATCGTGCCGGGAGTGTTGATCCGCCAGGGTGGTGCGGCACCCAACTGGATCGTTTTCATGGCAGAGGCTCCCTATCTCCTAGCGCTGGCCCTGGTGGAGATCGGCGGTCAACGGGCGCTGCCGCTGAACGGCAAATCCCAGGCAGCCGGCGCAGGCGATGCCAGCGATCCTGGCGACGATGGCCGCGCCCTGGCGCTGGAACTGCTGCTGCGACTGTGGCAGCGCAGCGATGAGGGTCCGATGCAGCGGGCCGCCGGGGAAAGCAGCCTGCTGCTGGTGGAACTGCCGCTGGAGGTGATGAGCGAGCAGCTTCCCCTGCTCAAGGCGAACTGGCTGGCCGGCGGTGAAACGGCAACGCTGCTCAGCAGCCTCGAGGAGCTGGCCACGAGGGCCTGGCGGATCACGATTGCGAAATATGAGCCGGTCACTTTCATCGCCTGGCCCTGATCATTCATGCCGCCTGCCCCCAGATGGGAACAAGCGGCAGATCGCCTCAATCTGGCTAGTTGTACTCGCCAGGAATATCCTGCTTGGTCACCTTGACGCGGCCCACCTTCTGCCCAGACAGACGCAGCAGCTCATCGCCGGAGAATTGATAGCCGAGTTTGCCGGCGATCTGAGCAACATCGTCGGCCGTGGCCGCCGCCATGACCGTCTGGCGCAGTGCCATGTCTGTGGACATCAGGCCCAGAAAGGCTTTCAACTGGTCGAGGGACATGGTTGGCGATCCAGGGTGCCCCGGCGCAGGGCGGCCACATCATGATCCACCTGGGCCAGGCGCTCCATGATCAACTCGCGGTCGAGTGCGGTGAGTTCGCCATCCACGCCCCACTTCAGGCAGGTGCGCCCCAGGCAGCTGCCGGAATGGATCGTGAGGTTGGGGTCCGCCATGGCGGGCGTGGTGGCTTCGGTGTGTACCAGTGTGGGCCGTGCAGGGCCAGCACCGACGTCCCCAACTGGGGGCAATCCCCGATGATGGCGCGTGCCAGGCCTGACTGAGTCGGCTACGGCGCCGAAAGCCTTCTCCGCAAGGCCCTGGAGCAGCCGGCGGCAGGGAGCCGCTGAACGCCGGCACAAATCCCAATGAGGCAACCGCACCTGCAGATGAGCGACCGGATCCTGGAGATGAACGGCGGATCTGATCGCCGCCGGCCTGTCTCCGTTTGCGCCGGAGCTTGCGGCCCGGCGGGCGGGACGGTTGATGCTGGAAGAGATTGATCGCTACGCAATGGAATGTACTGATTTCGCTTTCGAGACCACCCTGGCGGACAAGGGATATCTGCGAAAAATTGAACGCTGGCGGAGAGATGGCTATCGCAGCAAACTGATCTTTCTGAGTCTGGGCAGCGTTGACGACGCGATTGAGCGAGTTCGCCTCCGCATCAGCCAGGGGGGCCATGCCATCCCCATACCGGTGATCCAAAGGCGATTTGCCGCAGGGCTGACGAATTTCCATCAGCACTACCAGCCAGCGGTAGACAGCTGGCAGTTGATCGATAATGGTGGCGAAAAACCGGTGCTGCTGGCAGAGGGGCGCAACCGATGAGCCTTGATTTTGCAAGCCATCTCGAGGATCCTGATCTCGATCGGGTTTCGGCGGCTCTTGTGCGAGCCGGCCAGCGGGCACGTGAACTGGCCCGCCGGACCGGCACCGGCATCGCCGTGCGGATCGATGGCGAGCTCCGCATTCTCCGAGGTGCCGAGCTGGACAGCACCCCGGAGGCAAGCGATGAAGGCTGACCTGATGGAACTGGGCGTGGAAGCCGGGCTGCAGGAATGGGAATCCCCCGGAGGATGAGCTGGCCTTCACCGATCTATGACCCCTTTGCAGTCGCGCACGTGCCCTTGATTGGATGAGCGGGCCAGCCACAACGACGGCCAGATCCGCAGCTCCTTGGCGGGCTTGGCACCGACACCCCTGGGATGTGTCGATGAACTGACGTCGTTGTCGACATTTTCTTCGTCTGTAACAAAGCGAGGGCTGCGATATGCCGCGTTGAAAACGACAACCTCTGGCTGATCCAGGCTCAAGTACGGGAGCTCTACCAGTCCAGGCTGCAAACAATCTCGTAGACCATCAAGGCAATTTACGAGAAAGGCGAACTCGTCGAAGGTTCAACTTGTAAGCACTTCTTACCAGTTCAATCCGAGGGGGCGCAGCACGCAAGCGCCAGATACCCCACTACAGCCTGCTCATCATCCTGGCCGTTGGCTTCCGTGTGCGCAGCCAGCGAGGCACGCAGTTCCGCCAATGGGCCAATGAGCGCCTTCACGAGCCGGCGACATTGGGGGGCACCAACGATTTTGATGAGCTGCTGGAGCACAGCATCGCCCCGCTGGGCTCCGGCTGGGACAGCTACTTCAAGGGCGGCCCCACCGTTCCAGACGATTTCATGACTGAGCGAGCCAGCCAGCACCAGGGCGAGCGGGCAGCAATCTGAGCCCGGTGATGCTCCGCTACCTGCTCGACACCATCTTCTCAATCATCGTGATCAAGCAGCGGCCAGGTTCACTGCTGCATGGGGCCTAGGCCAAGTGCCAACAACCAAGCTCCTCTGGCCAACCTCCCGACAAACCACCCCGGAAACCCCGCCAAGCGCCCAAGCAATGCACCAGCCGCACAGAACCCCACGGTGCCCCCAACCCCCAGCCCCCCAAAACCCCCATTCCACCCCGCGATTGCCATACTCCCCAACAGCGGCACCGGTCTGATCCCTGAATGGCCGATCAGAACCTCTCCTCGTTCCTGTGGTCGGTGGCCGACCTGCTGCGGGGCGACTACAAGCGCAGCGACTTCGGCAAGGTGATCCTGCCGTTCACGGTGCTGCGGCGGCTTGACTGCGTGCTGGAGGCCACCAAGCCCGAGGTACTGGCGGAGAAGGAGCTGCGCGAGGCCGCCGGCCTGAACCCCGAGCCGTTCCTGCTCAAGAAGGCGGGGCTGCTCTTCTACAACACCTCACCGCTCGACATGAAGCGGCTGATGGGTGATCAGGACCACATCGGCGAGAACCTGCGGGCCTACCTGCAGGCGTTTTCGCCGGCGGTGCGCGACATCTTCGAGAGCTTCGAGTTCCACACCCAGATCGACAAGCTGGCCAAGGCCGGCCTGCTGTACCTGGTCACGGAGCGCTTCGCGGGGATCGACCTGCACCCGGAGGTGGTGAGCAACGCCCAGATGGGCACGGTGTTCGAGGAACTGATCCGCAAGTTCGCCGAGGAATCGAATGAAACCGCCGGGGAGCACTTCACGCCAAGAGAGGTGATCCGGCTGATGGTGAACCTGCTGTTCATCGAAGACGACGACGCCCTCAGCAAGCCCGGCGTGGTGCGCACCCTCTACGACCCGGCGGTGGGCACCGGCGGAATGCTGAGCGTGAGCGAGGAGCACCTGGCGGAGCACAACCCCGAGGCCCGGCTGGTGATGTATGGCCAGGAGCTGAATGCGGAGTCGTACGCGATCTGCAAGGCCGACATGCTGATCAAGGGCCAGGACATCCGCAACATCATCTTCGGCAACACCCTCAACGACGACGGCCTGCAGGAGCAGCAGTTCGACTACATGCTCTCCAATCCACCGTTCGGGGTGGACTGGAAGAAGATCGAGAAGGACATCCGCAAGGAAGCCGCTCTGATGGGCTACGACGGGCGCTTCGGGCCGGGTCTGCCGCGGGTGAGCGACGGCTCACTGCTGTTTCTGCTGCACCTGATCTCGAAGATGCGACCCGCCGTGGATGGTGGCAGCCGCATCGGGATCGTGCTGAACGGCTCACCCCTGTTCACCGGCGGAGCCGGATCCGGCGAAAGCGAGATCCGCCGCTACGTGCTGGAGAACGACCTGGTGGAGGCGATCGTGGCCCTGCCCACGGACATGTTCTACAACACGGGGATCAGCACCTACATCTGGATCCTGAGCAACCGCAAGCCGGTGACTCGCAAGGGCAAGGTGCAATTGATCGATGCCAGCAGCTTCTGGCAGAAGATGCGCAAGAGCCTGGGCAGCAAGCGCAAGGAACTGAGCCCCGAGCACATCGAGGAGATCACCCAGCTGTTCGGGCGCTTCGAGGAAGCGGAGAAGGACGGCAAGCCGATCAGCAAGATCTTCCCCAACGAAGCTTTTGGCTACCGCACGATCACGGTGGAGCGGCCCCTGCGGGATGAAGCCGGCAACGTGGTGGTGGGCCAGAAGGGCAAGGCCAAAGGTAAGCCGATGGCTGACTCCAGCCTCCGCGACACCGAGAACGTGCCACTGAGCGAAGACGTGCAGACCTACTTCGAGCGCGAGGTGCTTCCCCATGTGCCCGATGCCTGGATCGACCACGACAAGACCAAGGTGGGGTACGAGATCCCGTTCAACCGGCACTTCTATGTGTTCACACCACCCAGGCCACTGGAGGTGATCGACGCCGAACTGAAGGAGGTGACGGATCGAATTCTGGCGATGATCGGGGGGCTGACAGGGTGAGCGAGCCCATGGAACCCACTCCACCTGCCGATCTGATTCTCTATCAGACCGAAGATGGGAAAACGCGCATCCAGTGTCGCTTCGAGGAAGAAAACCTCTGGCTGACCCAGGCCCAGATGGGAGAGCTTTACCAGAAAGACGTTAAGACGATCAACGAGCACCTTCTGAACATCTACGAAGACAAAGAACTTGAGGAAAGTTCAACTATCCGGAAATTCCGGATAGTTCGAATCGAGGGGAAACGGGAGGTTGCCAGGGAGATCAGCCACTACAGCCTCCAGGCAGTTCTGGCGGTGGGCTTCCGTGTGCGCAGCCAGCGAGGCACCCAGTTCCGCCAGTGGGCTAATGACCGTCTGAGCGAGTACCTGGTGAAGGGCTTCGCCATGGATGACGAGCGACTGCGTCAACCGGTGACAGCGGTCCTGCCTGATTACTTCGATGAACTGCTGGAGCGGATTCGTGACATCCGAGCCAGTGAACAGCGCTTGTATCTACGCGTGAAAGATATTCTGGCTCTGGCCGCCGATTACCAGCCTTCGGATTCGGAAACACAGAACATGTTCAAGACGGTGCAGAACAAGCTGCACTTTGCTGTCACCGGACTGACGGCTCCCGAGATCATCGCCCAGCGCGCGAATCCCGCGCTGCCGAACATGGGCCTCACCAGCTGGAAGGGTGCCCGGGTGCGCAAGGACGATGTGACGGTGGCCAAGAACTACCTGAAGGAGGATGAGATCAAGGAGCTGAATCGCATTGTTGGCATGTTTCTCGATTATGCCGAGGATCAGGCACAGCGCCGCAAGCAGGTGTTCCTGAAGGATTGGCCTGAGCGGTTGGATGCGTTCCTGTCTTTCAACGATCGCGATGTCCTCCCGGGGCGTGGCAGCGTGTCCCGCGATGCAGCCGAGCAGCGGGCGTTCGCTGCCTACGAGCAGTTCAATGAGCGCCGCCGGCTCGCTGCAGAAGAGCTCGGCGCTGTTGACGCCATGGTAGCCCTGGAGGATGTGGCACGGATCGCTGAAAAGCGAAGCACAGGCAAGGAGAAACAACCGTGAGCTTTCCACGCTACCCGGCCTATAAATACAGTGGAGTGGAGTGGCTAGGCGAAATACCAGAGCACTGGCAAGTCAAGCCTCTCAAACGAGTTGCAGAGATTCAGACAGGCCTTGCCAAGGGGAAGGATGTGGAACCAGAGGGCAGCATCGAGGTCCCCTTCCTAAGAGTCGCCAATGTTCAAGACGGTTTTCTTAATCTAGAGAACATTCACACGATTCAAGTTCGGGAGTCGACGCTACCAAGGTATCTGCTACGCGCGGGTGATGTCCTCATGAATGAAGGCGGAGACTTTGACAAGCTTGGCCGTGGCTGCATATGGGATGACGCAATTAAGCCTTGCATCCATCAGAATCACGTTTTTGCTGTTCGCCCGCATTCGGTTCGGCCTTCATGGCTCAACCTCTATACGTCATCCATGCAGGCAAACGCCTATTTCATCAGCCGATCAAAGCAAAGCACCAATCTGGCATCCATCTCATCCACAAATCTGATGGATCTCCCGGTGCCCATCGCTTCCGATATTGAAACCTCTGAGATTATCGGTTTTCTTCAACTCGAAACTGGGAAGGTCGACGCCCTTATCGCCGAACAGCAGCGGCTGATCAAACTACTTCAGGAGAAGCGCCAGACGGTAATCACCCATGGCGTCACCAAGGGGCTGAACCCGGACGCACCGATGAAGAACTCAGGCGTGGAGTGGTTCAGCGAGGTGCCTGCGCACTGGGAGGTTGGCCCGCTTAAGCACTCTTGGTCCATTATTGACTGCAAGCACGTTACTGCGGAATTTGTACTCGAAGGATTTCCACTCGCAAGCATTCGCGAGGTTCAAGGCAGGTGGGTTAACCTTTCAGCCGCCAAGCAAACTACCGAAGAGTTTTATTCAGCACTTATTGAGGGAGGACGCAAGCCCGAAGTCGGCGATCTAATCTTTTCAAGAAATGCGACAGTGGGCGAAGTCGCAGAAGTTGCAGAGAGCCTCCCAGAATTCGCCATGGGACAAGACGTCGTGATCATGAAGAGAAAAGGCAGCATCTCCTCAACATTTACCTGGTTCTTGCTTCGCTCCCTCGCCATTACCAGGCAGCTTGATTGCGCTATGATTGGCTCAACATTTAAACGCATAAATGTCGAGCAGATCCGGGCCCTGATGGTCCCATGCCCTCCTACCAAGGAGCAAGAGAAGATTGCATGTCACCTAGGCAAGCTTCTTCAGGAATATGAATCCTTAATTGATGAAGCCAAATCTGCTACTGACTTACTCCAAGAACGCCGCTCCGCCCTAATCTCCGCTGCCGTAACCGGTCAGATCGACGTACGTGGCCTGGTGCCAGCAGAGGCAGCCCCATGACCCTCCACAACGAAATCAACTTCGAAGCCGAGATCGCCCAGCACCTGGCCGCCAACGGCTGGCTCTACGCCGAAGGCGACCACCAGGCCTACGACCGTGCCCGCGCCCTCTTCCCCGCCGACCTGCTGGCCTGGATTCAGGAGAGCCAGCCTGATGCCTGGAAAGTTCTGCAGAAGAACCACGGCAGCGGCGCCACCGACACCCTGCTGAACCGCCTGCGGGCCCAGATTGATCAACGCGGCACCCTCGACGTGCTCCGCAACGGCATCGACCTGCTCGGCCTCAAGAAGTCGCTGCAACTGGCCCAATTCCGGCCGGCCCTGGCCCTCAACCCCGAGATCCTCAGCCGCTACGCCGCCAACCGCCTGCGGGTGGTGCGCCAGCTGCGCTACTCCACCCGCAACGAGAACAGCATCGACCTGGTGCTGTTCCTCAACGGCCTCCCTGTGGCCACTGCCGAACTCAAGACCGACTTCACCCAGTCGATCGACGACGCAGTCGACCAGTACCGCTTCGATCGCAACCCCAGGCCCAAGGGACAGCTCCCCGAACCGCTGCTCTCCTTCCCCAGCGGCGCCCTGGTGCATTTCGCCGTGAGCACCCGCGAGGTGCGCATGACCACCAGGCTGCTCGGCCCCGCCACCACCTTCCTGCCCTTCAACCGGGGCGACGACGGCGGCGCCGGCAACCCCCTCGACCCCGAGCGCGGCTACCGCACCGGCTACCTCTGGGAGGAGGTGTGGGAGCGCCACTCCTGGCTGGAGATCCTCGGCCGCTACCTGGTCGGCAGCCGCGACAAGAAGAAGCAGATCAAGGAGGTGGTCTTCCCCCGCTACCACCAGCTCGATGTCACCCGCAAGCTCCAGGCCGCCGTGCTCGCCGAGGGGGCCGGCGGCAAATACCTGGTGCAGCACTCCGCCGGCTCCGGCAAAACCAAATCCATCGCCTGGACCGCCCACTTCCTCGCCGAGCTGCACACCGCCGACCACCGCAAGCTGTTCGACACCGTGCTGGTGGTCTCCGACCGCAACGTGATCGACACCCAGTTGCAGAAAACCCTGTTCGACTTCGAGCGCACCACCGGCGTGGTGGCCAGCATCACCAACGCCGACGGCAGCAAGAGCAGCAAGCTCGCCGAAGCCCTGGGCGGCGACAAGAAGATCGTGGTCTGCACCATCCAGACCTTCCCCTTCGCGCTGGAGGAGGTGCGCAAGCTGTCGGCCACCCAGGGCAAACGCTTCGCCGTGATCGCCGACGAGGCCCACAGCTCCCAGAGCGGTGAGGCCGCCGCCAAGCTCAAGGCCGTGCTCAGCGCCGAGGAACTGGCCGAGCTGAACGACGGCGGCGAGGTGAGCATGGACGACGTGCTCGCCGCCCAGATGGCCGCCCGCGCCAGGGACAGCGGCATCACCTTCGTGGCCTTCACCGCCACCCCCAAGGCCAAGACCCTGGAGCTGTTCGGCCGGCGTCCCAACCCCCACGAGCCATCCGGCGACACCAACCGGCCCGAGCCCTTTCACGTGTATTCGATGCGGCAGGCGATCGAGGAGGGCTTCATCCTCGATGTGCTGCGCAACTACACCAGCTACAAGCTGGCCTTCCGCCTCGCCCACAACGGCGCCAGCTACGACGACGCCGAGGTGGAGAAGAGCGCCGCCCTCAAGAAGATCATGGGCTGGGTGCGGCTGCACCCTTACAACATCGCCCAGAAGGTGCAGATCGTCGTCGAGCACTTCCTGGAATTCATCGCTCCACTGCTCGACGGCAAGGCCAAGGCGATGGTGGTTGTCGCCAGCCGTCTGGAGGCGGTGCGCTGGCAGCTGGCGATCGAGAAGTACATCAAGGAGAAGGGCTACGCCATCGGCACCCTGGTGGCCTTCTCCGGCGCCGTGACCGACAAGGAGAGCGGCCCCGACGACTTCACCGAAACCAGCACCGCCCTGAACCCCGGCCTCAAGAGCCGCGACATCCGCGAAGCCTTCGACACCGGCGACTACCAGATCCTGCTGGTGGCCAACAAGTTCCAGACCGGCTTCGATCAGCCGCTGCTCTGCGGCATGTACGTGGACCGCCGCCTGGCCGGCATCCAGGCCGTGCAGACCCTCTCACGCCTGAACCGCTGCCACCCCGGCAAGAGCGACACCTTCGTGGTGGATTTCGTGAACGAACCCAGCGAGATCCTCGAAGCCTTCAAAACCTTCTACGAAACCGCCGAGCTGGCCGGCACCACCGATCCCAACCTGGTGTTCGACCTGAAGGCCAAGCTCGATGCCGCCGGCCATTACGACGAGTTCGAGGTGGATCGGGTGGTGAAGGTGGAGCTGGATCCCAACAGCAAGCAGAGCGATCTGGCCAAGGCGCTCGAACCCGTGGCCGACCGGCTGCTCAGGACGTTCAAGGCCGCTCAGAACGCCCTCTCCGTGGGCAGGGAGCTGGAGGATGCCGCCGCCATCAAGGACGCCGAAGACGAGCTGAACGCCCTCACCATGTTCAACGCCGACATAGGGAACTTTCTACGGCTCTACACCTTTCTCTCCCAGATCTTCGACTACGGCAGCACGGCCGTGGAGAAACGCGGGATCTTCTACAAGCGTCTGCTGCCCCTTCTGGAGTTCGGCCGCGAGCGCGACAGCGTGGATCTCTCAAAGGTGGTGCTCACCCACCACAACCTCAGGAACCTGGGCCAGCGCAACCTGCCGTTGGCGGAGGGCGACGCCATCCAGCTCAAGCCGATGACCGGCGTGGGCAGCGGCCAGGTGCAGGACAAGCAGAAGGCGCTGCTGGAGGAGATCATCGCCAAGCTGAATGACCTGTTCGGCGGTGATCTGCCCCGGGAGGAACCACTCACCTATGTGTGCACCGTGCTGCGCAACCGGGTGAAGGAATCCACCGTGCTGCAGAAGCAGGCAGCCGCCAACACCAAGGAGCAGTTCGCCAACTCCCCCGATTTCGACAGGGAACTGACGGACGCGATCATGGGCGCGCTCGATGCCCACGAGAGCATGAGCACCCAGGCGCTCAACTCACCCCACGTGCGCGATGGCATCAAGGACATCCTGCTGAACCACACCGGCCTCTACGAAGACCTGCGCGATGCCGCCTGATCCGGCCACCGTCTCCGCCGCCGAGCAGGCCCGCACCGTGGTGCTGCAGATGATGGCCGAACGCGGCAGGGGCGTGGTGCTCGTGGGCGCCGCCCGCCTGGATCTGGCCCTGGAACACCTGCTCCTGGCCGTGATGGCCCCCAGCTCCGATCCCGACGACAAACTGTTCACCCCCGATCGCTCCCTCGGCAGCTTCGGGGCCAAGATCAGCCTGACGGCTCGCCTCGGCCTGATCGAGCCCAACATCGAGAAGGCCCTGCACACCATCCGCTCGGTGCGCAACGACTTCGCCCACAGTGCCGGTGATCCCTCGCTGGAGGAACCGCACCACCAGAAGCGGCTGCAGCGGGTGTACGACGAGGCCCAGGCGAATCCGCTCTGGAGCGCGCTGGAGCCGCTGCTGCATCAGCAGCAGAGCCTGAGTGCTGCCGAGCGGCCGTTCATCCTGCTGGTCACGATCCTGGTGGCTTCGATCGAGGCTTTGCGGTGCTGCAGGTGCCGTTTTCACCGCGGGCAACGGTGAGGTTTCACAGTGCTTGAGGGGATGCCGGCAGATTCAAGGATGATCGTTTCTCATCGAGCAGAAATCGCGTTCCTGGGATACATAGAAGAAGATCCTTAGAGGGCGGAGTGTATCTGCGGTTGCGCGTCAGGTGAATGGCCGTCAGGCCGAAACGCGGGCTCGCCGATAGTGGTCCCACGCCCACCCAAACAACGTGAGCACGAGAAAGGGGTACGCATTGAAGGGCAATGGGCTTGAAAGTGGCGTGAGCGCCGTACCGGAGAAGATCTGTATTGCAACGATTGCGAACAGCACCGACGCGATGAAGCCCGTGGCTCTAACGAAGATGGGCATTTCCGAGGAGGCGCTGACTAAAGCCAGGCCTGCAGCCCAAAGTCCCACACCAGCACCGAAGGACGGTGAACTTGCCATGAGATCCATTGCAGAACTGGAAACCACCAAGGTTTGACCGGCAACAAACGTGAGGAAGCCAGAAGCCAGCTGATCGTTGCCTTGCTTGATGTGGTGCAACGCCAGGAGTAGCGTCCCCATGACGAGCGCTGTGCCGTCAAGACCCCATGCAATGCCACGGAGGGCAGGCGGAGAGAAAGAACCGACGAGCCCCAGCAGGCCGCCCACCGCAAGACTGACGGCGGCGAATAAAGCGAGTCGATTGGTATGCATTGCGTGGTGCTCAGGAGTGCGCGGTTGTCTTTCAGGCTAACGCTTATGGGATGGTTTCCGCAAACCACGGCCGAGCGTGCACCACTTACCGTGAACAACAGGTGCAACTCGAACATCAGCACGACGAGAACACAGTCAGGCAATAGGAATTCAATCCCACTCACGAATTGCTTGCCTGTCGTTCGCGGTCCCATGAACCACCTTTATCCAGGGCTACACCAGTGGGTTGCACGTCTGCAGTGGCACAGCCAAGAGGTGAACTCCAGACCTTCTGCAGCTCCCAGCCGGCCATTCTCCAGCCGAGGTCAGAGACCGCCAAACCCAGCCTCCCCACTCCCCCCATCCCAGACTGCCCCTCTCATCGGCGTCGGGACGCCCTGAACTCCCCTCCCTTCCCCAACGAATCCGGCGACCCCGCCGCCACGCAGTCCCGCTGGCGCCAGCGCCTCCACGAGTCCCTCGCGGCCCTACCCCCTGCCCGCCGCCGCGGACTGCGCCCCCTCGAACCCACCACCACCGCAACCCTCCAGCCAGCCCCCGGCAACAACACACCCCTGCTGGACCTCGCCAGCAACGACTACCTCGGCCTCAGCCGCCACCCGGCCCTGCTGGCGGCCGCCGCGGCCGAACTGGCCGCCAGCGGCCTCGGTGCCGGCGCCTCCCGCCTCGTCACCGGCACCCGGCCCGTTCACCAACAGCTGGAGGAAGCCCTGGCCGCCTGGCTCGGCCGCGAGCGGGTGCTGCTGTTCCCCAGCGGCTTCCAGGCCAACCTCGCCGCCGTGTCGGCCCTGGCCGATCGTCACAGCCTGGTGCTGGCCGATCGGCTGATCCACCACTCCCTGCTGGTGGGCGTGCGCGCCAGTGGCGCCCGTCTGCGGCGCTTCGCCCACAACGACCCGGCGGATCTGGAACGGCGCCTGCTCGCGGCCCGGCGCGAACGGCCCGATGGCCGGCTGCTGGTGCTCTGCGAAAGCCTCTACAGCATGGAGGGCACCAGCGCGCCCGTCGCCGCCCTGGCGGCCCTCTGCGAGCGGTACGACGCGCCCCTGCTGGTGGATGAGGCCCATGCCCTCGGGGTGCTCGGTGCCGGCGGTCGCGGCCTCGCCCATGGCATCGGCTCGGTGGCACTCGTGAGCGGCACCTTCGGCAAGGCCTTCGGCAGCGGCGGCGCTTTCCTCGCCACCGACGCCCTGGTGGGCAACTGGCTGCTGCAGAGCAGCGGCGCCTTCCGCTACACCACCGCCCTCGCCCCGCCGCTGGCGGCCGGTGCCCTGGCGGCCCTCCTTCACCTGCAGGCCACACCGTCCGCGGGCCAGGCGCTGGTGGAGCGGGCCGCCCGCTGGCGCGATCGCCTCGAAGCCGCCGGCTGGCCCCGGCCCCCCGGCGAAGGGCCGATCCTGCCGCTGCTGCTCGGCAGCGACGCCGAGGCCCTCGCGGCCCAGCAGCGGCTGGAGGCGGCCGGCCTGCTCACGGTGGCGATCCGGCCGCCCACCGTGCCGGAGGGCACCGCCAGGCTGCGGCTGGTGCTGCGCCAGGATCTCCCCACCGGCTCCCTCGAGCGGCTGCTGGCCGCGCTCGGGCCCGGTCCCCTCGCCCCCCGCCATGCCCTCGCCCCCTGAGGCCGCTCCCACCCCTTCCCTGCAGGTGATCGCCATGCACGGCTGGGCCGGCGACGGCCTGGGCTGGGATCTTCTGCGCCAGGACCTCACCGCACCGGGTTGGCACTGGCAGTGCGGCGAACGGGGCTATGGCGGCCGCATGCCTGAACTGCCCCAATGGGCGCCCAACGGCCGGCGCGTCTTGATCGGCCACTCGATGGGGCCCCACCTGCTGCCGCCGTCGCTGCTGGCCCAGGCCGAAGCCGTGGTGCTGCTGGCCAGCTTCGCCCGCTTCCTGCCCCCGGGCCGCGAGGGCCGCCGGCTGCAGACCGCCCTCGACGGCATGGCCGCCCAGCTCGCCGAAGGACCCGATGAAGCCGACACGGCCGTTCGCGCCCAGCAGCTGCTGCAGGCCTTCCTGGTGAAGGCGGCGGAGCCGGATCCACCCGATCTGCTGCCCCACGGCCCCGCCAGCCGTCCGGTGGGCCCAGAGGGCCGCCGGCTGCTGCGCCACGACCTGGAGCGGCTGGCCGCCAGCGAGGATCTGCCGCCCGGTTTTCCCACCGATGTCCCCGTGCTGATCGTGGAGGCCGGCGCCGATCGGATCGTGGTGCCCGAGACCCGCGCCCTCCTCCGCGATCGCCTGCCCCACGCCCAGGTGCTCACCTTCCACGAGGCCGGCCACTGTCTTCTGCAGGCGCCGCTGGCCACGGAGCTGCGCCGCTGGATCACCGGCACCCTCGGGCCATGACCGCCTTCCCCCTGCAGGTATGCGGGGCCTTCGCCCGCCACGCCGCCGACTACGAGGGCCAGGCCGGCCTGCAGCGGGGGATCGCCTGGCGGCTCGCCCGCCTCTGCCACACCCTGCCGGCCCCGCCGCCCACCGCCCCCCGGGCCGACCTGGGCGCCGGCAGCGGCCTGCTCAGCCGCGCCCTGCTGCACCACTGCCCCCACCTCGCCGGCCATCCCCTGCTGCAGCTCGATCTCTGCCCCGAGCTGCTCGCCCGCAATCCCCTCGCCAACCACCACACCGCGCCGCTGGTGTGGGACCTCAACGGCGGCCTGCCCGCCGCCCTGCAGCCGGCGGGGCTGCTGGTGTCGAGCTTTGCGCTGCAGTGGCTGGAGGCCCCGGCCCGGGAGCTGGAGTGCTGGGGCCGCGCCCTCGCCCCCGGCGGCTGGCTGGCTGTGGCGGTGCCCGTGCGTGGCAGCTTTCCCCAGTGGCGCCAGGCCGCCGCCGCGGCCGGCGTGCCCTGCACTGCCCTGGAGCTGCCCGACGCCGATGAGCTGAGCCACGCCCTGAGCAGCGCCGGTCTGCACACCGCCCTGCAGCAGCGCCTGCGCTTCAGCCGCCCGGCACTCAGCGGCCTGACCACCCTGCGTCGCCTGCGCGATCTGGGAGCCGGCAGCAGCCGCGTCGCGCCGCTCAACCCCTCCCAGCTGCGGCGCCTGCTGCACCACTGGCCGCCCGGTGCGCCACTCTCGTGGGACGTGTTGCTGCTGGTGGGCCGGAGGATCGTATGAGGCTGGTGATCTGCGGCACCGACACCGACGTGGGCAAGACGGTGGTCAGCGCCCTGGTGGTGCAGGGCCTCGGCGCCCGCTACTGGAAGCCGGTGCAGAGCGGCACCGACGACGGCGGCGACAGCGGCCGGGTGCAGCGGCTGATCGATCTTCCCCCCGAACGCCTGCTGAGCGAGGCCTACCGGCTCAGCGCCCCCGTCTCGCCCCACTGGTCGGCGGAGCGCGACGGCGTGCTGATCGATCCCGAGCGCCTCGCCCTGCCCCCCGGCGACGATCCCCTGGTGGTGGAGACCGCCGGCGGTCTGCTGGTGCCCCTGCGGCGCGACTGGCTGCAGATCCAGCAGCTGGAGCGCTGGCAGCTGCCGGTGCTGCTGGTGGCCCGCAGCGGCCTGGGCACCCTCAACCACACCCTGCTGTCGCTGGAGGCGCTGCGGCGGCGCGGTCTTGCCGTGCTCGGGCTGGTGCTCAACGGCCCGCCCCACGCCGACAACCCCCGCACCCTCGAGGAGTTGGGCGGAGTGCCGGTGCTGCTGGAGCTGCCGCCCCTCGATCCCCTCGATGCCGCGGCCCTGGCGGGCTGCTGGCAGGGCAGCCGGCTGGCCCGTAGCCTGCGCCCATGAGAACGCGCAACCTGCTGGTGAGCGGTGCCGTGGGCCTCCTCTGCCTGGGCATCCTGGTGCTGTTCACCGAGATCGAGGACGATCTGGTGCGCTGGGTGAACTGCGGCCCGCTGGCCGCCGGCCGCGAGCGCAGCACCACCATCTGCCGCTGAGTCTTCAGCTTTCTGAATCTTCAGCTTGCTGAGAATTCAGCCGTCGCGGCGGGAGCCGAGCGGGCAATGGCCCGTGAGCAACGCCACATTGCGTTTGGCCGTGGCCAGCGGCCAGCCCTGCCTCAGCTGGTCGTAGAGCATCTCGATCTGGCGGCCATGCCAGCCCTGACGCTCCAGCACCGCCCGGATCGCCTGCCAGGGTCCCTCCGCGAACAGGTCGCGCTGCCCCATGGTTCTGCCCACTCGCCCTCGGGTGCGGTCGCACTCCTGGGGACTGAGGAAGCGGTTGGAACGGATGTGATCACCATCATCCATGGGCTTCGCCAGGGATGGATCAGTCCCATCATGCCAAGGCATCCCCAACGTCGGTCAACTTTCATGGGGCCCTCCTGGCATCCCCACCTCTGGCATCCCTTCACCCAGGTGGCCGTGGCCGATCCACCCCTGCGGGCCGTGCGCGGCGCCGGCGCGGAGCTGGAGCTCGACGACGGCCGGCGCCTGATCGATGCCATCAGCAGCTGGTGGGTGACCCTGCACGGCCACGGGGAGCCGGCGATCGCCGCGGCCCTGGCCCGCCAGGCCGCCACCCTCGAGCAGGTGGGCTTCTCCGATTTCCGCCATCCCCCCGCCGAGGCCCTGGCCGAACGCCTCTGCGCCGCCAGCGGCCTCGATCGCCTCTTCTTCTCCGACAACGGCTCCACCGCCGTGGAGGTGGCCCTCAAGATCGCCTGGCAGTGGTGGCGCAACCGCGGCGAGGAGCACCGCCAGCTGATCGCCTTCGACGGCGCCTATCACGGCGACACCTTCGGGGCGATGGCGGTGGGGGCCCGCTCCCTGTTCTCGGCCCCCTTCGAGCCGCTGCTGTTCGCCGTGGCCCGCGCCCCCTGGCCCGCCACCTGGTGGGGCGACGACGCGATCGAGGCGAAGGAGGCGGCGGCGCTGGCGGCCCTCGACGCCCTGCTCGAAACGCCCACCGCGGCGGTGATCCTCGAGCCGCTGATGCAGGGCGCCGGCGGCATGGCCATGGTGCGGCCGGCCTTCCTTCAGGCCGTGGAGCAGCGGGTACGGACCGCCGGAGCGCTGCTGATCGCCGATGAGGTGATGACCGGCTTCGGCCGCACCGGCAGCCTGTTCGCCTGCCGGCGGGCCGGCATCCAGCCCGATCTGATGGCCCTCTCCAAGGGCCTCACCGGCGGCTTCCTGCCCATGGGCGCCACCCTCGCCAGCGAGGCGATCTTCGCGGGCTTCATCGGCAGCGACCCCGCCCTCACCCTGTTCCACGGCCACAGCTACACCGCCAACCCCCTGGGCTGCGCCGCCGCCCTTGCCAGCCTCGACCTGCTGGAGGCCGCCCCGGAGCGCTACCGCGAGCTGGAGGCCCGCCACCGTCCCCATCTCGAGGCCCTCGCCCGCGAACCCCGGGTGCGACAGCCGCGGCTTCTGGGCTCGATCGCCGCCTTCGATCTGGCGGTGGAGGATCCCCCCGGCTACCTCAACCCCGTGGGCCGGCGCCTGCAGCGGCTGGCGCTGCAGCAGGGGGTGTTCCTGCGCCCCCTGGGCCAGGTGGTGTACCTGCTGCCACCCTTCTGCATCGACGACGACCAGCTGGCCCGCTGCTACGACGCCATCCGCCGGGCCCTGCCCGAGCTCTAGGGGCCGGCCAGGATCGCCGCCTCCACGTCGGCGCGGGAGAGGCCGTAGGGGAAGTGGCGCACGCTCGTCTGCCCCTCCCGGTGCCAGCTCACCTGCAGATCCTCAACCTCCAGCTGGATCCGGGCACTCCACTGGGGATGGTGCAGGTCCCACACCACCCCGTGGGTGCCCTGCTGGCGGGCACCGAGGCTGCGCAGCCAGGCCTCCAGGGCAGGAAGCGGATGGCTGTAGAGCGGAGTCGAGGCGTCGGGCAGGCTCGCCATCAGGAAGGGATTCAGGGCTGGGGAGGGGAGGAGGGAACGGGGCTGGCGGGCTCTGCCGGTTCAGCTTCAGGCGCTAGGGATTCTTGCCGAAGCTCCCCCCACCAGCTCGGCTGGCGGACCAGCTCGGCCCCCCGGGCCCAGGCCACCCCCAGCCCCAGCACCAGGCTCAGCACCAGCGCCACGGCCAGCAGCACCAGTGCGAACCACTCCCCGCCGGAGAGGGCGCGCCGAACGGGCTCCGGCCTGCTGGCTGTCACCGTCACCGGCCGCCCCGGGGCGGGCCTGCCCACCCCTGCGCCTGGCGCCGCCGCCCCGGCCTGCCGGTGGGCGTCATAGGCGCGGCGCCGGGCCGGATCGCTGAGCAGCGCGTAGGCCTGACGCAGCCGGCGGAAGGCCTCCTGGGCCTCCGCCGCCGGCAGGGTGGTGGTGTCCGGGTGAACCTCCTTGCTCAGCCGGCGGAAGGCCGTGCGCAGATCCTCGGCGCTGGCGGTGACCGGCAGCTGCAGCAGCCGGTAGGGGTCGGACCCCGGTCCTTCGGCGAAGGCGTCGGGGCCGGACGCTGGAGGAGAGCTCATGGCCGCGGGCCGGACAGGGGGGGGAGGGCCGCCGGGGCCCGGGCAGGTCGTGCGGGATCCTAGGAATCCTTCCTGTGCAAGCGGATGGACCTCCCTCCCTCGCCCATGGCTGCCGACCCCGCCGCCGGGACTGCCGCCGGGACCGTGCCGGAGGACGCGTTCTGGGACGAGCTGGGCTGGCGGCCCGACCCGGAGCAGCTGGGCAAGCTGGTGGCCCTGCAGCAGGAGCTGCGCAGCTGGAACGCCCGGGTGAACCTCACCCGGCTTGTGGAGGGCGACGACTACTGGATCGCCCAGGTGTTCGACAGCCTCTGGCCCCATCGCGCCCTTCTGGGGGGTGGCGGCGGTGACGCTGCCGGCAGCACAACGCCGCTGGAGCTGATCGACGTGGGCACCGGCGGCGGCTTCCCCGGCCTGGCGCTGGCGATCGCCCTGCCCAGCGCCCGTCTCACCCTGGTGGATTCCGTGGGCCGCAAGATCGAGGCGGTGCGCCAGATGGCCCAGTCCCTGGGGCTCCAGGAGCGGGTGAGCCTGCGCTGCGAGCGGATCGAGCGCACCGGCCACGACCGAAGCTGCCGCGGCCGCTTCCAGCTGGCGATGGCCCGCGCCGTGGCCGCCGCGCCGGTGGTGGCCGAATACCTGGTGCCGCTGCTGGCGCCGGAGGGACAGGCCGTGCTCTACCGCGGCCAGTGGAACCACGACGATGCGGCCGTCCTGGAGCGGGCGCTCGGGCCCCTGCGGGCCCGGCTGGAGCGGCTGGAGCGCTGCGAACTGCCCGGCGGGCGCGGCGTGCGCCATGCCCTGGTGCTGGCCCCCACGGCGCCCTGCCCCCGCACCTACCCCCGGGCGGTGGGTGTGCCCTCTCGCCTCCCCCTGGGCTGAGCCGAAGCGCGCCGCCGCCTCAGGAGGTCTGCAGCCGCCGGACCGTGTCGCCGCCCAGTCGCTGGCGCAGCTCCCGCAGCAGCGAAGGGATGCGCTCGGCCCAGGGGCTTTCGGCCAGCACACGCTTCAGCTCGGCCTCGCTCACCGCGGCGTCGAGCGGATCGGCATTGGCCCCCGGGAACCAGTGATCGCCCTGGCCCAGCAGGCCGTAGCGGGCGCGGCAGAACCCCTCCAGATCCCAGGCCGCGAGCAGGTTGTGCAGCCACAGCAGCACCGGCAGGTTGATGCCGCCCGGGGTGTCCTCCCAGGCCGGCAGGCCCCGGTCCCAGCTGGCCAGCCACTCCTCCCCCAGCGCCTCTCGCCGGGCGGCCTCCAGCCGCTCCAGCACCGGCTGCAGCAGCTCGGCCGCCCGCGGCAGCAGCGCCACCGCCTCCAGGTGCAGATCCAGATCGCCCGGGCGGGCCGCCCCCACGCTGATCGTGTGGATGCCCGGGGCCGAGAGGCAGAACAGGTCGTTGAAGACGATCGGATGCAGCGGCTCGCACAGGCCCAGCAGCCGCGCCGAGGGGGTGTGCAGGTGGCCGCCCTTGTCGGTGGGGCTGATCACGAACACGCCCATGTCATGGGCGAGGGCGGCCTCGATCGCCGGCCGGTTGTCCTGGCGGATGTAGTACCAGTGCAGGTTGATGTAATCGAAGCCGTCGCTGGCGATCGCCTCCTCGATCACCGGCAGCGGCGCGTGGGTGGAGAAGCCGATATGGCCCACCCGCCCGTCGGCCTGCCAGCGGCGGGCCGCCTCCAGGCAGCCGCCGGGCCGCAGGGTCTGCTCCAGCAGCTCGGCGGTGTTCACGCCATGGATGCCGAGCAGGTCGATGCGCTCGACGCCCAGGCGCTCGAAGCTGGTGGCCAGCTCCGCCTCGAACGCATCGGGGTCGCTCTGGGGCGGCACCTTCGTCTGCAGGATCCGCCGGGGATCGGGCACCTGGGCCAGCAGCCAGCCCAGCTGGCGCTCGGAGGTGCCGTAATGGCGGGCCGTCTCGATGTGGTGGAAGCCTTCGGCCACCGCCCGCTCCAGCACCGCCCGCAGATTCGCCTGGCTCTCCTCACCGATCTGATCCACAGGCAGATCGCTCCAGCTCTGCTGGAAGCGCATGCCGCCCAGCGACAGCACCGGCATCGCCAGTTCGGTGCGCCCGAAGCGCCGGGTGGGAAGGCTCACGCGGGAGGGGTGGCGGCATGGCCGCCGGCACTGCGGGGAAGGGCGCGCTTGAGGCGGGCGGGCGAGGGCAGGCCCAGGGGGTGGATCTCCTGCTGCTGCAGGCGGGCCTCCAGGGCCGGCAGCTCCTCGTAGGCCACCCAGTGGATGCAGTCCACCGGGCAGGTGTCGATCGCCTCCTGGATCCTCTCGGTGCTGTCGCCGTCCTGGCGGATCGCCCGCGAACGGCCCCAGGTGGGTTCCACCACGAAGGTGTTGGTGGCCACGTGGGCGCAGTAGCGGCAGCCGATGCACACCGCCTCATCCACCCAGACGGCCTTCTGGCGCAGGGCGCCGCCCAGCAGGGGCTCCAGGCCGCTGGCCGCAGGCGCCGTGCGGGCAACGGACTGCAGGGCAAGGCCCGGGTCGATCCCGGCCGCGGGGTCGGGCGTCACCGCCTCAGCCGTCCCAGCGGGTGACCACCAGTTCGATCGTGCCGTCGAGGTTCTCGGTCTGGGCGCTCACCTGGAAGCCCTCCTCGGCCGAGGCGGCCAGGATGGTGCGCAGGGCATAGCGCTGGGTGAGCTGGGCCAGGAAGCGCTCCACCGGCACCGGCTGTTTCCAGAGATCCAGGTCGGCCACCAGCTCGTAGGCCTCGTTGGCGGGGTTCCAGCGGAAGCCGATGTCGGTGGAGCCGGCCAGCGACACCGCCAGGTCGGCCTGGACCGTCTGGCCGCGGTAGCCCCGCACCTCGCGTGCCCCTTCAGCGGGGGGATGGCCCAGGTCGGAGAGGGCATCGACGAGGGCCTGCCGATCGCGGAGCTCGGTCTTGACGGTGCTGAGGTGCGACATCGGATCGGTGAGCGGATCAGAGGGTGTGCTGCTGGGCGAGGGTCTGCCGTTCGGCGGCCTGCTGCGGCTGGGTCTGGTACGCCTCGGCGGTCGCCCGCCGCTGCTGCACGCTGCCGAGGCGGGATTCGATGCGCTCGGTGAGCTGCTCGCATCCCGCACCCTGCACTCCTTCCACCTGTTCCTCGACCCGGCCGTCGGGGCGGATCAGGAATCGGATGGTGCGCTGAGCCATCCCGGCGGAACAGAGAAGTGGCCGGATGCTAGCCGCGTTCTCCCGCCCATGGCGCGCGACCGGCCGCCGGCGTTAACCGATCAGCCCCTCGTCTACGAGCGTCTGCAGGCGCTCGAGCACATCCGGCTGCTCCAGCTGCTCCAGGGCGAGCCGGGCCTCATCCCGCACCGTGGAATCCGCGTCGTGGAGCATGGTGTGCAGCAGCACCTCCACCAGCTCCCGCTGGCGGGGTTCCACCAGATCCGGGTACAGGCGGCCCAGGCCCCAGGCGCTGTTGCTGCGCACCGCAGGTTCGCTGTCGATCCGCAGGCTCAGCAGCAGCTGGGCGGCGGCGGGATCGGCCTTCGCCGGCCCGGTGCCGCCCGCATCGGCCAGGGAACTGGCGGCCCACAGGCGCACCGCCGCCACATCCATCTGCAGGCTGCGGATCAGGGGATTGAGCACCGGGGCGTCGGGGTAGTTGCCCAGGCTCCAGGCCACCGCCTTGCGCACGTAGCCGTTGTCGTCGGAGGCCAGCAGGCCCAGCAGGGGCTCCACCGCCAGGGGATGGGGGTTGCGGCCGAGGGCATACACCGCGCTCATCCGCACGATCGGACAGCTGGCCTGGAGCAGCGGCAGCAGCAGGGGGATGGCGCGGGGATCGCGGTGTTCGCAGAAGATGCGCAGGCCCTGCATGCGCGCCTCGGCGTCGCCGGCGAGCAGCTCCAGGCCGTGGTCGCACTCGGCCGCCACATCCACGGCGGTCGGTTCGGCCGTGTCGAGTTCGTCGAGGGGATCACCCAGGAGCTCCTCCGCCAGCTCCCGCGCCAGCACCTCGGGGTCGAGGGCCAGCTCATGGGTACCGAGGGGGAAGGGGAGGGCGTCGTCCGGCATGGGGCGATCCACGTCGCCCGATCGTAAAAGCCGGTGGCCAAGCCCTCAGGAGAGCGGTGCGGGGGCCGCCATATCGCCGGGCAGCCAGATGCGGGCACTCACGGCGAAAAGCGCCAGGCCGAACAGCACCACGATCGCCGCGGGCAGGAGGGTGGAACGGAAGAACGACATGGGGGGAGCCCGGGCGGAGGACCATTCTCGCGCCGTGGTGCGCCGGAGGTGACCCACCTAGGGTTCGCCGGTCCACCAGCGCCCTGCTGCCCATGGTCCCCTCCCGCACCGCCGCACCGGCCCCCGGCGAGGAGCCCGCCTGGCGGCGGTTGATGGCGGTGGCCAGCCAGGGGGTGGCCAGCGGCACGCCCTACATGGTGGGCACCAAGCTGCTGCAGGGCTGGCTCACCGCCAGCGGGGTCCCCCTGGGGCTGATCGGCCTGCTGGCCTACGCCGAGCTGCCCTACACCCTGAAGATGTTCTGGGCGCCGGCGATGGACCGCTGGCCGATCCGCTGGCCCGACCGCCGCCGCGGCGGCCTGCTGGTGCTCCAGCTGGTGCTGGTGGCCGTGATCGCCGCCCTGAGCTTCCTGCACCCCGGCAAGGAAACGGCCTCGCTCACGGCGATCGGCGTAATGGCGCTCATCCTGGCGGTGGTGAGCGCCAGCCAGGACATCCTGGTGGATGCCTACCGCACCGATCTGCTGCCGGAGACCGAGCGCGGCGCCGGTGCCGCCGCCGCCAACCTCGGCTACCGCGGCGCCATGCTCGCGGTGGGAGCCGGGGGGTTCATCCTGGCGGGCCGCTTCGGCTGGCCCCTGGCCTTCCTGGCTTCGGCCGTTCTGATGCTCGCCGTGCTGCCGTTCACGCTCAGCGCCCCCGCCGTGGCGCCGGTGCAGCACAAGGTCACCAGCCTGCGCCAGGCGGTGGTGGGCCCGGCGGTGGAATTCCTGCGCCGCACCGGCGGACCGCGGGCCGTGATGCTGCTGGCCCTGGTGCTGCTCTACCGCTGGCCCGATGGCCTGCTGAACGTGATGGCGGTGCCGTTCCTGCTGCAGCAGGGCTTCTCCGAGGCGGTGGTGGGCTCGGTGCTGGCGGGCTGGGGCATCGCCGCCACGATCGCCGGCACCGTGCTCGGCGGCCTGCTGTTCAGCCGCCTGGGCATGAACCGCTCCCTCTGGGTGTTCGCCGTGGTGGGCGCTCTGGGCAACCTCTCCTACTGGGCCCTGGCGGCCTTCGGCGGCGGCATGGTGGGGCTGCTGGCGTCGGTGGGCCTCGAGAACCTCAGCGGCGGCATGGTGGGCGCCGCCTTCGTGGCGCTGCTGATGAGCCTCTGCAACCCCCGCTTCTCCGCCACCCAGTACGCCCTGCTCTCGGGGGTCTACGCCCTCAGCCGCTCGGTGCTCTCGGCCCAGGCGGGCTTCGTGGCCGAGCAGGTGGGCTGGGGCAGCTTCTTCCTGCTCACCGTGGCCTCCGCCCTGCCGGCCTTCGTGCTGATGGCGTTCCTCACCCCCTGGAACGGCCGGGGTGCGAAGGGGGCGTTCGATCCGCAGCGCGATCCCACCTGAGCCCGGCGTGCGGGCCGGCTCAGGCGATCAGCAGCCGGTAGGCGGCGTCGATCCGCTGGAAGGCCTCCACCTCACCGCCCATATCCGGGTGGTGGCGCTTCACCAGGCGGCGATGGGCGGCCTTCACCGCGTCCCGGCTGGCGCCGCGCTCCAGCCCCAGCACCGCCAGAGCCTCCTCGCGGCTGTCCCGGGGCCGACTGGTGAAACGCTGGCGAGGCCCGATGCCGAGGGCCGCCAGCAGCTCATCCACCAGCCCCAGGGGATTGCGGTCGAGCAGATCCGGCGCCCGCGGGCCGTGGAGGGCGAACACCGCCCGCACCGCCAGCCGGGCGCGGCTGCGGGCCCCCCTCAGCGCCCAGGCCAGCTCCTGGCCCAGACCCGGCGAGCGACGCTCCAGGGCCTGCTCCAGCGGCAGGCTGGGGTCGTGACCGCGGGCGCGGCAGTGGGCCCCCAGGGCGAGCAGCCCCTCCATGCCCAGCTCGGGCCAGCTGGGATGGCGGGCCATGGCCTCCGCCCAGCGGCCCACCAGCTCCGGGGTGATGCCGGGGGCGGCACCGACCGTGACCACGACCCGCGGCCGGGCCGGGCCGGGCTGCCCGCGCGCCCAGCTCTGGCGCAGCCCGTCCTCAAACGCGGCGGCGAAGGCCTCGGCATCGCCGGTGATGCGGGCCGAACCGGTGCGGGTGCCCTGCCAGCGCCGTGGATCGAAGCCCACCGGGATCCCCCGCCTCAGCCGGCCGCCAGGCGGCGCCGCAGCTGGCCGCAGGCGGCGTCCTGATCCAGGCCGCGGCTGGCCCGCACGCTCACGGCGATGTGGCGCTCCTGCAGCAGGCGCCGGAACGCTTCTACCCGATCGGGTGTGGGGCGCTGGAAGTCTTCCTCCTCGATCGGGTTGTAGGCGATCAGGTTCACGTGGCTCTGGAAGCCGCGCAGCAGCCGGGCCAGGGCCTCCGCCTGGCGGGGGCCGTCGTTGACGCCGCCCAGAAGGATGTACTCGAAGCTCACCCGCCGGCCGGTGAGGGCCACGTAGCGGCGGCAGTCGTCGAGAAGGTGCTCGATCGGATAGGCGCGGGCGGTGGGAATCAGCTCCTCCCGCATGGCCTGATCGGGCGCGTGGAGGCTCACGGCGAGCGTGAACTGGGCCCGGCCCAGGCGATCGAGCGAGCGCTCGGCCAGGGTGGGCAGGGTGTTCGGCACCCCCACCGTGCTCACGGTGATCTGGCGCTGGGCCATGCCCAGATCGCGGCACAGACAGTCGATCGCCGCCAGCACCGCCTCGATGTTCAGCAGCGGTTCACCCATGCCCATGAACACCACATGGGTGGGCCGGCGGTCCATCGCCTCGCGGATGCTCAGCACCTGATCCACGATCTCGTGCAGCGCCAGCGAGCGCTGCAGGCCGCCCTTGCCGGTGGCGCAGAAGCGGCAGGCCATCGGGCAGCCCACCTGGCTGCTGACGCAGACCGTGAGCCGATCAGCCGACGGGATGCCGACGGTTTCAATGCTCAGGCCATCGACGGTGCCCAGCAGCAGCTTCACCGTGCCATCGGCCGCATCGCTGCGGTGCAGCAGGGGCAGGCGCCCGATCAGGCCGGCCCCGCCCCCGGGGGCGGCGGCGAGCAGCTGCTCGCGCCAGGCCTTCGGCAGCACCGTGACCGCGCCCAGGTCGCGGGCGCCCTTGGCGTAGACCCAGTCGTGGAGCTGGCGACCCCGGAAGGCCGGCTGACCCTGCTCACGGGCCCAGGTCTCCAGATCGTAAAGGCCCATCCCCAGCAGGGGACGGGCCTCGGGCCGCTCCGCCGTGGCGGGAGAGGCGGCCGTGGGGTTCATCGCCCCACCAGCAGACCGTGACCGAGCTTCCATTCGACCACCAGCAGGGCGATGAACCCCAGCATGGCGATGCGGCCGTGCAGAAGCTCGTTGCCGGGGTGGAAGCCGAAGCGGGGAACCCGGCGCACCGGGATGGGGGTTCCCAGCGCGGTGCGGCCGGCGGTGGCGGGGGGGCTAGTGGTGGCGGTGGCGTCAGTCATCGCTGAGCAGCCCCTCCTCCTGCAGGCCCTCGAGAGCCGCCGGATCGGCGATCAGCTCCTCCTCCAGGCCTTCCTCCGCCGTGGGCCGGGTGAAGGCGGCGAAGGTGCTGGCGGTGGCCTCGAGACCGTGGCGGCTGCGGGTGGCCTCCAGATCCTCGTCGGAGGGATCGTCGAGCACCGCGGCCGACACGGCGGGCGACGGCAGCTCGACGGTGTAGTCGGGCCGCAGGTTGTGGGGACGGCGATAGCCGCCGCCCTCCTCCTCGAGGATGTCGGGATGGGGGCCGGCCTCGGCCCGCAGCTCCTCCTCGAAGCCCCCGAAGCCGGTGCCGGCGGGGATCAGGCGACCGATGATCACGTTCTCCTTGAGACCGCGCAGCCAGTCGCTCTTGCCCTCGATCGCCGCTTCGGTGAGCACGCGGGTGGTCTCCTGGAAGGAGGCGGCGGAGATGAAGCTGTCGGTGTTGAGCGAAGCCTTGGTGATGCCCAGCAGCACCGGCGTGAACTCGGCGGGAGCACCGCCGGTGATCGCCATGGCCGAGTTCACCTGCTCCACCTGACGCAGTTCGATCAGCTCACCCGGCAGCAGGGTGGTGTCGCCGGCGTCCTCGATCCGCACCTTGCTGGTCATCTGGCGCACGATCACCTCGATGTGCTTGTCGCTGATCGAGACCCCCTGCGACTTGTAGACGTTCTGCACCTCGGTGACCATGCGGAACTGCAGCTTGGAGATGGCCTCCTGGGCCGCCTCCATGGTGGGCTTGCGGCTGCGCAGATCCTCGAAATAGCACTCGAGCAGTTCGTGGGGGTTGATCGGCCCGTCGGTGAGCAGATCGCCGGCGCTCACCTGCTGGCCATCGCTCACCATCACCGTGCGACCCAGCAGGATCGGGTACTCGGTGACGGTGTCATCGCCCTCGATCACGGTGACGGAGATGGAGTCGTCGTCGTCGCCCTGCTTGATCTCCACGGTGCCGCTCTTGCGGCAGAGCACCGCCGACTCCCGCGGGCGGCGGGCTTCCAGCAGTTCCTCGATCCGGGGCAGACCCTGCACGATGTCGCCGGTCTTCTGGCGCTCGAACACCAGCAGGGCCAGGCCGTCCCCGCGCTGCACCAGTTCGCCGTCGCGCACGTGCAGCACCGAATCGGGCGACACCATGTAGGGACGGCCGAGGCGGATGCGCAGCTGGCTGCCGCTGATCGCCTCCACCTCGCCGCAGCAGGGGGCCAGCACACCGTCGGCCAGCACATCGCCATCGACGATGCGCTGGCCGACGCTCACCAGGGGCTTGGCGGAACCGAGCTCCAGGTCGCGGGTGTCGCCGGCCCGCTCCACGATCAGGCGGCGGATCGGCTCGCCGGAGGTGGAATCGGGCAGCTGCACCACCCCGTCCTCCTTGCAGAGGATCTGGGTGGTGGCCACCACGTCGCCGCGCTTCACGGCATCGCCGTCCTGAACGGCGAGTTCGGTGTGGGTGGAACCGTGGCTGGCGTCGGAGAGGGTGTCACGACGCACCAGCAGGGTCTCGAGGATCACCAGCTGCAGCCGTTCGATCGTCTTGGCGCGCTTGTCGGCCACCACCTCCACATCCACCGTCATCTGGGGGGTGGTGTCGAAGGTTTCCAGGATCAGCTGGGTGCGCAGCAGCTCCACCCCTTCCACCGACTTGATCAGCTCACCGTCCTTGAAGGTGAGGCGCTGAGTGGCCTTGAGGCCGAGGCTGGGGCCGCCGGGCTGCTTGACCGTGCCCAGCTCGGGCAGGTGAGCCTCGTCGGGGATGGCGTACTCCTCCACGGGACGCAGGAGCAGGGCGCCGCCTTCGGGGGTATCGACGGTTTCGACGAACTTGATCGCCTCGGCCTTGAGGCCCGGGGCGATCTCCTCGCCCGGGTTCACCAGCCGGCCCTCGCCCTCGTAGCGGGCGAGCACCTTGGCATCGGACACCAGGTGCAGCTCACCGGAGCGCACGATGATCTCGCGCAGGATGTCGTTCTTCTGGGTGACCGTGACGATGCCGGCGGTCTGGCTGAAGATGTCCTTCACCACCTCGGTGCCGGCCTCGATCCACTGGCCGTCCTCGATCATCAGCAGGGAGATGTCCTTGTTGATCTCGTGGGTTTCCTGCGGGATCCACAGCAGGGTGCCGCCCTTGCTCACCTCGTAGCCGTGCTTGGCGGAGCGGGCCTTCTTGATCGAGAGGCCGGGGGCGAAGCGCACGATGCCGCCGGTCTGGGTGCGGAAGCGGTCGTCGGCGAGTTCGGCGATCACCTCGCCGGTGCCGATCTTGCTGCCGGGCTGGGTCTTGAGCAGGTAGCGGATGTTGTCCTTGCCCTCCAGGTGCCAGATCTCGCCGGAGTGGGTGGATTCACCGGCGAGTTTGCAGTCCTTGAGGGTGAGGCTGGCGGTGACGATCTGCACCTCGCGGGAATCGCCGGCCGAATCGCGCAGGCGCACGGCGCCGCCGTACTCGCTCACCAGCCGGCTCTCGGCCAGCACCTCGCCGGTGGTCACCTGCTTGTTGCCGTCAACCACGGGCTGGGCGTTGGGCGGCAGGTTGTAGACGTCGCCGCTGAACACCCACAGCCGGCCGAGACGCTGGGCCTTGTGGGTGATGTTGCCCTGGCGGTCGGTGACCTCCTTGGGCTGGATCACGTCCTCGAAGCGCACCTGACCGGCCAGGTCGCAGATCACGTCCTTGGTGGCCTTCTCCACGCTCTTCTTGACCTGGGCGCCGGAGGAGATCTGGGCCAGGATCGTGTCGCCGGGCACGCTGGCTCCATCGTCGACGAACAGGATCGAGCCGGAGGTGATGTTCAGCTTCTGAACCTTGCCCTTGCCGCTGGGTTTCACTTCCAGGCTGAAGTCGGTTTCGGCCAGCTGGGCCTCCACCCCGTGGGGGGTGCGGTGCGGGCGCACCCGGGCCTTCGGGCCGAACTCCACCACGCCTTCCACCAGCGAGCGCACCACGCCGGTTTCGGCGGTGGACACACCGCCGGTGTGGAAGGTGCGCATCGTGAGCTGGGTGCCGGGCTCACCGATCGACTGGGCGGCGATGATGCCCACCGCCTCGCCGAGGTCGACCAGTTCGTTGTGGGCCAGGGCCCAGCCGTAGCACTTGCGGCACACCGAGCGGGAGGCCTCGCAGGTGAGCGGCGAGCGCACCTTCACCATCGTGATGCCGGCGGCCTCGATCTCCCGGGTGAGGGGAGCATCGATCTGGCCGTCGCGGTCCACCAGCACCCGGCCATCGGCGGCTTCCACCCGCTCGGCCGCCAGGCGGCCCACCAGCTTGCTGCCGAAGCCGCCCTTGTCCTCGGCCTCGATCGGGATCGAGCGGGTGGTGCCGCAGTCCTCCTCGCGCACGATCACGTCCTGGGCCACGTCCACCAGACGGCGGGTGAGGTAGCCGGAGTCGGCGGTGCGCAGGGCGGTGTCCACCAGGCCCTTGCGGGCGCCGTAGGAGGAGATCACGTATTCGGTGACCGTGAGCCCCTCGCGGAAGTTGGTGCGGATCGGAAGGTCGATGATCTCGCCCTGGGGGTTGGCCATCAGGCCGCGCATGCCCACCAGCTGGCGCACCTGGGACATGTTGCCCCGGGCGCCGGAGTTGGCCATCATCCACACCGAATTCAGCGGATCGTTGTCGCTGAAGTTGCGGCGCACGGCCGCCACCAGACGCTCGTTGGTCTCGGTCCAGGTGTCGATCACCTTGGTGTGGCGCTCCACCTCGGTGATCTCACCGAGGCGATAGCGCTCCTCGGTTTCGGTGATCTGCTCCTCGGCCTCCTGCAGCAGGGCAGCCTTGTCGCCCGGGATGCGCAGATCGTCGACGGAGATCGAGACGGCGGCCTGGGTGGCGTAGTGGAAGCCGAGATCCTTGAGCTCATCGGCCATCGCCGCGGTGGCGGCGGTGCCATGGTGCTTGTAGGCCCAGGACACCAGGTTGCGCAGGGCCTTCTTGTCGATCACCCGGTTGCGGAACGGGGGGGCCTGCTTGCTGAGGGCGCTGCTGCCGTTGATCGACTCGGCGACGACGGGAGCTTCGACGGCCTTGCTTTTCTTGCTGGACTTCTTGGCGGGGGTGGCGGTCATGGCGCGCGCGATCGAGAAGGCGGTGGGGGGAAAGGCGGAGAGGGGAGCTGGAACTCAGTCGGCGGCCATCAGGAGGCGGCGACGGCGTCGATGATCGTGTGGTTGATCACGACGCGGCCCACGGTGGTCAGCAGATAGCGGCTGATCAGGGCGCCGTCCTCGTCGAAGCGGTCGCGGCGATACTTCCACTGCTCGATGCGGGTGCCGTCGCTGAGGGTCTCCTCCTTCTGAGGGGCGCGATCCTCGTCGTCGCTTTCGACCTCACCGGCGAAGCGCACCCAGACCCAGTCGTGCAGGCTCAGGTGCTTCTCCTCGAAGGCGGAGATCACGTCGTCGAGGCCGGCGAAGGTGCGGGAGCGGTCGCCGAACTCGGGCTTCACCTTGTCGCGATCGACAGCGGTGAGGTAGTAGGCGCCCAGCACCATGTCCTGCGACGGGGTGATGATCGGCTCGCCGGTGGCGGGCGAGAGGATGTTGTTGCTGGCCAGCATCAGCATCCGCGCTTCGGTCTGCGCCTCGATCGCCAGCGGCACATGCACGGCCATCTGGTCACCGTCGAAGTCGGCGTTGAAGGCCGGGCACACCAGCGGGTGCAGCTGGATGGCGCGGCCATCCACCAGCTTGGGCTCGAACGCCTGAATGCCCAGGCGGTGCAGGGTGGGGGCCCGGTTGAGCAGGATCGGGTGACCTTCGATCACCTCCTGCAGCACCTGCATCACCTCATCGTCGGCACGCTGGATCAGCTTCTTGGCCGCCTTGATGTTGTTGACGATGTTCTGGCGGATCAGGCGATGGATCACGAACGGCTGGAACAGCTCGATCGCCATCTCCTTGGGCAGACCGCACTGGTGCATCTTCAGCTTCGGACCCACCACGATCACGGATCGACCGGAGTAGTCGACCCGCTTGCCGAGCAGGTTCTGGCGGAAGCGGCCCTGCTTGCCCTCGATGATGTCGCTGAGCGACTTCAGCGCCCGGTTGTTGGCGCCCACCACGGTACGTCCGCGGCGGCCGTTGTCGATCAGGGCATCGACGGCCTCCTGCAGCATCCGCTTCTCGTTGCGGACGATGATCTCGGGGGCCAGGATCTCCTGCAGCCGCGCCAGGCGGTTGTTGCGGTTGATCACCCGGCGGTAGAGGTCGTTGAGGTCGCTGGTGGCGAAGCGGCCGCCATCGAGCTGCACCATCGGCCGCAGATCCGGCGGGATCACGGGGATCACATCCAGCACCATCCACTCGGGACGGGCGTTGGTGGCGATGAAGTTGTCGATCACGCGCAGGCGCTTGATCAGCTTGGCCCGCTTCTGACCCTTGCTGCCGCTGATCTCCTCGCGCAGCTGCTCGGCAATCTCGGTGAGGTCGAGGTCTTCGAGGAGCTGCTTGAGCGCCTCGGCGCCGATGCCCACCACGGGCTCGTTCTCGATCTCCGAATCCTCGGCGAAGATCTGATCCTCGATCTCCAGCCACTCATCCTCGGTGAGCAGCTGCTTGTAGGTGAGATCGGGGTGGTCGCCCTTGTCGAGCACCACGTAGCAGTTGAAATAAACGATCTGTTCGACGTCCCGCAGGGGCATGTCGAGCAGGATCGCCACGTAGCTGGGGATCCCCTTCAGGTACCAGACGTGAGAAACAGGGGCCGCCAGCTTGATGAAGCCCATGCGGTGGCGGCGCACCCGGCTCTCGGTGACCTCGACGCCGCAGCGCTCGCAGACGATGCCGCGGTGCCGCACCCGCTTGTACTTGCCGCAATGGCATTCCCAGTCCTTGGAGGGGCCGAAGATCTTCTCGCAGAACAAGCCGTCCATCTCCGGCTTGAGGGTGCGGTAGTTGATCGTTTCCGGCTTGGTGACCTCACCCACCACCTGACCGTTGGGCAGCGTGCGCTGCCCCCACTGCATGATCCGCTCGGGCGAAGCCAGCGTGATCTTGACGTAGTCGAAGTGGTTCTCGGTGCGGAGGTTGCTGTTGGACATGGAGGGGTTCAGGGCGCGCGGTGATCGGAGAGCGGAAGGGGATCAGTCGTCGTCGTAGTCCGCGACGCCGAGGGATTCGTAGGTGGGACGGCTGGGGGTGCTGCGGCGGGGGTTGACGTCCTGCATCAGGTCGACTTCCTCGCCGGCGTCGGTGTAGACGGCGATGTCGAGACCGAGGGACTGGAGCTCGCGCATCAGCACCTTGAACGACTCCGGCGTGCCCGGGCGTGGGATCGGCTTGCCCTTGACGATGGCGTTGAGCGCCTCGTTGCGGCCCTGCATGTCGTCGGACTTGACGGTGAGCAGTTCCTGCAGGGTGTAGGCGGCGCCGTAGGCCTCGAGGGCCCACACCTCCATCTCCCCGAGACGCTGGCCGCCCTGCTGGGCCTTGCCCCCCAGCGGCTGCTGGGTGACCAGGGAATAGGGGCCGGTGGAGCGGGCGTGGATCTTGTCGTCGACCAGGTGTACCAGCTTGAGGATGTGGGCGTAGCCCACGGTGACCGGCTGGTCGAAGGGTTCGCCGCTGCGGCCGTCGATCAGCTGGATCTTGCCGGGGTTCTCCGGGTCGTAGACCCAGTCCTTGCCGGGCTGCCTGGCGGCCTCCTCCAGATAGGCAGTGACGGTGTTCTTGGAGGTTTCGTCGCCGTGCATCTCATCGAACGGCACCACCTTCACGCGGGCGTTGAGGTGGGAGGCGGCCCAGCCCATCAGGCACTCGAACACCTGGCCCACGTTCATCCGGCTCGGCACGCCGAGGGGATTGAGCACGATGTCGATCGGGGTGCCATCGGGCAGGTAGGGCATGTCCTCCCGGGGAAGGATGCGGCTGATGATGCCCTTGTTGCCATGGCGGCCGGCCATCTTGTCGCCCACCTGGATCTTGCGGCGCTGGGCCACGTACACCCGCACCACCATGTTGGCGCCGGGCGGCAGTTCGTCGCCCTGCTCACGGGTGTAGATGCGCACATCCACCACGCGTCCACGCTCGGTGCTGGGCACCCTCAGGGAGTTGTCGCGCACGTCGCGGGCCTTCTCGCCGAAGATGGCGCGCAGCAGCTTCTCCTCCGGGGGCTGGTCGGATTCGCCCTTGGGCGTCACCTTGCCGACCAGGATGTCGCCGGATTCCACATAGGCACCGATGCGGATGATGCCCATCTCATCGAGGTTGCCCAGGCTCTCCTCGGCGACGTTGGGGATCTCGCGGGTGATCTCCTCGGGTCCGAGCTTGGTCTGGCGCGCTTCGATCTCGTACTTCTCGATGTGCACCGAGGTGTAGAGATCGTCCTGAACGAGGCGCTCGCACACCAGGATCGCGTCCTCGTAGTTGTAGCCCTCCCAGGGCATGTAGGCGATCAGCACGTTCTGGCCCAGGGCGATCTCGCCGCCCTCGCAGGCGGAGCCGTTGGCCAGCACCTGGCCGGCGATCACCTGGTCGCCCTGCTTGACGATCGGCCGCTGGTTGAGGCAGGTGTCCTGGTTGGAGCGCTGATACTTCTGCAGGAAGTGGGTGTGGTCGTTGCCCTGCTCGTCGCGGATCACGATCGCGGTGGCATCCACGAAGGTGACGGTGCCGTTGACGCGGGTGATCGGCACCATGCCCGAATCGCGGGCGACCTGGGTTTCCAGGCCGGTGCCCACCAGGGGCCGCTCCGGACGCAGCAGGGGCACGGCCTGACGCTGCATGTTCGAGCCCATCAGGGCGCGGTTGGCATCGTCGTGCTCGAGGAAGGGGATCAGGGAGGTGGCCACCGAGATCACCTGCACCGGTGACAGCTGGACGTAGTCCACCTGGGCCGGCGGCACGGTTTCGAAGTCCTGGCGGTAGCGGACGGGCACCAGGTCGGCGGTGATGCGGCCCTCGCTGTCGGTGGCCACGTCACCGGGGGCGACGCGGCACTCGTCCTCGAGGTCGGCGGAGAGATAGATCGGATCGCCCTGCTTGAGCACGATCCCGTTCTCCACCTTCCAGAACGGCGTTTCGATGAAGCCGTATTCGTTCACCCGGGCATGGGTGGCCAGCGAGCCGATCAGACCGGCGTTCGGACCCTCCGGCGTTTCGATCGGGCAGATCCGGCCGTAGTGGGAGGGGTGGATGTCGCGCACGGCGAAGCCTGCCCGCTCGCGGGTGAGGCCGCCGGGGCCGAGGGCGCTGATGCGGCGCTTGTGGGTGAGCTCGGCCAGCGGGTTCGTCTGGTCCATGAACTGGCTCAGCTGGCTGGAGCCGAAGAACTCCTTGATCGCCGCCACCAGGGGCTTGGGGTTCACCAGCTGGGCCGGGGTGAGCGATTCGGTCTCGCCCACGGTCATCCGTTCCTTGATGATCCGCTCGAGCCGGTTGAGGCCCACGCGCACCTGGTTCTGCAGCAGTTCGCCCACCGAGCGCACGCGGCGGTTGCCGAGGTGGTCGATGTCATCGAGGGTGGCACCGCCGACATCGAGCTCCAGATTGATCAGGTAATCGATCGTGGAGAGAACGTCTTCGGGGGTGAGGGTGCGGGTGGCGTCGGGGATCGTGAGACGCAGCTTCTTGTTGATCTTGTAGCGGCCCACGCGACCGAGGTCGTAGCGCTTGGGATCGAAGAAGCGGCTGTGCAGCAGCTGCTGGCCGCCGCTCACCGAAGGAGGCTCACCGGGACGCAGCTTCTTGTAGAGCTCCAGCAGGGCCTGGTCTTCGGAGGCGATGCCTTCGTCGTTGGCGGCCTCGATCGACTTCTGGTAGTACTCCGGGTGACGCAGCTTGTCGAGCACGTCGTTATCGGAGAGACCGATGGCACGCATCAGCACGTGCGCATTGATCTTGCGCGTCTTGTCGACCCGGACGTGCAGCAGATCGTTCTTGTCGGTTTCGAACTTCAGCCAGGCGCCCCGGTTGGGGATCAGGCTGGCGTTGAAGGTCTTGCGGCCGTTCTTGTCCTGCTCATCCTTGAAGTAGACGCCGGGGGAGCGCACGATCTGGTTTACGATCACGCGCTCGGCACCATTGATGATGAAGGTGCCGCGCTCAGTCATCAGCGGCAGTTCGCCGATGAAGACTTCCTGTTCCTTGATCTCTCCCGTTTCCTTGTTGACCAGGCGGCAGGTGACATACATCTGCGACGCGAAGGTGGCGTCACGCCGCTTCGCCTCTTCCACGTCGTGACGGGGGCGCTTCAGGCGATACTCATTGCCGATGAAGTGCAGCTCGAGCTTGCCGGTGTAGTCGGTGATCGGCGAGAAGCTGTCGAGCTCCTCGATCAGACCCTTCTCCAGGAACCATTTGAAGCTCGCCCGCTGCACCTCCACCAGGTCGGGAAGGTACGTGACGGTCTTGGCGACCTGGATCGCGCTGCTCATGCGGTGAACCTGCAGGAACGGAAGGAACGGAAATGGCCGGAGCCGGGCCTGGGGGAGGGTGGGCACACGCCAAGAGGCGCAGCGACCGGACGCCGCCCCCTGCGAGCAGGGAGGCGAATCCGGCCGCGCGCCTATCGGGCTCGCCGGCGGGCAGCCGGCTCACGAGCCGGCGGGACGAGCTGTGCTGTCGGTGCCGAGGTGGACAAGGGGAGCGCTTCCGCTTCCAGGCCAATGAACCATCATACATTGTGAAGCGTCAGCCCGAACAGACGCGCCGCGTTCGCCGTGCTGGTACGGGCCACCTGCTCCAGGCTCTCGCCCCGCAGTTCCGCCACCCGGGCCGCCACGGCCGCCACCCAGGCCGGCTCGTTGCGCTTGCCGCGGCGGGGCGCCGGGGCCAGGAAGGGGCAGTCGGTTTCCACCAGGAAGCGATCCGCCGGAACCCGGCGGGCGCATTCGTGGGTGTCGCTGGCCTTGGGGAAGGTGACGGTGCCGCTGAAGCTGATGTAAAGGCCGAGATCGAGAAAACCCTCCATCTCCTCGGGGGTGCCGCCCCAGCAGTGCATCACCCCGCGGGGGCAGGCCCCGCGCTCGCGCCGCGCCCGCAGCTCGGCCAGCATCGGCTCGGCCGCATCGCGGCAGTGGATGATCACCGGCAGGTCGAGCTCCACCGCCAGGTCGAGCTGGGGGCGCAGCACGACCAGCTGCTCCTCCAGGTTCTTGACCCGGAACAGATCCAGGCCCAGTTCGCCGATGGCCACCACCCGCTCGTCGGCGCGTGCTGCCTCCCGCAGCACGGACGCGGTGTCGCCTGTCCAGTGGCCCGTGTCGAGGGGATGCACCCCCACGGCATAGCGCAGTTCGGGGAAGCGATCGGCCAGGGCCCGGATCGCCGGGATCTCGGCGGGCTCGACGCAGGCGTGCACCAGCGCGACGAGACCGGCTTCGCGCCAGCGCTGCGCCACCTCGGCCAGATCGTCGTCGAAGTTGCGGAAGACGATGTGGCAATGGGAATCCACCAGCGGAACCGCCAGCCCGGTGGGGACGGCGGTTTCACCGGCGGAGAGGGTAGCGCTCATGACGGGGCGGAGATCCGGCCGGGGGTGGGCGCCATTGTGGCCCGAGGGATCAGGCCTCGGCGGCGGCGGGCTCGAGCACCTTCTTCACGGCACCGCTGAGGCGGGATTTCTGGTTGGCGCCGGTGTTGCGGTGCAGCACGCCCACCTTCACAGCCTTGTCGATCTTGCTGAAGGCGGCGGCCATGGTGGTCTGCACGGCGGCCTTGGCGTCGGCGCCGGGCTCCTGGGCATAGGCGCTGCAAGCGGTGAAGCAGCGCTTCATCAGGGTGCGCAGGGCCGACTTGTAGGTGCGGTTGCGGAGCCGGTTGCGTTCGGCGATCTCGATGCGCTTCTTCGACGACTTGTTATTGGCCACAGGTGCGGGCGCGGACAGGCAAACGAGGATCGTACCCTGCGGCCCCAACCCCTTGCCAGCGAACCGGGCTCTAGCGTCGGTTCACGCCCGTTCCCCTCTCCGCCTTGGTCGCCTCCCGCCCGGCCCCCCCTTCGGTCCTGTCGATCCCCTGCCTGGATGAGGCCGCCGAGGCGGCGGCCCGGCTGCAGGCGATCGCCGATCGCACCGGTGACGGCCGGCTGCGGCAGGAGGAGGAGAAGGTGGCCGCCATTCTGGAGCAGGTGCGCAGCGGCGGCGACCGGGCCCTGCTCGATCTGAGCGAGCGCTTCGACGGGGTGCGGCCCGAGCCGCTGCGGCTGCCGGCGGAGCGGCTGCGGCAGGCCTGGGAGGCCACGCCGGCCAGCCTGCGCGCGGCCCTGGAGCTGGCCCATGGGCGCATCCTCGATTTCCACCGCCGTCAGCGGCCCCAGGATCTGAGCGTGGAGGGCCCCCATGGCGAGCGGCTCGGACGGCGCTGGCGCCCCGTGGAGCGCGCGGGGCTGTACGTGCCTGGGGGCCGGGCCGCCTACCCGAGCACGGTGCTGATGAACGCGGTGCCGGCGATCGTGGCCGGTGTGGAGCGGGTGGTGATGGTGACCCCGCCCGGCGCGGGCGGCGAGCCCAATGAAACCGTGCTGGCGGCGGCCCACCTGGCCGGGGTGGAGGAGGTGTACCGGGTGGGCGGAGCCCAGGCGGTGGCGGCCCTGGCCTTCGGCACCGAAACGATCCCCCGGGTCGACGTGATCAGCGGCCCGGGCAACCTGTGGGTGACGCTGGCCAAGAAGGCGGTGTACGGCCGGGTGGGCATCGATTCGCTGGCGGGGCCCAGCGAGGTGCTGGTGATCGCCGACCACACCGCCCGGGCGGATCAGGTGGCGGCCGACCTGATGGCCCAGGCCGAGCACGATCCGCTGGCGGCAGCGATCCTGATCACCACCAGCCGCGAACTGGCGGCGGCGGTGCCCGCCGCCATCGAGGCCCAGCTCGCCAACCATCCCCGGGCCGCGATCACCCGCCAGGCCCTCAACGACTGGGGTCTGATCGTGGTGACGGACGACCTGGAGCAGGCGGCGGCCCTGAGCGATCGCTTCGCTCCCGAGCATCTGGAGCTGCTGGTGGAGAACCCCGGCCCCCTGGCGGATCGGATCCGCCAGGCCGGCGCCATCTTCCTGGGGCCCTGGACGCCCGAGGCGGTGGGCGACTACCTGGCGGGCCCGAACCACACCCTGCCCACCGGCGGCACCGCCCGCTTCGCCGGCGCCCTGTGCGTGGAGACGTTCCTGCGCCACACCAGCCTGATCGCGTTCAACCAGCAGGCCCTGGCCGCCACCGGCGAGGCGGTGATCGAACTGGCCGAGAGCGAGGGGCTGCACAGCCACGCCGAATCGGTGCGACGGCGGCTGGCGCAGGGATGACGCCGGCCCCCACCGGCCACGACCAGAGGCGCGGGTGCGGCGGGCGAGGCCGGCGCCCACCCGGCCTGGGACTGGTGTTGCGCTCCTGGTGGAAGGAGGAGAGGCGGGCGATGCCTTCAGCGCGGGCGATGGTCCCCACGGCGATCGCGCTGGTCCTCTCGCTGGCAGCCCTGGTGGGACTCGACGCAGCACGCCGGCTGGAAACGATCCGCGCCCGTCACGAGGGCGAACGTCGGGAGTCCCTGGCCATCGTGGGAGTCCAGCTGTCCGCGATGGAGCGCATCGCCCTGGACTGGGCGAACTGGGATGAGATCTACGACTTCATGGGCGGTCTCCGGCCGGACTTCGTGGCGGAGAACCTCGACACGGCCGCACTGTTCAGGGGGGTGGCGGTGCTTGGCCTGCTGGAGCCCGGTGGCTTACCACGGCTGAGCTACGGACTGCGGGGTCTTGACGATCCCCGCTCGCGGCCGCTGATCGAATGCGCCCGCAGCAACCTCAACCGCCTCATCAACAGCCGGCGCACCGTTCGCCTTGCCTGCCGCACCGGCGATGGGACTCTGTACTTCGGAGTGCTCACCGGGATTCACGACGCTGCCCGGCGGCTCCAGCCACGGGGCAGCCTGGTCTACTTCGAGCGGCTGCAGCAGGAGGCCTTCGGTCCGGCGATCAACCGTCAGCTCCAGCTTCTGTCACGGCAGCTGGTCTGGCTGCCTGCCGAGGACCTCCGGTCCGCGCCTCTCGAGCCCCTGCAGATCAAGCCGCCGATCCATGGCCCTCAGGGACAGGCGTTGGCCCTCCGGCGCCCGCCGCTGCTGCCTGAGCTGGTTCCCATGGTCCTCAACGACCTGCTCTGGATCCTCGGCTTCGCCCTGCTGCTCTGGGCCGTGCGGATGCAGCTGCTGCTGGAACGCCGCCGCCAGCTGCTCCGCCAGCGGCAGCTCGAGCGGCGCAGCAATCGACGCATCCGCCGCGCCAGCCACGAGCTCGACCAGCTGCTGGCGCAGCTCGGGATGGGCTTCCGCGAAACGGGCAACGACCAGGAGGTGATGGCACGCCTGATCCGCCCCGAGGAATCGGGCGCCCTACCCCCGGCGGATGCCGACATGGAGATCAAGCTGGAGCTGCTGGCGAACCGCTTCCAGCACTTCCTCGAGCGGGCCCGCTCCCTGGCCCTGCTCGACACCCTCACCAAGCTGCCCAACCGGCGCTTCTTCGTGGAGCGGCTGGAACTGGAGGCGGAGCGGCACCGCCAATCGGGTCAGCCCTTCGGGATCCTGTTCGTGGACATCGACAAGTTCAAGGACATCAACGACACCTATGGCCACAGCGTGGGGGATGGGGCCCTGGTGCTGGTGGCCCAGCGCCTCGCCCAGCTGATCCGCCCCTGCGACTTCCTCGCCCGCTACGGCGGCGATGAGTTCGCGGTGCTGATGGATCTGTCCGAGGGTACCGACCAGAGCCGTGAGGCCCTGCTGGGGGCCTGCGAGAGCCTGGCGCTGCGGATCAGCAACGGCTTCGGCACGGCGGTGACGGCGGAGGTGGAGGGCCACCGCCTGGAGATCGGCCTGAGCATCGGCGCCGCCCTGGTCGACCCCGACGACGCCAGCGTGGAGAGCGCCATGCGCCGCTCGGACCTGGCCATGTACCGCGCCAAGCAGGCCCGCCATGGCCGGGTGGCGATCATCGACACCGGCGAAGGGGAGACCGATCTCGACACCTACGCCCTCTACGGCGAACTGATGCAGGCGGTGCGCGGCGACGCCCTGGCCGTGCAGTTCCAGCCGGTGGTGGATGGCGAGGGCGTGATCCACAGCGTGGAGGCGCTGGCCCGCTGGCACCATCCGGAGCGCGGACCAATCGATCCGGAGACGTTCCTGGCTCTGGCGGAGCGACACCGGCAGGCGATGGCGGTGGGGGAAGCCCTGATCCGCCGGTCGCTGGCCAGCTTCGCGGTGCTGATGCAGTCCGCACCGAAGCTCAGCCTGGCCCTGAACCTGGCCCCTTCCACCCTGAGCGATCCGGCGCTTGGCGAGCGGCTGGAGCCCTGGCTGGCGGAGGCCGGCGTCGCGGCGGACCGGGTCACGATCGAGCTGACGGAACGGTCCGTGCTCGAACCCACCGCCACCGTGCGGACCAACCTGACCCTGATCCGGAGTCTGGGCATGAAACTGGCCCTCGACGATTTCGGCACCGGCTATTCGTCGCTGAACCTGCTCAACAGCCTCAAGCCCGACACGGTGAAGATCGACCAGTCGTTCGTGCGGGCGATGGAGTGCGACCCCTACGCCCATCAGATCGTGAGCCTGATCGCCGGGTTGAATCCCCGCATGAACATCGACATCGTGGCCGAGGGCGTGGAGACCCTCCGCAGCGTGGAGCTGCTGCAGGCCCTGGGGATCCGGCGGTTCCAGGGCTTCTACTTCTCCCGCCCGAAAACCGCCGCGGCGCTGCTGGAGGAGCTGGCGTTGCTGCCGAGCACAATGGGCTCGCCTCCCTGAACGGTTCCCGCCCATGGCCTCCCCCAGCGATCACCCGGCGGCCGACGACCTTGATCTCCTGCGGATCCTGTGCTGCGTGGCCTGGGCCGACGGGGAGTTCTCGCCGGAGGAGAAGGCACTGCTGGATCGCCTGGTGGAGCGCTACGTGATCGGCGCGGGGGAGAGCGACGGCTCGCTGGCGGTGGCGGCGGAGGTTCTGGCGGCCACACCCGAGCCGCTGGAGGCCCTTGAGACGCTGCTGCCCCGGCTCAGCGGCCAGGACGATCGGCAGCTGGTGGTGAAGCTCGCCTACATGATGATCCGGGTGGGCGGCCGCCTGGGCGAGGAGTCGGGCATCAACACCCGCGAGAAGGTGGCCTACCGGCGCGTGGTGGATGCGGTGGGCCTGCCCGAGAGCGAGATCGAGGAAGCGGAGTGGGCGGGCGAGGAGGAGCTGGCCCGGCACGGCGGGCTGCTGGGGATTCTGCGCAGCCGCTTCGCCTGGCTGCCGGGCTGAGCCGAGCGACGCGGGGGCGAGGGCTCAGCGGAACTGAGGCTTGCGCGTCTGGTCGATGCTGCGGCGCAGAGCCTCACCCACCGGCAGTCCCACGGGCAGGTCTCCGCCGAAGGAGGTGCCCAGGATGTGCCGGTAGAGCTTGGATTCCACGACGCGGTACGTGCTCGCCGACAGCGGGATGTAGCCCGCCTTGGCCACCAGTTGCAGACCATTCCTGACGGTATGGGTGATGAAGCTGCGCACATCGCTCCTCTGGCGCAGATCCCGGTCGTTCACGTAGAGGAACAGCAGCCGCGAGAGGGGCACGTAGCGCCCGCTCTGCACAGCTTCCGCAGAGGGCGCCACAGGCCCCTTCGGGCCCACGATCGTGAGGGGCCGCAGACGGCTGGCATTGGCCCTGTAGTACGCATAGCCGAAGTAGCCGAGCGCGCGGGGGTTCTCCATGACGCAGCGCGCGATCACGTTGTCATCTTCGCTGGCGGTGAAATCCCTGCGCGCATTGGCAGGGCTGCCATTGATGGCCTTGTTGAAATACTCGAAGGTGCCCGAGTCAGCGCCCGGACCGCAGAGCTTGATCGGCTGGTTCGGCCAGTCGATGTTGACCTGCTGCCAGCGGTCGATGCGGCCCTGGGCCTCCTTGCCCCACAGCCTGGCGAGCTCCTTGATGGTGATCAGCTTCGCCCAGTCGTTGCTGCGGTTCACCACCACGGTGAGGGCATCGAAGGCGATGGGCAGTTCGATGAAGGTGACGCCGTTGCGGGCGCAGGCCTTCAGCTCACTGCTGCTGATCGGACGCGAGGCATTGGCAATGGCGAGTTTTCCCTGGCAGAACTGACGGAAGCCGTCGGTGGTGCCGCTTTCCGTGAGCCGGATGCTGCCCTGTCGGCCCTCGTTCCGGTAACGGCGGATTGACTCCTGCAGGATCGGGAACACGGTGCTGGAGCCACCCACCCTGATCCCCTGCTGCTCGCCTGGGCCGCTGGCCAGGGAGGGGCGGGCGGGCATGGCCACCTGCGAGGCCAGGAGGCTGGCACCGGCGAAGCGAACCAGCAGGGCCTGGAGGGTCATGGGGCAGGAAGAATCCGACCCTCATGATTCCAAGCCCACCCCATCGTTGGGTTAAGGAACGAGGGACGCTTCCTCCACGGCCCCGCAGTTGCTGCGGAAGGACAGACAGGAGAGCAGGGGATCCTGAGCCTGGAAGCCACCGGGATGGCCGCTGCGCATCCGGCCCACGATCTCCCGCAGGGTGCGCACGGTTGCCGTGATGTTCGGCCCCTTGTTGAGCATCACCACCTCGGCCCGGGCCCCCATCGCCGCATCGGTGATCTCGGCCCGGGTGGGCATGCCGGTGCGGGCCATCGCCTCCAGCACCTGGGTGGCCCAGATGCAGGGCACATGGGCCGCGGCACAGATGCGCAGGATCTCCTCCTGGATCTCTGCCAGGTTCTCCCAGCCGCATTCGATCGCCAGATCGCCCCGGGCGATCATCACGCCCACGGGTGCCGGTCGCCGCATCGCCGCCAGCAGCAGCCGCGGCAGATCCAGAAAGGCGCGCCGGGTCTCGATCTTGAGCACCACCGGCAGATCCTCCCGGCCCGCCTGCTGCAGGGCCAGCTGCAGGGCCTCAATGTCGGCGGGGCTGTTGACGAAGGAATAGCTCAGCAGGTCGGCGTGCTGGGTGGCGAAGGCCAGATCGTGCAGATCCTTCGCCGTGAGCGCCGGCACGGTGAGCGTGCTGTCCGGGAAGTTGATGCCCTTGTCGTTGCGCAGCCGGCTGCCGCGGGGGCGGGCATGGGTGATCGTGAGGCCCAGTTCCGCGGGTGCAACGCTGTGGATCACAGCCTCGATCCGGCCATCGTCGAAGAGCACACGCTCCCCCGCGCTCAGGCAGGCGAACACCTCGGGCAGGCTGCAGGCCACGGCGTCGGGCTCCCCCGTGGGGGTGGCGGTGAGCCGCAGCTCATCGCCCTGCCGCAGCAGCAGTTCTCCGGGGGCCGCGGGCAGTTCGGCGACTTCCAGCCAGGCGCGGCCGCCCTCCTGCTGGAAGCGCAGACCGCGGATGAAGCGGCAGCGCTGGTTGCAGCTCATGCCGATCCCTTCGGCCGCCACGTCGAGCACCACCAGCTCCCGCCAGCGTCCCGAGGCATCCCGGCCCCGCAGTCGGTCGCCCCGCTGCAGCCCCTCGAGCCCGTCCCCCTGCACGGGAAGCACCACGACATCGGCCGGCAGATTGTCTGGAGCGGCGGCAACGCCCGTGGCCAGCAGACGGAAGGGGCGGATCAAGCGACCCAGCCGATCCCGCTGGGGGCGTCCGTCGATCACGCCCTCCAGGGCGGGCAGCCCGCAGGTGCGGAGCTTGGGTCCGGCCAGATCGATGGCGATGCGGCACTGCCGTCCGGTTACGGCACATGCCTCCCGCACCCCCGACACCAGGGCGCGCCAGGTGCCTTGGTCGTCGTGGGCGCAGTTGATGCGGGCAAGGCCCATGCCTGCCTGCACCAGGTCGCGGATCAGCCCGCTCTGATGGGCCGCCGCTGCCGGTAGCGTGACCATGATCGAGCTGCCTCCCTGGCCGTCGCCGAGTCCGAAGAGCAGGTCGCAGTGGACCTGCAGCAGCCGCTCCCCCTGCTGCCGGTCGGGTCCGGACGGGGAGGAGGGGCAGGAGAGGCCGGGTCTCAGCCAGCTCAGGACCGCATGGAGGGTGTGCAGGAGGTGGGGATCACATCCCGCCAGGGTGCTGAGGCCCCGCTGGCGGAGGGCCAGCTCCAGCCCCGGATGCCGGTGGCGATGAAAGGCGATGAAGTGGAGCAGGTTGCGGGCACTGGCGCGGTAACGGGGGTCGACGGCGGCCAGGGTGCCCTGCTCCTCCTGCTCGATGCGCAGCATCGCGGCCAGGATGTGCTCGAGCTGGTCCCGCAGGTCCGCCTCGGTATCGATCGATCGGGCAGGCACCAGAGAGGATTCCGTTGCAATCAACCAATCTGGACCGCAAGCCACTGCCCCAGGCGGCGCAATCCGGTTAAGGGATCGCTAAGAACAGGCCTTGCTGCAGTTTGTGACATCAGGGGCACTCAAACCGTTCCGATCCCTTCTCTTAACCCGGGGTGATCAGCATCGGCTTGAACGCATCCCCCCTGCCTCATGGCGGATGGTCTGTCGGTCCACGGGATTCCTGCCCCAGCCCGCTACGGCGACCCGCAGCGCACGGGGCTGACGGCCAGTGATCTGTTCGACGGAATCACGGAACATCTGTTCTACACGCTCGGATCGTCTGCCCTCGGGGCCAGTGATCACGATCTCTACATGGCTCTCAGCTATGCGGTGCGTGATCGGCTGATGACGAGGCACCTCGCCTACAAGGATGCGCTGAGGAGCCAACGACCGAAGGCGGTGGCCTACCTGTCGGCGGAATTCCTGATCGGGCCTCAGCTGGCGAACAATCTTTATATGCTTGGCATCCGCGATGCTGCCGCTGAAGCGCTGAAGGGCTTCGGCGTGCAAGACATCGAGCGGATTCTCGATGTGGAGGAGGAACCGGGTCTGGGCAATGGCGGCCTAGGCCGACTGGCGGCCTGCTTCATCGAATCGATGGCGACCCTGGAGATTCCCGCCACCGGCTATGGCATCCGCTACGAATTCGGCATTTTCGACCAGCGCCTGCACAAGGGCTGGCAGGTGGAGATCACCGACACCTGGCTCAAGGGTGGCTGGCCCTGGGAAGTGGTGCACAGCGAGAAGAGCTGCCTGGTGGGATTCGCAGGCCGCACTGAGATCTTTCAAGATGATGGCGGCCATCAGCGGGTGCGATGGCTGCCAGCCGAACACGCCCTGGGCATCCCCCACGATGTGCCGGTGCTCGGCTATCGCGTCAACACCTGCAACCGCCTGCGCCTATGGCGGGCGGAGGCAACGGAAGCCTTTGATTTCCATGCCTTCAACGGTGGCAATTTCAGAGGCGCGGTGGAGGCGAAGGTGAGCAGCGAAACCCTCTCCAAGATTCTCTACCCCAACGATGGCACCGATGCGGGCCGTCGACTGAGACTCAAGCAGCAGTTCTTCTTCGTGAGCTGCTCCTTGCAGGACATGATCCGCAACCTGGTAGAGCGCGGTATCGCTGTGGAGGAGTTTGCCCGGCACTGGGCGGTTCAGCTCAATGACACCCATCCGGCCATCGCTGTGGCCGAGCTGATGCGCCTGCTGGTGGACGAGCATCATCTCAGCTGGGAGAAAGCCTGGGATGTGGTGCACCGATCGATCACCTACACGAACCACACCCTCCTTCCCGAAGCGTTGGAATGCTGGAAGCTGCAGCTGTTTGCCTCTGTTCTTCCGCGCCACCTTGAGATCATCTACGAAATCAACCGACGCTTCCTTCAGTGGGTTCGGCTCAGCAGACCAGGAGATTCAGAACTGGTCGAGCGGGTGTCCCTGATCGCCGAACACGATGGCAAGGCCGTGCGCATGGCGAATCTGGCCGCCGTTGCCTGCCGTCATATCAACGGCGTGGCGGAACTCCACAGCGAGCTTGTGCGCGACGACCTCCTGCCTGAATTCGCTGCGCTCCATCCTGAACGCTTCACGAATGTCACCAACGGGGTGACGCCTCGGCGTTGGCTGGCCGTGGCGAATCCACCTCTGAACCTGCTGCTGACGGAGGTGCTCGGCGATGATTGGGCCGCACGCCCCGCCGAATGGGGCCAACTGGAAGCCCACCAGCACGACCCAGCCTTTCTGGATCGCTGGGCTGCTTGCAAGCAGAGCTGCAAGCAGCGGCTGACTTCTCTCATTGCCGAGCGGACGGGAGAGAACGTCGATCCCACATCATTGTTTGATGTGCAGGTGAAAAGAATCCATGAATACAAGAGGCAGCATCTCAATGGCCTGCAGGTTGTTAGCCGCTACCTGCGCATCAAGCACGGTCAGACGGATGGCCTACATCCCCGCACTGTGATCTTCGGTGGCAAGGCGGCTCCCGGCTACTGGATGGCGAAGCTGATCATCCGCTTCCTTCACGGCGTGGCGGATGTCGTGAACAACGACCCTGACAGCAAAGACCTGTTGAAGGTGGTTTTTCTGGCGGACTACAACATCAAGCTTGGTGAGAAGGTATACCCGGCAGCCGATCTATCCGAGCAGATCTCCACAGCAGGCCTCGAGGCGTCGGGAACGGGCAACATGAAGCTCACCATGAATGGAGCCCTCACCATCGGCACCCTGGATGGGGCCAATATCGAGATTCGGGAGCGGGTAGGCGCCGATAACTTTTTCCTCTTTGGCCGCACGGCCCAGGAGATCGCCGATCTTCGCTGCGTGTCCTACCGGCCATGGGAACGCCTGGAGCAGCAGCCGCTGCTTCAGGAGGCCTTCAGACTGATCGAAGCGGGCTTCTTCAGCGAAGGCGACAGCGAGTTGTTCCGGCCGCTGCTGCACCAGTTGCGCACGCACGATCCTTTCTTTGTGCTGGAGGACATCGAGGACTATGGACGGGCCCAGGGCGACGTCGATCGCGCCTGGGCCGACCGCCATCACTGGCAGCGCATGTCGTTGCTGAACATGGCCCGCAGCGGATTCTTCTCGTCGGATCGCGCGATACGCACCTACGCCTCCTCCATCTGGGGCGTCAGCCCCCTGCCGGTGGCCATGGGCTCCGGCCATTGATCCTTCCATCTCCCTTTTCCACCATGGACTCACCTTCAAGAATCGAAATGCAGACCTTTCGCAACCTCGCCAAGGGCCGCCCTCTGCGCTCTGTGCAGGCCGGTGAGGTGATCTTTCAACCCGGCGATCCTGGCGATTGTCTGTACTGCGTTGTGAAGGGACGCGTGGGCATCGAATGGGCTGACGGAAGGTTGTCGGAGACGATCGAGCCCGGCAGCAGCTTCGGCGTGGGAGCGTTGGTGGATCCACAGCACCGGCGTTTCGGCACCGCCACGGCCCTGAGTGATGGCGAACTGCTGGCCATGAATCGCGAGGAGTTCCTGCTGGCCATCCAGGAGCTGCCGATGTTCGCGCTGGAAATGCTGCAGGACCTCGACGGACGCCTGAGAGATCTCAAGATCAGAACATCCACGGAGGCAAGGGATGGGATCGGTGGGTGACGTTCAGGCAACGGGGGGCCCTACTCTCGCCCAATCTCACGGTTTCGGCCGCCGCTGGTTCGACGCCGCCGCCGTGGCGCTGCTGAGCCTGGGCTGCCTCACCGGCACGGTTGTGCTGCTGGTGCAGGGGGGCGAGCACGGGGGCGACACCTCTCCCCCAGATCCGGGGCTGCGGCAGCGGGTGCGGGAGCTGGAACAGCGGCTGCTGGAGCAGGTGCCCGCCGCCATCGAGCAGCGCTACCGCGACTACTGAGGCACACAGGCTGAGGCACGAAGGCAGTGAAAAGCCCGGATGGTCACCACCACCCGGGCTTGGTACCCACGTTGACGTCGAGAAAGCAGACGGCCGGGCGAGCCCGAACCGAATGGAAGAAAACCTTAAGCGAGGAGGAGGCGCAGGGGGCTGCCGGGCGGATCAGGATGGCTTGTCTCTCGGATCAGCCACGCTGATGGCAGGCGCGACGGGCCTCGAAGAGAAGCTCAGAACCGGGCCATGGCCATGATCTTGCCCCGCTTCTCCTCGTCGAGGTCCTGCAGTTCAGAGGGTTCGAGCAGCCCCTCCTTCACCAGGCCGGCGAACAGGAACAGGATGCCTTCGAGACGGAAGTCGAAATTGCCCTCGATCCGGTGGCGCTGGATGCTGAGAAAATCATGCAGCTGCCAGAGGGCATCCACGGAATCCAGCTGCTCGGCGTGGCGCTGCACGGACACGATCAGGGCCTGAACTGCCCGCCCGTGGGCACGCTCGAAGACCTCGCGGGCGACCGCCAGTTCGTGATCGGTCCAGACCGAAACCATGCTGTTCATGTTCCGGACGCTACCGCGTGAGCGGTGGTCAGCGCGAGCGGCGCGGGGAGCAGGCCCCGCCGGTACTCCTGCGGCAACTGGTGCCAGGCGAGCTGGGGGGCCCGGTGATGCTCCCGGTGATAGCCGAAGTGATAGCAGGCCAGCAGCGACAGGCCCTCCGGCAGGGCGAGGCTGATCGAGCGAAGTCCATCCTCCGCCTGGGCCTCTCCCCTGACCTGGCACGCGTCGTTGCCCTCGCCCTGGCCCCGGTGGGGCAGGTAGGTGCCCACCAGGAACAGCTGCAGCGAACTCAGCAGCAGCGGCAGCACGCAGATCAGGGCCACCGCCACCACGGAGGTGGCCAGAGCCAGCCCCCCCCAGGCCGACACCAGCAGGGTCAGCGGCAGGGGTCGCAGATAACCGCCCATGAAGCGGCCGTACCAGGCCAGCACGGAGCTGCGGCCAGGGGCGTGAAAATCCGGATCCTCGGCGCTGCCGGGACGGTGATGGTGCTGGTGGTGCTTCTCTCGGCAGCGGCCGTAGGGCAGAGCGGCATAGAGCAGCAGCACGAGCCGGCCGAGGCCGTCGTTCCAGCGCCGGGAGCCCGGCACCAGCACCCGGTGCATGGCGTCGTGGCCGACGATGAACAGGCCGGTCTGCAGAAAGGTCCTGGCCAGAACGGCCAGGACCAGCAGGGCGGGAGGCAGCTGCCCGGGGGGGTGGGACAGCAGCACCACCAGGGTGGCCAGCCAACCCAGCAGGATGAGGGCCGCCAGAAGCAGCCCCCTGCGGGTGGTGGGGCTCAACGGGCGAACTTGAGCAGTTCGGCGGGCGAGGCCAGCAGATCGATGGCCACGAAGTAGATCTTGCCCTCCGGGTTCAGCAGGAAGCGCCAGGCCACATTCATGCCGATGCCGGCACCGAACCAGGGGGTCTGCACCTTGCCGGTCACCTTGATCTGGGTGAAGCCGCCCTCGGAGGGCTCGGCATAGCCGCGCTCAGGCAGCAGGCGCAGGTTCTGGCAGTCCTCGCGGAAGAAGCGAAGGATCGCATCGGTGCCGACGATCGGCTTCTGGAAGGGGGGCTGCAGGGCGCCGTCGGGAAGGAACAGCTTGATCAGGTTGTCGAAGTCGTTGGCGTTGAGCAGATCCATGTAGCTGTTGATCGTGGGGTTGATCACGCCCTCGATGAACACCTTCTTGCGCTGCTCCTCCGGGGTGGGAGCCACCACCGGTTCCATCACCCGCTGACCTTCACCCTTGGCGGGGTCGTAGCCCATGTCGACCACGAAGTTGCGCAGCAGGGTGATCTGCTGGCCCTGCTCCACACCCTTCACCGAAGCCAGCACGGCGGCGGCGTTGGCGGAGAGCTGGTAGCCCTCGGGGATCGGGGCGACGATGCCGGCGGCCATCCACTGACCGAGTTGATACCAGAAGCCGAGCTTGATGTTGACGGACCAGCTGGCGTAGGTGCGGCCGATCGGGGTGTCGGTGCTGTTGGCCAGGTCGCACATCACCTGGCTCTGCTCCGGGAAGCTCATCGCCTTGATCTGCTGCAGCACCGGCTCGGCGAACTGCATGCGGGCGGCGCCGGGGGCGGCGATGGTGATCGTGGTGCCCATCTCGAGGTAGGCGTACCAGATCAGGGCCAGCTGGTCCTCGGCGCTGAGCAGACGGAAGCGGGCGGTGATCGCCGGAACGGCATCGGCCGCAAGGGTTTCCGGGAAGATCTGGGTGGCTTTTTCGAGCGTGAACATCGGCGCCTCTCGTTTTGTTAAGGACTCTTACTGATCCTAGGGGGTCGTGGGCCCCAAAGGGGCATGAACTGATTTAATCGGGCGCCCTTACTCGCTTCTGGAGCCGGAACTGGCCTCGGCGGGCAGCAGGGCTTCAAGGTCAAGATCAGGCCGCCGCAGCAGGGCGAACACGGTTCCGGCATTTCCACGGCAGATGCGCAGCTCGGCGTCGAGCACCGTGATGTCGAGCCAGGCGGGGAAGCTCTGCTTCACGGTCGCCAGCAGTTCCAGGCGCTGCCCCCCCAGGCGCGGGCCGATCCAGCCGCCCCGGCGGAAGGTGACCGTCACCCGCTGGCGACCCGTGACCGCGAGCTCGGCGATCACTGAGATCGCGGCCACCGCGGCCAGAGGCCCCTTCAGGCGCAGCAGGTTCATGCCGCGGCCGCGGCCGGGATCCAGCACCTGCAGGTTCTCCAGCCAGGGCGCCTGCTTCAGCCAGGGCTGGGTCGCACTGCTCCAGCGCAGCTCCCACACCCCCGTCAGCAGGGAGCCGTCGGCGTCCAGATCGGCGGGCTGCTGCCGCTCCAGCTGCTCCACCAATGCGGGGATGTCCGGGTGGGCCGGGTCCTCCCGCAGGCAGCGGATCAGCGTCTGGCGCACGGCTGTGGGCGACGCTTCGGCCATGACCTTCCGGCGGTGGGGTTCACCCTATCGATGGCGTCCGGCGGCCCAGGGCGGGGAAACCCTCCCCCGTACGCTGGCCCCCTGCTTCCACCCCGTCCCGCCATGCGATCCCAGGCGCTGAAGCTCGGCCCCGGCAGCGATCTGCGCCGCAGCCTCGAGCAGCTGGCGATCGAGTGGAACGCCTCGGGCTTCGTGCTGGGCGTGGTGGGCAACCTCTCCCGTGCCGCCTTCCAGTGCCCGGGACAGGCCGGGCCCACGGTGCTGGAGGGGGATCTGGAGATCATCACCCTGCAGGGCACGTTGTCGCCCCAGGGGGTGCACCTGCACCTGAGCCTCTCCGACGGCGCCTGCCAGGTGTGGGGCGGTCACCTGGAGCCCGGCACGCTGGTGCTCAAGGGCGCCGACCTGCTGGTGGGCTTCCTCTCCTCGGCCGACCCCGACCCGGCCGATCCCGCCCCGGCGGTGGCCGCGCCGCGCGAGCGCCCCACCCCCCTGCCGGCGGAGCCGCGGGTGGAGATCGCCGTGGCCAGCGGCTGCCCCTGGTCGGCCCGGGCCCTGCGCCTGCTGCGCACCCTCGGCATTGCCCATCAGGTGTGGCTGGTGGATGGGGCGGCCGAACGCCAGGAGCTGGAGCAGCTCAGCGGCCACGGCGGCGTGCCCCAGGTGTTCATCGACGGGCAGTGGATCGGCGGCTACGACACGCTGGCGGAGCTGCACGGCCAGGGCGTCCTGGAAGCCCTGCGGGGCTGAACGGCCGGCCTGCTGCCCGGGTCTGGAGCCCACGGCTCAGGGAACACGGCTGAGGATGCCGCCCATCAGGCCGCGGGCGATGCTGCGGCCGGTGCGTCCCCCCAGGCGCTGGCCCGCCTCGCCGGCCAGCGACAGCAGCAGGCGCTCCTTCTCCCGCTCGGCGCGCCTGCGGGCCTGGGCCCGCTCCCGCTCCTCGGCGCGCTCCAGCCGCTCCTGCTCCTTGGAGGCGGCCACCCTTGCCGTGGTGGCCTCGGCCCGGCGGCGCAGCAGCTCGTAGGCCGATTCCCGGTCCTCCGGCGTGCGGTAGTGGGCGTGCAGGGGCGACGCCGTGATCCGTACCTGGCGATCCGCCGCCTCGATCGGGCCCACCTGACTGCCTGGAGGCACCACCCAGGCCCGCTCCACCGGGCAGGGCACCCCCTGACGGTCGAGGAACGACACCAGCGCCTCGCCCACGGCGAGTTCGCCGATCGCCTGCTCCACATCGAGGCCCGGCTGGCCGCGGAAGGTGGTGGCGGCGGCTTTCACCCGCTTCTGATCCGCCGGCGTGAAGGCCCGCAGGGCGTGCTGCACCCGGTTGCCCAGCTGGGCGAGCACCCGATCGGGCAGATCCATCGGGTTCTGGGTGCTGAACAACAGCGCCACCCCCTTGGAGCGGATCAGACGCACCACCTGCTCGATCGTGTCGACCAGCACGGCAGGGGCGCCGTCGAACAGAAGATGGGCCTCGTCGAACACCAGCAGCAGCCGGGGCTTCTCGCCATCGCCGATCTCGGGCAGCTGCTCGTACAGCGAGGAGAGCAGCCAGAGCAGCACCGTGGCGTAGAGCTTCGGGGAGCGGTGGAGCCGATCCGCCGCCAGCAGGTTCACCACCCCCCGGCCCTCGCCGTCGGTCTGGAGCAGGTCGGCGGGGTTGAGGGCCGGCTCGCCGAAGAACAGATCGGCGTGCTGATCCTCCAGCGCCAGCAGGGCCCGCTGGATCGCCCCCACACTCGCCGCCGAGACGTTGCCATAGCTGGCCTGGTAGGTGCGGGCGTTCTCGCCCACGTGGCGCACCAGCTCCCGAAGATCCTTGAGATCCAGCACCAGCAGGCCCTGGTCGTCGGCGACGCGGAAGGCGAGGCTGAGCACGCCGGCCTGGGTGTCGTTGAGGTTGAGCAGGCGGGCCAGCAGCAGCGGCCCCAGCTCGGAGACCGTGGCCCGCAGCGGCAGACCCTGCTCGCCGAACACGTCCCAGAACTCCACGGGACAGGCCGCCTCCTCGCCCGCCGGCAGCCCGAGGAGCGCGCGTCGCTCCTCGATCGCCGCATTCGAGCCGCCGGGGCGGGCCAGGCCGGAGAGATCGCCCTTCACATCGGCCAGCAGGCTGGGCACGCCGATGCGGCTGAACTGCTCCACGATCCGCTGCACGCTCACCGTCTTGCCGGTGCCGGTGGCGCCGGCGATCAGCAGGTGGCGGTTGGCCATCGCCGGCAGCAGCAGCCCATCCGACCCGCCCCGGCCGGGATCGGGCCTGGCGATCAGCAGCGGCTCGGCGGCCATCACGGCGGCAACGGCATCAGCCGGATCGTAGGGCCGCTGTCTCAGCCCAGCTCGAGGCAGGCCAGGCCGTAGATCTCGTCCAGCGGCAGCCGGGGCGCCGGACCGCGGTACATGCGCAGGGTCTCCCCCACCGCGGTGAATCCCCGCTCCGCCAGCAGCGGTGCCGCATGGGGATTGGCCGCAGGGGCATCGATCAGCACCACGCCGGGGTGGGCCGCCAGCAGCGCCGCCAGCAGCGCATCGGCCAGGGGCGGCGTGTCGGCGATCAGCGGGCCCACCCGCCAGCCCCGGCCCACCGGCAGCAGGCAGGGGCGGATGCGGCCGAAGCCGCGGCAGCGGCCGTCGCCATCCAGCAGCAGCCGCACCGTGCCGGCGGGATGGTGCAGCCAGTCGCCGAGGAAGTGGGGCCGGGGCGTGGCCTCGTGGCGGGCGTCGTAGGCCTGCACCACCGCCTCGGGCACCGCCTCCAGCGGCTCCAGCCGCCAGGGCATGGCCGATGGGGGTGGGGGTGGCGCGATCGTGGTGTGGCCGTCGCCTCGCCGGCGCCAGCGGCGGGTGGGCGCGGCTGGGCGGAAGCCCCAGCCGGCGTAATCCTCGATCCGATCGGGAGCCGCCTCGATGCCGATGCAGCGCACGTCGCGCAGGTGCTCGAGGGCCTGGCGCCAGAGCTGCAGCCCGTAGCCGCGGCCGCGCTGGTCGGGCCGCACCAGGAACAGGCCGATGAAGCCGTAGCTGGGGTCGTAGCGCACGCCGGCGATGCAGCCGATCGGCTCGCCGTCGAGACAGCCCACCCACAGGCCCTGGGCATCGGTGTGGCGGTAGATGGCCAGGTCGCCGCTGCCGGGCACGAAGCCCTCGGCACGGGCCCAGGCCGTGACCACGGGGATGTCGGCCGCGCTGAGCGGGCGGATCGTGAAGGGGGGAGTCATGGCAACGGGCCCTGAAGCCAGCATCGGGCCCCGCCACCCCGCATGGGGCGAGACCCGGCGGCCGCGTCAGGAGACCCTGCCTAGGGTTCGGGCCACCGGCGAGCGAGGGCATGGCACGCACCCGAGCGACCTTCGGGGCCCTGATGGCGGCCCTGCTGCTCGCGCCCGCCCCTCCCCTGGCTGCCGCAGCCGCCACACCGCCCGCCGCTGCGGCCCCCGCCCCGGCCCGACTGCCGGGCGATGCGGTGGCGCAGCAGAGCGAGATCCCGCGGCTGATACGGGCCAACGTGATCCCGGGGGTGGTGGTGCGCACGCTCTATGGGGCCGGGGCGGTTTCCTCCAAGGTGCGGTCACCGTGGACCTTCCGAGTGGGTGAGGCTGACGCTGGCGGGACTGGTCACATCGGCTCGCGAGCCCGCAGCCAGGGCTCGAAGGCCTCCGCGGGCATCGGCCTCGCCAGGCCATAGCCCTGCCCCCAGTCGCAACCCATGCTGCGCAGCAACTCGATGTGGGCAGGGGTTTCGATGCCTTCAGCCACGCACAGACGGTCGAATCCATGCACCAGCCCGATCACGCTGCCAACAATCTGACGATCTTCAGGGCGATTGAGCATATGGGAGACGAAGGAGCGATCGATCTTGATGCTGCTGATCGGAAGCTCCCGCAGATACGTGAGAGATGAATAGCCGGTACCGAAGTCATCAAGAGCAAAGCCAACGCCCAGGGCGATGCAGCGATGCATCGTCTCACGAGCACGTTCCAGGTTCTCGAAGGCCGCTGTCTCGAGAACCTCCAGCTTCAGTGCTGACGGTGGCACATCCTGATGGCGGCCGAGAAGCTCGGCAAGCTGCTCCACGAAACCCGGATCCTGAAGCTCCCTGGCCGATACATTCACGCTGATTGCAAGGTTAATACCCGCCCGCTGCCAGAGGCCAGCCACTGTGAGGGATGCATTCAGCACCCAGGTGCCAAGAGCGGAAACTTCGGGTTGGTCGATAATATGAGGAAGCCAGCGATCCGGCGCCAGCAGACCACGCTGAGGGTGCTGCCAACGCACGAGCGCTTCCACACATCGCACCTCACCACTGATGAGATCCATGATCGGCTGAACGAACAGGCGCAGATGCCCCGCGGCGATCGCTTCACTGATGGCAAGGATCTTAGCGCGACGATTGTTCTCCCACTTCTCGAGCCTGGTATCGAACAACTGGATGCGGCTGCGACCGGCTCGCTTGGCTCCGTACATGGCCTGATCCGCCTGGCGCAGCAACAGATCTGGATCCGCATCATCAGGAGGAACAATCCGGACACCAAGGCTGGTGCTCACAGCAACCGTGATACCGGCACCAATCATGCACGGCCTGGCAATCAGATCGAGAAGATCCTGCCCAATCTGGAGCACCTGATCGAGACCGGTAAGCTCCGGCAGCACCACCACGAATTCATCGCCACCCAATCGGGCCAGCGTGTCAACAGGACGCAGCGCCTCGCGCAGCCGATCTGCCATCAGCACCAGCAGCTCATCTCCAGCCGCATGACCATAGTTGTCATTCACTCTCTTGAAGAAATCGAGATCAAGATAACAGACAGCCAACATCATGCCGCTGACACGTGCCTGATCAAGCGCATGATGCAAACGTCGACCAAGCAGGACTCGGTTCGGCAGGCCGGTGAGCGAATCTTCAAAGGCCATCTGCTCAAGACGACGATCAACCTGGCGGCGCTCAAAACCCTGCGCGATACAGTTCACGATAATCCTCAGGACCGCCGTTTCTTCCTGGCTCCAGCGGCGAACACCCCGCACATGATCAAAGCCCGCGAAACCCTCCAGGCGACCACTTCGCACCATGGGGATCACCAGCAACGATGAGATTCCCTGATCCCTGAGAAGCTCACGTTCACTTTCCGCCTCCGGCGGCAAGTCGTTCAGGCTGGAAAGATTGATGATGCGATCCGCACGCAACTCACCCATCCACCAGGGGAAAAAGTCAATGGGGACATCCTGGAGGTTGCGGATCTGCGGCTCTATGCCAGCAGAGCACCACTCGTGCGTGTTGCACATATGACCATGCTCCTCAGAGAGCTGGAAAAGGTAGGTGCGATCTGCATCAAAGAGAGCACCAATGGCACTCAAGGTTCGGTCAATGTTGACATCCAGAGCACTGCTCGGTTCCGCGATGAAATCCCTGGTCGTCTGAGCGATCAGGTGCAGCAGATCCGAGCTGATGGCACTCATGACATCTGCTTCATCCTCAGCGTCGATTCAGATCGCGCACGCCTGGCACGCCGTCCACGATCTCGCCCACCAGCACCTGGTCGGTGATGTTCACGAACAGGCCGTTCTCCAGCACGCCGGGGAGGTTGTTGATCTCCTTCTCCAGAGCCACGGGGTCGGTGATGCCGCCGGCGAACTTCACATCCAGCACCAGGTTGCCCTGGTCGGTGACCACCGGGCCGGCCTTGCGCACGGCCATCCGCAGCTGGGCATCGCCACCCATCTCGCCGAGCTGACCCTGCACCTGGCGCCAGGCGCCGGGCAGCACCTCCACCGGCAGCAGGAAGCCGAGGTTGAGGGTGTCCACCAGCTTGGTGGCATCCACCACCACCACGAAGCGATCGGCCCGCCGCGCCACCAGCTTCTCCTGCACATGGCAGGCACCGCCCCCCTTGATCAGCTGAAACGAGGGATCCACCTCATCGGCGCCGTCGATCGCCAGGTCGATCAGCTCGATGGCGTTGAGGCTCTTCAGGGGGATCCCCAGCTCGGCCGCCAGCACCTCCCCCTGGAAGGAGGTGGTGACGCCGGTGATGTCGCGCAGTTCACCGCTGCGCAGCTTGGCCCCGAGGGCCTGGATCATCAGGGCGGCGGTGGAACCGGAGCCGAGGCCGAGCACCATGCCGTCGCGGATCTGCTCCACGGCGGCGGCAGCCACCGCCTGCTTCATCCGGTCCTGCAGCTCCGACATCGCACCCGATTCCGTGGGCCGTGACCTTAGATCAGCCGTGCGGCAGGGCCGCCGGGCGGATCGAGAGCTGCAGCTCCCGCTGGCCGCGCAGCACCTTCAGGGCCAGGGGCTGGCCCACCTCGGAGCGCTCCACCTGCTGCAGCAGCGCCGACGGCGTGCGCACGTCCTGGTCGGCGATGGCCACCACCAGGTCGCCGCGCTTGAGGCCCGCCTTCTCGGCGGGGCTCTCCGGCAGCACCTTCTGCACCAGGGCGCCGTCGTGCTCGGGCAGCCTCACCAGGGCGTCGGGATCGCGGTTGTTGTCGCGTGCCACCCGGGCGGTGAGCGGAACCAGCTGCAGGCCGAGATAGGGATGCACCACCGTGCCGCCGTCGGCCAGCTGGAGGGCGACGCGCCTGGCCAGGTTGATCGGGATCGCGAAGCCCAGGCCGGCGCCCGGACCGGAGCGCACGAGGGTGTTGATGCCGATCACCTCGCCGCTGGCATTGATCAGCGGACCGCCGGAATTGCCCGGGTTGATCGCGGCGTCGGTCTGGATCAGGTCGAGGCGCTTGTCGGCGAAGCCCAGGCTGTTGATGTCGCGGTGCAGGCTGCTGACGATGCCCAGGGTCACGGTGCGCTCCAGGCCGTAGGGGCTGCCGAGGGCGATCGCCCAGTCGCCCACCTCCAGGGCCTCGGAATCGCCGAGGGGTGCCGGCTGCAGGCCGTTGTCGCGGGTGGGGATGCGCACCAGGGCCAGGTCGGTCACCGGATCGGTGCCCTCCACGGCGCCGTCGATCTGGCGGCCGTCCGCCAGGGTGACGCTGACGCTGTCCACCTGATCCACCACGTGGGCATTGGTGAGCACGAGGCCCCGGGCGGCATCGATCACCACCCCGGAGCCCTGGCCGCGCTCACGCATGCTGCCGCTGGGATCGCCGAACAGATCGCGCAGCAGCGGATCGAGCATGGCGGGATCGAACGGCTCGCGCGCCACGCTGCGCTCGGTGTCGATCCGCACCACGGCGGGACCCACCCGGCGGACCGCATCGGCCACGAAGCTGTGGGCGCCGATCTGCGCCAGGGCGGGCTTGGCAGCGGGGAGCACGGGGGGCTGCGGCTCCTGGGCCTCGAGGGCGAGGGCCGGGCCCGGGACGACCACGCCAACCAGAAGCAGGAACACAGCCAGCAGGGGCAGCAGTCGCCGCCGCAGGGCCCGGGGGAGGTGGTTCAGGGGAGGCGCTTCAGACACCGGCCCCGACGCTAGGGGCGGCGGGGAGCTCCCATCGCAGCAGGGTGTGGCGGATCTCCCCCCCGGGCCCGAGCTCCAGCAGCCGGCCGCCTGGATCGGCGGCGCGCCCCAGGGGACAGGGCTGCACCGGCCCGAACGGCACCAGGGTGGACGGACAGCCGAGCAGGGGAAACTCCGGCCGGCCGGGCAGCGCCCCCTGCCAGTGCTGGTGCACGTGGCCGAACACCAGCCCCCGAGCCGCCGATGCCCGCCGCAGCACCGCCAGCAACTCCGACCCATCCTCAAGGCCGATGGCATCCATCTCCGGGTCGCCGATCGGCAGCGGCGGGTGGTGCAGCGCCACCCACGCGGGGCCCGGCGCCTCCGCCAGCCGCCGCTCCAGCCAGGCGAGCTGGGCCGCCCCCAGCCGGCCGCCCACCGCCCCCGGCAGATGGCTGTCGAGCAGAAGAAGCTTCCAGCTCCCCAGCGGCAGCACAGCCGGAGCCAGCACGGCCCGACGACCCAGCACCGCCCGCAGCATCCAGGGGTGGTCGTGGTTGCCGGCCAGCAGCGCCACCGGCAGCGGCAGGGTGTCGAGCAGCTCCCGCAGGCGCACGTAGCCCCCCCAGCTCTCGTCCTGGCAAAGATCGCCGCTGATCAGCAGCAGGTCGGCCGGTGTGCCGGCCGCGGCCGCCTGGGCCAGGCCGCGGGCCAGGGCGTGGCGCAGCAGCGGCAGAGCCGGCCGGCCGCGGCAGCATCCGGCCGGATCGGCCAGCAGGTGGGGGTCGCTGAGCTGGAGGATCCGCATCGCACAGGAGCGTGACGGGTTACGGGAGGGACGCGGGGCGACGGTCCCAGCCGATTAAGTTTCCAGCCAAGTGCATGGAGCGGGCCATGGCCGCCATCCCTCCCGGCAGCCGCCAGCGCTGCAGCCTCTGCCAGGTCGAGATCCAGGGCATGACCGGCGGCGCCGATCTGGTGCACTTCAGCCAGGGGGCCCCGGGTACCCGCGCCAAGCTCTGGGCCCGGGTCTGCCAGTACCTGCGCAGCCCCGAGCAGACCGGCCAATGCCTCAACCAGGACCCGGCCCTGCGGGGGGAGGTCCAGAGCTCGGACTACTACGCCGAAGCGCCGCAGTTGGATCTCTCCGGCCTGGTGGGAGGCGATCCCGTAGGGTGAGGGGAACGCCCGCCGGGCGGCACCCTCATCGGCCTGCGTCACCCCTGTGGGGGTCACCCTGCCGCCAGGGGGCAGTTCCACGACTGCAGAGCCCGGCGGGATATCCCGCCGACCTCTCGCCGTCGTGCCCCATCCCGCCCAGTCCCCGCTCGAATCGCTGGCCCGCTCGGTCGCCGAACCTGCCGGGCTGGAGCTGAAGGGCCTGCAGGTGCACACCCATCGGATCCCGATGACCGTGCAGGTGCTGGTGCAGAAGGCTGACGGCAGCGACGTCACCCTCGACGAATGCGCCGCCCTCAGCGGTCCGCTCGGCGAGGCGGTGGAGGCCGCAGGCCTGCTCGACGGCGCCTGGACGCTGGAGGTGAGCAGCCCGGGGATCGGCGACGATCTCCACTCCGACCGCGACTTCACCAGCTTCCGCGGCTTCCCGGTGGCGGTCACCCGGCGCACCTCCGCCGATGGCGACGAGACCCGCGAGGGTCTGCTGCTCGGCCGCGACGATCAGGCCGTCCTGCTCAACGTGCGCGGACGCACCGTGAAGCTCCCCCGCGAGGAGGTGCTCGCGGTGCGGCTCGTCAGCCCCAGGGAGGAGGGCTGAGGCCCGCCGCTCCCACCTTCCTTCCCGACCCCGTTCTTCCCCCTCTCTCCGCCCATGGCCCTGGTCCTGCTGCCCGGTCTGAACAACCTGATCGAGGACATCAGCGATGAGAAGAAGCTGCCGCCCCAGGTGGTAGAGGCCGCCCTTCGCGAAGCCCTGCTGAAGGGCTACGAGCGCTATCGCCGCACCCTCTACCTGGGCATCTCCGAAGATCCCTTCGAGGAGGACTACTTCTCCAACTTCGACGTGCAGCTCGACCTCGACGAGGAGGGCTACCGCGTGCTGGCCTCGAAGATCATCGTGGAAGAGGTGGAGAGCGACGACCACCAGATCGCGATCGAGGACGTGCGCCAGGTGGCGGAGGACGCCCAGATCGGCGACACCGTCGTGCTCGACGTGACGCCCGAGAAGGACGACTTCGGCCGCATGGCCGCCGCCACCACCAAGCAGGTGCTGGCCCAGAAGCTGCGCGATCAGCAGCGCCGCATGATCCAGGAGGAGTTCGCCGATCTGGAGGATCCGGTGCTCACCGCCCGGGTGATCCGCTTCGAGCGGCAGAGCGTGATCATGGCCGTGAGCAGCGGCCTGGGCCGTCCCGAGGTGGAGGCCGAGCTGCCCCGCCGCGATCAGCTGCCCAACGACAACTACCGCGCCAACGCCACCTTCAAGGTGTTCCTCAAGGAGGTGAGCGAGGTGCCCCGCCGCGGCCCCCAGCTGTTCGTCAGCCGCGCCAATGCCGGCCTGGTGGTGTACCTGTTCGAGAACGAGGTGCCGGAGATCCAGGAGGGTTCGGTGCGGATCGTGGCGGTGGCCCGCGAGGCCAATCCCCCCTCCCGCGCCGTCGGCCCCCGCACCAAGGTGGCCGTCGACAGCGTCGAGCGCGAGGTGGATCCGGTGGGCGCCTGCATCGGCGCGCGCGGCTCCCGCATTCAGCAGGTGGTGAACGAGCTGCGCGGCGAGAAGATCGACGTGATCCGCTGGTCGCCCGATCCCGGCCAGTACATCGCCAACTCCCTCAGCCCCGCCCGGGTGGAGATGGTGCGCCTGGTGGATCCCGACGGCCACCACGCCCACGTGCTGGTGCCCCCGGATCAGCTGAGCCTGGCGATCGGCCGGGAAGGTCAGAACGTGCGCCTGGCGGCCCGCCTCACCGGCTGGAAGATCGACATCAAGAACGCCAACGAGTACGACCAGGTGTCGGAAGACGAGGTGGTGGCCGGCCTGATCGCCCAGCGCCAGGAGGAGGAAGCCCTCCAGGCCGAGGCGGAGGCCCGGCTGGCCGCCGAGCAGGCTGCCCGGGCCGAGGAGGATGCCCGCCTGCGGGAGCTCTATCCCCTGCCCGAGGACGAGGAGGAGGACTATGGCGAGGCGGAGCCCGGAGGGGAGGAGGAGGCCGTGGCCTCCGCGGAGTCCGAGGAGGCCGCCGAAGCTGCTGAGGTCATCGAAGCGGCCGAGGACACCGACGGGGACGAGGCCCGGTGAACGCCGAACCCCGCCGGCCGGTGCTGCGGCGCTGCTGCGCCTGCCGCAGGCTCGCCGATCGGCGCGAGTTCTGGCGGGTGATCCGGCGGGCCGACGGGAGTGGCCTGTCCCTCGACGAGGGCATGGGACGCTCGGCCTATCTCTGCCGGGAGCCGGCCTGCCTGGAGGAGGCACGGCGGCGCAAGCGCCTGCAACGGGCCCTGCGCTGCCAGGTTGCGGATTCCATCATCAGCACCCTTGAGCAGCGGATCGAGGGCATCGCCCCAGCGGCCGCTGAGGCAAGATGAACCATGGCCGCAGCGAGCCTGCGACCTGGTGACACCCGCCGTTCACCGGACGTTCCCCCAACGTCCCCCCGAGCGGTGCACCACCCGGCGGCCCTTCCCGGCCCCGACCGGTGGCCCTTCCGGGCCCCGATCCATTGGAGACCTGAATGACCAGCAGCGGCAAAGTCAGAATTTATGAGCTGTCCCGGGACCTGGGCCTGGACAACAAGGACGTGCTCGACGCCGCCGAGAAGCTATCGATCGCCGCCAAGAGCCACAGCAGCTCCATCAGCGACGACGAGGCCACCCGCATCCGTTCGCTGATTCAGGGAGCCAACGGCCGCCCGGCCGCCCCTGCCGCCGCACCGGGCAAGGCGATCCTGTCGGTGAAGAAAGCCGCGCCCGAGGTGGTCGCTTCCGGCGGCCGCGCCCCCGCCGCTCCGCCCCGCCCGGCGGCTCCGGCTCCCGCCCCGGCTCGCCCCGCCTCGGCCACGCC
>JANWUS010000040.1 GCA_024958715.1 Cyanobium sp. FGCU52 | reverse complement strand
GCGTCTTGTTGGCGGGGTGCCAGGGGCTTGCGGAGCTTTGTTGCTGATCAAGACCGGTGATGAAGTCGCGCAGCGCCGCCACGCGCGGGTGCTCGGCGAACTGCCCCAGGGCATTCACGGCAAGCAGGTCGGCAGATTTCAGCGGCGTATCCACACGCTGATCCTCTTCATCTGGAAGCTCGCCACTGACAGCACTTCCCAGTCCCTCGCGATAGTCGAGGAATCGGAACGGTTGGCCGTGGCTGCCTCGTTTCCAGCGCAACCACTCTTCCACTACCACTGGAGCTCCGGCCCGCTCATCGACCGCGAGGTGATAGGTAATCAGTGGATAGCCGCGCTCGCGGTACTTGATCTCGATCGTCACCGGGCCCTCACCGCCACGCGTCTTGAGTTCCTTTGCCCGTCCGCGTTTGTCCCATGCTCGGCGGAGTCCCTGCTCGAAGCACTCGGCCAGAAACGCGAACACGTCGAACACCGTGGACTTGCCGCTGCCATTGGGCCCCAGCAGAACGGTGAGCGGCGTGAGGTCCTTGAACTCCACGTCGCGCAGGGCACGGAAGTTGCGGACCTTGAGGTATTCGATTCTCGCCGGTGCAGATGAGGTGGGCGCTCTCCTGGTCATGGTTGGGCCCCGATCAGGAGCATTTGATGCACGGTACCCTGATGAAGTGGGTGCTGCAGGCGATCCCCCAGCATCAGCTCAATCCCCCGCATAAAGCACCCGGCCTTGTGTGCGGACGGCGAACTCCACCGTGCCCGGCACCTGAGCGCGGGAGTCGTAGAGGGCCTGGCTGATCACGATCAGGTCGATTGGCATCAGCAGCCCGCGCAGGACACGGCGCAGGCGCAGAATTTCTTGGTAACGGTCGGCCACCTGGGCTTCCACCACCAGAAGGTCAAGGACGTTGGCCATGCTCAGATCCCCTGTGGCAGCAGAGCCAAAAGCGATCAGACGCGTGGGAGCGGCTGCGGCGACCAACCGGCGCACGGCTTCCGCGATCTTTTCGGGGGTCACCGCCCAGGGCTTGAGGGGAGTGCTGTTACTCGGCATCGGTCTCACCGGTGAGCCCGTTACTGGCCAGAAGCTAGATGGTATGCAGCTGGTTAGCAGGTGCGTTGGGTGGGGCCTCAAGGATCAGCGTCTGCGGAGGCCGCCGCCGCCGCCCGCTCCTGGTGCTCCTTGAGGGTGATCCCGGCGGCATCCTTCCAGTCGAGCCGGCCGTTGGCACTGCGGGCGAGCAGCAGCCCCGCCGCCTGGGACGGTGACTTGAACTCGTAGTCTTGGAGCAGTTCCACCTGGTTGTCCTGCTTGTCAAGGACGCCCTGCCGGATGAGTTGCTCCCGCGTGCGCATCAGGGCGTCGGGGGAGCTGGCGGTGAAGTCGCGGCGCCCCTTGGCTCCCTTGAGAACGGTGAACCCATTCGGTGACTCGTAACCCCTGCCCTCGGCCTCCGGACCCCGGAGGAAGAAAAGGTTGCTGGGGTTGATCAAGGGGAAGTTGGGCGGCTGCTCGAAGACCCTGATCCCGAGCACTGGAAAGCAGAGCAGGACCTCGTCCAGGAAGCCCTCAGCAACCGCTTCGCGGAAGCCTTCGGCTACAGCGCGGTCCATCTCGGCGAGGTTGACAGCGTGCCCCTGCAGCACGTCCTCCAGCCGGCAGCGCTTCGCTGCCTGGGCCAGGCCGATCAGGCGGGCCTCCAGGTGCTGGGCGTGGGACTTGTTGAGGTAGCCGTCCTTTGAGGTAAAGGCATAGGCGGTAGTCCAGAACTCCTTGGCCTGGTGCTGCTCCAGGCGCCGCCCGAGGGGGTCGGCCTCGCCGATGGTCGCGAGGTCGGTGCCGCCGTCTTCAGGGTCGGGGCCGGTGAGCACATACACGCCGGGACGACCGGCCTCCGGACGCTGGGTGAACTCCTTGAGCTGGGAGCGAGGGATCACGAAGCCGATGCCGCTCCAGTTCGTCTTGTCGACGATTCGCATGCCCTCTGGGAGCCCGGAGGGCACGAACAAGCTCAGGGCGAAGGGGCGGGGAGTGGTCATGGAGTGGACGGCTTGACCGTTGTGTACGCCTGCCGCTCGTGGTTGGGAGTTTTCGGAAATGCAAGGCTCAACTGCTGCTGGAGGACGAGCGTCTTGAGGTACTGATCCCGGAGGGTGTCTGGCTTCCGCTTCACCAGCTCCGCCAGGCAACGCAGCGTGACGAACCGCCCCTCGCACAGCTGCAGTACGACATTGATCAGCACCTGACGATCGACTTTGCCCTTGGTACGAGGCTCCGAGGCCATCTCTTCCAGACGAGAGCGCAGCGCCTCGGAGAGCGGCTCCAGATCATCCACCACAGGCAAAGACAGCTGCTCCGAGACCAGGCACCCCTCAGGGTCCCGATTTTCGGCCAAATTCGGGGAGCTCGAGCCCAAATTCGGGGAGCTGGCAGCCAAATTCGGGGAGCTGGGCGCCGAAATTCGGGGCACTGGGCCAAAAACGTCATCTGGGGTCGGGATGGCTTCACCGGGCAGGTGGTACATCGCACCCCGCCCACCGGTGGACTTCAGCAAATTGACCTGGGTCAGGTGCTGGAGTGTCATCGTGAGATCGAACGGATACTCGGTGGTGACGGCTCGTGAGTGTGTGTGTGAGGGGGGTGCATGATTGACCGTCGATTCACTTGCGGCAAGAGCCAACGCTGCCAGTTACCCAGGCACGAGATGCAGCCTGTGACCGACCGAAGAACCCAACTCCCCCAAACCATACGGGGGCGGTGTCTGCAACAATGAAGCCATGAAAGGGCATGGGTTAAACTAAGGTCAGAAGGTCGCATAGCATTTCTGTAAGCTCAAAGCGCGCGTCTCCATTCTCATCCACATACCTTTCAACACGTCGAATATGCTCGACGGTCATGAGCTGCCAAAACCTTTCCAATACATCTTCTTGCCTCTTAACTGTTGCCGCACCTATTATCTTTTTGGCATCGCAAGTGTCCGTGTAGGCAACCGCACCGCCAACTTTGACGTACGGGGCAACCACCTCGGGAAGAATGTAGTTCTCGGGTTCCCGCTTCCTCGTGATGTAGGCCTTCTTTCCGAGTTTGTGAAGTTCCGCGATTGAGTCGCGGTTCTTTTGCTCCTCTGGAGTGCCGAGGTCTGAGTCGAGTAAGGTCGCCCATGGAATTCCGAACTGGTCAGCAAGCCTCTTGGTGCGCCAGTGCTTCAGGTTTCCACAGCCACCAATTATTACAGGAAGTATCCCTTTCTCCTCTGGCGTAAACGGTATGTGACCACCTTCCTTTAGCTTCAATGCTGCGTGACGAACAAAAACCACGTCACCAGCACCCTCGACTAGAAGCAAACCTTTCGCTACAGATGCATTCGGATCGGGAAAAACACCGAGGGAATCTGCAATGTCAGCAAGAACTTGATCAGAACCGTATCGAATTTCAGGTTGACCGGCCTTCTTTTCGATGAACCGCAGTCCATCTGTTGGCAGCAACCCAGCGAGCGCAGGAACGTGAGTAGTCAACAAGACTTGGCAATTGCAGCGCTGGCCAACCTGTATTAGCGCCCGCACAAGCATTTCTTGGTTTGAGGGGTGCTGAGAGGTTTCCGGCTCTTCGAAGGCGTAAATCACCGACGGTGCCTTGTTATCCTCCACCTTTCGTTCCGCTTCAGCCCGAAAGAAGTTGAGGAGAATCAATCTGCGCACACCGCTTCCGCGTTTGTTGATTGGAATGTCGTCTTCGCCATCCAGCGAAAAATCAAAGGACCATGTCGGTGCCTTTTTAAATCTCGGCACTAGCTGGGACGCCAGTGCTGGATCCATTTCTTTGAGCTTGTCCAGAGTCTTCTGTGCGCGATCCAGTACACGCTTCTGAATCTCGTCCTGAATCTTTTCGATTTCCGCACGGAGCTCCTCCTTCGCTTGGCTCACCGCGCTTTGCATTGGGTTCTTCGCCTGCGGATCGCTGTCCTTGCTTTCGCGGTCTGATTTGAAGAGAGCAAAAAGAGGAAGCTGCTTGAATAGCTTGTCCTGAATCGCCTTTGAGTCAGTAGCAAACTTTCCGATCTCTAACTCGCGTTCTTGTATCGCGAGGTCGCCTATCTTTGTCCAGATAGCCCCACGCCAACTAGCGCTCATCCTTGCGTCAGCGACCTCTGCATCAGTCACGCCCAGTTCCTTCGCTCGCTTCTTGAGGTCGCCTATCTTCAGCGTGTGCAGGTCGTCAGCACCGGCTTTGCTTGGATGCGCTGCAACAATGTAGATAGAAGGCTCCTTCGAGCTTCGCTTGTATCGCTTCAATATTTCCAAATCACCATTGGCGTTTAGAAGGTGCTCTTCCGCGAGTGTCGTCTTGTTGGCTTCGTCAATAACGATTTCGGCGGGAAGTCCATCAAAGATGCATCGGATTTCAACCAAACCATCTGGCTGCGTAACGTTGAAGTCGTCTTTGTCGATTGCAGTTTCCCCTCCCGGAAAGAAGATGTCCAAAGCCTCAAGAATGGTAGATTTCCCAACATCATTTCTGCCTGTAATTCCTGTCACATCGGCGTCGACTGGCACGCGCCTCTCTGCCTTGTATCCCCTGAAGTTTTTAATTCCGATTTCTTTGAGTTTCATGTCGTTGGAATTGTGGTTTCTCCGCTCAGAAGCTTCGGCAGGAGCGTGTCGCGCAGGCTGGCGAGGATGCGGGACTGGTCAGCGTTGGCTTTGATTGCTTCCATCAGCGGAGCGGTGAGTTCGTGGAAACGTTCAGCGATGTCAGGCGGCGGGACGGCGAGCCAGAAGGTGTTGAAGCACTCGGAGGGGACTCGCTGACGACCGCTGGTGCCAGTCATGTTTTGGATTGCGTGGGTACGCAGAGCATCAGAGCGCGCAAGTAAGTAGCCGAACTGCGGTGGGAGCGGCGGCTTTGGGGCGAGGACGATGTATTCAGTGGATCCCCAGCCGACTTGGGCGTCTTTAAGGAAATCGACATACCCTGTCTTGCCGTTCTCCAAACAGGGTGTGATGCGGGCGAGTAGTGTGTCGCCGTTTTGAAACTTGGTGCCTGATCTGAACTCACGGTCAATGACTTCCTCAGCTGAATGACCCTTCGTCGGCAGGTTCTTCATGTCGAGGTAGGGCGCAATGGTTCCGCTCTTCAATGTGCGACGCGGATTCACTTCAATGGTGTCGGGCAAGCGTTTCGCAGTCCACCCTTTCGGGATGAGACCGGCCTTGGACTCTTTAAACGCATCAGAAAACAGTACGGCAGTGCCTGGATCTAGGCCGACAGGCTGTCGCCCATCCTGCTTGGCCCGCACAGGATCGAAATCCACGAACCAGCTCTGAAACAGCGCACGCGCCATCGCCTCCAGCGTCGCGTTCATGCGCCGGTTCAACTCGATCTTGTCGCCCAGCGCCCCAAGCACCGCCGCGATGGCCTCGCGCGTCTCAGCGGGAGGAATTGGAATCGGGAGCTTCGCCAAGTCTCGCAGGTTGAATGTGGCTTGAACTGTCGTCGTCGCCCATGTACGGATGCAGTGCTGGAGGAAAGAAGACCGAAGGCAGATGGAAACCCAAAGGCTGCCGGGGTCTTTACGGACGGGAATGACTCCTACGGCGCGTGCCACATTCCAGCCACGAAGATGTTCGGGGACAATGGCAACCTCGCCTAGAGTCCCGACAAGCGTCAAGAGAACTTCCCCACCGCGCAGCCTGGAACGTTGGAACTTGGCTTCAATGTCAGCTCCGACTTTGAGCATGTCCTTCGTGTCAATGCATCCATTGCGGATGTTGTTGACGCGTACGATGGGGACACCGTCGGTGGTTGCGTTTCCGGGCTGAACGATGCCGTAGGCAATGCCGCGATCTTCAACGAGGTCGCCCAGCAACTCGTAACTCCATCCTTCAGGGATGGCTGGCAACTCATCGGGAAGTGGTAGCTCATCGAGATTAACTGCCATAAGGCAGCCCCCTCACGTTGGCCGTGTTGGCCAGCTCCAGCCCCACGGATTGCCCATCAAGCTCTGCCCCCCGACCAACGACTCCCCACTCTGCGATGCTCATTTTCTCGCACCCACTGAATAAATAGGTACGCCTTCCTGAGCGATTTTCTCAAGAAGCCGGGGGTTCTGCAGGCGATCACTGCGGACCACATCGAACTCGTAGATGATGGGGGCCTCGTTGAGGGCATCGGTGAACTCCAGCCACTCCTCGCTGGTGGCTTCCGGGGCGGAAATGGCGAGATCGATATCGGAGGCGCGGCGGGCGTGGCCATTGGCGCGGGAGCCGAACAGGCGCACCTCTTGCACCCAGGGGAAGCGGCGGAAGGTGCTGCAGAGCACAGCAAGATCCCGGTCGCGGAGGGCAAGGGTGCTCATGCGGTCAGCCCCATTCCAAGGTTTGGACCCTTTCCGCCATGTCAGCAAGAAGGGAGGCATAGTCTTCAACAATATGCCCATAGATCTGACGAGCCAATGCCTCGTCGTAGGCATGGCTGGTGAGGTTGCGATCGTCGAGCATACGGAGCCAACGGTCGGCTTCCTCGGGCGTTGGGATCAGGTTCTCCGCAAAGGCCTTCTTAAGGGTTGAGCGCGGACCGCCACAGTCGTATCCCTGCCGTTCGAGATAGAGCTTGAGGGTTTTCCAGATCACTTCAAATGTGAACTCAAATCGTTGGATTGTGGCATCGCGGATGAGTTCACTTTCCGGGTAAGCCACAGCTTCCGTCAGCCGCTCAGCGCTTGCGCGCGCGTCAATCTGTCGTTCTCGGAAGCGTTCCTGGCTCATGGGGTGAACCTCATGTTCTTCAGGTTTGCCCGGATCGCTGCCTCCAGCCTGGCTGACTCCGCAAACTGTGCCTCCAGCTCTGCCACCAGTCGCGGCATCTTCTCCTCGAACGGCTCCCCGTCATCTTCCACCGCCTCCGCCCCCACATACCGCCCCGGCGTGAGCACGTGGCCATGGGCCTCAATCTCAGCGGTGGTGGCGGATTTGCAGAACCCCGCCACATCGTCGTAGCTGCCCACACAGTTCGCTCCCCGCCAGCGGTGATAGGTGCCGCTGATCTTCTCCAGGTCATCCTCCAGCAGCTCCCGATGCACCCGATCGATCAACGTGCCGAGCTTGCGAGCATCGATGAACAGGGTGTGCCCGAGCCGATCGCGGAAGCCCCTTTGGCTATCGGCTGCCTTGCTCTTCGCCAGGAACCACAGGCACACCGGGATCTGGGTGCTGTAGAAGAGCTGGCCCGGCAGGGCCACCATGCAGTCCACCAGATCCGCCTCGATCAGGGCGCGGCGGATCTCGCCTTCACCACTTTGGTTGGAGCTCATGCTGCCATTGGCCAGCACGAAGCCGGCCATGCCCTGCGGCGCCAGGTGGTGGATGAAGTGCTGCACCCAGGCGAAGTTGGCGTTCCCCTTCGGCGGAACGCCGAACTGCCAGCGCACGTCGTCGTCCTTGCGGAACCAGTCGGAATCGTTGAAGGGCGGGTTGGCGATCACATAGTCCGCCCGCAGATCCGGGTGCACATCCCGCCGGAACGTGTCGGCATGCTCGGGGCCGAAGTCGGCCTCGATGCCGCGCAGGGCCAGGTTCATCACCGCCAGGCGGCGGGTGGTGGCGTTGCTCTCCTGGCCGTAGATGGAGATATCGCCCAGCTTGCCGCCGTGGCTTTCCACGAACTTCTCGCTCTGCACGAACATGCCGCCGGAGCCGCAGCAGGGGTCGTAGATGCGGCCCTTGTAGGGCTCCAGCATCTCCACCAGGCAGCGCACCACACAACTCGGCGTGTAGAACTGGCCGCCGTTCTTGCCCTCGGCTGAGGCAAAGCGGGTGAGGAAGTATTCGTACACCCTGCCCAGCAGATCCACCGAGCGATGGGTTTGTTCGCCCTCGCTGGCGCCGCTTTCTCTTGAAGCAGTGAGCTCGATCGTGGCGATCACATCGATCAGCTCCCCCAGGCGTTGCTTGTCGAGCGCCGGACGCGCGTAGTCCTTCGGCAGCACGCCTTTGAGGCGTGGGTTGTCGCGCTCGATCGCCACCATGGCGTCGTCCACCAGCTTGCCGATCGTGGGTTGCTTGGCGTTGGCCTGCAGGTGGCTCCAGCGGGCCTCCGCCGGCACCCAGAACACGTTCTCGGCCTTGTATTCGTCGGGGTCTTCCGGGTTGGCACCCTCATAGTCGCCAATGCCGGCCAGCAGCTTGGCGCGATGCTCTTCGAAGCTGTCGGAGATGTATTTCAGAAAAATCAGGCCGAGCACCACGTGCTTGTACTCGGCCGCGTCCATGTTGTTGCGCAGCTTGTCGGCCGTGAGCCAGAGCTTGGCCTCGAAGCCCAGGTTGGCGGTGCCGTTGCCACCAGAGCTGGCCTTCGCCTTGCGGGGGGCTTTGGCTGGTGCGGCTGCCGGCGTCACAGGCTCGGAGCCCACCAGCGACACCGAATCGCTGCGGCCCCTGCCCCGCTTCACGATTCCCTTGCTCACCAGTTCCGCCTTCACCTCCTCGTAGAGGGCTTCCTCCCAGCCGAGCGTCTGGCGCAGGGCGGGGTTCCTGGCGGGGCTGCCTGCTTTCTCCAGGGCTTCGAGGAACTCGTCGAGGTGCTCCTGATCGAGCATCGAGGGATCAGGTGGGCTGCGCTGATCTGAGTCTGCCTGCCGTGCGGGTGTTTTGGTTTCTTCCAGGCACCCCGCGGGCCCGTGGGGGCCACAGACTCCTACCCCCCCGTGACTTGGGCGATCAGGCGGGCGTAGGGGAAGCCGGCCCGCTGGAGGGCCTCCAGTGCCCCGGCCACCCGCTCCATCGGCAGCGCCGCCAGCAGGGGGCCGCAGGTCTGGGGGTCGATCAGCAGGCCCCGCCGGGCGGCCTGATCGCTCCCTCTCTCCTCAAGCTGCACGGGCCCATCCACCAGGGTCAGGGCCTCCGCGTTCGCCGGCGCCAGGGTGCTGGCGAAGCCCCGCTCCAGTAGGGCCAAGGCACCCTCCATCGCCGGGATGCTTTTCGCGTCCAGCCGCACGCGGGTGGTGGGGGCCGAGCCCGCCAGCATCTCGCCGAGATGGCCCAGCAGGCCGAAGCCGGTCACGTCCGTGCAGGCCCGGCAGCCGTGGGCGGCCAGCAGGGCCACCAGCGGGGCCTGGCTGGTCTCCATCACGGCCAGGGCTTCATCGATCCATTCGGGCCGGGCCTCCCCGGCCATGGCGGCGGCGAACAGCACGCCGCTGCCGATCGGGCGGGTGAGCACCAGGCCGTCCCCCGGGTGCAGCGGGCCTTTCGGCCAGAAGCGTTCCGCCGGTGCCCGACCCACCACCGTGAGGGCGAGCGCCAGACCCGCCCCGTCCCGCCCTTCGAGGGTGTGGCCGCCGATCAGGGAGGCCCCCAGGGGATCCAGCACCGAGCGCACCCCCGCCAGGGTCTGCAGCAGCAGCTCCTCCTGCAGCGGCGGCGCGGCCTCGGGAATGGTCACCAGGGCCTGCACGCTCTCCAAGTCGGCGCCGCAGGCCCACAGGTCGCTGCAGGCGTGCAGGGTGGTGAGGCGGGCGTTGCGCCAGGGATCCTCGAGCAGGGCGGGAAAGCCATCCACGCTCTGCAGCAGCCGTTCCCCCTCGGCCGTGGTGGTGAGCACGGCCGCGTCCTGGGCTTCGGGAGGAGGCTGCGAGGGATCGAGGCGGGCCAGGGCCCGGCGCAGGGGATCGGCGGCCAGCTTGGCGGCGCAGCCGCGGCAGGCCATCGCCGCGGGTCCGGCACCCGCACCGTGCGGCCCGGGCTCCATCGCCTTGAGGTCGCCGAAGCGGTCGATGAACCGCCGGTCGATCGCCTCCTTCCAGCGCCAGAGCCAGCGGCTCGGCCCCATAGCCAGCGGCCCCCGGAAGGCCACCGCCCGTGGCCCCAGCGGCGGGGGCTGGCCATCGCCGAGTAGTTGCAGGGCCCGGGTCTGGGGGCGCCAGGGACGCAGCGGCCGCTCAGGCTCGCTCAGCCGTCGCACCAGGTTGTCGGCCAGCACCGGCGCCGCCCGCACCGCCCACACCCCCGAGGGGGGCCGAGGCGCCGCCGCGATCACGCCGCAGTCGCCGCTGGCGAACAGCTCGGGGTGGCCGATCACGGCGAGGCTGGCCTCGGTGCGCACCCGGCCGTCGTCGGGGTTCACCGGCAGGCCCGCTGCCGCCAGCCAGGCGGGCGCCCGGCTGCCGGTGCAGAGCAAATCCGCGGGGGCGTCGTCCGGCGCCCGGCGCTCCAGGACAATGCCGGCCGCCGCCAGCAGCGTTTCGCCGCGGCGATTCGCCGCCGGCGACCCCAGATGCAGGTCGTCGCCCCGCAGCAGCAGCCGGCAGGCCAGCCCCCGGCCCTTCAGGGCCAGGGCCACCTCCACCGCCGCGGCGCCGCCGCCCCGGATCCTCAGCGGCCGCTCGCGCGATCCGTGAGCTCCGGGGAGCGGTCGGTCTGCCGCCAGCGCTTCGTACCAGGCCAGGAACGGTTCCAGCGGTTTCACCGACAGGCCCGGCGGCTCCTCCCTGCCCAGCTCTGCCGTGACCGCCCCCACATCCAGCGAGAGCAGGTCGTAACGCAGGGGCGGACGGCCCATGAGCACAAGCTCCCGCGCCGCCGGATCCAGCCCGGTGATCTCGGCCTGCACGAAGGCCGCCCCCGCCAGCAGGCAGAGCCTGCGCAGATCGATGCGGCACTCGTCCCGCCGGTAAAGGCCCGCCACCAGGCCCGGCACCATGCCGGAATAGAGCGCCGTGGACTGGCGGCTCACCAGGGTGATCAGGGTGCCCGTCGGACGGCGCCGGCGATCCATCGCCCACATCCGCAGCACCAGCGCATGGGTGTGGCCGCCGCCCGCAAGGATCAGGTGCTGGCGCATGGGGGGGCTCAGGCCAGGGCCACCAGCACCGCCCCGCCCCCCATCAGCAGGATCCCGGCCCAGGCCATCGGTGCCAGCCGCTCGCCCAGCAGGGCCACACCGAACAGGGCCACCAGCACCACGCTGAGCTTGTCGATCGCCGCCACCTGGGCCACCGGACCCATCTGCAGAGCCCTGAAGTAACAGAGCCAGGAGAGGCCGGTGGCCAGGCCCGAGAGCAGCAGGGCCACGAGCGAGCGCGGGGGCAGGGCGGCCAGGCCCGCCACCGGATCGCCGCTGAGCTGGCCGCTGGTGACCATCAGCAGCGTGAGCATCACCGCCACCACCAGGGTTCGCAGCCAGGTGGCCAGGTTCGAATCGAGACCGCTCACCCCCAGCTTGGCCAGCACCGCGGTGAGGGCCGCGAACAGGGAGGCCAGGCCCGCCCAGAACGACCAGCGCCCGGTCAGCTCGATCCAGGGCATGGCGGTGGGCGGAGGGGCGGCTCCAGTATCGGCAGGTGATGGGCATCCGCGCACCGTGGCTCGGCGGCCGGAACACGCGTGCTGAGCTGTGGAGGCAGGGCCCGGAGACCGGGGCGGGAGCGGGATCGGTGTCGGTGTGGATCGGCGCACATTTCTGATGCTGAAACCCACACACTTCCTGCAGGTGGATTGTGATCGGCGATGGCGATTCGTTGCCGTGATCCTGACGTTTCGCCGCTCGATCTGCAGAATCGAAGCACGTCCTTGCTCCGCACGGTTTCTTCCGATGGCCCAGACCTACATCGCCTGGCGACGTCACACCCTGCTTGCCGCCATCGATGCGCTTCCCGGCCCCGTGGGCCCGGAGGCCGCGGCCGCCTTCGAAGATCTGCTCCGCCATCTCAACCACAGCCTGCCCACCCAGGAGATCACCGCCACCGTCGACGATCTGCTGCGCGCCCAGCCCCATCTGTGCACCCCCCGCCAGCTGGAGGCGATGCGTGCCTTCCGCGACCATCTGGCGGTGGCCGTCTGAGCCGGGAGGGCCCGCGCGCCCGCTCCTCAGCTGGAGGCCGAGGTGTAGAAGCGCAGGGCGAAGATCCAGAACAGGCGGCTGGCCCCCAGGGCCAGCCCCGCCACCAGCAGCCCCGCCAGCACCGCCGGCGCCGACGCCTTCCCCAGCAGCGTCTCCGCCGGCACGGTGGTGAGGAACGCCACCGGCAGCACGAAGGTGAACAGCACCCGCAGCCCCGCCGGATAGGCGCTGATCGGATAGCGGCCCGCCACCAGCGTGGCGCGCAGCACCTCGGTGGCGTTCCACACCTTCACGAACCAGATGCTGGTGGCCGCCAGCACGAACCAGAGGCTGTACAGCAGCAGCGAGGCGGCCACCAGCACCACCAGGGCGAGGGCCAGCCCCGGCAGCGAGGGAGGCGTCCCGGCCCGTACGACACCCACCGCCATCAGCACCAGGCCCACGGCCACGCCCGGCAGCCCCCAGGGCGAGACGATCCGCAGCGACAGCCAGAACTGGCTGTCCACCGGCTTGAGCAGCACGAAGTCGAGGGTGCCCTTCTGCACGTGGGTCACCAGGGCCCCCAGGTTCGGCTGCAGCAGCGTGCTGGTCAGCCCGTCGAGCAGGGTGTAGATGCCGAGCACCACCAGGGCCTGATCCCAGCTCCAGCCGCCAAGATCGTGCCCGTGGCGGAAGAAGAGCGAGAGCACGAACAGGCTCCCGGCCAGGTTGCCGAGCACCGACAGCAGCTCGACCGCGGCGTTCACGCCGTACTCCATCTCCGCGGCCAGGGAGGCGCTCCAGAAGCGCAGCAGAAGCCTTGCCGCCCCACGGGGTCCGCCCATCAGGCCCCCAGGGCGGAATGGCGGCGCATCCCCAGCTTCCAGCCGCTCCAGCCGATCGGCACCAGCACCAGAGTCCACAGCAGCAGGGCGGCGAAGCCGCGGCCCACCGGAACCTCGGCCCCGGCCAGCAGCTGGGCCGGGAAGTGCACCATCCAGGGAAACGGCGTGGCCAGGGCGAAGGCCCGCACCCCCTCGGGGTAGGCCTCCAGCGGTGCCACCAGGCCCGAGAGGAACAGGTAGGGGATGTACATCAGCCGCTCCAGGGCCGCCGCCCGCTCGGTCCAGAAACAGAGCATGGTGAGGATCCACTGGATCGCGAAGCGCAGGGCGAAGGCCATGGGGATGGCCACCAGGGCGGCCAGCAGCCGGGGCGGCGAGGGCAGCCAGGCGACGGCGGGGTGGATCAGGAACACCAGCGCCAGCATCGCCAGCACGAACGGCAGCCGGGTCACCTGCTCCGCCAGATGGGCGCTGACGTAGCGCCACACCGGAGCCAGGGGCTGGAGCAGATAGGGGGACAGCCGGCCGGCCAGGGTGTCCTCCTCGAAGGAGTGGATCACCCAAACGATCGTGAACTGGCGCACCACGAAGGCCGAGAGGAAGTAGCGGCCCAGGGCCTGGGCGCTCAGCCCGCCGGTGGCAGCGGGGCCGCCGCTGGCCTCGGCGCCGCTCCAGACCCCCAGCATGATCAGCGGCAGCACGCCGGAGAGGGCCCAGAGCACGATCTCGGCCCGGTACTCGAGCATGGTGGCGTATTGGGTGCTGAGCAGCACCCGGGCGATCCGCAGCCCATGGGCCGCACCCGCGCGCGCGTCGGACCGGCGTCTGGTCATCGGGCTGGCTCCCGGCGGAACAGCTGGCCGATCAGCTCCTCGATCGGCGGTTCCGCCACCTCCAGGTCCACCACCGGCAGCTCGGCCAGCAGCCGGGCGACGCTGGCGGTGAGCCGCTCCCGCCGCACCAGCAGGCGCACGGCCCGGCCCTGCAGATCCTCCAGGGTGCCGTAGGCCGCGAAGGTGGAGGCCGGCAGGGGCTCGCGCAGTTCCAGCCGCACCTCTCGGCAGGGGGCGAGCCGGTTGGTGAGTTCGGCCAGGCTGCCGTCGTGCATGAGGCTGCCCTGGTGGATCAGCAGCACCCGCGGGCAGAGGGCCGTGATGTCCGCCATGTAGTGGCTGGTGAGCAGCAGGGTGGCGCCGTAGCGGCGGTTGTACTCCGCCAGGAAGCTGCGCACCCGCGCCTGGGCATTGACATCCAGGCCCAGGGTGGGCTCATCGAGGAACAGCACGGACGGCCGATGCAGCAGGGCCGCCAGCAGTTCGGCCTTCATCCGCTGGCCGAGGGAAAGCTTGCGCACCGGACGACGGAGCTCCTCCCCCAGTTCCAGCATCTCGGCCAGATCGCGGATGCGCCGCTGCGCTTCAGCGTCATCGATGCCGTACACCGCCGCATTGACGCGCAGGGAATCGAGGGGCGGCAGATCCCAGATCAGCTGCTGCTTGTTGCCCATCACCAGGGTGATCCGTCGCAGGAAGTCGACCTGGCGGCGCTGCGGCCGGAAGCCCGCCACCTCCACCGAGCCGCTGCTGGGGTGGATCAGCCCGGTGAGCATCTTCAGGGTGGTGGTCTTGCCGGCGCCGTTGGGCCCGAGGAACCCCACCACCTCCCCGGGCTCCACGCTGAAGCTCACGTCGCGCACCGCGGGCACGTCGCGGTGGCGGCGCTGCACGAAGTGCCGCAGGGTGCCCGCCAGTCCGGGCTGCTTGTCGGCGACCCGGAAGGTCTTGCCGAGACCGAGGGCACGGATCATGGCCATCGCAGCGACCATAGGGCGATCCGTGTCCCGCCGACGGCCGTCGCCATGGCCCGAACCCGCCGCCTTCCGGCCCCGCTGAACCGCGGGCGTTCAGGCCGGGAGGCCTTCGTCGAAGGCCACCCCCACCACCGAGAGCCACTCCCGCGTCTCGACCCAGCAGATCCGGATCCGGCGGCGCCCCAGATCGCCCACCAGCGGATCGCGCTCGCCGTCGCAGCACAGCTCTCCGCGCTGGCCCCGGTGCAGGTGGAACACCGGACTGGTCAGCAGGCAGACGCCCCCCAGGCTCACATCCACCAGCTGGACGGCCAGTGGGGCTTCCAGCCGGTCGAGATGCAGTTCCGCCCCCAGGGGCACCCCCAGCGGGTCGCGGGCGTGCCTGCGCCGCTCCTGCCAGTGGTCGTGCCAGTCCTGGCGGGCGCGGTTCAGCTCCCGTTCGAGCAGGTGCTGCCGGGCGAGCCGCGCCAGCTGGGCCCGCTCTTCGCGCTCCTGCCGCACATCCCCGGGGGTGACGGATGTCATGGGTCGTCGCAGACCAGGCACCAACCTAGAAACGCTCGGCAGCGGCGGCCAGCATCCCTGCCTCTGCCTACGCTTGGGGCCGATGTCGGTCCGACCATGAGGTCGATGCGCCTGCGGATCCTGCTCGGTTCAGGCCTGACCCTTGCGCTGGCGCTTCCCGATCCGGCCGCGGCGTTCGACGCCGAACGGGTGATGGCGTTCTGTCAGGCCGGCTTTCTGGCCGCGATGACCGCGGCCTCCCGCACGCCCCCGCCGGGGATGGCCGACTTCACCTGCCGCTGCTTCGTGGATCGGGTTCAGGCCGGCACCCCGATCGATGTCGCCACCGATGGGTGTCGCGAAAGGGCGGCAGCCCGGTTCCCCTTGGCGGGGCCCTGAACCGGGTCGGTCCAGGCTCGCCGCCCTCCTCGTCGCTCTCTCAGCCCATGGCTTCCTTCCGCTCGTCGCTGTCGGCCGCGCTGGCCGGACTCGCCGCCTGCCTGATTCCTCTCGCCGTCACCCCGGCGGCCGTGAAGGCCGGCTGCCGCTACCTCCAGCCGATCGGCGGCAGCGGCAACACCCCGATCGTCTCGAAGCAGGTGGGGCCGGGCCGGCTGCTCGGCAAGACCAACTGGAACACCGACTTCATCGTCGATCGCCCCTATGCCAGCTACCGCTTCCTGTTCCGGGCCAATTCCTCACCTGATCAGCAATAAAGCTCCGCAGACCTGAGCAGCCGCTCTGGCTGAGG
>JANWUS010000039.1 GCA_024958715.1 Cyanobium sp. FGCU52 | reverse complement strand
AGCTTTCAGGCATGGAGTCCTGCGACGGAGCGTCCTGCCCCCTGAACGCATACGGGAAAGAAGTGTCATTGAAATGGCTTGAGTGGGTTTGTGGCTTGCTAACGCTGGCCATCACCTGCCCGAAGTGGTCTATGGGGAAAGCTCGTCTGAGGGATCGGTGAATGTGCGAGGGCGGGTCAGGTGAATGGCCGTGTTAGAGAGTGGCAGCATCGTCGGGAACGAGTAGGGGCAGGATCCTTGCTGTAACCATCGCCAGCACATCAGACGAAGCACGCTCAATCAGCTTCGCCTTCCTGGCACGCCAGTCAAGGCTCTTCAACTGATCTGCAAGGACGACACCGATCACACCACTGCCCTCAGGCAAGGCCACTTCAAACGGATAACCCTTGATACGTGATGTCACTGGACAAAACAAGGCCAACCCAACCTTCGCGTTGTAGGCCTTCGGCGAGATCACCAAAGCAGGACGCCGTCCAGCCTGCTCACTACCCGTCTGCGGTGTGAACTCCAGCCAGACCAAGTCACCCCGATCAGGGACATACGCGGCAGTCAACAGAAGATCTCCGCACCGACAGCAGAGCCCGTATCGATAGAGGAATGGAGGTTCTCCTCTGAGACCTCTGCCAAGAGATCGTTGAGGCTGAGGCGAGCAGGAACCGACGGCTTTACGACAAGCTCGCCATCCTTGGCACTCAAGCTAACTTCAGAGCCAGCGCCGAGGCCAACCTCCTCAGCCAAGCTGCGCGGGATCCGCACCCCGAGACTGTTTCCCCATTTCTGGACCCGTGTCTGCACAGCAACCCAGCGGCTATACAGGGAGTATACTGGCTCTGGGCTGCAACCGCTTCGCCCCCATCTCTCTAACGCTGGCCATCACCTGCCCGAAGTGGTCTATGGGGAAAGCTCGTCTGAGGGATCGGTGAATGTGCGAGGGCGGGTCAGGTGAATGGCCGTGTTAGAGAGTGGCAGCATCGTCGGGAACGAGTAGGGGCAGGATCCTTGCTGTAACCATCGCCAGCACATCAGACGAAGCACGCTCAATCAGCTTCGCCTTCCTGGCACGCCAGTCAAGGCTCTTCAACTGATCTGCAAGGACGACACCGATCACACCACTGCCCTCAGGCAAGGCCACTTCAAACGGATAACCCTTGATACGTGATGTCACTGGACAAAACAAGGCCAACCCAACCTTCGCGTTGTAGGCCTTCGGCGAGATCACCAAAGCAGGACGCCGTCCAGCCTGCTCACTACCCGTCTGCGGTGTGAACTCCAGCCAGACCAAGTCACCCCGATCAGGGACATACGCGGCAGTCAACAGAAGATCTCCGCACCGACAGCAGAGCCCGTATCGATAGAGGAATGGAGGTTCTCCTCTGAGACCTCTGCCAAGAGATCGTTGAGGCTGAGGCGAGCAGGAACCGACGGCTTTACGACAAGCTCGCCATCCTTGGCACTCAAGCTAACTTCAGAGCCAGCGCCGAGGCCAACCTCCTCAGCCAAGCTGCGCGGGATCCGCACCCCGAGACTGTTTCCCCATTTCTGGACCCGTGTCTGCACAGCAACCCAGCGGCTATACAGGGAGTATACTGGCTCTGGGCTGCAACCGCTTCGCCCCCATCTCTCTAACGCCAAAGATGAATGGCTGCGAACACAGGAGCATGAAACCATGAGCGAGAACGCCGAGCAGTCCATTCGATCGCGTGGTTCTCACGGGGAATCCAATCTGGAGCAAGTGGCCGAAATCGTTCACTGTGCCATGCGGTGGTATCGCGAGGGCACAACACAGAGGTGGCAGGGCGGCAACAGTTTCGCCGAAGACAGGGCGCGGCTTGCGGCGAGACGGATTGAAAGGGTTTTTCGTCCAACGCTCACCGACGAGGAGCGGGAGGCGTTGGAGAAGGCCATCGGGCGAGAGTTGGACGCCGAGTGGTACGGCGGGCCTGAACCAGACAGGGTGGTGGCGCTTCGCGGGCTGCTTGCACGGTTAGGCTGAGAACGCCAGCGATCAGCGGCTCGTCCGCAGCATCGCGTGGTTCTGTGAGCGTAAAGGAGAGACTATGAGACACTCATTTCAGGTGCTGGAGGAGTTGGGGGCCGAGTGCGACCGGCTTGGCGTGAAAGTTGTAGATGTTCATGGCGTCAGCGGCCCCGCATCTGATTTTCTCGCGAAGATCGCCCGCTACATCGAATACAGGGAAAAAGAGTGTGAGTTGCTGGCTGCTGCGAGGCAGGACGCCGAGTAGCCACAGAACGACAAGGATCAGGAGCGGCGAACAATGAACGATGACGACACGCAGGGCGCATCCGAGCCGTCTCCTGCATCCGCTGGTTCTCAGCCGGTGGCGTGGGCGGTCGTCGGTCGCGGCATTGTGCGAGGCGTGTACGCCGATCGCGCGTACGCTCTTGAATCGCAAAGTAGACACGCTTGCGACACGCAGGTGATCCGCATGATTTCACTGACCGATAAAGAGCGATTTCTGATTGAGTGCGCTGCCGAAGAATGGGAGGAACACGCCCAGCATTGGGGAGACAACGACGAGCGAGTGTCGGCAGAGTCTGCCAGCAGCGCCGCGACGCTGCGTGGCCTGCTGAAGAGAATGGACGCTGGTTGTGGTGGGGCCACCCGGCCATTGGATCGCCAAAAAACGGGTGGCAGTTATTGAGAACGCTGCCCCTGAGTGGCAGGCAAGAGGCTATTGCGATCGGAAGTGGACCCGACGGCGGCCTGTCCACTCCAGGGGCTTGTTCGAAGGTGTCGAGTCTACACAGGCAGCATTTTCAGATATTTGCATCGCCAGCAGAGCTCAAGTCACCTCCATCTCAATTCACAAACTGGCTCTTAACATCCTGCCAAGGGCTACGACGACATTCTTGATGACTCTCAGCCGCAGGCTATACTCGCCACACTGGGGCATTGCATGAACACCGCATCTCCATGTGCTGATTCAATACATTCGAGCACCTCGCTTCCTTCAAACCGCCTCGCATATTTCACCAGTTCCGCAGAGCTCCAATATCCTGTGTAACTTCGTGCCCGAATGGATTTTGAAACGGTTCATGATAGCTTCATAAGCATCCAGCACATGTGTAGCGCCTATATTGTCGTTGTGTCCGCCGCAGTATGTTGTTGCTTATGTACCACCCAACAGCCTGTGATCTCCAAGTTGAGGAGGATGTATATCGTGAATGCTGAGCAGAAATGCCCCGCAAGGCGTTCGGAATCCTGATATCAGCCAACTGTGACAATGTGTTAAGCGGATTGTGGACAGCAGCGAATTGCATCATTATCATGCGACATAGATCTATTTTTTGTACTCCAGTGATTTCAGTCAAAGTAATCAACAAAAGCACTGGCAAGCCAGTGCAAGGAAAACGTGTAAGTGTTATGTTTGATGGGGTCTTAAGGGCTGGCGGTACAGGTGATCAATACACTGATTCTCAGGGTGATGTTCATTTTACCAACGATCCAGGCAACGGCAAAGTATATGTAGATGGAAGGGTTGTCGAGCAAGGGCGAATATCCGGTCGCGTTGTAGTCTACGTCTAATCAAGAGTCCAACTTTTCATCAGCTTCTCAAATGCAAATCAATCCCATCACAGACTTTGATAAAATTCTATGGAAACAGACTTTATGGATTAACTTTTTGAGACCACTATGCGCATTGCCAGCTCTAATTGCTTTTTCTTCTCTAACTGGCAACAGCTCGGGTACACCGCTTTTCTTTGTATCCTATCCATTATTATATCTTTTCTTGTTTGTTCCAATACTTCTTCTGATTAAGATTATTGCACAAGCCGCAGGAGGACCGCTTGCTGGCTTGCTCACAGTTCCTTTGGCTCTAATAATGATAACTGGAGGTGATCCTATAGTCTTCATTATTAGTAAAGTGAAACCAGATTTAGTACCAATCCAAAACTATCCTATTCTCTCGTTTGATCTTGCGATGTTTGTGCTTAAGTGAACGACTAATGCGGTAATGCACTTTCATTACCTTGGCAACGTTGCAATGGCAAAAACATTTGCAGATAGATCATTGCATAAATTATGATCTGCAAGCTGGTTAGTAAGATTAAATTATGTCTGTCAATAAGTGTCAGTTATCATCGCCTCCGATAAAGGCTCCTTCTAGTTCATCGGCTGAGCTTACTACAACCTTTAAGGGTACAACAAATTCGTCAATTGATAAATCATCTAGTTGAAGATTGTGGCGAACGAAGTGGCGAGTTCCAATCTTTACCAAACCTCCACAGAGTTTATCATCCAACCGCTCAAGGGCATCATTGATATTCTCTAATGGTATATCTCCTACTGGTGAAGAAATCTGCACCCATTCCGTTGCGCCGCTATTCCCTTTAACGAGCTGAATAAAGGCTAGTTGAGAGCGAAGATTACCTAGCTCAAACAAGATAATGAAAAAATCATCCGTGTCCTCGCTGATTTTGTAATTGCTGCGAATGAATGCTTGCAGATCTCTCCAGGTTGCCATGATTTGAAATTAGCATACACAAGTTCCTAGCTTATACTAAGGCATTGCTGCTAGAATGTCAAGCATGATCATCTCGGAGAGGTTTATTCGGCGCTTGGTTGTGGTTATCTTGTACCACTTTGGTAGTTATAGAGCAGCACAGATCTCTTGCAGGCCTGCAGTCCTTCGAACGCTTATTGGATGGTTTCCGAGAACCACGGCCCTCCAGCCCCTGCCGTCCGTGAACCACCTCAACCTTGTCGATCGAGTTGGACATAAAGCCAGTAGCGGCAAGAGGTCTTTGGTAACCATGGACCATGCTTAGCAGTGGTTCACGGGTCCGTGAACCACCTGTAGCGCTGACTACAGAAGATCAGCAGGGCTGCGCACACCCAAGGGGCCACGGTTGAGCACATGGGTGTAGATCATCGTGGTGCTCACGTCCTGATGGCCCAACAGCTCCTGGATTGTTCGGATGTCCTGGCCGCGCTCCAGCAGATGGGTGGCAAAAGAATGGCGGAAGGTGTGGCAACTGGCAGCTTTGGTCACTCCGGCCTCTGCCACCGCCTTTTTCACCGCCTTCTGCACCACGCTCGGATCGATATGGTGGCGGCCCTGAGTTCCTGATTCCCGATCGTGCCAGCGCTTCTGCTGGGGGAAAACCCATTGCCAGGCCCACTCCCGCTCAGCGTTGGGGTACTTCCGGGCCAGGGCATAAGGCATCAGCACCCGGCCCCAGCCCGCCGACAGATCGTCCTGATGAAGACGGCGCACCTTCACCAGATGGTCCTGCAGCCCAGGGATCAGGCTTTCCGGCAGCAGCGTCCTGCGATCCTTACCGCCCTTCCCGTCACGCACCGTGAGCTCTCGCCGCTCAACATCCAGATCCTTGACCCGAAGTCTCAGCGCCTCCATCAACCGCAGCCCACTCCCGTACAGCAGCCCCACCACCAAGGCGGGTTCAGCCTCCAGCCGCTGGCGAACCGCTTTCACCTCCCCCTCGCTGAGCACCACCGGCAGCCGACGCCGCGTCCGCGCCCGCACCACACCATCCAGCTCCAGATCCATCTCCAGCAACTCGCGGAAAAGGAACAGCAGGGCTGCCAACGCCTGGTTCTGGGTGGAGGCGCTCACCTGAAGCTCCACCGCCAGATGGCTCAGGAAGGCATTCACCTCGGCGCTGCCCATCGTGCGCGGGTGGCGCATCCGATGAAAACGCAGGAAGCGCCGCAGCCACTGCTCGTAGGTGTTCACCGTTCGCCGGGCGTAGTGACGCGTCTGCAACTCCTCCCGGTATCGCTGGATCAGGCCCGGTGGGCGCAAGGCGGAAGCCATGGCAGTGCTGCTGCTACTGCCTTCAGCCTTCCCCTCAGTCGCCCGCCGCGTGATAGCTGCTGCGCACCAGCGGGCCGCTGCGCACGTCGGCGAAGCCCAGCTCAAGGGCGATCGCACCCAGCCGCTCGAACGCCTCCGGTTCCCAGTAGCGGGCCACCGGCAGGTGGGCCAGCGAAGGGCGCAGGTACTGGCCGAGGGTGAGGCGCTGGCAGTCCACCGCCCGCAGATCGCGCAGGGTGGCCACCACCTCCTCCTCCGTTTCGCCCAGGCCCAGCATCAGGCCCGATTTGGTGGGGATCGCCGGCGCCAGTTCCCGCGCTGCAGCAAGTAGGCCCAGCGAACGGCGGTAGGTGGCGCCGCGCCGCACCTCGCCCTGCAGGCGCTCCACCGTTTCGAGGTTGTGGTTGAAGCACACCGGTTCGGCGGCGAGCACCGCGGCCAGGCGTCCGCGCTGGGCCGCCACACCCGCGGCCTCGTCGCGATGGCCGCCCCAGAAGTCCGGGGTGAGCACCTCGATCGCCACCGCCGGATCCCGGCGGCGGATCGCATCCATCGTGCTGGTGAACAGCACGGCGCCGTGGTCGGCCAGGTCGTCGCGGGCGACGGCGGTGAGCACCACGTAACGCAGCCCCAGCACCTCCACCGCCCCCGCCACCCGTTCCGCCTCCTCCGGATCGAACGGCACCGGCGCCTGGCCCTTGTCCACCTGGCAGAAGGCGCAGCTGCGCGTGCAGATCGGCCCGCCCAGCAGGAAGGTGGCCGTGCCGGCCGCGTAGCACTCGGCCCGGTTCGGGCAGCGGCCCTCCTCGCAGATCGTGTGCAGCCGCGCGCCCTTCACCACGCCCTGCACCGTCTCCAGCGACGACACATCCCCCACCGGCCGCCGCAGCCAGGGCGGCAGCCGCTCGGCCGGCGCCACCTCGCTCCAACGGCTCATGGCACCGGCCTCCGTCCCTCCAGCGCCCGCGCCAGGGTCACCTCGTCGGCGTACTCCAGCTCGCTGCCCACCGGCAGCCCGTAGGCGATCCGGCTCACCGCCGTGAACGGGCGCAGCAGGTGGGCCAGATAGAGGCTGGTGGTGTCGCCCTCCACGCTGGGGGTGAGGGCGAGGATCACCTCACCGGTGTTCTCCCGGTCGACCCGCTCCACCAGCGGCTGGATCTGCAGCAGCTCCGGGCCCACCCCATCCATCGGCGAGATCAGGCCGCCCAGCACGTGGTACGCCCCGTGGAACTCGCGGGTGCGCTCCATCGCCAGCAGGTCGCGCGAGTCGGCCACCACGCAGATCTGGCCGTTGCGCCGCTCCTCGTTGCGGCAGATCTCGCAGATCGGCTCGGCCGACAGATGAAAGCAGCTGCGGCAGTGCCCCACCTGGCTGCGGGCCGCCAGCAGCGCATCGGCGAAGGCGCGGATCTGCTCCTCCGGCTGGCGCAGCAGGTGCAGGGCGAGCCGCTGGGCGGTGCGCGGACCGATGCCCGGCAGCCGCTCGAACTGATCGATCAGCCGGGCCAGGGGTCGGGTGAAACCGCTCAGCGCTCTGGGGCAGGTGGGGCGAATCTAGGCAGCCCAGACCTGGATCCCGGCACCGACCTCCCCGCCGCAAGAATGGGGCCACTTCCCTGCCCCCCATGCCCCTCCCCGGCTTCCCCTTCCGCCAGCGGGCCGGCTGGTTCCGCGCCCTGGCAGCCGTGCTGCTCGCCGTGGCCCTGACGGCCTGCAGCGCCGCCGCCGCCGGGCTGAACACCTTCCAGAGCCCCGATGGCCGCTACGCCTTCCTCTATCCCACCGGCTGGACGCGGGTGCAGGTGAGCGGCGGGCCGCAGGTGGTGTTCCACGACCTGATCAACAGCGACGAAACCCTGAGCCTGGTGGTCTCCGAGGTGAATCCCACCAACGACCTCGAGGCCCTCGGCAGCGCCGTGGCGGTGGGCGAGAAGCTGCGCCGGGTGGTGATCGCCCCCGAGGGCAGCGGCCGCGAGGCCGAACTGGTGGAGGCGCGCGAGCGCGAGCAGGACGGCCACACCTTCTACGACCTCGAATACGCCGTTCACCTGGCCGACCGCGAACGCCATGAGCTGGCCACGGTGGTGGTGGATCGCGGCCGCCTCTACACCCTGGCCGCCAGCACCAACGAGGCGCGCTGGCCCAAGGTGAAGGAGCTGTTCGAGGCCACGATCAGCTCCTTCCGCCTCCTCATCTGAGTGAACGCGGCCGTCCTGCCCCCGGTGGCGGTGGTGGGGGGCGGGCTGGCCGGTTCGCTGGCGGCCCTGGCCCTCGCCCATCGCGGCTTCGCGGTCAGCCTGCTGGCACCGCCGGCAGCGGCCGAAGAGCGGGAACCCTCTGAGCTCGGCACCGCCACGGCCCTCAGCTACGGCGCCCTCGCCGGACCCGCCAGCTGGCAGGCCTGGCGCGACCTGGAGACGGTCCACGGCCCGCTCGGACTGCGGGCGGCCACCCTGCTGCGCCATGGCGATCCCTGGCTGGACCGGCTGCCGCCCGGCCTGCAGGCCTGGCCGTCGCGGCTTCTTGGCTTCGGACGGGTCGATCCCGCCGCATTGTTGGGGGCCCTGCCTGCGGCCCTGGCGGCCGCCGGGGTGCAACGGCAGAGCGCCGTAGTCCGCGCCCTGGAGCCCCGCCACCCGGGCTGGCGGCTCTGCCTCGACGCCGCTACCGGGCCGGCGACCCTCGAGACCGCCCGGGTGGTGCTCGCCGCCGGCGCCGGCAGCCGCGCCCTCTGGCCCGACCTGCCGGAGCAGCTGCGGGTGAGCTGGGCCGGGGTGCTCACCCTCCCCCGGGTGCCGCCCGGTCCCTGGCCCGCCCACGCCGGCCGCGGCCGCGTGGTGCAGCCCTTCCACTGGCAGCGGCCGCTGCTGGAAGGCCGTGCCCTCTCCCTCCAGAGCGAAGACTGGATCGTCGACGCCGGTCTCGCTCCGCGCGACGAGGGTCTGGTGGTGGGCCAGGTCACCGTGGTGCGGCCCGGCACCGCCTCCGGGCCACCGCCGGATCCGGCGACGATGGAAGAGCGCCTGCGCGACGGCCTGCGCCGGCTCGATCCGGCCCTGGGCGCTCTGGCGGGCACCTACCGGCAGGTGCCTGTGGCCTTCTGCGTGGGCGGGGAGCCCCTGGTGGGGCCGATCGCCGGGGCGGCGGGGCTGTGGGCGTTCACCGGTTTCAGCGCCGCCTTCTCTCGGGTGCCGATCCGGGCCGTGGACCTGGCCGCTTGGATGGCCGCCGAGGCCGAGGCAGGCTGAGGCCATGTCCCGCCGCCCTCCCGAGGACCACGAGCTGGTGGGCTATGGCCTGGCCGGCATGGGCGCTCTTGTGGTGCTGTGGGCCCTGTTCTGGCCGGTGCCCACCGAGGTGATGGGCAAGGGGGTGCTGATCTATCCCGATCAGGCCGGTCTGGTGGATTCCCGCGCCGCCGGCCAGGTGCGGCGGCTGCGGGTGCGGGTGGGCGATCGGGTGAGCCGCGGCCAGGTGCTGATGGAGCTGCGCCTGCCGGTGCTGGAGCGCGAACTGCGCCAGCAGCAGGGCAACCTGGCCCAGCTCGAACGGCAGAACCGCGACCTCGACCGCCGCGACGCCCTGCGCCTGCAGACCGAGCGCCAGGCCCGCGACACCGCCCTGGCCCGCTTGGACGACACCCGCCGCCGCACCACCGCCCTCGCCGCCACCTACGACGAACGACTGCAGCGGCTGGAATGGCTCGCCCGCAAACAGGTGGTGGCGCCCCTGGCCAGCGAGGTGGTGAGCACCGAGCAGGCGGCCACCCGCACCGCCGTCGATCTCGACACGGTGGCCGTGGAGCGCCGGCGGGTGCTGGCCGAGTACCAGAAAGTGAAGCTGGCGGTGGAGACCGAGGCCCTCGATCGCCGCTACCGCATCGATGACCTGCGGCGCCAGATCGAGGTCACCAAGGCCCGCCTCGCCTACGACGGCACCCTGCTGGCCGAGCGCGACGGTGAGGTGCTCGACCTGCAGGTGATCGAGGGGCAGACCGTGGCCCCCGGCCAGCGGCTGGGCACTCTCGGCCGCGCCGGCGATCTGGCCCGCAGCGGCAAGGGGCTGCGGGCCGTGGCCTACCTCGCCCCCGCCGACGGCCGCCGCCTGCAGACCGGCCTGCCGGTGGAACTGGTGCCCCTGTGGGACGAGCGCAGCCGGTTCGGCGGCATCGTGGGCCGGGTGGAGCGGGTGCTCACCCTGCCCGCCACCGAGGACGACATCAGCACCACCCTGGGCAACACCCCCCTCGCTCGCTCGCTCATGGATCAGGGGCCGGTGCTGCGCAGCGAAATCAGCCTCGAGCGCGATCCCCGCAGCCACGACGGCTTCCGCTGGACCCTCTCCCGCGGCAGCCGCGTGTTCCCGGTGCGCGAGGGCCTGACGGTGGCGGCCCACGCCTACGTGGAATGGCGACCGCCGATCAGCTACCTGGTGCCGGGCTGGCGCAGTCTCACCGGCAGCTACCGCAATCCGCGCCTTTCGCCACCGTCGCTGCCCGCCCCATGACCAGTCGCCTGCGATCCTGGCTCGCCCGCCATCCCCTGCTGCGGCAGGAACTCCCCTGGCTGGCGGCCGAACTGGTGCTGCTGGTGGTGCTCACCCAGGCGAACCCGCCGGAGCTTTGGTTCTGGATGGTGGTGCTGCTGGTGGTGCTCGCCTACCGGATCGAGCGCTGGTGGGCCTCACGCCCCGGCGCCTGAGGGATCCCCGGCCGGCGCCTGCCCTGCTCACGAGCCCGGTTGGAGGGTGAGCCGCGGCGCCACCGGGCCGGCGGGATCCCGCGGCATCGGCAGCAGCTCCCGCAGCAGGCGGGCGTAGGTGAGGTTCACGTCCACCGTGGCGCTCAGGCGCTGCACCAGGCTGCTGATCAGCTGGTCCTGGGTGAGCGAGAGCTCCACCTCGCTGGCCAGGCCGGTGCGGTAGCGCAGCTTCACGTCGCGGAAGGCCTCCAGGGAGGCCGCCACGCCGCGCCGTGCCGCCGCCAGCGACGCCAGGCTGGCCTCGTGCTGGAAGAAGGCCTGCTCCAGCCGCAGCTGGATGTCGTTGCGGCGGGCGGCCCAGCGGTGCGCCTCCGCATCCGCCCGCCGGGCCAGGACCCGGGCCTCGGCCGCCGTGCTGCCGCCGTCGAACAGCAGCCAGCGCAGGGTGAGCCCCACCGACCAGTCGGTGCTGGCCGTGGTGAGGGACGGGATCACCGCCGTGCCGCAGCAATCGCCCTGGATGTTCCACTGATCGGTGCGGCTCAGGTCGCCGCCGGCGAGGGCGAACAACGACAGGCGCGGCAGCAGGGCCGCAGCGGTGGCATCGCGATCGCGGGCCAGGGCGTCGCGGGTGGCCAGGATCGCCTCCAGCTCCGGATTGTCGCGGTAGGCCTCGAGCAGGCTGCGGTCGAGATCGAGGGGCCAGCGGGGCTGGAGGCGGATCGGATCGGCGGCGGTGGGCACCGCCTGCGCCGGCAGATCCAGCAGCACCGCCAGCCGCCGCCGCGCCACGGCCTGGTCGGCCAGCGCCTGCACCAGCCGCTCCTGGTTGGAGGCCTCGATCGCCCGCCGCCGCAGCTCATCCAGCCGGGGCACGAGGCCCGCCTGCTGCAGATCCAGCACCTCGGCCAGGATCGTGATGTCGTTGCGCAGGTCCGCTTCGCGGATCCGCACCAGCTGGTCGGCCTTCTGCAGCTGGTAGTAGGCCTCGCTCACCGCCAGCTGCAGCTCCCGCAGCCGGGAGGCGTAGGAACTGCGGGCCCGCCGCAGCCGCTCCCGCGCCGCCTTGATCGCAGGGGTGCGAGCGAAATCCACCAGGGCCCAGTCCACCTCCAGGCCGGCCCCGGCCTGCCCGGTGCCTGTGGTCAGGGTTCCGCCGCCACCGCTCGGCACGTAGAAGGGGCCGTCCACAGCCTGGCCGTTGGCCGCCCGCAACCCGCCCGCGGCGAAGTTCGGCCCCAGGCCGATGCCGCCGTTTCCCCGCGGCACGCTGAAGGTGTCGGCCTCCTGCTGCTGGGCCACCCCGGCCACCGCCGAGAGCCTCGGCCACCAGCGCCCCAGCCTGGCCTGCAGATCCGCCGCCGCCGCCGCCACCTCCTGGCGGTCGGCCAGCAGGGAGGGATTGGCCTGGAAGGCGAGCGCGAGCGCCTCCTCAAGCCCCAGCGGCCTGCGCCCCGCCCCGCTGGCCGCCGCGGCGGAGCGCAGGGTGTCGAATCCCGCGGGGGGACTCTCGCTGGCTGGCAGGGCCTCCGGCGGCAGGATCCGATCGAGCGCCCTGAGCTGCTGCTCCAGCTCCCGCCAGCTCCGCTCCAGTTCGGCCACCGGGCGGGGCGCCGGCACGCGGCTGGGGGCAGGGGCCTGCGGGGTGGCGGCCGGGGCCGGACCGGCGGCGCCCGCTCCGGCCGCCAGCGACAGGACGAGCAGCAGCCCACGGGTGAGCGGGGCGGCCAGTCGGAGGCGTAGGCGCGGCGACTCGGGGCTCACGTCGGGCCAGCGGGCCGCCCGAGCCTATGGCGAGCCGGCGGCGACGCATCAATCATGGGGGGCATGACCCCGCTCTGGCTCACTCCCGATCTTGAGGATCTGCTGCGCCTCGGCCTGGCGGTGCTCTGCGGCCTGGCGGTGGGGGTCAACCGCGCCCACCATGGCGAGGTTCCCCACCCGAACCGGCTGCGGGTCCACGTGCTGGTGGGACTGAGCGCCTGTCTGATGGTGCTGGCGGCCGGACCCGACCCGCAGGCCCGCAGCCGGGTGATCCAGGGGGTGGCCACCGGCATCGGCTTCCTCGGGGCCGGCGAGATCCTGGTGCCTGCCCGCAGTCCCAAGAACCGCCCCCAGGAGGTGCGCGGCCTCAGCAGCGCCGCCTCGATCTGGTTCACCGCCGCCCTGGGGGTCACGGTGGCGGCCTCCCGGCCGGTCTACGGCCTGGTGGCCCTGGCCCTGGCCCTGATCACCCTCTCCAGCCGTGACGGCAACAACGGCACGGCGTCGGCGGGACCTGGGATCACCACCGGCGCGGCCGCGCCTTCGGGGGGCGTGGGGACAAAACCCGGCCATCACGGCGGCGGCCCCCTGGCGGGCGGTGACCGCGACAGCCGCCGCAACCTGCGCGGGGGACCTCAGAAGAGGAAGCGCTGACTGCCCGAGACAGTGGTGGCGCCATCGTTGCCGTAGGCATTGCCCACCCCGCTGCCGGGCCAGTCGGCCTCCCAGTAACTGACACCGCCCAGATCGAAGGGGCGACCGCCCAGGTGCTGGGTCTGCAGCTTGGTGGTGCCCATCACGGTGATGAGGCCGCCCAGTTCCATCGGGCCGAGATCGGTGCGCACATCCTTGCCGGCCCCCATCAGCAGGGCGGGCAGGCGCACCAGCTGATCCGGCCGGGTGAGCTTCCTGAACAGGGCCTGCAGGGCCAGCTGCTGGCGCTCCATCCGGCCGATGTCACCGGTTTCGTCGTGGCGGAAGCGCAGGAAACCCTCCAGATCGCGGCCGCGCAGCACCTGGGGGCCGGGCTGGAGGTCGATGTTGAGGCCCTGGGTGTTGTCCACGTACACCATCCGCTTGGGCACATCCACCTCGATGCCGCCGATCAGATCGGCGATGCGGCGGATCGCCTCCAGGTTGATCACCAGGTGGTGCTGCACCGGCCGGCCGAGCTTGTGGGAGATCTCGCTCTTGAGGGCTTCGGCCCCGCCCACGCTGTAGAGGGCATTGATCTTCATCGGCCCGAATCCTTCGGCCTCGATGTAGGTGTCCCGGGGGATCTGGGTGATGCGAGTGACGCCGCCATCCACCCGCAGGGTGGCGATCACGTCGGTGTTGCCGCCTCCCTCGTCGGTGCCCAGCAGCAGGATCTCCTGCCGGCCGATGCCACCGGCCCAGGCGCTGAAGGGGTTGGCCAGGTTGACGCCGCCGCCCTCGCGGCGGGCGCCGAGCAGCTCGGCCAGGGGCGCGGCCAGCGCCAGGCCACCGCCGAGGCCGACGACCATCGCCGTCAGCATCGGCAGGCCCCTGGGGCGCCGAGGCCGGGGAGAACCGCCGCCGTTGCCTGGAGGGGTGGACCGCACGGGGCTACGGGCGGGGGGGCGGGCCGCGGTTCGTGTCATTAGGTGAACGCTACGCCATTCCGCCCCGATTGCGATAGGGGTCAGAGCGGCAGCGCTTCCTCCGGCCGCAGGCCGGCCTGCACCCGCCAGAGCGCCGCGTAGGCCCCAGCGCGGGCGAGCAGTTCCTCGTGCAACCCGCTTTCCACGATCCGGCCGTGGTCCATCACCACGATGCGATCGGCATGGCGCACGGTGCTGAGCCGATGGGCGATCACCAGGGTGGTGCGGTCGGCGGTGAGGCGATCGAGCGACCGCTGGATCGCCGCCTCGGTTTCGTTGTCCACCGCGGCGGTGGCTTCATCGAGCACCAGCACGGGCGGATCCTTGAGGATGGCGCGGGCCAGGGCGATGCGCTGGCGCTGCCCGCCCGAGAGCCGCTGGCCCCGCTCCCCCACCACCGTGTCGTAGCCGTGGGGCAGGGCCTCGATGAAGCCGGAGGCCTCGGCCAGACGCGCCGCCCGCTCGATCGAGGCCCGGGAGGCCTCGAAGCTGCCGTAGGCGATGTTCTCGGCCACGGTGCCGTGGAACAGGAACACCTCCTGGCTCACCAGACCGATGGCGCGGCGGAGATCACCCAGGCGCAGGCCGTCGATCGGCTGGCCGTCGAGCAGGATCCGCCCCGCCTGGATGCCGTAGAGCCGCAGCAGCAGCTTCACCAGCGTGCTCTTGCCCGAGCCGGTGGCTCCCACGATCCCCACCGTGCTGCCGGCGGGGATGGTGAGGTTGAAGTTCACGAGCAGGGGATCGCGGCCCTCGTAGGCGAAGCGCACCCCCTCGAAGCGGATCTCCCCTTCCACCATGCCGATCGGCAGGGGTGTGTCGCCGCCTGGCAGGGCGATCGGGGTGTCGAGCAGGTCGAGCACCCGGTGGGTGGAGGCCATCGCCCGCTGGTAGTCGTCGAGGGTGCGGCCGAGGGTGGTCAGCGGCCAGAGCAGCCGCTGGGTGATGTAGACGAGGAACGAATAGGTGCCCACCGCCAGGGCCCCCTGCCAGGCCTGCAGCCCGCCCACCACCAGGATCGCCAGGAAGGCGAACAGGATCGCGAAGCGGATCAGGGGGATGAAGGCCGCCGACAGGCGGATCGCCCGCCGGTTGCTGCGGCGGTAGGCGTCGCTCTGCTGCCGCAGCCGCTCCAGCTCCCAGGCTTCGGCGGCGTAGCTCTTGATCGTGAGCATGCCGCCGAGGTTGTTGGTCAGCTGGCTGGCCAGGTCGCCGGCACGCTCGCGCACCTCGCGATAGCGGGGAGCCAGCCGGTTCTGGAAGCGCAGGGAGCCCCACAGGATCACCGGGATCGGCAGGAACGCCACTCCGGCCACGGTGGGGGAGAGCCAGGCCATGGCGCCACCCACGGCCACCACGGTGGTGATCAGCTGCAGCAGCTCGTTGGCCCCGTGGTCGAGGAAGCGCTCGAGCTGGTTGATGTCGTCGTTGAGGATCGCCAGCAGGCGTCCGCTGCTGCCGGCTTCGAAGAAGGCCATCTCCAGCCGCTGGAGATGGTCGTAGCCGTCGAGCCTCAGTTCGTGCTGCACCGTCTGGGCCAGGTTGCGCCAGAGCAGGGCGTAGAGGTATTCGAACAGCGATTCGGCGCTCCAGATCAGGAACGAGAGCACCGCCAGCAGCGTGAGCTGGGAAGGGACCGTGCTGAAGCCGAGGGCCGCGAGCCAGGAGGTGCGCTGCCGCACCACCACATCGACCGCCAGGCCGATCAGCACCGGCGGGGCGAGGTCGAAGAGTTTGTTGAGCACCGAGCAGGTGGCGGCGAGCACCACCTGGCGACGATGGGGAACCAGGCGGCGCAGGAGGCGCCGCAGCCCCGAGGGGGAGCCGGGCCGGACGGTCCTATCGCTCCCCCGGGCCGGATTCACCAGCGGTTGCCGCCGCCGCCGCCATAGCCGCCGCCACCGGAGCGGGCACCGCCGCCGCCGTAGCC
>JANWUS010000038.1 GCA_024958715.1 Cyanobium sp. FGCU52 | reverse complement strand
CTGGTGGCCGCGCCGGAACGCGACCTGGCCGCCGCCTGGCGGGCGCCCCGGCAGTGGCTGCCGCTGGAGCAGGCGGCCGGGCGGCTGGCGGCTGAGCCCCTCTGCCCCTATCCCCCGGGCATTCCGCTGCTGGTGCCCGGGGAGCGGATCGATGCGGAGCGGGCGGCCTGGCTGGCGGAACAGCGGCGGCTGTGGCCCGGCCAGATCGCTGATACGGTGGCGGTTGTGGCCGATTAGGGCGGGGTCCGTTGGGCGAAGCCGATCCTCCGTTGCCCTTCCACTGGGACTTCGTCACCCCGGGTCTGCCCGATGCCGCCTTCGAGGATGCGCCGGGCTTCAGTCCCACACCGATGGAACTGCGGGTGATGCTGCTGGCCCATCTGCGTCCCCGGGCCGATTCGCTGGTGTGGGACGTGGGCGGCGGCACCGGCGCCCTGGCGCTGGAGATCGCCCGGCTGCTGCCCGCCGGCGCCGTGCACACCCTGGAGCGCGATCCCGAGGCGATCGAGCTGCTGGAACGCAACCGTCGCCGCTTCGGCATCGCCAACCTCCACATCCATCAGGGCCAGGCGCCCGCCGACCTGGCCCTGCTTCCCCCCGGCCCCGACCGGGTGCTGCTGGAGGTGGGACGACCGCTGCGGGAGGTGCTGCAGTCCGTCTGGGCGCCGCTGCAGCCCGGCGGCCGGCTTGTGATCAGCACCGTCGACCTCGAGGGCCTGGTGGATGCCACCGACCAGCTCGCCCAGCTGGGGGCCCTGGCGGTGCAGGTGGTGCAGGCCACGGTCCACCGGATGCAGAGACGCGGCAGTCAGGCCAAGCTGGCGGCGGCCGAACCGCTGTTCGTGATCGCCGCCGAGCGCGCCTGATCCCGGCTCCACCCCGGACCGCCACCCACCGCCCCGCGCCCCCTCTCTCCCCTTGCTTCCCCGTCCCCGCACCGCCACTTCCCTGGCGCGCCTGGCCAGCGGCTGGGCCGCCGGCGGCATCGGCTTCGTGGTGGTGATGCTCGGCGGCTGGTGGTTCACCGCCGCGGTGGGGGTGATCGTGCATCTGGGCCTGCTGGAGTTCTTCCGCATGGCCCGGTTCAAGGGCATCCGAGCGGCCACCAAGACCACCCTCGTGGCGGTGCAGCTGCTGCTGTTCACCACCCAGGCGGCAGCGGGCAACGGCTGGCCGGCCCACGGGGTGGTGGGCGACGTGGCGGCGGCGGTGCTGCCGGCCTCCGGGGCCGTGATCTGCGGCTGGCTGCTGCTGCAGCCCGAGACGGGCACGATCGCCGACATCGCCGCCTCGGTATTCGGCCTCTTCTATCTCGGCTTCCTGCCCAGCCACTGGATCAAGCTGCGCGACCTGGCCGATCCGGCCCTGGCCCCGAACCTCTCCGGCTCCGTGCTGGGCACCCCCTGGCCCTGGACCTCGGGCCTGGCCCTCACCCTGCTGGCCTGCTTCCTGATCGTCGCCACCGACATCGGCTCCTACGCCATCGGCCGCCGCTGGGGCCGCCGGCCCCTCTCGCCCATCTCCCCGGGCAAGACCGTGGAGGGTGCCCTCGGCGGCGTGGCCTGTGCGGCCCTGGTGGGAGCCCTGGGGGGGCTGTGGCTGGGCTGGCGGCCGGGCTGGCTGATCGGAGCCGGGCTGGGGATCGTGGTGTCGCTGTTCGCCCTGGTGGGCGATCTCACCGAATCAATGATGAAGCGCGACGCCGGCCTCAAGGATTCGGGCGACGCCATCCCCGGCCACGGCGGCATCCTCGATCGAATCGACAGCTACCTGTTCGTGCCGGCGGTGGTCTATTCGCTGGTCACGCTGCTGCTGCCGGTGCTGCAGCGCTCCTGAGGCCGTGCACGCCTGAGCGCCCTTCAGGGGGACACCCTCGCCTCGCCTTCCAGCTGGAGGCGGCCCTGCCCCAGTTCGGCCCGCTCGATGCTCACGTTCGGGTCCATCGGCAGGCGGGCGGTGGGGCCGCCGTCGAGGGCCCGCACTTCCACCGTGCCCTCGGCGGCGCCCAGGCTGGCCTCGATCCGGATCGGTTCCTCCGACGCCACTCCGCAGGCCGAGAGCAGCAGCCGGTCGCCATCGATCGCCAGGCTCCGCAGCGGCGTGAGCCCGAGCAGCTGCTCGGCCAGGCCGTCGCCGAGGCTGCGCCATTCGCTGGCGGCGAGGGAGCGGTTCAGGCCCTCGCCGCTGAAGGCCACCCGGCCGCGGATCCGGAAGGGGTGATCCAGCTGCACGGCCTGGCTGCGAAGCAGCGGACCCATGCGCACCCGGATCGGCTCGCTGCGCAGTTCCACCTCCTCGAACTCCAGCTGACGAAACACCACCCGCCGAGCGTTGAGGCTCACCCCCTCCAGCCGTCCGCGCAGCAGGGCGGCGGCCGAGCCCGTCAGCTGGATCTCCAGATGGCCGATGGCCTCGCACTGCTGGCGCAGCCAGAGCTCGAGACCCCGGGCCAGCAGACGCAGCACCGGGCCCCCGCCCTCCGGGGGGGAAGCGGAAGCGCCTGCCTCGCCGGAGGCGGAACCGGGTCCGGGATCTTGGAAGGGATCGCTGCTCATGCCGCCGCGCAGATAGCGCTCTCCTATCAGATCGGCTCCGGATTTCAGTCCATGCGCGCCTTGCGACCCGCCAGGAAGGCCTCGGTCATCGTCACCGCGGCCAGCAGCAGCAGGCCCGCCAGGCCGATCAGCTGATCCCGCGGGGCGGTTCCCGCCTCGCCGCCGGAGCCGAGCACGGCCCCGAGCACGAACCAGCTGGTGGCCACAGCCGAGGTGATCCAGTAGGCCCGCCAGCGCCGCTGGTAGATGTAGCCGCTGCCCAGCCCCGGCACCAGGTTGAGCAGGGCCGCCAGCCAGGGGGCGGAGGCCGCCAGCACCGCCTTGCGGGCCGCGGCGTCGAGCCGATCCGGCGCAGGGGAGTCGGAAGCGGATGTCATCGGCGGCCAGCGGATCTGGCGCTGACTCTGACGGATTCGCCGCCGTGTCGGGGCCCTCTCCTTCGCCTCGGTGGCGATCACTCGCCCCAGAGGCGCAGCAGGTTGGCGTAGCTGCGGCAGAGCAGGTCGAACACCTCGCTCTTGCCCTCCCGCGCGAACAGGGTGCGGCGGGCGGTGTCGAGCTCGAACAGCAGTTCCCGCTCCTCGCTGCGCCGGATCCGGCTCTGCACCCAGCCCACCGCCACCAGCCGGGTGCCGCTGCGCACCGGTTCCACCCGGTGCAGAAGGGTGGAGGGATACACGAAGGCATGCCCCGCCGGCAGCCGCACCGCCTCCTCCCGGTCGGGGTGCTCCAGCACCAGATCCCCTCCCTCATAGGTGGCGGGATCGGAGAGGAACACCGTGAACGAAAGGTCGGAGCGGCCCTCGGCCATGAAAGCGTTGTCCACATGGCGGCCGTAGCCCTCGCCGGCGGAGGCCCGGCTGAACCGCAGGTTGTGCACCCGCACCGGCAGGGCGGCGGAGCGGAACAGCGGATGCTCCAGCAGGGCGTCGATGAGTGGCTGCGCCAGGGCGGCGTGCAGCGGTGAGCGGCGGTCGAGCTGGTGGTTGTTCTTCACGGTGCGGGCATGCCACCCGGCGGTCTCCTCCCCGTGCCGCCAGGGGGCGTCGGCCGCCTGCAGGGCCGTCTGCAGTTCGGCCACGCGGTCGGGGGGAAGCAGGGGTTCGAGGCGGAAGCGCATCGCGGCTGCTGGAGAGGCGTGCGGAGGGAGGGGGAGCGTGACCGATGGCACAGGGATCGGTGACGATCGGCGCGCATCGGACGTGGCGGATGCCAACAATGGCCGCTGACGCTGCTCCGCTCGGATGGTTCGCTCCAGCATCGCTCTCTTCCTCGCCGGCGCCGGCCTGATGACCGGCCTGACGGGTTGCTTCGGCGGCCCGAAGGACGCTGGCGAAGGGGGTGAGCAGGACACTCCCTCGATGGGCGCGCCCGCCAACCCCGAGAAGGAGAAAGGCGGGGAAGGGGGCGAAGGCGGAGAGAGCGATGAAAGGGAAGAGGGTGGCGAAGGGGGAGAGGGCGGGGAGGACTGAGGCTCAGCCCCCGGGCAGCGAGCGGCGCAGGGTGGCGAGCCTGCGGGCGTTCACCCCCAGGTCGGAATCGCCCAGCCGCGACACCGAGCGCACTTCGAGCACGCCGGCGCCGGCGTCGGCGTGCACCTCCAGATCGTCGACGAAGCCGAACAGGCGGCTGGTGGCGGTGGCGTGGATGTAGTCGTCCCCCGTCTCCACCAGCTCCACGCCGTCGAGGGAGAGCACGGCCGGCAGCAGGGCCGCCAGGGCGGCCGAGGGATCGCTCACCGGCCACACCTCCCGGGCGCAGTGGGCCGGCGAGGGGCAGGGGGCCAGATGGCCCTGCCGCACCCCCAGATCGCCGGGAACCGGGCCCTCCAGATGCAGCAGCGACGCTCCGGCCGTTCCGGCCCCGGGAAGCAGCAGCAGCAGGGCCACCAGCAGGCCGAGCAGGGAGGTCAGGGCTGGGGCCATCGGGCAGGCAACGGACTCGTCCCAATGTGGCGGATGCGGGGCCCCCGCCGGTGGGAGCTGGATCAGTCGGCCTGGGTGCGCCAGCGGGTCGCCACCAGCTCCGGTTGATCGATGTGGGGCAGGTGACCGCAGGCGGCCAGCTCCTCCACCCGCTCGCCCAGCAGCGCCAGGGCGGCCTGCTTCTGGGGTGCGCGCAGGATCCGGTCATCGGCTCCCCACAGCACCCGCAGCGGCAGGCGCGGCAGCGGGGCGCCGCAGCCGGCGAAGCCGCCGGAGCGCGCGAAGCGCCGCAGGGCCTCGGCCCAGCCCGGGGTGGCCAGATGCAGCGAGGCGATCTCCAGTTCGGGGGGGCCCACGGCGGCTTCGGGATCGGCGAAGGCGCTGCGGCACAGGCCACGCCGCACACCAGGCAGGGCCAGGAAGCGCACGCCCAGCCCATCGAGCAGCGGCGGCAGGGGCATCGGGCGGCCGGTGAGCCCGGCCGGTGCCAGCAGCAGCAGACGCTCGAAGCGCTCCGGCTGGCGCCGCGCCAGTTCCACCGCCACCGAGCCCCCCATCGAGGCGCCGATCAGCCCGAGGGGGCCAGCGATCCCTTCCTGACGGAGCCGTTCCAGCAGCGCCTCCAGATGGGCCAGCACCGCCGCCGGGCCCTGCTCCGCCGCGGTGGGCCGCGGGCTGAAGCCGAAGCCGTGCAGGTCGGGGATGATCAGCCGGTGGTGGGCGGCCAGCAGCGGCGCCAGGCGCCGGAACTCGAGGAAGGAGCTGTCGAAGCCATGCAGCAGCAGCAGCAGCGGCCCCTCCCCAAGCACGGCCACGGGCCAGCGCAGTTCGGGGTCCAGCCCGGGAAGCTCCCACCAGGTCACGGTGGCCGCCAGCGCCCGGCCCTGGGGATCGAGCAACTCGGCGGCGGCCTTCTCCACCAGCGCCTGGCCGGCGCGCCAGTCACCCGGTGTTCCCCCCGCGGTCTGACTCACGCCGTTTGCCGCTCGGCGGTGGTGCTCACCAGGGCAGCGAGCAGATCGGGGACCGCCACCGGGAAGGGCAGATGGTGCAGATCGGAGTGGGCGCGGCAGGCGAAGGCTGCGGCCGTGGTGAGCTCCTCGAGCCGGGCAGCCCCCAGCCCGAGGTCGGCCAGGGTGGTGGGCAGCCCGAGGTCGCGGAAGAAGGGGATCAGCTGGCGGCGGGCCTGGGCCGCCAGGCCGCTGCCCCCCACCAGCTCCTCCAGCCGCAGCTGCACCAGGATGCCGAAACCCACCTTCTCGCCGTGGAGATGGCCGTGGCTGGCGGCGAGCTGGGTGAGGCCGTTGTGCACGGCATGGGCGGCCACGGTGCGGCAGCGGGCACCGCCGATCCCACCGATCACCCCGGCGGTGAGGGCGCAGCCCTCGGCCACCCGCACCCAGGCGGAGCCATGGCAATCGGCCAGGGCCTCGCGGGACTCCAGCAGCAGCTGATCGCGCAGCACCCGGGCCATCTGCACGGCCTGCTGCACCAGCCCGTCGTCGCTGGCGCCGCTGCTCACCGACGCCTCGTACCACTTGGCCATGGCATCGGCCACGCCGCTGGCCAGGGTGCGGGCCGGCGCCTGCCGCACCAGATCGTGGTCGAAGACCAGCAGATCGGGGCAGCGCTCCAGGGCCACGTCCCCCTCAAAGGCGCCCTCGGGCGAATAGAGGTTGGCCAGCGCTGTCCAGCCGGCGCAGGTGGCCGCGCTGGTGGGCACCGTGATGCAGGCCATCCCGAGACGGTGCGCCAGCAGCTTGCCGGCATCCAGCACCTTGCCGCCGCCCACGGCGATCACGCCATCGCAGCCCGCGGCCTCGGCCGCCAGCCGGGTGAGGTCGCGCTCGCAGCAGTCGTGCTCCAGCACGGCGGGTCGCACCGCCAGGCCCACCGCCTCGGCGTCGGTCCGCAGCCGCTCCCGCAGGGGCGCCGTGGCGGCGCTGCGGCCCAGCAGCAGCGGGCGCTGCACCAGGGCGGGGAGCAGCGCGAGGGCCTGGGACCAGGCGCCCGGGCCCCGCAGCACCCGGGCCGGGGCGATGGCGTGGCGGTGCACACCGAGGTGCACCGCCAGGTTGGCAGGGGCGGGGACGTCGTGGCCGGCTGAGGATCCCATCACGGAACTTTACGAATGGAGCGGCCGCTCAGGCGTCGGGACCCAGGGCCACCGGTTCGGCGGGGGCGGCGGCCAGCGGCAGGCGCCGATCGGGCTGGGAAAGGAGTGTGGCGAAGGCTTCCGCGCTCAGGGGGCGGCTGAACAGGAAGCCCTGGAAGCTGTCGCAGCCGTGCTGCTGAAGCCACTGACGCTCCTCGGGCCGCTCCACCCCTTCCGCCAGGGTGTCGAGGCCCAGTTCGCGGGCCATTGCCAGGATCGACTTCACGATCGCCTGCGAGGAGTCGCGCCGCTCGATGCCGGTGATGAAGGCGCGGTCGATCTTCAGCCGCCGGATCGGGAAGCGGTGCAGCACGCCGAGGGAGGAGAAGCCGGTGCCGAAGTCGTCGACCGCCAGGCTGACGCCCATCGCCGCCAGCCGCTCCATCATTTCCAGGGCCCCGCTGGCGGGCAGCAGGCACGACTCGGTGAACTCGATCTCCAACTGACGGGCCGGCAGAGCGCTGCGGTCGAGCTCCTGACGCACCCTCTCGGCCAGATCCCTGCCGGGATCCTGAAGCTGACGGCTGGACACGTTCACCGCCAGCGGTGGGGGCTCCAGGCCCTGCTGCCGCCATCCGGCCGCCTGGCGGCAGGCCATCTCCAGCACCCAGGTGCCGATCTGATGGATCAGGCCCGTGGCCTCCGCGACCGGGATGAACAGGCCAGGCGACACCTCCCCCAGGTCGGGACTGGTCCAGCGCAGCAGGCATTCCGCCCCCATCAGCCGGCCCTCGCCATCGGTCTGGGGTTGATACACAAGCCGCAGCTCGTCCCGGGCGATCGCGTGCTGCAGCGCACTCTCCAGCTGAACGCGTCGCTGGTACTGCTGCGTGAGCTGGGGGTCGTAGAGGCTGACGCTGGCCGGGCCGTTGCGCTTGGCCTCACTCAGGGCGGTGGCGGCGTACTGCAGCAGCACGCCGGCATCGCTGCCATGGGCGGGACAGATGCTCACGCCCGCACAGCCGCTGAGCTCCAGTTCCATGCCGGCCCCGATCCGCAGCGGCGGCCGCAGGCTGTCGATCAGGGCATGGGCCAGGGCCGCGGGGTCGTCCTCGCCGGCGCGGCGCTCGCGCAGCAGCACGAATTCGTCGTTCCCCGCCCGGGCCAGCAGATCCCGCTCGCCCACCCAGTGCTCGAGCCGCCGGGCCACAGATTCCAGCACCCGATCGCCCTGCTCGTGGCCGAAGCTGTGGTTGATGCGCTGGAGCCCGTCGAGACCGATCCAGAAGATGTGCAGTCCCGTGCCGGGGCGGCGGATCGCTTCCTCCAGCCGCAGCCGCGCCAGCCGCAGGTTGGCCACCCCGGTGAGGGGATCGTGGAAGCCCAGATGGGCCAGGCGGTCGTCCTTCTCCTGCAGCCGGCTGAGGTCCACCAGGGTCGCCAGGGTGTGGGACTCCTGCCCGCTGGCATCCCTGAGGGCCTGGAGCGTCAGCCAGCCGGGGAAGGAGCTGCCATCGGCGCGCCGGTTCCAGATCTCCCCCTCCCAGCGACCGCTGCTGCGCACCGCCCGCCAGATCGTCTCGGTCCCCGTGCGGCTGGTGTCGGCCTGATCCAGCAGGCGCCGGTCGGGCTGAAGCAGCTGAGCCTCCTCGACGCCGAGCATCCGGCAGTACGCGGCGTTCACCATGCGGCGCCGGCCATCCGGATCGGCGATCACCACCCCCTCCTGGATCTGGCGGAAGGCCTCCGCGGAAAGGCGCACCTGCTCGAGGGCCTGCTGGCGACGCCGGTTGAGAACCAGCAGACGGTGGGGCAGGGCGGTGAGCAGGGCGGTGAGCAGGAGGCCCGCCGCCAACACCCGCGGCCAGGGGTCCAGGCCGTCGTTCTCCCGCTCGCTCCAGGCGAGGCGGGTGCCCAGCAGCCAGCGGCTGCCGAAGGCCTCCATCGGCCGCAGCAGGCCCCCGCCCATCGGGGCCGGCGGCCGACCGTCGGTGGAGTCGTAGATCAGCGCATCGCTGCGGGCGCGGTCGCCCCGGAACAGCTGGATGTCGACCGGTTCGTTGATCTGGAACTGGGAGGTGCGCAGCGCCCCGTCCACCAGCGCCTCCACCTTCAGCGGCAGCGCCAGCCAACCCCGATGGTCGCGGCGGCGGCTGGCCGTGGTGTAGCCGTGACCATTGCCGCTGCCATAGATCGGAACCACCAGCATCAACGAGGAGCCCCTGGGCACCTCCGAGCCGATCTGTTCCTGGATCGGCTCGGAGAGCAGGGGCCGGTCCTCGTCCCGGGAGCGCTCCAGCACCCGGCGCACCTGCGGCAGGGTGAGTACGTTCCTCCAGGCCTTCAGGCTCTGGTCCGGGTCCCCTTCCTTGCGGTGGTGACCGAGCAGGGTCGGCCGGCCGGCGCCATCCATGCCGATCCAGGCCACGGGCTGGCCCTCCTCCAGGAAGGAGTGGCCATGACGGATGTGATCCAGCTCGGTGGTGAATCGCTGGCCACTGCCGGAGCCTTCCGCCACAGTGCCAAGGCTCTGAAGCAGCCCGGCGGTGCGCTCCAGTTGGTCGAGCAGAGCCGCGTTGACGCTGGTGTGGGCCTGCTCGCTGCGCAACTGGAGGATCTGGGCGGCGATCCGCCGGTTCCCCATCACTTCGAGCGCCGTGATGCCAAGGCCCAGCGCCAGCACGATCCAGGGCACCCAGCGGAGCCAGCGTGGCCCGGAGAGGGAGGTCCGCAACCGGTCGGCGCGTTGCCCCGGGGCCGGTGGCGGGGCAGGCGAGCCAGTACCCATGCCGTGATCCTAGATAGACCCGCCCGACCTGCCACCGGTAGCGTTGGCCCGAATCGGCCTCTCTCCATCGACGATGGGCGTGCCTGAGCCGCCGCCGGAGAACCGGCCCCCCTCCCTGCACGGCCTGAGCCGACGCCGGGGGGTGCTGCTGCTGTCCGCCCTGCTGACCCTGCTGGCCCTGCTGCCGGCGGGCTGCCGGCGCCCGTCGAAGGGGATCCGGCTGGCCCTCAACGACTGGCCGGGGTACGAGTACTTCCGCCTGGCCCAGCAGCAGGGCTTCCTCGATCGCTCCCGTCTGGATCTGCGGCTGCTGAACTACAGCGACCAGGCGGCCCAGGTGCGGGCCTTCCTCGAAGGCCGGGCCGACGCGGTGGCGATCACCTCGGTGGATGCGGTTCAGATCTGTGCCCGCCGCCCCGATCGCTGCCCGGTGCTGGTGTTCGTGATCGATGAGTCGCACGGCGGCGACCGGCTGCTGGCCCCGCAGGCGGTGGAGCGGATGGCCCAGCTCGTGGGTCGCCCGATCGGGGTGGAGGATTCGGCGCTGGCGGTGTACCTGCTGCATCGAGCCTTCCAGCTCCATGGGCTCCCCCCTCCTTCCCCGACCCTGGAGCGCCATGTTCCGCCCGCCCAGGTGTCCGAAGCCCTGCGCAGCGGGGCGATCGCGGCGGTGCTGACCTATCCGCCGCTGGCGAACAGGCTGCAGGAAACGGAAGGCCTGCGGAGCCTGTTCTCCAGCCGCGATCTGCCCGGGGAGATCCTCGACGTGCTGGCGGTGGACCCGGCGGTGCTGCGGCAGCGGCCGGAGGCGATGCGGGCCCTGATCGACGGCTGGCGGCTGGCCCGGCACTGGGAGGCCAGCGCCGGCGATTCCGCCCGGCTGGCCATGGCGCGTCGCCTGGCACTCAGCCCGGAGGATCTGCAGCTGGCCCAGCAGGGTCTGCTCTATCCGGGGCTGCAGGAGCAGTGGCAGCTGCTGCGTCCAGGTCCGAGCAGCCATCGCCGGGATCTGGAGCGGATCCGCAGGGAGCTGGTGCGGATGGGCCGGATTCCGCAGGCAACCCCCCTGCCCACGCTGGATGCCCGCTTCGTGTTCTCTCCTCTTCCGCCAGCGATGGAGCCACGAACCGCGGCAGCCGCGCTTCCTCGTTCCTGATCAGCCGGCCGAGGAAGGTGGCGCCGAAGTCGATCGGGGCCAGGAACTCCATCCCCACGAAGCGGGAATCGTCCACCTGCTCCAGCCACACCACGCGCACGCACAGCTCGAGGTCACAGCCTCCACCGGGATCGGCGATCAGCAGCACGGCCGGCTCCTGCACGGCCGGTGCCGGCCCATGGCCGTGACTGCAGAGGCAGGCCCCGTGGCGGCTCACATTCCACAGCCGGCCGGCCAGCTTCAACCGGTCGCGCTGCAGCTGAGCCGCCACCACGGGGCCATCATTGGGCAAAAGGTGCCGGGGATCCCGACGAGGGTGCTGCTGATCCAACGCCTCCGCCGGCGGCTGAACGCCTTCTAGGAAGCGCCGATGCCGTGAAGGGTCAGCGGCGGCATCACCGCGGCGCCGACGCTGCAAAGCCCCCGGTCCAGAGGCCCGGGGGCTTGCCCACAGGGGCTTGGGACAGGGGGTTCAGGCCCCGGCGCTGGCCAGTTCCGGCAGGGCGGGGAGAACGCCCTGCTTGCGGATCACCACCTGCTTGCTGTCGTCCACGTCGACCAGGGCGGCATCGCCCTCGCCGATGCGGCCGCTGAGGAATTCCTCCGCCAGGGAGTCCTCCAGCAGGCGCATCACGGCCCGGCGCAGGGGACGGGCCCCGTAGCTGGGGTTGTAGCCCTCCTCCACCAGTCGCTCCTTGAACGCCTCGGTGACCGACAGGTCGATCCCCTTCTCGCGCATGCGGGCGAACACCTCCTTGAGCATGATCTCGGCGATCTCCTTCACCTCGTCGCGGGTGAGCTGACGGAAGACGATGATCTCGTCGAGACGGTTGAGGAATTCGGGGCGGAAGTACTGCTTCAGCTCCTCGTTCACCAGCGAGCGGATGCGGTTGTACTGGGTTTCCTCCGCGTCGCCGCCGCCGAACTCGAAGCCGAGCCCGCCGCCACCCTTCTCGATCACCTTCGAACCGATGTTCGAGGTCATGATGATCAGGGTGTTCTTGAAGTCGACCGTGCGGCCCTTGGAGTCGGTGAGCCGGCCGTCTTCGAGCAGCTGCAGCAGAAGGTTGAAGACGTCGGGGTGGGCCTTCTCGATCTCATCGAACAGCACCACGGTGTAGGGGCGACGCCGCACCGCCTCGGTGAGCTGACCGCCCTCGTTGAAGCCCACGTACCCCGGAGGCGAACCGATCAGCTTGCTGACGGTGTGGCGCTCCATGAACTCCGACATGTCGAGGCGGATCATCGCCTCCTCGCTGCCGAAGAAGTAGGCGGCCAGGGCCTTGGTGAGCTCGGTCTTGCCCACGCCGGTGGGGCCGGAAAAGATGAAGCTGGCGATCGGCCGGTTGGGGTTCTTGAGGCCCACGCGGGCCCGGCGGATGGCCTTCGAGACCGCCTTCACGGCCTCGTCCTGGCCAATCAGCCGCTGGTGGAGGGTCTCCTCCATGTTGAGCAGCTTCACCGATTCGCTTTCGGTGAGCTTCTGCACCGGCACGCCCGTCCAGGAGGCCACGATCTGGGCGATGTCCTCCTCGGTGACCAGGGGGGAACGCTCTTCCGGAGAAGCCTCCACCTCGCTCACCACCACAGCGGAGGTTTCGGACTCGCCGGCGGGCTCCTCATCCTTGCGGGCCTGCAGGATCGAGCGGATCTGCTCGCGCAGTTCCACCTCCTTGTCGCGCAGTTCACCGGCGCGGGTGAAGTCCTGCTCGCGCACGGCGTCCTCCTTCTGCTTCTGCACCTCCCGCAGCTGCTTATCGATCTCCTTGGCCGCCGGGGGCAGCTTGGAGTTCATCAGGCGCACGCGGCTGCCGGCCTCATCCACCAGGTCGATGGCCTTGTCGGGCAGGAAGCGGTCGGAGATGTAGCGATCACCCAGGGTGGCGGCGGCTACCAGCGCCTCATCGGAGATCCGCAGGCGGTGGTGCTGCTCGTAGCGCTCGCGCAGCCCGCGCAGGATCTCGATGGTGTCGACCACCGAGGGCTCGCCCACCATCACCGGCTGGAAGCGGCGCTCCAGGGCGGCGTCGCGTTCGATGTGCTTGCGGTATTCGTCGAGGGTGGTGGCGCCGATGCACTGCAGCTCGCCGCGGGCAAGGGCCGGCTTGAGGATGTTGGCGGCATCGATCGCGCCCTCGGCGGCGCCGGCGCCGATCAGGGTGTGCACCTCGTCGATCACCAGGATCACGTTCCCGGCGCCGCGGATCTCCTCCATGATCTTCTTGAGGCGCTCCTCGAACTCGCCCCGGTACTTGGTGCCGGCCACCAGCAGGCCGATGTCGAGGGTGAGGACGCGCTTATCCTCGAGGATGTCGGGCACCTCACCGGAGGTGATGCGCTGGGCCAGGCCCTCGGCGATGGCGGTCTTGCCGACGCCGGGCTCGCCGATCAGCACCGGGTTGTTCTTGGTGCGGCGGCCCAGGATCTGGATCACGCGATCGATCTCGTTCTGGCGGCCCACCACCGGATCCAGCTTCGACTCGGCGGCGAGCTGGGTGAGGTTGCTGCCGAACTCGTCGAGGGTGGGGGTCTTGGTGGAGCCCTTGCCACCGCCGCCGGCGCTCACCTCGGCGGTTTCGCCGAGCATGCGGATCACCTGGGTGCGCACCTTGGCCAGGTCGACGCCGAGGTTCTCGAGCACCCGGGCGGCCACGCCCTCGCCCTCACGGATCAGGCCCAGCAGCAGGTGCTCGGTGCCGATGTAGTTATGGCCGAGCTGGCGGGCCTCCTCGAGGGAGAGCTCCAGCACGCGTTTGGCCCGGGGGGTGAAGGGGATCTCCACCGCCACGAAGCCGGAGCCGCGGCCGATGATCTTCTCCACCTCCACGCGGGCGTCCTTGAGGTTGACCCCCATCGACTTGAGGACCTTGGCGGCCACGCCGGTGCCCTCGCCGATCAGCCCGAGCAGGATTTGCTCGGTGCCCACGAAGTTGTGGCCAAGGCGGCGGGCCTCCTCCTGGGCCAGCATGATCACCTTGATGGCCTTCTCGGTGAACCGCTCGAACATGGGCCGGGCCTGTTGCAGATGGGACCAACCTATCAGGATTGAAGCGGCGGCGAGGGTACGGGGGAACCGAACCTGGTGCGGCCAGTTAGCGCAAGGGATCAGAAGGATCGCGACATAAACCAATCACCTTGATTAAGGGGTGAGGGCATCACAAAAAGCCGGTTATCCGAACCCTTCCGCTGCGGTCAGATTCACCCATTGGATCAGGGCATCGTCGCCGTTGCGGTAGTAACCGCGACGGACCCCCGCCTCCCGGAAGCCGCAGGCCGCATACAGGCTCCTGGCGGCGGCGTTGCTGGCGGCCACCTCAAGGGTGGCGCGGCTGGCCCCGGCGGCCCGGCCGCGGCGGAGCAGGGCTTCCAGCACCTGGCGTCCCAGGCCCAGCCGGCGCCGCTCCAGTGCCACCGCCACCAGGGTCACGTGCAGTTCATCCACGATCAGCCAGCCGCAGGCCATGGCCACCAGCTGACCCTGCAGCCACAGTCCCACCCCCGGGCGGCCGGCCTCCTCCAGCTCCCGCCACCACTGCTCCCGGCTCCACAACCCCCCCAGGGCGGCGGCGTCGAGGGCCACGCAGTCCTCCAGATGCTCGGGAGCCAAGGCTTGAGGTGCCAGAGGCCCTGAGACGTTCGACACGGGCGGGCGACAGCGGCTGTGCCTACGATTGTCCGTTCGACCGCCTTTGCCCTTCCGTCGTCATGGTGAGCACCGTCCCCCCCAGCATCAGGACGGAGGCGGGGGCCGCCGGCAGACAGGGCCAGCCTTTCGAGGCCGAGGCGGATCGAACCAGTCCCAACCGCAATCTCACCCCGATCACCACCGCCCTCGATCCCGAGGGCAGGCTGACTGTGGGGGGCTGCACCCTCAGCGACCTGGCCCGCACCTACGGCACTCCTCTCTACGTGCTCGATGAGGCCACCCTGCGGGCCACCTGCCGGGCCTACCGGGAGGCGCTGGAGGCGGCCTACCCCGGCCCTTCGCTGGCGCTCTACGCCTCGAAGGCCAACAGCTCGCTGGCGATCAGCGCCCTGGTGGCCGAGGAGGGCCTCGGCCTTGATGCCGTGTCGGCGGGTGAGCTGCTCACCGCCCTGCGGGGCGGTATGCCGGCCGAACGCATCGTGCTGCACGGCAACAACAAGTCGCGTGAGGAGCTCGAGCTGGCGGTGAACCAGGGCGTCACCGTGGTGGTGGACAACGCCCGCGACCTGGAGCTGCTGGCGGAGATCGCTCCGGGGCGCTCGGAGCCGGTGCGCCTGATGCTGCGCTTCACCCCCGGCATCGAGTGCCACACGCACGAATACATCCGCACCGGCCACCTCGACAGCAAGTTCGGCTTCGACCCCGATCAGCTGGAGCAAGTTCTGCGCCAGCTGGCCCAGTGCCCCTGGGCCCGGCTCGACGGCCTGCACGCCCACATCGGCTCCCAGATCTTCGAGCTTGAGCCCCATCGCGACCTGGCGGGGGTGATGGCCGATGCGCTGGCGCTGGCCCGCTCCCTGGGCCATCCCTGCACCGACCTGAACGTGGGCGGCGGCCTGGGGATCCGTTATGTGGCCTCCGACGATCCGCCGTCGATCCAGGAGTGGGTGGCGGTCGTGGCCGGGGCGGTGGCCGACGCCTGCCGCGAGCGCGGCCTGGCGCTGCCGCGGCTGCTGTGCGAGCCCGGCCGCTCGCTGGTGGCCACCGCCGGCGTCACTCTCTACGAGGTGGGCAGCCGCAAGGAGATCCCGGGTCTGCGCACCTACGTGGCGATCGACGGGGGCATGAGCGACAACCCGCGGCCGATCACCTACCAGTCGCGCTACACCGCCCTGCTGGCCGACCGGCCCACCGCCGTCAGCGAGGAAACGGTCACCGTGGCGGGCAAGCACTGCGAATCCGGCGACCTGCTGCTCAAGGACATCGCCCTGCCCGCCATCGGCAGCGGCGATGTGCTCGCGGTGTTCGCCACCGGCGCCTACAACGCCTCGATGGGCTCCAACTACAACCGCATTCCGCGCCCGGCTGCCGTGCTGGTGCACGACGGCGTGGCCGAGGTGGTGCAGCGGCGTGAGCAGCCGGAAGACCTACTGCGCTACGACGTCCTGCCGGCCCGGTTCACGCCGGTACCCTGAGCGGGGGCGTCCGCACGGCGGTCCGACCCCACCCCCGCTGCCGTTTCCGGCCCCCACCGGCACCTTTCCTGCCGGCCGTGCCCGGAGTCGTGGCTGAGGAGTTTTCCACGCATCGCACGGTTCCATCGACCTCCGCCCGCTGCTGGATCTGCTGTTCGCCATGGCTCTGGGCGTGCTGCTGCTGGGCCGCGTCCGCGAACCCCGCACCATCTGGCTGCTGCGGGGCTATCTCACCCTCGTGACGCTGGCCTGGCTGGTGCAGCGCTTCGCCGACCTGCCGCTCACCTCCAAGCTGATCGATGCGCTGGTGCTGGCCTGCAGCCTGGCGCTGGCGATCCTCTGGCAGGGGGAGCTGCGGCGGCTGATGGAGCTGCTGGGCACCGGCCGCTTCGGGGTGCTGTTCGGCGACCGCAGCCGCGACCAGCTCGCTTCTGGGTCGGTGAGCGTGCTCACCGAGGCGGCGGGGCGGCTGTCGCAGGCGCGCCGCGGCGCCCTGATCGTGCTCGATCTCGGCAGCGACCTGCGGCCTGAGGATTTCCTCAATCCCGGCCTGCAACTGGATGCGCAGCTCTCGGTGGACCTGCTGCTGAACCTGTTCGCCCAGGACACCCCTCTCCACGATGGCGCGGTGCTGGTGCAGAAGAACAGGATCGTGGCGGCCGGGGTGATCCTGCCCCTCTCCCGCCAGACGCCCAACCGCTACGGCACCCGCCACCTGGCGGCCCTGGGGCTCACGGAACGCCATGGCCGCTGTCGCTGCATCGTGGTGTCGGAGGAAACGGGCACGCTGTCGCTGGCGGCCCAGGGGCGGCTGGAGCGGCCGATCACCAGCAGCCGGCTCCACGACCTGCTCACCGAGGCGCTGGCCTCTGCGCCCACGGGGCGTAGCGTGGCGGCGGACCTGCCGGAACCTCGCGGATGAGTCGCGCCCTGGCGACCGACCTCAGCACCGATCGCCACCCGCTTCCCCCGGCGCTCGATCCGGCACGGATTCCCGCCCATGTGGCGGTGATCATGGATGGCAACGGCCGCTGGGCACGTCAGCGCGGCCTGCCGCGGGTGATGGGCCACCGGGCCGGCGTCGAGGCGCTCAAGCGCACCCTCCGCCTGTGCAGCGACTGGGGGGTCGGCGCCCTCACCGCCTACGCCTTCTCCACCGAGAACTGGACCAGGCCGGGCGAGGAGGTCAGCTTCCTGATGACCCTGTTCGAGCGGGTGCTGGCGCGGGAGCTGGAGGGGCTGATGAAGGAGCAGGTGCGGATCCGTTTTCTCGGCGATCTTGAGCAGCTGCCCTCCGGCCTGCAGGCGTTGATCGCCGATGCCACCAGCCGCACAGCCACCAACCACGGCATCCATTTCAACGTCTGCACCAACTACGGCGGTCGCAGCGAGCTGGTGCGGGCCGCCCGGCGCCTGGCGCAGCAGGTGGCGGAGGGGCAACTGGATCCCGCGGCGATCGATGAGGCGCGCTTCGCCGCCGAGCTGTTCACCGCCGGCGAGGCCGACCCCGACCTCCTGATCCGCACCAGCGGCGAGCAGCGCATCAGCAATTTCCTGCTCTGGCAGCTGGCCTACGCCGAGATCCACCTCACCGACGTGCTCTGGCCCGACTTCGACGAGGGGGCCCTGCTCGCCGCTCTGCTGGACTACCAGGGCCGCCAGCGCCGTTTCGGCGGCATCCTGCCCGCCGACGCCGCCCCATGATCACCCGCCACGACTGGAGCCTGGAGGAGATCCAGGCCCTGCTCGCGCTGCCGCTGATGGATCTGCTCTGGCAGGCGCAGCAGGTGCACCGGGCCGCCAACCCGGGCTACCGGGTGCAGCTGGCCTCGCTGCTCAGCGTCAAGACCGGCGGCTGCGAGGAGGATTGCGCCTACTGCCCCCAGTCGCTGCACCACAGCGCCGACGTGGCGGGTCGGCCCGAGCTGGAGGTGGAGCCGGTGCTGGAGCGGGCCCGGGCCGCCCGTGAGGCCGGAGCTCAGCGCTTCTGCATGGGCTGGGCCTGGCGTGAGATCCGCGACGGCGCGCCGTTCGAGGCGATGCTGTCGATGGTGCGGGGTGTGCGCGAGCTGGGGCTGGAGGCCTGCGTCACCGCCGGCATGCTCACCGACGCCCAGGCCGCCCGGCTGGCGGAGGCGGGACTGACGGCCTACAACCACAACCTCGACACCAGCCCCGAGCACTACGAGCGGATCATCAGCACCCGCACCTACCAGGAGCGGCTGGAGACTTTGCAGCGGGTGCGGCGGGCCGGCATCACCCTCTGCTGCGGCGGCATCATCGGCCTGGGGGAATCGCCCGCCGACCGGGCTTCGCTCCTTCAGGTGCTCGCCACCATGGAGCCCCATCCCGAAAGCGTGCCGATCAATGCCCTGGTGGCGGTGGAGGGAACGCCGCTGGAGGAGCAGGCACCGGTGGATCCCCTCGAGATGGTGCGGATGGTGGCCACGGCCCGGATCCTGATGCCCCACAGCCGGGTGCGGCTGAGCGCCGGCCGGGAGGCGCTGGGCCGGGAGGCCCAGATCCTCTGCCTGCTGGCCGGGGCGGATTCGATCTTCTACGGCGATACCCTGCTCACCACCTCCAATCCGGCGGTGGAGGCGGATCGGGAGCTCCTGGCGGCCGCAGGCGTGGTGGCCGAGCCCCTGCCGGAGAGTGTGCCCGCCGGGACCCGTGGCTGAACCGGTGCGGGTGGCGGCCTTCTATCGCTTCGCCCCCTTCAGCGCCGCCGAACTGCCGGCCCTGCAGCAGCGCCTGCTCGCGGTGGGCCGGGAGGCGGGTGTGCGCGGCACGGTGCTGCTCGCCGAAGAGGGGGTCAATGGCACGGTGAGCGGGCCGCCGCAGGGGGTGGAGGCGCTGCTGGCGGTGCTGCGGGCCGACCGGCGCCTGGCGGAACTGGAGGTGAAGGAGGCCGGCGCACCCGTGATGGCCTTCCACCGGCTGAAGGTGCGGCTCAAGCGCGAGATCGTGACCCTGGGCCAGCCGGCGGCCGACCCCACCCGCCAGGTGGGCACCTACGTGCCGCCCGGGGAGTGGAACGCCCTGATCGACGACCCCGACACCCTGGTGATCGACACCCGCAACGCCTACGAGGTGGGGATCGGCAGCTTCGCCGGCGCCATCGATCCCGGCACCGCCAGCTTCCGGCAGTTTCCGGAGTGGGTGGAGCGGGTGCTGCGGCCGCTGGTGGCGGAGCGGCGCCCGAAGGCCCTGGCCCTGTTCTGCACCGGTGGCATCCGCTGCGAGAAGGCCACGGCCCTGCTGCGGGCCGAGGGCTTCGAGGGGGTGCACCACCTCCAGGGCGGCATCCTCAGGTATCTGGAGACGGTGCCGGAGGACCAGAGCCGCTGGCGGGGGGAGTGCTTCGTGTTCGACCAGCGGGTGGCGGTGAACCACCGGCTGGAGCCCGGCGAGCACCGGCTGTGCCATGCCTGCGGCCTGCCCCTCTCCCCGGCCGAGCGGGCCTTGCCCAGCTACGTGGAGGGGGTGAGCTGCCGCCACTGCCTGGAGCGCTTCAGCGACGCCGACCGGGCCCGCTTTGCCGAACGCCAGCGCCAGATCGAGCGGGCGGCGGCACGGGGCCAGGCCCACGTCGGCCCCCAGGTCTGAGGGGCGATGGCGGGCTTGCCGGTGCTCTACAGCTTCCGCCGCTGCCCCTATGCCATCCGGGCGCGGCAGGGGCTGCGGGCGGCGGGCTTCGAACCGGGTGTGAGCCTCGAGCTGCGGGAGGTGGATCTCGCCTGCCGGCCGCCGGAGCTGCTGGCAGCCTCGGCGAAAGCCACCGTGCCGGTGCTGGTGCTCCCCAGCGGCGACGTGATCGACGAGAGCCTGGCGATCCTGCACTGGGCCCTGGAGCAGCGGGATCCCCAGGGCTGGTGGGCCGGCTGGCGTGCGGACCAGCGGGCCACCGGCGCCTCCCTGATCGAGGCGAACGACGGACCCTTCAAGCACCATCTGGATCGCTGGCGGTATCCCGAACGCTTCGAGGTGGCAGAGCCCGCCCGCCATCGGGCCGCCGCCCTTGACATCCTGCGCGACTGGAACCAACGCCTCGAGGCCGGCGGCTGGCTGCTGGGCAGCAGGCCGGCGCTCGTCGACTGGGCCCTGCTGCCGTTCGTGCGCCAGTTCCGGCTCAGCGATCCTGACGGCTTCGATGCCGAGCCCGCTCTGGCGGCGCTGCGGGCCTGGCTCGCCCGCTTCCTGGAGAGCCCGGAACTGGCGGCCGTGATGGCGCCCCCCTGGGGGCCGCAGCGGAGCTGGCCCTCGCCGCACTGGCTGTACCACCTGGCCCTGGCTGAAGACTGGAACCGGGCCCGCACCCAGGAGCTCTATCCCTGGTCCACCCGGGGGCGGCGCCAGGCGGACGTGGGCTTCGTTCACCTCTGCCGCGCCCACCAGATCGCATCCACCTGGCAGCGGTTCTATGCCGATGCGGGCCCGGTGCGGCTGCTCACACTGGATCCGGCCGCGCTCACGGCGGCGGGGCTGGAGCTGCGGGAGGAGTCGGCGCCGGGCAGCGGCGAGCTCTTCCCCCACCTCTATGGCGGGCCTCTGCCGCTGGCGGCGGTGCGGCACCACGCCAGTTACCGGCCGCACGAACCGGCAGGGGCGGTGGCATGACACCGGATCTGACGCCCGATCTGGCGGCGATCGAGCGGCGCGCGGCGGCGTCCGGGCGGATCCTGCGCCTGCAGGTGGGGGGCGCCCTGGGGTTGCGCAGCCTGCGGGTGGGGGTGGCGGCTCCGCTGGCGGAGGGGCGGGCGCGGCTGCTGGGGGAGCTGAAGGGCTGGGCCCTGCCCAGCGCCGATGGCCTGAGGCTCGACACGATGCGCGTGCAGGGGGAGGGCTGCGAGGGCGTGGGGCTGCTGATCTGGGCCGCCACCTTCGCCTGGGCCCTGGAGGCCACCCCGTGTCGCATGGCCCGGCTGCTGGCCATCCGCGACGACGAGCGCCAGCACCGCCGGCTGGTGCGCTATTTCCGCGGCCTGGGCTTCACGCCGGTGCGGGAGCTGGGCTCCGCCCCGCTGGATCTGCCCCAGCGTCTGGTGTGGGGTGGGGCGGGGCTGCTGATGCAGGGCGACTGCGCCGAGGGCCTGCGGCGCTGCGCACGGCGGCTGGCGTGAGGTGGAGCCCCTGGCCCTGCTGCTGAGGGGATGGCTGCTGGGGCTGAGCCTGGCGGCACCGGTGGGGCCGATCGCCGTGCTCTGCATTCGCCGCACCCTGGTGCGGGGCGTGCCGGACGGCCTGGTGACGGGGTTCGCCTCCGCCGGTGTGGATGCCTTCTATGCCGCCATCACCGGGTCGGGACTGGTGCTGATCGCCGATCAGCTGCTGCGCCATCAGGGGATGCTGCGCGCTCTGGCCGGACTGCTGCTCTGCGGCCTCGGGCTGCGCACCCTGCTGGCGGCCGGAGGGCCCGTGCGAGCTCTCCTGCCGATCGCCCCCCCGGGTGAACGGCAGAACCGACCGCTTGCCCGGGGTCCCAGGCTGCTGGCGACCTGGGGGTCCACGGTGCTCGTGGCCCTGGCCAATCCGTTCACGATCCTGTTCTTTCTGGCGCTGATGCCCGCGCTCACCTCCGCAGGCCTGCCGTTGGGCGGCCTTGAGGTGGCGCTCCTGTGCGGGGGGATCTTTACCGGGTCCTGCAGCTGGTGGCTTGCGCTCAGCCTTGGGGTGGACAGGCTCCGATGCTGGCTCGACGGCACCCTGCTGCGCTGGCTGAACGCTTTCGCCGGACTGCTGCTGATCGGCTTCGGCCTTGCGGGGCTGGGCAGCCTGGTCATGCGGGGCTGAGGCGGCGGCCTCCTGGGTGGGAGGCTGGGATTCGGGTGGCGCTCCCTGAGCCTTGAGCATGAAACCTTCGCTCTCCTGCCTGGTGTTCCTGCTCCTGCTTGCGCCGGCCTTTCCCAGCGGTGCCGTGCCACCGCCCCCTCCCGATGACGTGCGGGTGGTGCGGGTCATCGACGGCAACACGGTGGTCGTCACCCCCTACGGCGATCCGTTCAAGGTGCGGTTGAGCTGCAGCCGGGCCCCGGCCCTGGCCCGGGGTCCGGCGGGCGAGGCTTCCCAGGCGACGCTGGCCCAGCTGGTGCCGCCCGGCACCTGGGTGACGCTGGCCTCAAGCCGGATGGCCGGTGATGGCGTGGAGCAGGCCGAGATCCTGCCTGCCGGCTCCGCCCAGCCGGTGAACCTCACGCTGGTGGAGCAGGGTCTGGCCCTCTGGGACCACCGGCCCGACAGCCTGTGTGATCGGCAGCGCTACAGCCAGGCGGAACGGGCCGCCCGCGAGAGCCGGCTCGGGCTGTGGGGAGCGGCGCCGACCACTCCCGGGGTTCGGCCCTGAAGCCAGCCCTTCTTCAGCCCGCGCCTCCCGTCTCAGTCCGCACCGCCGGGGCCTGCAGCAGCCACAGCTGATCCCCCTCCAGCCAAGCCACCAGCAGCAGGCTCTCCGTGCGGCCGCTGCGCTTCTCCCCCGCCGCCAGCCCCAGCTCCTTCGCCTTTGAAGCCGGCATCCGCCGCAGCTCCAGCCCTTCCGGTAGGCCCTCGGCCTCCACGGCCGAGGCCAGCTCCCACAGCGCCTGCAGCGCCGCCGTGTCCTTGTCCTCGGTGGCAGGCGCCGTGCGCAGTGCCTCCAGTCTCTCGCGCGCGGCCGCCATCTCCTTGGGCAGGGCGGCCGTGGTCGCCCCCGGGCTGGTGGCTGCGGGCTTCGCAGCCGGGCTCCCTGCGATCGGTGCCCGCGCCACCGGCAGCCGCGTTGCCGCACCCCGGGGCTTGCCGCCTGCAGCTCTGGCGCCACTGGCCGAGGGCCCACGGGTCTTCGAGCCTCGGGCCGTTGGCGGGCGGTTGGCGGGTCCCTGACCCTGAGGCAGCGGCGCCAGCAGGTTCGGCGGGGGTGGCGGCAGCAGGCTCGGCGGCGGCAGGGGGATCGTGCTCAGCGGCAGCGCCTCCGGTGCCCGCCGGCTGAAGCGCAGCAGCTCCGGCGTGTCGTCCGGTGCCTTCGGGGTCTCCGGCGCCCTGGCGGTGCGGCTGTTCCGCAGGCCCGCATAGGTCAGTCCCAGGCCATGCAGGAGCACGGCCGCCAGCAGGGCGATCCCCAGGGGCCGGCTCGCCAGTGCCTTACCCCGCTGCCCCACCCCTGCCAGCCGCTTCACCATGGCGTCCCTCATGGCAGCTGCAGCTCCAGCGGCAGGCCGCTTCCCTCCAGCCGCCCGATCAGCCCCTGGACCGTCCCCCAGGGGACATCCCGATCCGGCACCAGCCGCAGCCGAACGGCCCCTTGCCTGCCGCCCTGGCGCCGCCGCGCCTGCTCCAGCAGGGACGGCAGGTCCTGGGGCCGGATCGGCTGGTTCCACACCCGCAGACCTCCCTGCGCATCCACCGCCAGCGCCAGCACCCCCTGGGCCGCCGGACGCTGCGCCAGTCGCTGCGGCAGCAGCACCAGCACCAGTCCCGCCGCCGCCAGGGCCGTGGCCATCGCCCCCAGCCCGATCCCCTCCAGCATGGGTCCCCATTTCATCGCCCCACTCATCGCAGCTCCGGCAGCTCCAGCACCACCGGCGCCGTGCCCTGGGCCCGCAGCCAGCCCAGCGCCTGGCTCACCTCCCCCATCGCCAGCGTCGACGCGGGCAGGAAGCGCACATCCACCGCTGGCCCCTGGCTCCTGAGCAGCCCCGCCAGGGCCGCGGCCGTGATCGGTTCGCCGTTCACGAACCAGCGGCGGCCGGCTCCCCGCACGACCCACAGCCTGGTGCCCGCCTCCGCGCCACCTTTCGGCGCCGGCCGGGCCTGCGGCTCGCGCGTCAGCCACAGCGCCGGCAGCGCCGCCGTGGCCCCCGTCACCAGCAAGGTGAGGCCCACCAGGCACTGCAGCGCCAGGGTCATGGCCGCCGCTCCGCTCCCTGCTCGCCGCCGCCCCGCCGACGCAGCTGACGCCTGAGCCCTTCGATCTGCCAGCTCCGCGCCGCCTGGTTCGCCAGCGATGCCGCGGTGGCGATCAGGCTCACGATCAGCCCGAGCGCCGTGGCCATCAGCACCTTCCCGTAGCCCGCCAGCGGCGCGCCCGGCGGCAAGGTCAGCCCCGGCCCCAGCGTCGCCAGCACCGCCATCAGCCCCAGCACCGTGCCGATCAGCCCCAGCAGCGGCGCCAGCACCGCCGCCGCCTGCAGCACCGGTTCGCCGAACGCCATCTCCCGCTCCCAGTCCTCGAGCCTCTCCCCGAGGCCGGCATCGCCCGCCACCAGCCTCTCCCGCCACTGCCGCTCCCGGCTGACGCGCTTGCGCCACCACTGCCACCAGAAGCGTCCCCGGTCGAACACCACGGTGAACACGGCGATCGATGCCAGCAGCAGCAGCAGGCCCACCAGGCCCCCGACTCCGGGCATCGCTCCCTTCACCCTCGTCCCCATCTGGCCTTCTGAACCGGATCGTATGGGGCCGACGGCCCCTCGCCCGGTGTCCCGCCCGCTTGACAACGTGCGAACCGACCATCGCCGTTCGCCTGACTAGGGTGCGGCTGGCAGAAACCCGCTGCGATGAGCCCCATCCACGCCGACAACAGCCTGAGCATCGGCCGCACCCCCCTCGTGCGCTTGAATCGTGTCACCGCTGGCTGCGGAGCCCGGGTGCTGGCCAAGATCGAGGGGCGCAACCCTGCCTACTCGGTGAAGTGCCGCATCGGCGCCGCCATGATCTGGCAGGCCGAGAAGGACGGCCTCCTCGGCCCCGGCAAGGAGCTGATCGAACCCACCAGCGGCAACACCGGCATCGCCCTGGCCTTCGTGGCCGCCGCCCGCGGCATTCCGGTCACCCTCACCATGCCGGAAACCATGAGCCTGGAGCGGCGCAAGCTGCTCACGGCCTATGGCGCCAAGCTCGTGCTCACCGAGGGCCGCATGGGCATGAAGGGAGCCATCGAGGCCGCCCGCCAGATGGCCGAATCCGATCCGGATCGTTACGTGATGCTCCAGCAGTTCATGAATCCGGCCAACCCCCAGATCCACCACGACACCACCGGCCCCGAGATCTGGGAGGACACCGAGGGCCAGGTCGATGCGTTGGTGGCGGGCGTCGGCACCGGCGGCACGATCAGCGGCGTGAGCCGCTACATCAAGCACACCCTCGGCAAACCCCTCGTGTCGGTGGCGGTCGAACCCGCCAACAGCCCGGTGATCCGCCAGACCCTCGACGGCATCACCCTCCAGCCCGGCCCCCACAAGATCCAGGGCATCGGCGCCGGCTTCGTGCCCGCCAACCTCGACCTCTCCCTGCTCGATCGGGTCGAACCCGTCAGCGACGAGGAGGCCGTCACCATGGCCCGCCGCCTCATGCGCGAGGAGGGCATTCTGGCCGGCATCTCCTGCGGCGCCGCCACCGTGGCCGCCCTGCGCCTCGCCCGTGAGCCCGCCTTCGAGGGCCGCACCGTGGTGGTGGTGCTGCCCGATTCCGGCGAGCGCTACCTCAGCTCCGTTCTCTTCGAAGGCGTGTTCAACGAGCGGGGGCTCGCGGCGGTCGGATGAGCTATCTGCGCCAGATCATGCAGCGGCTCAACGCCCGGGCCGCCGCCGCCTCGCCCTCAGCCAACGGTGAGGCGGCCCCTGCCGCGCCTTCGCCCCTGCTCGAGCGCCACCTCGCCGATTACGACGCCCAGCTCGCCGGCTGCAGCCCGGCGATGCTCCAGTACGAGTGGGCCTGGATCGAGCAGCATCTCGACACCCTCACCCTGGCCCGATCCACCCCCGCCATGCTGGCGGCCGCCGGGGGCCCCGCCCATCTCGAGGCCCTGCTGGACGAGAGCCGACGCTTCCGCTCCCTGCTGGAGCAGCGCTTCGCCGCCGCCGGCCTCACCCCGGCCGCCCACCGTCACACCGTGCTGGCCACTGCGCACGCCTGGGAACTCACCCATCCCGAGCTGCGTCGCCAGTGGGGCTTCTGACCCTTCAGGCCTGGCGCGGCGGGCTCCTCAGGCCAGCCGTGCCCCTTCCAGCCGGGCCCCCTCAAGTTTCGCCCCGTCCAGCCCCGCGTCGCTGAGATCGCAGCCTTCCAGGCGGGCCTCCTGCAGATCGGCTCCCCCCAGCTGGGTGCCGTAGAGGCAGGCCCCGCGCAGGTCGGCCCCGTGCAGCTGCACCCCCTGCAGCAGCGCCCAGCTGAGGTCGGCGCCCCGCAGGTCGGCGCCCCCCAGATCGGTGAGCTGATCGAGGCTGCTGCGGAAGTCGGCCTCCACCAGCCGCGCCCCCTCCCAGCGGCTGCCTGCCGCCAGCACCCCCCGCAGGCAGCAGCGGTGCAGGACCGCTCCCCGCAGGTCGGCTCCCTGCAGCCGCGCCGCCGACAGGTCGGCATCGTGCCAGAACGATCCCTCCGCCTGCAGCTCCGAGAGGTCCGCCCCCCACAGCAGGGCCTGCTGGAAGCAGCCGCCCCGCACCACCGCCCGCTGCAGCCGCGCATGGCCGAAGCGCGCCTCCTTGAAGCAGCCCCCGCTCAGGTCGCAGTCGCTCAGGTCGAGGTCGACCCCGTCGAGATCCCCCAGCCGCAGCCCGGGGAACGACCGCCGGCCCGTGGCCAGCGCCGCCCGCAGGTCCTCCAGATCGCAGGGCAGGGCATCGTGGCCCGGTGTCTCAGAGGATGGCGGCGAGGGCATCGAGTTGCTGGCGGCGGGAGGCCAGCATCAGTTTCTCCGCCTGAGCCAGCAGACGGAACACTCCCTTGTCGATCACGTCGTAGAACACAAGGCTTCCCTCCGGCCGCCGCCGCACCACGCCGGCGATCGTGAGCAGCTTCAGGTGCTTCGACACCAGCGCCTGGCTCAGCCCCGTCTTCTCCACCACCGCCGTCACGTTCAGCGGCCCCTGGCGCAGCGCCTCCAGCACCGCCAGCCGGTTGGGCTCGGAGAACACCTTCAGGTACTCGGCGAGCGCTTCCATGACCGGCCAGAAAACGGGAGTGTGCTGAAGCTACCACCATTCCATGCCAGGTGGTGTCTGCTTCATCCTGGTCTCATTGCTCGGCGATCCCCTAGTATCACGGTGCCGTTATGTCGCCTCCGGGTCACTGGTTGATGGTGTCGCCCCTCTCGCCTGTTCCGTCTTTCCCTGTCGCCCTCGCCCGCTGATCCCGCCCCCTCCTTCCACCGCGCCATCCCCATGACCGCCACCGCCCCCCGCCCAGCCACCGCCGCTGCCACCCCGGCCGCTCCCCACCTGCGCGAGGACCTGCTCACCCCGCGCTTCTACACCACCCAGATCGAGCGGGCGGCCCGCACCGATCTCAACGAGCAACGCCAGGCGTTCGACGCCATGCTCGGCGAGATGGAGGCCGACTACAACCGCGACCATTTCGACCGCCGCGCCCCCCTTGATCGCCTCCGCCACCTCTCCCCCGAGGAGAAGGAGGCCTACGAGAGCTACCTCGTGCGCTCCTGCGTCTCCGAGTTCTCCGGTTTCCTGCTGTTCAAGGAACTCTCCCGCCGCCTCCAGCAGGCCGGCCGCGCCGAGCTCTCCCGCCTCTTTTCCCTGATGGCCCGCGATGAGGCTCGCCACGCCGGCTTCCTCAACCGAGCCCTCGTGGCCGAAGGCATCACCATCGACCTGCCTTCTCTGAGCGGCAAGCGGCCGATCACCTGGTTCCCCCTGAGCTGGGTGCTGTATTCCGTTTATCTCTCCGAGAAGATCGGCTACTGGCGTTACATCCTCATCGATCGCCATCTCAAGGCCCATCCTGAGAGCGCGTTCGCACCGCTGTTCGATTTCTTCGAGCCCTGGTGCCAGGACGAGAACCGCCACGGCGACATCTTCAATATGCTCATCCGCTGCTGGCCGGGCCTCACCCACGGCTTCAGCGCCAACATCCTCAGCCGTTTCTTTCTCTGGTCGGTGTTTCTCACCCACAGCCTCACGGTCTGTGAGCGGGGGGAGTTCTACCGCCTGCTCGGGATGGATCCGGCCGCCTTTGATGCCGACGTGATGCGCCACACCAACGACACCGCCCGCCGCGCCTTTCCGAGAGTGTTCCGCCTTGACGGCGAGTATCTGCGCCTGCGGGATCAGATCGTGGCCACCTTCCGCTGCCTCAGGCAGGCCTCCGGCTTCCGGAAGCTGCGGCTGCGGCTCCGCTTCGCCGGCCTGCTCTGGAGCCAGTTCACCCAGCCGATGGAGCCTGGCCGGGTCGACACGGTGGTGTGAGCCAGGCATGCGAGTCCCGCTGGGGCGACCCTGCGGGCCCGGACTTTGCGCTGCGGTTCTGCGGCGTGCAGACTGCTCCCATGATTGGAACCCGCCGAGATGGGCCAGAGCGGGACCCCCGCAACGCCGACCGCCGGCGGATCCGCAGGGACACTCCCGATCGTCGGGCCCGCATCCAGCGCCGCGAGCCCCGGTACAGCGTGCCCACCTACAGTGTGCAGGTGGCTGTTGAGGTGATCATCGGCGGAGAGCCCTACAGCGGCCTGCTCTGGGACATCAGTTCCGGGGCCTGCATTCGCTCTTTTGTGCTCATTCCCCCAGGTCGGAACTGCCTGGCCCGTTTCCACAAGCACGCCGGCGACGAGATTCTCGAGTGCGAAGCCCGGCTGATCTGGTCGGATTCCGTACTGCAGGCTTACTTCACCGGGCTCCAGTTCCACGAACCGATCACCTCCTCCCACACGTTCCTCAGTCGTCTGCTGGAGATCGTTCCGCCGAAGCCCGACCGTCGCGGCACCCGTGGGCCCGGCAACGCCTGAACTCCAGCCCTGAGACGGCGCCGGCGTGGCTGGCCGCAGCGCCATCGGGGCTGCAACGAAATCGTAATTTCTGATCAAGGAATAACGACAGCGACATACCGTTGTGCAGTCCGGTCGTTCTTCCGCGATGACCACCTCGCTCCCCGGGCCGATCTCGGCCCATGCCACGCCGGCCAACGCCATGGCCCGCAAGGGCTTCGGTCCCCGCGTCCGCCGCCTCCATGCCCGCATCGGGGCCGCTCACCGCCAGGCCGAGGGCATGGCCTTCTCCCGCGCCCTTCTTGACGGCCAGGTCAGCCCTCTCCAGCTCGCTGCCCTGATCCGCGCCCTCGCTCCCGCCTACGCCCACCTCGAGCGCCGCGGTCCGCTCCTGGCCGCGTCCTTGGGCGCCACGGACCTCCCCTGGGACGATCTGGCTCGCAGCCCTGCCCTCCGCCATGACGAGGCCCGCCTCGCCGCCGCCGGCGTGCCCCCCACCCCCAGCTCACAGGCCGCCCTGGCCTGGCTGACCGACCTGGAGCGCCTTGCCGATCAGGCCCCCCACCGCTGGCTGGCCCATCTCTACGTGCGCTACGGCGGCGATCTCTCCGGCGGCCAGCAGCTGGCGGAACAGGCCCAGCGCATCCTGAGCGCCCACGGACTGCCCAACCTCGAGTTCTGGGCGTTCGCTCGCCCCATCTCTGAACTCAAGCAGGCCCTTCACGACGCCTACGAGCAGCTCGCGCTCAGCCCCGAGGAGGAGGAGGAACTGCTGGACGAGTCCGAGGCCGCCTTCGTCGCCACCCAGCGCCTGCTGGCCGAACTGGCCGACCTCGCTCCAGATCCCGCCTGAGCCCCCCCTCCCGGCCCTGGCCCCCCTCCCAGCCCCCGTTCTGCTCCCCCGCCACCATGACCCTTGCCCCCGCCGCGCCCGACCGGCACGCCCTGCTCCTCCGCTACGACAGGCCGGTGCCCCGCTACACCAGCTACCCCACCGCCGCCGCCTTCCATGACGGCGTCGGCCCCCACGAGCTGGAGCGGCGCCTTGCCGGCACGGTCGATCGGCCCCTGTCGCTGTACGTGCACGTGCCCTTCTGCCGGCATGCCTGCTGGTACTGCGGCTGCAACAGGGTCACCACCCACGCGGGTTCGAAGGCGGTCGCTCCCTACCTGGCGGCACTGGCCCGGGAGCTCGAGCAGCTGGAGGCCGCCATCGGCGGCCGCCGCCGCCTCGAGCAGCTCCACTGGGGCGGTGGCACCCCCAACTACCTCACCGCCGAGGAAACCAGTGAGCTCTGGCAGCTGATCAGCCGCCACTTCGATCCCGTGGCCGATCTCGAGGCCTCGATCGAGGTGAACCCCGAGTTCCTCGATCGGGAGCGGGTGCACCAGCTGCGCCAGCTCGGCTTCAACCGCATCAGCTTCGGCATCCAGGACGCCGATCCCGTCGTGCAGCAGGCCGTCAACCGGGTGGTGCCCGTGGACCAGCTGCGTCGGGTGATGGGCTGGATGCGCGAGGCCGGCTTCGACAGCGTCAACGTGGATCTGATCTGCGGTCTGCCCCTGCAGACCCCCGAGCGCTTCGCTGCCACCCTCGCCCTGGTGCGCGACCTGCGGCCCGATCGCATCTCGCTGTTCTCGTTCGCCTACCTGCCCGAGCAGCTGCCCCTGCAGCGCAGGATCGCCGCCAGCGATCTGCCGTCGCGAGAAGAGCGGCTCACCATGCTCGAAGACGCCTGCAGCGGTTTCCTCGCCGCCGGCTACGACGCCATCGGCATGGATCACTACGCCCTCGCCGGCGACAGCCTGGCCGCTGCGGCCCGGGAGGGCCGTCTGCACCGCAACTTCCAGGGTTACACCACCGGCGGCGAGCTCGATCTGCTCGGGGTGGGTCCCACCGCCATCTCCCAGTTCCCCGATCTCTTCGTGCAGAACCACCGCGATCTGCGCACCTACTACGCCGCCATCGGAGCCGGTCGCCTGCCGGTGGAGCGGGGCCTGGTGGTGAACGATCCGGCGGTGCTCGAGCGCCGCGCCCTGATCAGCGATGTGATGTGCCGCTTCCGGGTGGAGTTCGATCCCCGCCGCTTCGCGCGCGAGTGGGCCGATCTCCAGGTGCTCGCGGCCGATGGCCTGGTGTGCCTGAGCGAACGGGCCGGTCGGGCCGTGGCCGAGGTCACCCCCGCCGGCCGCTGGCTGATCCGCACCGTGGCCGCGGCGTTCGACCCGAGCCAGCGCCTGCGTGCCACGGGATCCCGGCTGATCTAGATGGCCCGCCGTGAATCGCCAATGGGGGACCATCGAATCCAGGCAGGCTGGAGCCAGGCAGAGGTGGAAGACAAAAAAAAAGCCCGCGGAGTTCCGCGGGCCCTGGACGCATGGAATCGAGCGATTCCGGCTTACTTCGCCGCAGGGGCGAAGTCTGGATAGGCCTCCATTCCGTGTTCGCCGAGGTCGAGGCCGATGATCTCCTCCTCCTCGGTGACGCGCAGCCCGCCGAAGAGGGCTCCCACCAGCCACCAGAGGATGACCGAGGAAATGATCGCGACGATCGCAAAGGCAAACACACCCACGAACTGATGGCCCAGCTGGGCGAACCCGTGGCCGGTGAGCAGGCCCTTGTCCTTGTTGAACAGGCCCACGGCCAGGGTGCCGAAGATCCCGCACACGCCGTGCACGGAGAAGGCACCCACGGGATCATCGATCTTCATGTTGTCGATGAAGGCGACCGCGAACACCACCAGAATTCCAGAAAAGAAACCGATGACCCAGGCCGAAACCATCGAGTAGCCATCGCATCCTGCCGTCACACCCACCAGGCCGCCAAGTATGCCGTTGATGGTCATGGTGAGGTCGGGCTTGCCTGGTCGCTTGTCCGGACCTTTGCCGGGGAGCTGGGATGCCAATGTTCCGGAGATGGCACCACCTGCTGCCCCGAGGGTGGTGGTAACGGCGATGTAGGGAACCTCCGGGGCCATGGAGAGCCAGGAGCCGGGGTTGAAGCCATACCAGCCGATCCACAGGATCAGGCATCCCAGGGTGGCGATTGCCAGGTTGTGGCCGGGAATGGCCTGAGGTTTGCCTCCCACAAACTTGCCAATCCGGGGTCCAAGCATGATGGCGCCCACGATTCCAGCCCAAGCACCCACGGAATGCACCACTGTGGAGCCGGCAAAGTCAATGAAGCCAAGCTTGTTCAACCAGCCTTCACCCACATTCCACTGCCAGCTGCCCAGGATGGGATAGATAATCGCAACCAGGACGAGCGAGAAAACAACGAATTGAGGGAACTTGATCCGCTCGGCCACCAGGCCCGATACGATCGTGGCTGAGGTTCCGGCGAATGCGGCCTGGAAGAGGAAATCCACGCTGGGCACCAACTTGCCCTCCGTGATCATTTCAGGCGTCACGGTGGGATCAAAGAACAGGCCACCGAACTTCAGCCAGCCGGGAATGACCCAGTCGGCGTTGTACATAATCTTGTAGCCAATGAACCAGTAGGCAGTAACGGCGATGCCAAAAACCAGTAGATTCTTGAACAGAATGTTCACCGCGTTCTTCTGGCGACACATCCCGGCCTCCACCATGGCGAAGCCGGCGTTCATGAAGATCACCAGAACGGCGCAGATGAACAGAAAGAAGTTGTTGGCGAGAAAGGCCGGGGTGAGTTCCGGCAGTTCGGCGGCATGGGCGGAAAGGTTGAACAGGCCTAGGCCGAACAACGCCGCCAGCACGCAAGCCAGCCAGAGAAGACGCTGAGATGAGAACACGCGAATGCGACTCATCAGAAGCCTGGGTGCTTCCAGAAGACTCGCCTCCCTGAGGCGCTTCGGTCGCCCGGGAGGGTATGAGGCGATGGTCATGATCAGTTCAGGAGGTCGGCTGCTCGGTGGACTTTTGGATGCCAGCTGACACCCATCAGCACCGAGAATGCGTACAAGCCGCCCACCACGGTGTTGCATCTGTTACAGAACCGCGGGGCTCGACTCTCCGATTCCGATCAAGCCTGGCCTTCCCCTCAGCACCACCGGCTTTGGGGAGCGCCCGCTCCGGCCGTCCCTGAGCCGCTGGATGGCCAAAGAATGATGTCAATGCTACGGAACGGGGTCTGACCAGCCCATAGGCTTGCTACCAACCACAGCTATCCTGTGAAACAGATTCACGCCATCATTCGGCCAGAAAAGCTGGAGTCCGTCAAGGAGGCCCTCGTGTCTCTCGGCATTAACGGGATGACCGTTTCCCCCGTACAGGGCTTTGGCCGTCAGCGTGGCTACACAGAAGTCTACCGTGGTGTCACGGTTGAGTCTCGCCTGCTGCCGAAGATCTCGATTCTCACTGTTGTCTCCGATGGCTTAGTTGCCGGCGTGGTCGAAGCCATCAGCACGGCGGCCCGTACCGGCCAGATCGGCGATGGCAAGATCATTGTTTCTCCTGTCGAAGCATCCATCCGCATTCGTACCGGCGAAACCGGAGATGTCACACTCACCTGAGCACCCAGCCAGGTTCTCCATCACGCAGAAGAGCCGGGTGAGACTGGATACTCACCCGGCTTACGTCCCGATCAAAGGGCGATCGGCCCTCTCTCTCCAGTCCGGATGCGGATCGCATCCAACAAGGGGGTGACGAAGATTTTCCCGTCACCGATCTCTCCCGTGTGCGCCGCTTCGCTGATGGCGTTGAGGGCTGCCTCCAGCTTTTCATCGGGCACCGCCACCACGATCTTCGACTTCGGCAGGAAATCCACCGTGAACTCGTTGCCGCGGTAGCGCTCCACCTGGCCCTTCTGGCGGCCGAAGCCGCGGGCATCGCTCACCGTCATCCCCACAATCTCCAGGGCCACCAGGGCCGATTTGATCGCGTCCACCTTGGAGGGACGCACCAATGCTGTGATCAATTTCATCGTGCGTCAGGCTCAGTTAGTCATGGGATCGTAGGCTTCTTCGCCGTGGCAGACGAAGTCGAGACCGCGTTCTTCATCCTCGGGGCTGACGCGCAGACCCACCGTGGCCTTGATGATCAGCAGGATGATCACCGTGCCGATCGCCACGAAGCCGTAGGTGAACAGAACAGCCTTGAGCTGGGTGAGGAAAAGGCCGAAGTTGCCGCTCTCCTCGAGGATCTTGGCGGCGGCAGGGAAATAGTCGGCCGGAACCAGTTCCTTGACCGCCAGCGCGCCGGTGAGCAGGGCACCGAGGGTACCGCCGACACCGTGCACGGAGAAGGCGTCGAGCGATTCATCCAGCACCGATTTTGAGGATCCACCCACACCACCGGCACCGGAGAACTGCACGGCGACGTAGCAGGCCACCGCCACCACGGCCCCGATCACGATCGAGGAACCGATCGCCACGAAGCCGGCAGCCGGGGTGATTCCCACCAGGCCGGCGACTGCGCCGGTGGCGGCACCCACGGCGGTGGGTTTGCCGTCCTTGAACCAGTCGATCAGGCACCAGGTGAGCATCGCCGCCGACGCGGAGGTGGTGGTGGTGATGAACGAGAAGCCCGCCCCCTTGGCGGCAAAGAAGCTGGCGCCGTTGAAACCGAACCAGCCGAACCAGAGCAGGCCGGCACCCAGGAGGATGTACGGCACGTTGTGGGGTGGCCGCACGCTCTCGGGATAGCCGGTGCGCGGTCCGACGATCGCGGCCGCCACCAGGGCGGCCACACCCGAGGCGATGTGCACGACCGTGCCGCCGGCGAAGTCGATGGCGCCCATCATTCCTTCAGCGGCTCCGAGGAAGCCGCCGCCCCAAACCATCTTGGCCATCGGGCAGTAGATGAACAGGCTCCAGAGCAGGGCGAACCAGAACCAGGCCTTGAAGTTGATGCGCTCCACCAGCGCGCCTGAGATCAGGGCCGGGGTGATGATCGCGAACATGCCCTGGAACAGGGCAAAGGAACTGGCCGAGATCGCGAAGCCGTCGGCCAGTGGTTCATCGCCCAGTGGACCGCCCACCCCGTTCAACATGAGGAAATCCAGGCCGCCGATGAAGGGGCTGCCGAAGCCCGTGCCGAAGGAGAGGCTGTAGCCGATCACCACCCACAGCACCCCCACGAGGCCCATGAGGAAGAAGCTCATCATCATGGTGTTGAGCACGTTCTTGGCGCGGGTGAAGCCGCCGTAGAAGAACGCCAGACCCGGGGTCATCAGCAACACCAGTGCCGAACCCATCAGCATCAGCAGGGTGTCAGCGCCGTCGGTGGGCATCTTGGTGAGAGCAGCCTTGGCCGAGCCGGCCATCAGCGGCAGCATGCCGGCGCCGGCAGCCAACAACACAAGCGCGGAACTTTTAAGCTGTGGAGAGTGGATGCCTGCCAGCATCCTGGTGCGTAGACGATCAAAAGTCGCCTCGGCGGTGATACCACCGCCGGACTTAGAACTCCTTGGCATCAAAAGGGGGCCTTGGGGATGTGAACAACCACACCGTGCCGACCGATGCGACCACCGTTTGTAGCGGTCGCCACTGTTTTCAGTCTTTCACAGAAAAAGAGGCCGAGAGTTGATCTCCCGGACCTGATCTTTACCATTTAATGACAAAAACGGGCTTCAGGCCACCGCCGCTGCGGCCCGGTCGAAGTAGGTGCCGATCTCGGACATGAGGGCTGAGCAGTCGCCCGGGGTGATGCCGTTGCGGTCGCCCACCAGGGCCAGCGCCGCCGCCTTCATGCCGCGCACCCCCTCGGCTACCGAGGCACCGGGCACGCCCAGGGCGAGGTAGGTCTCGCGCAGGCCGTTGAGGCAGCGATCCTCCAGCACGGAAGCGTCGCCGGTGAACACGGCGTAGGTGACATAGCGAAGGATGATCTCCATGTCGCGCAGGCAGGCGGCCATGCGGCGATGGGTGTAGGCGTTGCCGCCGGGGGCGATCAGGGCCGGCTGCTGCTCGAACAGGGCGCGTGCGGCGTCGGTGACGATGCGCGAGGCGCTGGAGGTGATGCGGTTCACCGCATCCATCCGCTTGTTGGCGTCGGACACCAGGCCGGCGAGGGCATCGATCTGGGCGGAGTTGAGAAATTCGCCGCGGGCATCAGCCTGGGCGATCACCTTGGTGAAGGCGTCGAACATGGAGCGGAAGGTCGTGGGTTCCTGCTGGACAGGCTAGGGAGAGGGACTGCCCGGACGCGAGCGCTCGCGGCCACTCACGGCCACCCACCGCCGCCGCCCGCCTGGGCGGCCCGTGCCGGCCCAGACTCATCCTCCCTCGTTCCCCCGCTCCCATGGTCGCCCCGTCGGCCGAGCCTCCCCTCTCCTGGTCCGACCTGCAGACCTTCGCCGCCGAAGAGCCGAACCCCCTCACCGGGCCCACCAACCCCCGCTCCCGCCTGCGCACCTTCGGCCAGCCGGAGGCCGCGGTCCGCGTCACCCTCTTCCGCGATCACCACGCCTGGTGCCCCTACTGCCAGAAGGTGTGGCTGTGGCTGGAGGAGCGCCAGGTGCCCTACCGCGTGGCCAAGGTCACGATGTTCTGCTACGGCGAGAAGGAGGACTGGTACCGGCGCCGGGTGCCCTCCGGCATGTTGCCCGCGATCGAACTCGATGGCCGCCTCGTCACCGAGAGCGACCGGATCCTGGAGGTGCTCGAGGCCAGCTTCGGCAGCCTCGGGCCCGGCATGAACGACTCCCGCGTTCTGCCCCTGCGCCGGCTCGAGCGTCTGCTGTTCCGCGCCTGGTGCCAGTGGCTCTGCCAGCCCCTCGGGCCCGGGGCCGCGGAGCGGGCCCGCCTCGCCTTCGACGAGGTGGCCGCCCGCATGGCCGAGGCGCTGGAGGCCACCCCGGGCACCTTCCTGCTGGGGGATCTGAGCACCGCCGATCTGGTGTTCGTGCCCTACGTGGAGCGGATGTCGGCGAGCCTCGCTTACTACAAGGGCTACCTGCTGCGCCGCCGCCATCCCGCCATCGACCGCTGGTTCGCGGCCCTCGAGCAGCGCTCCACCTACCTGGGAACCCAGAGCGACTTCCACACCCACGTGCATGACCTGCCGCCCCAGATGGGGGGCTGTTTTGTCGAGGCCACACCGGAGCGCCGCCAGCTGGCCGAGCGCATCGACCATGGCCCCTGGCCGATCGTCGATGTTGGCCCCGACCCCGAAACCAGTGAGGCCCCGCCGGCGGATGCCGCGGCCCGGGCGATCGCTCGGGTGCTGCGGCATCGGGGCGTGCTGGTGCGCCGCTACTCGCGCGAGGGTGACGGCTTCGACGCCGCCCTGCGCTGCGCCCTCACCTATCTCGCCCTGGGCATGGACTGTCCGCCGCCTTCGGGCAGCGCCGCTGCCCTGCGCACCCTGCGGGATCGCATCTGCGTTCCGCGCGACATGCCTCTCCATGCCGCCCGCCGCCTGCGCCAGGCCCTGGAGCACACCGCCGGACTCGACCCGGCGGATCCGTCGGCCCAGGGGCTGCCGATCCCGGTGCAGCATCGCCGCGATCAGGATCCGGCACCGTTCGTGGCTGAGGCCGGCTGAGGCCTCAGGTGAGCGGGGATCTCAGCGGCCAGGGTGGCGAACGGTGCGCCAGTCGCCGGTGGCGGTGCTCACCTCCACGCCGATGCCCACCGGCTCCTGGCCTCCCCCCACCTCTTCGCGCCACCACGACACGGCCTCCAGCCAGGCGGCCTCCAGCGTGTCGTAGACGTCGTCGAGGACGGGGTGGGGATCGCCGTTCTGATCCACCAGGCGGTAGCGCCGGGCGCTGCCATAGAGCTGGCCGAGACTCTGGGCCAGGGTTGCGGGAACGGAAGGAAGGGCCACTACACATATCGCGTCAAGAGTTCCACTCTGATGCTTGTGACAGATCTGGACTGTCACCATCGCGACATCAGGACGTCTTCGCCGGCGACCGCCGCCCTGTGCGTGCGCTCACCTGCCGGCTGCGGTTCTGATAGGCATGCACCACCGGCAGCCGCTCCGCCTCCCAGGCCTCCAGCGCTGCCACCGGATCCGGGGCGTCGTCCGCCAGGTGGGCGGCCAGTTCCACGGCATCCTCCAGACCGGCGGTCATCCCCCGGGCCTGGGAGGAACTCATGGCATGGCCCGCATCGCCGATCAGGGCCACGCGCCCCTGCACCAGCCGCGGCAGCGGATCGATGTCGAACGACCAGTTGGCCACCACCGCCTCCGGCGGCGTGGCGGCGATCAGGGCGGCCACATCGGCCGGCAGCTTGGCCAGGGCCTCCGCCGGCACCGGCTCCCGCAGCAGCCGGCGCTGCTCTTCGCGCCCGGCCGGCAGAGGCTCCTCCTGGAAGAAGCCCCAGTGGGTGAGGGGCGTGCCGTCGGGGGCGTGGCCGAGGTCGAAGACGTTGGCGTAGATGCCCCGCCCCCGGGCGTACACGATGAAATCGCCGTCGCCGCAGAACGTGCCGTCGGCCACCACCCCCCGCCACACCCGATCGCCCAGGTAGTGCAGCCGCCGCTGCGGCGCCAGGGCCGGAGCCACCCTGGAGAAGAGCCCGTCGGCCCCCACCAGCAGCGCCCCCTCCCAGCGGCTGCCGTCGGCGAAGCGGGCCCGCACGCCCCCCGCCTCCTGCTGCCACTCCACCAGTTCAGACCCGGGGCGGAAGCTGCCCGGCGCCAGCCGCGCCGCCAGGGCCCCGAGGATCGCCGGCCGGGGGATCAGCAGCGAGGGCAGCTCGCCCGCCGCCCGCTCCGTCGGGCTCGTCTCGATCGGATCGCCGCGCAGGTTGCGGAACAGGAAGCGCTGCACCGGGATGCCCGCCGCCAGGATCTCCTCCAGCAGACCCGGAACCCCGGCGGCGGCGATCGCCTCCACCCCGGTCTTCACCAGCAGGATGCCGCAGCCCTCGTCGCGCAGCTGGGGCGAGCGCTCGAACAGCGTCACCTCATGGCCCTGGCGCTGCAGCAGCAGCGCCAGCAGCAGGCCGGCGCTGCCGGCCCCCACGACGGCGATGGGCTGGGATCGATCCATCGGAACGTGGGGGCCGGCTGGGCTCAGCGCAGGAACAGCATCTCCTGGTACGACGGCAGCGGCCAGAGGTTGTCGTCGACCAGCGCTTCCAGGCCATCGACGGCCTGGCGCAGACGCCCCATCAGCGGCAGCAGCACGTCGGCGCAATGGCGGAGGTGAGCCTCGGTGCCATGGGGGGGATGGTCGATCGCGTCCTGCAGCTGGCCGGCCACATCCATGAGGGCCTGGCTGTGGGCCGCCACCTGCTGCTGGGTGTCCGGTGACACCTGCAGACCCATCGAGCTCTGCAGCTGCAGGGAGCCCGCCAGCTCGCCCAGATAGCGCATCGCCGCCGGGTACACCTGGGTGCGGGCGATCTGCACCGCCAGCTTCGCCTCCACCTCGATCGCCAGGATGTACTGCTCGGAATACACTTCGTAGCGGCTCTCCAGTTCCACCGGCGTGAGCACGCCGGTGCGCTCGAACAGCTCGCGCACATTGTCGCGCTTCAGCACCGGCAGGGCATCGGCGCTGGTGCGCAGATTCTCCAGGCCCCGCTCCTCCACGGCGATGCGGTGCCACTCCGAGGAGTAGCCGTCGCCGCCGAACACCACGTTGCCGTGCTGGGTCATCACGTTCTGGAGCACCGCCAGGGCGGCGGCGTCGAGCGGAGAGCCGGCGTTCAGGCGGATCTGCAGCTGGTCGGCGATCCAGGCGATCGAATCGGCCAGGATCGTGTTCAGCACCACCAGCGGACCTGCCACCGACTGGCCGGAGCCCACGGCGCGGAATTCGAAGCGGTTGCCGGTGAAGGCGAACGGTGAGGTGCGGTTGCGGTCGCCCGGATCCTTGGCGAACTCGGGCAGCGTCTCCACGCCGAAGTTCATCACCCCGCCGATCGCGGAGCCGCTCAGACGGCCCTCGCGGATCTGGCGGAACACATCCTCCAGCTGGCTGCCCAGGTACACCGAGATGATCGCCGGCGGCGCCTCGTTGGCGCCGAGGCGATGGTCGTTGGAGGCGGTGGCGATCGCCGCCCGCAGCAGCGGGCCGTAGAGGTGGATGCCGCGGATCACGGCCCCGCAGAACAGCAGGAACTGCAGGTTCTCGTGGGGGGTGTGACCGGGATCGAGCAGGTTGCCCTGGGTGGCGTTGCCGATCGACCAGTTCACGTGCTTGCCCGAGCCGTTGATGCCGGCGAACGGCTTCTCGTGCAGCAGGCAGGCCATGCCGTGCTTCTTGGCCGTTTCCCGCAGCACCGTCATCGTCAGCTGCTGGTGGTCGGTGGCCACGTTTGCCGCCTCGAAGAACGGGGCGATCTCGAACTGGGAGGGGGCCACCTCGTTGTGGCGGGTCTTGGCGGGGATTCCCAGCTTGTACAGGCGGCGCTCCACCTCCTGCATGAACACCTGCACCCGCTCGGGGATGGCGCCGAAGTAGTGGTCGTCGAACTGCTGACCCTTGGCCGAGGGCTTGCCGAACAGGGTGCGGCCGGCCAGCAGCAGGTCGGAGCGCAACGGCAGCCAGGCGCTGTCGATCAGGAAGTACTCCTGCTCGGCGCCGCAGCTGGAGTTGATCGGCGCGATCTCCTTCTCGCCCAGCATCTTCAGCAGCCGGCGGGCCTGGGCATCGACGGCGGCGTTGGAGCGCAGCAGCGGCGTCTTCTTGTCGAGGGCCTCACCGGTCCAGGACACGAACACCGTGGGGATGCAGAGGGTGACCCCATTGGGGGTCTCCATCAGATACGCCGGGCTGGTGATGTCCCAGGCGGTGTAGCCGCGGGCCTCGAAGGTGGAGCGGATGCCGCCGTTGGGGAAGGAGGAGCCGTCGGGCTCGCCCTGCACCAGCAGCTTGCCGGTGAACTCGGTGATCGCGGTGCCGTCGCCCTGGGGCGAGATGAAGCCGTCGTGCTTCTCGGCGGTGGAGTTGGTGAGCGGGTAGAAGACGTGCGAGTAGTACAGGGCGCCGCGGCTGGTGGCCCACTCCTTCATGGCCTGGGCCACCACATTGGCCACCGAGACGTCGAGCTTGCTGCCCTCCTTGACGGTGCGCTGCACAGACTTGAAGATCTCCTTCGGCAGCGCGGCCTTCATCTTGTCCAGCGAGAACACGTCGCTCGCCCAGAGCTCATCGAGCTTCTGGATCGGCGGCGTGGGGGCCGTGCCGCGCTGCTGGATGGTCTGGATGGCAGCGAGGCGTTGGGGGCTGGGCATCGAATGACGGGCTCGGTTGAGTCTCATCCAATCTTCATGGCCTGCCGTCCCGGTGGCGCCGTTGCTACCGATTTGCCATTCTTCTGGGATCCGCACCCCGGCCGGTCAGCGCAGGTAGCGGCGGATCGCCGGGCGGCACCAGAACACGAGAACCGCCGTGTTCGCCAGCCAGAGCAGCGGCGCCGCCACCGCCAGGGTTCCCCGGCCCGCCTCCACCAGCACGAGGCGCACGATGCCGTAGGGCAGCGCCACCGCCAGGCTCATCGACAGGGCCACGATCGCCAGCACCTGGCCCCAGTGCCGCCAGCGCAGCAGGGCGACGGCGGCCACGATGCCCACCACCGCCGTGGGCAGCACCGCTCCGGCTCCCACGGCGATGTGGATGGCCCGCCAGGTGGGCTCCCGCAGGATCACCGCCAGCATCGCCGGGATGACCAGCACATTGACCACCAGCCCCAGCCAGGCCAGGGGGCGGTAGCCGCGCGGCGGCTCGAGCATCGCCGCGGTGGTCAGCAGGGGAGCCTGGGTCTGCATCCGCCCCATTCTCACCATCCCGCCCTCGATTCGGTCGCCTTGCTTACAGATTCCCCCCACCTCCCCGCGGCGACCGCAGCCGTGGGCCATGGCTCAGCGCAGCTCGAACAGCAGCAGATCCGCGCCTTCCGGTCCCGCCACCAGCCGCAGCGGGTCGGTGCTGCTCGCGAACCCCAGACCGTCGCCACGCCTGAGCAGGCCATCTGCCGGAGCGGCCGCAGGCACGCCGCCTTCGGCACTTTCGAGCTGCACGGCGCCCTCGATCAGCTGAAGCCAGCCCAGGCGCCCGCCCGCCAAGGCAAGGGGGAAGGAGGCGCCGGCGGCGGGCCGGGCCCGCCAGAGCCTCACCGGCCGGTGGATGGCCATCGCCCCGTCGGCTCCGTTGGGGTCGAGCAGCGGCGTCCAGTTTTCGCTGATCGTGAACGCTTTCTGGTCGTAGGCCGGCGGGATTCCCTGGCTGGCCGGCTCGATCCAGATCTGCAGCAGCCGGCAGGGAATCGCACCCTCGTTCCACTCGCCGTGCACCACGCCGGTGCCCGCGCTCATGCGCTGCACTTCGCCGGCCCGGATCACCTCGGCGTTGCCCATGGAGTCGCGGTGGGTCAGCTCCCCTCCCACCATCACCGTCACGATCTCCATGTCCCGGTGGGGGTGGAGGTCGAACCCCCGGCCCGGGGCGATGGTGTCGTCATTGATCACCCGCAGCGGGCCGAAGCCCATCCAGCGGGGATCGTGATGGCCGGCGAAGCTGAAGCTGTGCCAGCTGTCGAGCCAGTCGAGGCGGCTGTGGAACCGTTCGCCGGCGGGGCGGAACTGGAAGGTGGTCGCCGGTCCGCCGGCGACGGGGGAGGAGCTGGTCATGGCGAAACCTCAGAGCTGGATGGGCTGGAGCTGGGCCAGGCGGGCGACGATGTCGTCGATGCTGGCGTCGGCGGCGGGCCTGGCGCGGGTGGCCACCAGCTGCCGTCCCACGACGTGGGCACCGAGGTGGGCCAGCTGGATGCGCAGGGCGGTGAGCACCTCCACCCCGCCGCCACCGGAATGGCTGGCGATGGCGATCGGGCGGCCGTTGAACAGCAGCCGGAAGTCATCGCCCTGTACGGAGAGCCAGGCGATGGCGCTGGTGAGCACCGGCGGGATCGAGCCGTTGTATTCGGGCGCGCAGATCACCCAGCGGGGCACCGCGGCCATTCGCCGGCTCAGCGCCGGCACGCTCTCGGGCACGCCGTTGGCGGCGTGCACACGCGGGTTGTAGAGGGGCAGATCGAGGGTGGTGAGGTCGAGCACCTCGGCGCTCAGACCCTGCTGGCGGGCGGCCTCGCCGAAGCGGCCGGCCAGCTGGAGGTTCTCGCCGCTGCTGGCGGCGATCACGAGAACGTCGGTGGCGGGGTTCATCGGGACAGGAAGGGATAGTCGGTGTAGCCCGCGGGACCGGGGCTGTAGAAGGTGGAGGGGTCTGCGGGGTTGAGGGGAGTCCCCAGCCGCAGTCGCTCCGGCAGGTCCGGGTTGGCGAGAAAGGCGTTGCCGAAGGCCACCGCATCCACCGTTCCTGCGGCGATGGCGGCGTTGGCTTCCGCTGCGTCGTAACCCATGTTGGCGATCAGGGGGCCGCGGAAGCGCTCGCGCATCGGGGTGAGCACGTCGCCCTGCTGGACGCCGAGGAAATCGCCGCGCATCAGGTGCAGGTAGTCGAGCCCCCGGTCGTTGAGGTGCTCCCCCAGCCAGCTGGCCAGGCCCACCGGATCGCTGTCCCTGATGTCGTTGTAGGAGTTCAGCGGCGAGAGCCGCAGCCCCATCAGCGGCGTTTCGCCCCGCACCGCCGCCAGCACCTCCAGCAGCAGCCGGGCCCGGTGCTCCACCGGCCCGCCGTAGGGACCCTGGCGATGGTTGGTGCCGTCGCGCAGGAACTGATCGATCAGGTAGCCGTTGGCGCCGTGCACCTCCACCCCGTCGAAGCCGGCGGCGGTGGCGTTGCGGGCGGCGATGCGGAAACCTTCCACGATCTGTGGCAGCTCGTCGTCGGCCAGGGCGCGCGGCACGGTGTAGGGCTTCTTGCCCTCCGGGGTGTGCACCTCGTCGCCGCTGATGGCGATCGCACTCGGCGCCACCGGCACGCGCCCGCCGTTGAGCAGGGGATGGCAGGCGCGGCCGCCGTGCCAGATCTGCAGAACGATCCTGCCCCCGGCGGCGTGCACCGCCTCGGTGACCTGCCGCCAGCCCTCCACCTGGGCCTGCGAGTGGATGCCGGGCTCGCGGGCGAAGGCGGAGTTGCCCTCCATGGCCATGGTGGCTTCCGCCACGATCAGCCCGGCGCTGGCGCGCTGGGCTAGTACGTGGCCATCAGGCTCCCCGGCACATTCCCGTCCTCCGCCCGGCAGCGGGTGAGGGGAGCCATCACCACCCGGTTGGGCAGGGTGAGGGGGCCCAGGGACAGGGGGGTGAACAGATCGGTCATCGGGAGGGCCGTGGGCCGCATCTGCCAGGACTGTGACCCGGATGCCGGCGGACTGGCAAGACGGCACCAGCGGGTACCCGACGCCCCTTGGGGTGACCCATGCCGCCGGTTGCTGTGTCCGGGCGGTACGTTCAACGCAGTCCGCAACGGGCCGCATCGGCCTGCCGCCATGGGTTCCGTCTCGCCGGCGTCTGCGTCAGGGGCGCCCGTGCCAGTGGCGCCCACCGCCTTCCCGGCGCTGCGTCGTGGTGCCCTGACCACCCTTCAGGTGAACCTGGGCTACCGCTGCAACCAGGCCTGCCGCCACTGCCATGTGGATGCCGGCCCCACGCGCACCGAGAGCATGGAGGCCGACACCCTGGCCCTGATCGGCCCGGTGCTGGAGGCCCGGGGCATCGGCTGCCTCGATCTCACCGGCGGCGCCCCGGAGCTGCATCCCGGCTTTCGCGATCTGGTGCGCCAGGCCCGGGGGCTGGGGGTTGAGGTGATCGACCGCTGCAACCTCACGATCCTCAGCGAGCCGGGCCAGGAGGATCTGGGTGAGTTTCTGGCGGAGCAGGGCGTGCGGGTGGTGGCTTCCCTGCCCTGTTATCTGGAAGCGAATGTGGATCGCCAGCGCGGCAGCGGGGTGTTCCTGCGCAGCATCGCCGGCCTGCAGCGCCTCAACGCCCTGGGCTACGGGCACAGCGGCAGCGGCCTCGACCTCACCCTCGTCTACAACCCCCAGGGTCCCAGCCTGCCGCCGCCGCAGGACGAACTGGAGGCCGACTACCGCCGGGTGCTGGGCGACGCCTACGGCATCGTCTTCAACCGGCTGTACGCCCTGGCCAACATGCCGATCCACCGGTTCGCGGCCAGCCTGGCGGCCGAGGGACGCCTGGAGACGTACAAGGAAGCGCTGCGCAGCCACCACAATCCGGCCAACCTGCCGGCCGTGATGTGCCGCCACCTGATCAGCGTCGACTGGCAGGGCCGGCTCCAAGACTGCGACTTCAACCAGATGCTGGGCCTGCCCGCCGGCCACCCTTCCCTGAAGCACCTGCGCGACCTGCTCGACGTCGACCCGGCAGGGGCTCCGATCACCGTGGCCGAGCACTGTTTCGGCTGCACGGCCGGCAGCGGTTCCAGCTGCGGCGGTGCGCTGGCCGCGAACGGATGACGCGGCTCAGGCCGCCGAGGCTTCGCCCTTGGACCCTTCCTGCTTCTCGACCACAGGCCGGTGGGTGCCCAGCAGCCGACAACCGATCTGGATCTCCCCCTCATCGAGCAGGCGGCCGATCTTCAGCGCCTTGGCCTCCTCGTCGCGCTCGAAGCTCGACTGGTGGGTGGTGAGCCAGTCGATCTCCTCCTGGGTGATGATCCCCGTGGCCATGGTCTCGAGGAAGATCTCGCCGATGAGCATGGATGGGTTGGCCTCGGGCCCTGGAATCTTTCGGACTGTATCCGCACAGCACCGGATTGAACCGGCTCTGTGGGCGTTCGCATCACTCCATCCCGAGAACGCCGTCCGCGTCGATGAGCCGCGGGTTGGACGAAGAGAGGCCCGATCCCTGGGGGGACCGGGCCGGGGTGAACGTCTTCGTGGCAATGGCTGAATGAAAAAGCTGAACGGACGATGGGCCTGTCAGGGCCGGGGATGGGTGATGCGGCCGGTTACGAGGGTCCGGGCCGTCATGCGGTCGCCATCAGAGTGTCGTCAGCGGGGAAGCGATCGTGCCAGCGATCTGCGCTTCGAAGCAGCGCATTGAAGCAGTGCATCGAAGAATGAATTTGGGGTCGGAGCTGCGGAGGGCGGCACCTGGGGCCATGGCATCCAAGCGATCGGTCGACGTTCTGACCCGGGGGCACCTCAGGCGGTGCATCGGGTGGTTCTCGGAGGAACCGGACGACCGTGGATCGGATCGAGACTGTTGGAGCAGGGGCCTGCAGTCAACCAACTCCTGACGACTGACCGGGTGGTGCTTCTTCCATCGCTGGAGCCTCCTGGTTCGTGTCACCACTTTCGGTCTGCGACCGAGACGGAGCCATAGGCATTCATGCCTGACTTCCAACGGCAGCCATCGGGGCCTTCCTCAGAACGGGAGCTCTCGGAGGGAGCGACGGAGAGCGCGAGGGTGCAGCGCGAAGCAACAGCGCTGCTGGATGGTGCGGCAGCGGCCACGAACCTGCAGGCTGTGCTGTTCAGACGGGACCCCGATGGCCCAGGACCTGGGCACGGGGCCGGCGGATCAGGCGGGAGAGGACGCCCCTGCCCAGGCGGTGGAGTTTCAGAACGTGATGACCTTCGGCGCTGATCTGGAGGGTGTGGTTATCGGCCTTTGGCACGATCCATTCGGCGACCAGGGACCTGCGGATCAGGCTGGTGATCAGGTCGTCGAGTTCCGGATCCGTGCGGTCGGCATTGCCAAGGATCCGGCAGCGGATGGAGGCTGCCAGTTCATCACGGCCGGCTGCTCCCCCACGGCCCTCGAGGGTCTCGAGCATCGCGGCAAGGATGGCGCTGCGGGAGTGGACCGATTCCTGCATCGGTGCGGCGATGGTGGCCAGCTTAGGGGTGGTGGAGTTGCGGGAATCCACCGGATTCAACGGTCGTCCAGTCGTCCAGATAGAAAATTCTACCCGTGCTGCCGACGCCGCTCGTCTTCGGGAGTTGGTGTTCGCTTGCGTCGGTTCGCTGACGGAGGGCTGCCTGCCGGCCTTCCTTATGGCGGGTCTCTTTGGATTCGCTTAAGATTCGGGTTCGCTCGCATCCCTGGCGTGAACGAGAACCATCCCGTCCTTCAAGCCTTCGAGGCCCGGTTGAGGGCCCTGCGGGACGAATACCAGCGGCTGCCCGACGAGCGCAGCCGCTACCGGCTGGCCCAGATCGAACAGCTGATCGCCCAGTGGGCTCCGGGCCGTCTCGAGGCCGTCTGATCTCCATGCGGGCCACCCCGGTCCCTCCATGCGCGGACTTCTTCTGGGGCTGGTGCTTCTTGGAGCCGTTGCCGTTGCCGTTGCCGTTGTCGGATGTTGCGATTGTTGGCGAGTCGGCGGGGTCGGTGCCTGAACCGTCCCTGGTTGGGCCACAACCGATGCACCGGCGGCGGACCCACCACGTCGGCACCACGAGCGCCCCTGACTGGCGGCTGCTCCGGAGATGCCCTGTTCCTCACCGGAAGGGGGCATTTCTGTTGGTGCCTGTTTGCATGGAGCTCTGATCTGGCCGGGTGGTCATGGGCAAGGACAAGGGCAGTCCCAAGAGCAGCAGGAAGGAGAGCCAGGAGGCTGACCTCTACCGTCCCTCCCCGATCCTCGACGACTTCGCCGTTCACTCCGAGGGTCGTCCCCCCAAGCTCGATCGGGGCTTTTACGAGAAGGAGCTCGCGCGGCTGCAGGTGGAGCTGGTGAAGATGCAGTATTGGATCAAGGCGGTGGGCTACCGGCTGATCGTGGTCTTTGAGGGGCGTGATGCCGCCGGCAAGGGGGGCACGATCAAGCGGATCGTCGAACCCCTCAACCCGCGGGGCTGCACCGTCGTCGCCCTCGGCACCCCCTCCGACACCCAGAAAACCCAGTGGTACTTCCAGCGCTACGTGCCCCACTTCCCCTCCGCCGGGGAGATTGTGGTGTTCGACCGCAGCTGGTACAACCGCGCCGGTGTGGAGCGCGTGATGGAGTTCTGCACCCCGGAGGAGGTGCAGGAGTTCCTGCAGTCGTGCCCCGCCTTCGAGCGCATGCTGGTGCGCAGCGGCATCACCCTGATCAAGTACTGGTTTTCCGTGTCCGATGAGGAGCAGGAGGCCCGCTTCCGATCCCGGATCGAGGATCCCACCCGGCGCTGGAAGCTGAGCCCGATGGATCTGGAATCCCGCGACCGCTGGGTGGAGTTCTCCCGGGCCAAGGACGACATGTTCGCCCACACCAACATCCCCGAGGCTCCCTGGTACACGGTGGAGGCCGACGACAAGCGGCGGGCACGGCTCAACTGCATCCGCCATCTGCTGAGCAAGGTGCCCTACGAGGACATGACGCCTCCGGCGATCAAGCTGCGCCCCCGCAAGAGTGGCGGCGATTACCGCAGGCCACCGATGAACGAGCAGTTCTTCGTGCCCAACGCCTATCCCTGAAGCGTCACCACAGGAAGGGTCACCACAGCTCCAGCCTCGGCTCGGGTGCATCGAGCCGCCACAGCTGCACCCGCTGCCGCAGCAGTTCCTGCCCCAGGATCGCCTCCACCCCCAGATCCTGGAAGATCGGGTTGGTGGTGACGATGCCCTCCACGGGCCTCACCGCGTCGAGGTCCGCGGGCTCCCCCGGCAGGCCCAGGCCGGCGAAGGGCTGACGCCGCACCGTCTGCTCGCCGCAGAAGCCCACCAGCCGCAGGGGCTTCGGCGCCCCGAGGGGATGGAGGCGTGCCGCCAGCGCCGGGCTGAGGAACAGGCCTTCGGCGCCGCTGTCGGCGAGGGCCTCCACCGGGCCCCCCACGCTCGCCAGCCGCAGCACCGGCACGCCCCGCCGCCATTCCAGGGGCAGCGTCTGGCGAGGCGGCGTTCGCTGCCGGAGGTTGAGGCCGAGGGCCGTGCGTCCGAGGCTGAGCCGGCCGGCCGGCGGATCCACCCGGATCGGCAGCTGCCGCAGGGACGGCGCCCCCAGCACCCCGTCGACCCCGGCCGGCAGGGCGGCCACCTCCATCACCAGTGCTTCCGCCCCCCGCAGGCTCACCCCCTCCCCCTCGCCCCGCAGGGAGAGATCGGGCAGGGTGGTGCGGGCCGGCTGCAGGTGCTCGCAGCCGCTGCCGCCACCGGAGAGGGCGAAGGCCTTGCGGGGAAGGGGGCGGGCCTCCAGACCCAGCCGCTCCGCCGCGCCGGGGGTGAGCATCGAGGAGGTGGCGCCGGTGTCGAGCAGCAGCCGCACCGATCCCCGTGGGCTGGTGAAGGTGAGCACCGGGGTGTCGCCGCCGGAGGCCCGCTCGAGGGGAAGGCGCACGCTGCCGGTGAGCCGTCCACCGGCCAGGGGATCGCCCTGCAGCTGGATCAGGGCGGCCAGCAACCCGAAGACGCTCGCGGCGAGGCCCATGATCCGAGGGGATTCGGAGGGACGGTGCAGCCTAGGGAAGGGAGCCAGGCCGTTCCCGGTGGATCGCCAGCGCCGCCAGCACCCCGCCGGCGAAGCCGGAGGCATGGCCGATCCAGCTCACTCCCGGCGGCGTGAGGAAGGGCAGCAGGGTGGGCAGCATGCCGCCATAGAGCACCAGGCACAGCACCGAGAGGGCCATCGACACGGGCCGTTTCTCCAGCCAGCCGATCAGCAGCAGATAGCCGAGCAGGCCGTAGATCACGCCCGACAGGCCATGGCTGCCCACCGGCCAGAACAACCAGACCGGGATGGCGGTGGCGTACACCCCCAGCCACACGGCGAGATAGTCGCGGCGGCTCTTGGCCAGCACCAGCCAGCTCAGCGGCACGAACCAGAGGGTGTTGCTGATCAGATGGCCGAAGCCGCCATGGCTGAATGGCGCGGTGAGCACCCCCAGGAACGAGCCGCCCGGCAGCATCGGCAGGTTCCACTGCCCGCCGAAGGCCACCTGGTCGATCAGTTCCTGGCCCCAGGGCACCGCGACCACCAGCAGCGGCAGCCAGAAGATCATCTTCAGCTCACGGCGCAGGGCGGCGAAGGTCACGGCGGGGCGGTGGGCTGGTGGGCCCATGGGACGGCGACCAGCGTGGCAGGGACGCCCGGGCGATGGCGGGGTGGACCTCCCTCCCTTCCCCCTCAGCCCTGTCCACCCACGGCGGCCAGCACCGCCCACCACAGAGGCACCGTGGCCAGGGCCAGCAGGGTGCTGCCCAGCACCAGGGCGGCGGCCCCCTCCACATCCGCCGCGCCCGGGGTGGCCTCCGCCAGCAGCAGCACCGAGATCGCGGTGGGCGCCGCCGCCTGCAGCACCACCGCCTCCCGCACAGGGGGGGGCAGGGCGAGGGCCAGGGCGGCGGCCAGCATCAGGGCCGGGAACAGCACGAGCTTGATCGCCAGGGCCGCTCCCACCTTCGAGGGCGCCGGGGGCCTGGACTGCCGCAGCATCACCCCCAGGCGCATCCCCACCACCGCCAGGGCGACGAGCAGCACGATCCTGGCCGGCCACGCCAGCACGGTCGCCGCCTCCGTGCTCCAGGGGGTGAGCTGCACCAGCAGGGCCACCACCAGGCCGCGACTCGCCGGGCTGGTGCGCAGGGCGGCGAACAGGGCGGCCCAGCGGGCGGGCAGGCCCTCCACCAGCAGGGGGCCGATCGTCCAGGTGATCAGGGTGCCCACCAGGTCGTAGGTGATCGCATGGCTGATCGCCGCCGCCGGCAGCAGGGCCACCGCCACCGGCAGCCCCCAGTAGGCGGTGTTGCCGGTGATGCTCCCTAGCTGCAGGCTGCCGCTGGGCAGAGCCCGCCGCAGCGCCGGCAGGCTGCGCACCAGCAGCAGGCCGAGCACGGTGCCGCCGAGCGCCATCGCGCCGGAGATCAGCAGGCCGGGGCGCAGGCCTGCGCGCAGCAGCAGGCCGGCGAGGCTGATCGGCACGCCCCACTGGATCAGGGGGCCGGCCAGGCGGGCCGGAAGCCAGGGGAAGGCCCGCCCGAGCAGCAGGCCCAGCCCGAGGGCGGGCAGCAGTTCGAGGGCGAAGCGCAGCACGGGTCGCGCCGGGTACGGTGCCATCCTGCGCCGTCGTTCCGCCGATCCTTGCCGCTCTCCCCCGCCGGGCTCCGCCGCCGCCTGCTGGTGGGCAGCGGCCTGCTGCTGGCCGCCACGGCCCTGCTGGTGGTGCTGCTGCGGCGCGACGAGCGCACGGCCTGGGATCAGGCCGCCCTCAGCCATGGGCGGGTGCAGGACGATCCGGTGACTCTCTCCCTCTGGGCCAACGAACTCGGCCCCCTGTTCCGGGAGGCGGAGGCCCTTGGGCCGATGCCGCGCGACAAAGGCAAACTGCTGCCCTGGATGGTGGCCCAGTGCTCGATCAATCTGCGCCTGCAGGCGGTGCAGCGCCGCTTCGGCAAGCCGGTGGAAACGCCCCAGGAGATGGGCCGGCTTCCCTACTGCGAGGACGTGCCGGTGGTGGAGCGGGCGCTGCGCGGCGCGTCGGCCGGCTCAAAGGCCCACACCCTCACTCCCGCCAGATGATCTCGTCGGCCCGGCGCTGCTCGGCGTAGCCGCGGAAGCAGGCCAGTGCGGCCTCGTGCCGCTCCAGGCTCTCGGCCATGCAGGCGTCGTGCAGGCACACCACCCGGTAGCCGCGATCGGCGGCGTCCTTGCAGGTGTGGTCGATGCACTGGTCGGTGAGGATCCCGGCCACCACCAGCACCTCGATGCCGATGTTGCGCAGCAGGTAGTCGAGGGTGGTGGAGCTGAAGGGCGATGAGGAGCTCTTGGGCAGCACCAGCTCGTCGGCCAGGGGGGCGAGCTCCTCGATCACCCGGGCCTCCGCCGAGCCGGGGGGAAAGCCCATGCCGCAGCGCTTGTAGTCGAGGCTGCGGTCGCGGCCGTCGGCCGTGAGGTTGGCGATCACGGTGTGGATCACTTCGGCGCCGGCGCGGCGGGCATCCGCCAGGGCCCGGCGGGCTGCCGGCAGGGTGCGCTGGCGGAACAGGGCACCGAAGGCCGGGCGCAGTTGTTCCTGGCCTGCTCCGCAGGTGCCGTTCTGCAGATCCACCAGCAGCAGGGCGCTGCGCGACGGGCGAAGGCAGACGGCATCCATGGCGGCGTATGGCCCGGCGGGGCAATCATGACGGTGGTGACGTCACCCCGGCATGTCCGTTCCCGACTCCCCGCGCCGCGTGGCGGTGACCTTCGTGAACCATGCCGGCGCCGTGCTGGTGAAGGTGGTGCCGGGGGATCGCTTCGCGGCGGCGGCCCGCCTCGGGGTGGGCTTCTCGCCGGTCTCCGACGCCTGGCGGATCGACGGCCTGCCGGATGGCGATCATCCACTGGCGGTGCCGGATGGCGATCTGCGGCTGGTGGCCGATGCCGAGGCCCTGCGGCCCCTGGAGCCCGCGGCGGGCTGGTTCTGGGCCCCCGGTGACCGGCACCTCCGGGATGGCAGCGCCTATGCCGCCGATCAGCGCAGCTTCTGCCGGGCCGGCCGCGATGCCCTCGCCGCCGAGGGGGTGGCCGTGACCGCCGGCTTCGAGATCGAGTGGCTGGTGGCCGATCCCGGGCCCCGGGGGGAGGCCGCCCCCGCCCTGGCCGGAGGTCCCTACGGCGCCGATCGCCTCGTGGAGGGCCTGGACTACGCCGGCGCCCTGCTGGATGCCCTCGATGCCGCCGGGCTGCCCTGGCTGCAGTTCCATCCGGAATACGGTGCCGCCCAGTTCGAGCTCTCGCTCGCGCCCGGCGACCCTCTCGAGGCGGCCGACCGGCTGGTGCTCGCGAAGCTGCTGATCCAACGGGTCAGCCGGCGCTTCGGCTGGCGGGCGAGCTTCAGCCCCCTGCCGGAGGCCACGCGGGTGGGCAACGGCGGCCACGTGCACCTCTCCTTCACCCGTCAGGACGTGCCGCTGCTGCAGGGGGGCGATGGACCGGGGGGGCTCCCGCCGGCCGGGGCGGGCCTGCTGGGGGCCCTGCTGGAGGCCCTGCCCGCTCTGATGCCGATCGGCTGTCCCCTGGCGGTGTCCTATCGGCGGCTGGCGCCCAGCCGCTGGTCGGCCCCCTTCCGGGCCTGGGGGGTGGAGAACCGGGAGGCGGCCCTGCGGCTGGTGCCGACGGAGGGCGACGGGGTGGACGCCCACCTCGAACTCAAGACCGCCGACCTGGCCGCCAACCCCTACCTGCTGCTGGGGGCGCTGCAGGCGCTGGTGCAGGACGGGCTGCGCAATCCCCAGCCCCTGCCGGATCCGGTGCTGGGCGATCCGGCCCTGCTGGCGGAGCCGCCGGAGCGCCTGCCCCTCGATCTGGCGGCCGCCAGCGCCGCCTTCGCCGCCAGCCTGCCGCTGCGCCAGGCCATGGGACCCCTGCTTCACGACACGCTGGTGGCGGGACAGCAGGCCGAGGTGCGGCGGGCGGCCGCCCTCGATCCCGAGGAGCTGATCGCCTCCTGCCGCTGGCTGCCGCTCACGGGCTGAAGGGGGAGGCGCCGGACTCCGGTTCAGGGCAGATAGAGACGACGGGCATCCTCCAGGCAGCGGCGCAGGTCGGCATCGGCCAGAGCCAGGGCCTCCGGCCAGAGCGGGGCGAGCCAGGCCCGGAAGGCGGCGACGTCAAGCCCGTCCCATTCGGCGGGGACCTGCTCGGCTTCGGGGAGGCGCAGATCGTCGAAGAAGGTTTCCTGGGCGGCGAGCACGCGGAACTTGAGGAACTCCAGCAGGCGTGCCCGCAGCCGGGCCGCGCTCGGATCCATCGGTCTCACGGCATTGGCGACAGGGGCGCGTCCCGCAGCTCGCGGTCGCCCACCTCGCTGAGGTGGTGGCAGCCGAGAATCGCCTGGGCACGCCGGTAGTGCTTGAACTCCAGCCAGTTGCCGGAGGGATCCACCACGAAGAACGTGAGGTGTTCGAGTTCCTCGCCCTCGTAGCGGCAGCGGGGATCGACGGCGAACGGAAGGCCGTTGCCCCGCACCCGCTCCACCAGGTGCCACCAGTCGGCCTCCTCGGCGAACACCAGGCCGAAGTGGCGCGGATAGATGCCCCGCTGGGGTGGGATCCCGTGGCCCTCGAGCTGGGCCACGAGCTGGTGGCCGCCCAGGTCGAGGATCAGGGCCCGGTCGCTGCGGCGGCCGGCGCGGCAGCCGAGACCGTTGACGTACCACCGCTCGGTTTCGTCCAGGTCGCTGGCGGGGATCGAGAGGTGGAACAAAGCGGGGCTTCTCGCCATGCGGTGGGCGCTCGCCTGATCCTGGAGCGTAGGCATCACCCCGGGCCTTGCGGTGGGGCCCCTGGCATGCCGCGTGCGACCGCTGACAGGAGCCCCGGGAGGTGTCGATCGCCACTGGCGGGGGGGAGGGGCATCGCTATCACGTGCCCACCCGTTTCGAGCCTCCGATGCTCACACCCCCCACCCGCCTGCGGCTGCAGAACATCATCGAGCGCATCGCCGAGTCCGCTCCCGTCTCCCTGCAGGAGCGCATCTACGTGCAGAAGTTCGCCGACCGGGACCCCACCGTCGGCAGCTGGCTGCGCAGGGCGCGTCGCCGCCAGCTCCAGGGGGAGCCGGCAGGGGGCCTTGATAGCTTCCTCGCCGCCATGGACCTGGGCGAGGTGGGCAGCGACGGCGCCTTCGATCCGCGCCGCGACGATCTCGGTGACTGGTTCAGCGGGGCACCGAACTGGCTGCGGCGCAGCTGAGGCCGTGCTCCCGGCGGCGGCCGGCGGGCCGAGGATGGGCCCATGGGCTCCCTCCTCCCCGCCGACCGCACCACCACGGCGCCCACCGGCCTGGTCTGCGATCCCGCCTACCGCGACCACGACACCGGAGCCGGCCATCCCGAGCGACCCGCCCGGGTGGATGCGGTGATCCAGGGTCTGCACCGCAGCGGCCTGCTCGAGCATTGCCGCGTGCTCCCGCCGCGCGCCGCCAGCGAGGCCGAGCTGCTGCGCTGCCACACCCCTGGCTATCTGGAGCGGGTGCTGGAGGACGTGGAGGCCGGCCGCGACCATCTCTCCACCGGCGACACCGCCATCGGACCCGGCTCGGAGGCGGTGGCGCGCCTGGCCGCCGGGGGCGTGCTGGCAGCCGTGGAGGCGGTGATGGCCGGGCGTGTGCGCAATGCCTTCGCCGTCGTCCGTCCGCCGGGCCACCACGCCGGTCCGTGCCGGGGGATGGGCTTCTGTTTGTACAACAACGTGGCGATCGCCGCCCGGGCCCTGCAGGCCACGCACGGGATCGGTCGGGTGCTGATCCTCGACTGGGACGTGCACCACGGCAACGGCACCCAGGAGATCTTCTGGAGCGACCCCTCGGTGCTGGTGTTCGGCAGCCACCAGAGCCCCCTCTATCCCGGCAGCGGTGAGGCGCGGGAACGGGGCGGTGGCGCCGGGGAGGGTTTCATCGTGAACATGCCGGTGCCGGCCGGCACGGGCGGCGACGAGCTGGTGGCGCTCTGGCGGCGGGAGCTGCCCGCCGTGGCGACGGCCTTCGCCCCCGACTTCGTGCTGGTGTCGGCGGGGTTCGATGCCCACCGGCGCGATCCCCTCGGCGACCTCGGCCTGGGCGACGGCCACTTCGCCGCCCTCACCCGCCTGGTGATGGAGGTGGCGGAGCGCCATTGCGAGGGCCGGCTGGTGTCCGCCCTCGAGGGCGGCTACGACCTGGAGGCCCTGGCCTCCGCCGGCGCCGCCCACGTGGCCGTGCTCATGGAGCGCTGAGGGCGGCCCACCACTGCTCCACCACTGCGGGCGTGCCGTACCAGCGGGATCCGAAGGCGCCGCCATGGGCGACCCCCGGCAGCACCAGGTGCTCGGAGCCCGCCAGCAGGGCCGCGCTCACCGGCACCAGGCCGTCGCCGCGGTCGTGGGGATCGCCCGTGCTGTTGCGGTAGGCGGCGGGGGCCATCCGCCGGGCCGTGGCGGTGGCGGCGGGATCGGCCAGGTCGAGGTCGCCGGCCACCGAGAGGTAGCGCACCTGCTCTCCTTCCTCGGCCGCGGCGAAGAAGGCCCCCGGCAGCTCCCTCTCCACCCGCCGGCGCAGCGGCGTGGCCTTGAGCGCGGTGTGGGGACTGCCGAGCATCACCAGGGTGTCGGCGCGGCGGCGACCGCCCCAGCGCCGGCCCTCGAACGGCCCATCGCCCAGGAACAGGCGCAGCATGATGCCGCCCGAGCTGTGGCCCACCAGCGTTACGCGGCCGGTGGGGGAGGCGGCGGCCTGGGCGGCCACCGTGGCGGCGACCCGATCGAGGATGCGCGCCCAGGCGAAGGGGAAAACGGTGAGCAGCCATTCGGGCGTGCCCACCTCCACGAGGGTCACCGGCTGGCTGCTGCAGCTGCGCAGGCTGTCGAGCATCGGCCCGTAGGCGGGTGGATCGATCAGGAAGCCGCCCAGCACCACGATCGGTTGGGCGGGGGCGCTGCTGCCGGCGGGGGCGCGCGGGGTGGTGGAGGCCATGGCGACATCCTCCCCGATCAGCTCGCAGGAAGGTCCTAGAAGGTGAGGCAGGGCCCTGGCCCATCCCTCCCTCCGCTCTGGTTCCGTGTCGCTGTCTCCCGCCCACCCGCCGCAGGCCCCTGAGTTGCCCGATGGGGCTGCCCTGCTGGCGCTGGAGCGCCAGGTGCGCCGCAGCGGCAGTGGCCTCGCCGGCGATCAGCTGGCCGGGGTGTGGCGACTGCAGCAGGTCTGGCCCAGGAGCGGCAGCCGCCCCACCGGCTTCGCGGCTGCGCTGCTGCGGGGGCTGGCGGCGACGCTCGAGATCCGGCCGGCGGCGGACCGCCTGGCCCTGGTGAACAGCGTGCGGCTTGGCCCCCTCGAGCTGCGGTTCGAGGGCGAAGGGGTGCTGGAGGGCCGGCGTCCGCTGCTGGTCTTCGGCTTCGAGCGTTGCCGGCTCCGCGCCGGAGAGCGGGACCTGTTCAGCCGTTCCCTGCCGGCACCGGACCCGCGCCGGCGGCCCTTCTTCGCCCTGATCGGCTCCGGTTCGACGCCGGTGGGCAGCGCCTGGCTGGCTGCCCGGGGCCGCGGCGGCGGCCTGGCGCTCTGGTGCCGAGACGCTTCGGAGGGTTAGGGCCGGCCGGCCGTCAGCGCAGGCCGCGGCGCTGCCAGCGCCGACTCTCCTCGTTCCGCCAGCGCAGATCGGCTTCGGTGTCTGCCTGCTCCAGCTGCTGCCGGGTGCGGTCGAGGTGGTGGGAGCCCATCAGATAGGCCATGGCCCCCAGGGTCAGCACCACCATGCCGGGAACGGGATGGACTGTGAGCAGCAGCAGGCCGATCGGCACGAGGATCAGCGCCAGGCAGCCAGCCGGTCCCCGGTCCGGGGCGGGAGGGGCTTCCTTGTCGAGGCGTACCTGCTCGCGATGCAGCTCGAAGGCCTGGCGTTCGGCGTTGGCATGGGCGAGGCGCACCAGTTCCTGACGCTCCTGGCGCCGTCGCTGGTGGTCGTCGACGGGCCGGGGCCGGCCTTGGGACGGGGGCATCGAGCCGGCGACACGCTTGCTCATCATCGCCAGCAGGTGAAAAGGAGGGAAGGGAGCGCCGGGGAGGGGGGCTCGTTACGAGATGTGGTCATGGCTACCGCATCCCTTAAGGATTGCTTTAGAAATTGGTCATCGGAGGGCCCGCGTCCTCGCCTGCGTCGCTCCTCATCGCGCGTCCCATCACGCGCCCCGTCGCGCGCCCCGTCGCGCGCCCCATCACCCATCCCACGGGGGTCCCATGTTCCGCACCACCACCCTGCTGGCCGCCACCTCGCTCACCGGCTTCGCCATGGTCGGCCTCGCCTTCCGCTTCCTTGCCTGCTGAGTTCCTTCAAGGGCAGCCCCTCATCCGCCCCGCCAGGTGCACGGCATCCGCTCGGCGGGCCAGGCGGGCTCCTTCGGCCGTATAGAAGAGAAAGCCCCGGTCGTTGCGGTACAGCACGGTCCTGCTGCGCCGCAGGCTCTGCTCGGCCCGCTGCCGGCAGTCGATCAGGGCCTGGTAGTCGATCGGCCCGTAGTCCCGCTGGTCGGCGTTGGCGGCTGAGGCCTGCCGTTCGAGCTGGGGACAGAGTCGCTGCCGGGTCTGCTGCACCAGGGCGATCTCGGCCGCCATCGCCTGCTGAGCCAGGGTGTCGCGCTCCTCCCGCCATGGGCGGCAGAGCGAGGCCGGAGCGGCCAGCGCCACGCCGCCCAGAGCCAGCAGGGCGGATGCCACGAGGGCGGGGAGGGTGCGTGCGTGGCGGCCGGGGACGGCGGAGCCCCTGATTGTGTGCATGTGTACATTCAATTCCACAGGCGCGAAGGGATCGTGGCGACACGGCAACGCAGGTGTTCCGCCAGCCGGGAGGGCAAGGTGATGCTCTCCTGCTTGATTCCTGAGGAAACGCGGCTGGAGCTCGATCGCCTCTGGGCCGCCCGTGGTCTGCGGCCCCATGGCCGCACCCAGAAGAGGGGATGGAGGAGATGATCGGCCTGTATCTCGCTGCCCGGCGCGAGGGCTGAGCGATGGGGTCCGAGGGCCACCATGCCGATCACCCCCATGCCCATGGGCCCAGAAACCGTGCGGAGGCGGCCTTCCGCTGGAGCGTGCTGCTCAACGCCGCCCTCACCACCCTCCAGCTCACGATCGGCTTCGCCTTCGGTTCGCTCGCGCTGATCGGCGATGCCCTGCACAACCTCGGCGATGTGGTGGGGCTGGCCCTCGGCTGGGGGGCGGAGCGGCTCAGCCGCAGGCCCGCGACCGGGCGCTTCACCTACGGGTTCGGGCGCAGCACCCACCTGGCCTCGCTGGTGAACGGCCTGCTGATCTTCGCGGCCGGGGCCGTGGTGGTGGTGGAGGCCATCCAGCGCTTCCTCGCGCCGGTGCCCCTGCAGACCGGACCGGTGGCCTGGGCCGCCGCCGCCGGGATCGTGATCAATCTCCTCTCGGCCCGCCTGTTCGGCCACGACCACCACCACGATCTCAACCAGCGGGCGGCGGTGCTCCATCTGCTCACCGACGCGGCCGTGTCGGTGGCGGTGCTGGCGAGCACCCTGCTGGTGGGGGCCACGGGCTGGCTGCAGCTCGATGCCCTCACCGCCTTCGGCGTGGGTGCGGTGGTGATGGCCAGCGCCTGGTCGCTGCTGCGGGAGGCAATCGCCGTGAACCTCGATGCCGCTCCCCGCGGAATCGACGTGGAGCGGGTGCGGGCCGCCCTGCTGGCATTGCCGGGGGTGGTTGCGGTGCCCGAACTTCACATCTGGGGCGTGAGCACCTCCCGCACCGCTCTCACCGCCCACGTGCTGCGCCAGGCCGATGCCGCGGACGACGCCAATGCCTTCCTGGAGGAGGCCCGTCGTTGCGTGGGGGAGCTCGGCATCCGCAAGAGCACGCTGGAGGTGGAGGTGGAGGTGGAGGAGGGCACCGGCTCCTGAGACCTCCTGGGGTGGCCGGGTCGCCGGGAAGGTGCCCTGATCGCTCGCATCCCGGGCGAACTGCCCATGCTGGGGAAGGACTTTGCCCGGAGCATTCCCGCTGTGGCAACCCCCCGCTTCCCGCTCCGTCTGCTGACCCCGGCGACGGCGGTTCTGCTCCTGATGGCCGGGGCCGTCCTTCCGGTCGGGGCAGGCCCCCCGCCTGGCACCTCCACGGGCTCTGCCGCTCCCCAGGGGGCGGTTCCGCCTGCAGCCGCCGAAGGACCCGGCGCGGGCCGCGGCGGGCCGGGCTGGATGGCGGCCAGTGATCAGCGCTTCATCGTGATGATGATTCCCCATCACGACGGCGCGATCGCCATGGCGGACCTGGCCCTCACCCGGGCCCGCCATCCGGAGCTGAAGGCCCTGGCGCAGCGGATCGCCACCAGTCAGCGCCGGGAGAACGCCCAGATGCGGGCCTGGTACCGCCAGTGGTTCGGCACGGACGTCCCGCGCTGGACTCCCGGTGCGGGATCGGGGTACGGCATGGGCCGCGGCGGATGGATGGGCGGCGGCATGGGCTACGGCATGGGGATGGGCATGGGCGTGGCCGGCACTGAGATCAGCCTGGCGGCGCTGCGGGCGGCGCCCGACTTCGACCGGGCCTTCATCGAACAGATGATTCCCCACCACCGCATGGGCGTGATGATGGCCTCCCATGCCCTGATGGGCACCGACCATCCCCAGCTGCGGACCCTCCAGGACGCCATGGTGCGGGTGCAGAGCCAGGAGATCCGCCAGATGGCGGACTGGTACCGGCGCTGGTATTCCGGGTGAGCCCCTCCCGCCGGAGCAGGTGCGCGAGGGCGACTGTGTGCTGCTGGAGGAAGGGGACCGGGTGGCGGCTGACGCACGCATCAGCGAGGCGGTGGGGCTGGCCCTCGATGAATCCCTGCTGACCGGCGAGTCGATGCCGGTGCAAAAGGGGGGGCAGGAGACGATCATGGCCGGTTCGCTCGTGGTGGCCGGACGCGGCCGGGCCGCGGTGGTGGTCGTGGGGGAGGCCACGGAGCTGGGCCGGCTCGGTCGCAGCCTCGCCACCCTGAAGCCTCCCGCCACCCGCCTGCAGCGGCGCACCCGCCGGATGACGCGCCGGGTCACGCTGGTGGCCCTGGGCCTGTGTCTGCTGCTGGCGCTGCTGCTGGGAGCCCGCAGCGGCCAGTGGCCCGATGCCCTGCTGGCGGCCCTCGCCCTGGCCCTGGCTCAGGCCGCGGCGTGGGCGGGCGCCCGGCTCAGCCCCACACCCCCAGCGGTGGCGAGCCGGTCCCGGCCGAGGCCGGCGCATCCGACATCCAGTCCTGGCAGGTGGTGAGCCAGACGATCTCCTCGTCGCTGAGGTCGTAGCCGGCCTGTCTCACCTGCTGTGCCAGGGTGAGCACGTCGGACTCGAGGGTCTGGATGCGCTGCTGCCAGGCCGGATCCGCCCGCACCACGCCGATGAAGGCATCGAGCTGTTGCTGGGACATCTCTGGGGATGACGTGATTCCGGCACTCTGGATGCGCCGGCGGTCCCTGAAACGGCGGGTCTGCTCAGACCGGCGCCAGCTGCTGGCGGGGAGGTACCGGCAGCCGCAGGCTGGTGAGGAACGACAGGCCCACCAGCAGGGCTGAGCACCCCAGGCAGGCGGTCATGCCCCCCTGCAGGTAAACCCAGCCGGAGAGCAGGGTGCCGAGCAGCCGGCCGGCGGCGTTGGCCATGTAATAGAAGCCCACGTTCAGGCTCACCGCCTCGGCATCGGCATAGGCCAGCACCATGTAGCTGTGGATCGAGGAGTTCATCGCGAACACGGCGCCGAAGGCCGCCAGGCCCACCACGATCGCCACCCCCGGGTGGGCCACTTCGCGCCAGAGCGCCACCGCGATCAGGGCGGGAATGGCCGTGAGCACCGCACTCCAGAACTGTACCGCCGAGGGGCCCGGCGGGCCGGTGCGGCCCCAGGCCCGTCGCAGGGCCGGGGCCGAGCCCTGGATGATCCCGTAGCCGATCACCCAGAGGCCGAGGAAGCCGCCCACCTCCCAGAACCTCCAGCCGAGCGTGGCCTCCAGGAACACCGGCAGGGCCACCACGAACCACACGTCGCGGGCACCGAAGAGGAAGAAGCGGGCCAGAGAGAGCACATTGATGCCGGCGCTGGTGGAGAACAGGGCCGCGAAGCCGGGTTTGCGCTTCATGCGGCCGATCTCGCCGGGGAGCACCAGGGTGCCCAGCAGGGCCAGCAGCAGGGCGCCGGCCATCGCCGCCACCGAGCCGGCGAAGCCCAGGGTGGCCAGCAGCACGCCGCCCACGAAGAAGCCCACCCCCTTGAGGGCGTTCTTGGAGCCGGTGAGGATCGCCACCCAGCGGAACAGCTGCTGCTCGCCCTGCTGATGGTTGTCGGGGGTTTCGGGCACCACGGTCTTGATGGCGCTCTTGGCGCTCATCTTGTTGAGGTCCTTGGCGATGCCGCTGATCGCCTGGGCGCCCATCACATAGAGAAGGGAGAACAGACGCGGCCAGTCGCCCGACACCGGCACCAGCATCAGAAGCGCAGCGATCTGCAGCACCATGCCGGCCCAGAGGGTGAGCCGCAGGCCGAAGCGGGCCCCCAGCCAGCCTCCCCAGAGGTTGGTGACGATGCCGAAGAATTCGTAGAAGAGGAACAGGAAGGCGATCTCCAGAGTGGAGTAGCCGAGCTGGTGGAAGTGGAACACCACCAGCATGCGCAGGGCGCCGTCGGTGACGGTGAAGGCCCAGTAGGCCGCGGTGACGACCAGGTATTGCTGCAGGGCCGAGAGCGGGCGTGCCATGGGCGTGCTCAGCCCTCCGTGAGGGCGACGATGTGGCTCACCAGGTCGGCCATGCGGCAGCTGTAGCCCCACTCGTTGTCGTACCAGGCGTACACCTTGAGCTGGGTGCCGTGGGTCACCATCGTCGAAGGGCCATCGACGATGGCGCTGCGGTCGTCGTTGACGTAATCCACCGACACCAGCGGCCGTTCCTCGTAGCCGAGGATGCCCTTGAGGGGGCCGGCTGCGGCGGCCGCGAACGCCCCGTTCACCTCGTCCGCCGTCACCGGCCGCTCCAGTTCGAACACGGCGTCGGTGAGCGAGGCGTTGAGCAGCGGCACCCGCACGGCATGGCCGTTCAGCCTGCCTTCAAGCTCCGGGAAGATCAGTCCGATCGCCCGGGCCGAGCCCGTGGTGGTGGGGATCAGGCTCTGCAGGCAGGAGCGGGCGCGGCGCAGGTCGCTTTTGAAGCCATCCACCACCACCTGGGTGTTGGTGACGTCGTGGAGGGTGGTGATCGAGCCGTGGCGGATGCCGAAGCCTTCGTGCACCACCTTCACCACCGGCGCCAGGCAGTTGGTGGTGCAGGAGGCGGCGGTCACCAGCCGGTGCCGCTGAAGATCCAGCAGCTGGTGGTTGATGCCGAACACCACGTTCAGGGCTTCCTCGCCGGCGATCACCCCCTTCACCGGGCAGGCCACCACCACCCGCTTCAGCCCCGCCGCATCGAAGTAGGGCTGCAGGGTGGTGGGGGTCTTGAAGCGGCCGCTGCACTCCAGAACCATCGTGATGCCTGCCTCCTTCCAGGGCACCGCGGTGGGATCGCTCTCCCGGGAGAAGGAAACGGGATGGCCCTCCACCTGAAAGCCACCGGGGGCGTTGTCTGGGCCTGCCTGCACGGCCACGGGCCAGCGTCCGTGCACCGAATCGAAGGCCAGCAGGTGGGCCGCGGTGGCGGCATCGCCGGCCGGATCGTTCACGTGCACCAGCTCGATGCCGGGGCGGCCCCAGAGGGCGCGGAACACCAGGCGACCGATGCGGCCGAAGCCGTTGATGCCGATCTTCAAGGCCATGGCCTGCAGCTGGGGCCTAGGCTCGCATCAAGCCCGATTGATCGGTTTATGGCGCGGTTAACGGCGGACTGCCCCCCGGTCCCCTGCGTCGATGCCGACCAGGCCCGGCTGCTGCTGCGGGCCCTGGCGGATCCGATCCGGCTGCAGGTGATCGAGGCCCTCGGGGGCGGCGAGCGCTGCGTCTGCGACCTCACCACCTCCCTGGGCCTGGCCCAGTCGAAGCTCTCCTTCCACCTGAAGGTGCTGAAGGAGGCGGGTCTGCTGCAGGATCGCCAGCAGGGCCGCTGGATCTACTACCGGCTGCGACCCGAGCCGATCGAAGCGCTGCGCGCCTGGCTGGCCGCCCTGGCGGCCCAGTGCCGCCTGCCCGCTCCCCCCTGCCCCTGACGCCGATGCAGCACCTCGACACGCTCCGGCCCCACGGCGAAGAGGCGGCCGTGCTGGCCCGGCTCTCGGTTTTCGATCGCTTCCTGCCCCTCTGGATCGGCCTGCCGCTGGTGGCCGGCTATCTCACCCGTCACTTCGGGGTGCGGTGGCGCAGTCGCCGCTGGTACGAGCAGACCTTCCTGCCGCGCCTTGGCCCCAGGGCCCTCTACGGGCTGCTGTTCACGATCGTGGTGATGTTCGCTCTGCAGGGCCGGGCGATCACCTCCGACCCGCTCACCGTGGCCCGCGTGTCGCTGCCGCTGCTGCTCTATTTCGCGATCATGTGGGCCGTGGCCTTCCTCGCCGGGCGTCGCAGCGGCTTCGGCTACGACCGCACCGCCGCCCTTGCCTTCACCGCCGCCGGCAACAACTTCGAGCTGGCCATCGCCGTGAGCATCAGCGTCTGGGGTGTCAGCTCCAGGCAGGCCCTGGCCGGGGTGATCGGTCCGCTGATCGAGGTGCCGGTGCTCGTGGCTTTGGTGTACGTGTCGCTTTGTTTGCGGCAGCGCCTGTTCCCGCCGGTCAGGCCGGGGGCGTTCAGCCCTGGACCGTGAGGTCGATCCGCTTGCGGACTCCCTCGGGGAGATGGCGGCCGAGCGACGTGAGCGCCGTCGTCGGGCCGTCCTCGCGGGAGCGGAGATTCGTGTCCTCGCGGGGCTCCGCCCCGGGCAGCGGCGGCAGGGCCGGGGGCGGCAGCACCTCCAGCTCCGGAGGATTGGGCGCGGTGTCCGGGCCGATCAGGTCGACGGCGGTGCGCTGCACCACCAGCCGGAAGCGCAGCGGCGCCTGCTGTCGGTTGATGAAGGCCTGCACCTCGGCCACCTGGCGGGGTGTGGGCAGGTTGGGGTCGGTGACGCGCACCCGGGCGCGGATCAGCGGCGGGTTCTTCTGCCAGTCGACGGCCAGGCCCACCAGATCGATGGCGGGATCGCTGCCGAGCGTGATCGTGCGGGTGCGCAGCTGCTGCTCGATGGTGGCCTCCAGCTGCTGGGCCTTGGTTTCCAGCCGCGATCGGTTCACCAGGCGAACGAAACTGCTGCTGAGGGGTAGCAGCAGCAGCAGGGTGAGGGCCAGGCTGGTGAGGCCCAGACGGCTGCGGAACAGCCGTTTGCGGTACACCCGCTCCAGGGTTCCCAGGCTGGCCATCGCCCCCACCATGATCCCCAGCAGGTTGGTGGCGAACAGCAGCAGTGCCCCATAGGCCTGCGTCCAGAAGGACGAGGCCAGCAGGATCCCCACAACGCACATCGGCGGCACCAGGGCCACGGCGATGGCCAGGCCAGCCAGGGCCGAGATGGCGTCCTTGCGCAGTTTGGCGTACATCGCCACCGCGCCGGCCACCAGGGCCACGCCCAGATCCAGCAGGTTGGGGCTGGTGCGGTTCATCACCTCGCTGCCGAAGTTGGGGAAGGCCACCAGGTGGCCCACCGCCATCGACAGCAGCACGCAGATCACCACCCCCAGCAGCAGGGTGCGCAGGGCCCGCAGGAACATCGGCAGCCGCCCCTGCAGGATCTCGAACGCCATCGCCTGCAGCGGCAGGATCCAGGGGGCCACCACCATGGCCCCGATCACCACGCCCGGGCTGTTGGCCAGCAGGCCCAGGGTGGCGATCAGGGTGGCCCCCACCGTGAGCACCACGAACACCTGGCTGAAGCTGGCTTCGTGCTCGAACTCCTGGCGCAGGGCGTCGAGGCGGCTCCGCTCCGGATTGAGGGTGCTCATGGCTCCAGATCCGCGGCGGCGAACAGCTCAGGGCTTTTCCGCGTCATGCCGGCTTCGATCCCTCCGAGCCCGTGGATCGTAAGGCGCTCTCCCGCGGCGCATCCGCGGCAGGCCCCTCCAGTTGCAGCGGCCCTGCCCACAGTCGGATCGGCGCCCCCTCAGGAGGACGACGATGCACGTGCTGCTGGTCCACCCCCGCTCGCCGAAGACGTTCTGGAGCTTCGATGCGGCCCTCGCCCTGGTGGGCCGCCGCGTGCTGCTGCCCCCCCTGGGCCTGATCACCGTGGCGGCCCTGCTGCCGGCCCACTGGCACCTGCGGCTCGTCGATACCCAGATCCGCGAGGTGAGCGAGGAGGACTGGCGCTGGGCCGACCTGGTGATCATCTCGGCGATGATCGTGCATAAGCGCGATCTTGCCCGTCAGGTCGCCCTGGCCAAGCGTCATGGCCTGCCGGTGGCCGTGGGCGGGCCCTTCGCCACCTCCACCCCCGGGGCCCCTGAACTGGTGGCGGCCGATTTCCTGATCCTGGGGGAAGGGGAGATCAGCATTCCTCCCTTCGTGGAGGCGATCGAGGCCGGGCGGAGCTTCGGGGTGTTCACCGCCGACGGGCAGAAGCCGGATGTGCGCACCTCGCCGCTTCCACGCTTCGATCTGCTGCAGATGGAGGCCTACGAAATGATGGCCGTGCAGTTCTCGCGCGGCTGTCCCTTCCAGTGCGAGTTCTGCGACATCATCGTGCTCTACGGGCGAACCCCGCGCACCAAGACGCCGCCGCAGCTGATCGCTGAGCTGGAGGCCCTGAACCGGCTCGGCTGGCGTGGGGACGTGTTTCTGGTGGACGACAACTTCATCGGCAACCGGCGCAACGTGCGCCTGCTGCTGCCGGCACTGCTGGAGTGGCAGCGGCGCCATGACTTCCCCTTCGCCTTCACCACCGAGGCCTCGCTCGATCTGGCCGCCGACGAGCCGTTGATGAACGCCATGACGGCCTGCCGTTTCCGCCGCGTCTTCCTCGGGATCGAGACGCCGGACGAGCACTCCCTGGCCGGTGCCGGCAAGCACCAGAACATGCGCAGCCCCCTGGTGGAATCGGTGGGCACGATCCGCGCCCACGGCCTGCAGGTGATGGCCGGCTTCATCCTCGGCTTCGACGGCGAGAGCCCCGGGGCGGGGGAGCGGATCGTGGAGTTCGTGACCCGCACCGGCATCCCGCTGGCGATGGTGGGCGTATTGCAGGCCCTCCCCGGCACGGCGCTCTGGCAGCGCCTCCAGCGGGAGGGCCGGCTGCTTCAGGCGGATGAACGCTTCGACGAGGGCGTGCAGACCCACCTGCTCAACTTCGTTCCCACCCGCCCGATCGAAGACATCGGCGCGGAGTTCATCGCGGCCTTTCGCCAGCTGTACGAACCGCACGTCTACCTGGAGCGGGCCTACCGCACCTGCCTCGGCCTGGGGGCGCCGAGCTGGCCGCAGCACCGCCGGCCCCTCGCGTTCCTGCGCCGGCGTCCCCGCTGGCGGCCCGCCCGCCTGCGGGGCCTGTTGATCCTCTGCTGGCGCCAGGGTGTGCGCCGGCCCACCCGCTGGCGGTTCTGGCATCACCTGGCGGCGATCGCCCTGCGCCGGCCCGCCCTGCTGCCGGATTACCTCTGGATGCTGCTGCTGGAGGAGCACTTCCTCGAGTACGCCGGCCTGGTGCAGCAGCAGGTCACGGCGCAGCTGGCGTGTGTCCGCGAGGGGCAGCCGCAGCCTGCGTCAGGGCGCTGCGTCGCATCGCCCGCAACCACCTCTGACGCCTCCGAGGCCGCCTCCGACGACCTGGTGTCCACGGCCGGCTCGCGCTGATGGCAAGACCGCAGCCTCTGGCGGGGGGTCGGTGGCCTGTCGCTGCCGATCCCATCCTGGCCCGATCGGACGGTCGATGAACCAGTTCCCCGCGGGACAATGACCAGGACCTGCTCACCCGCAAGGTGAGCCTGGCGCTCCAGGACGTGAAGAAGGAGCAGCCGAACAGTTCCCTCTCCATGGTCCGAGCGATGCGAATGCGCACCCTGGCCGAGGGGGTGGAGGGCCCGCAGGAGCACCTGTTCCTGGAACCAAGCCCCTGCCCCCGGACGCTTTCATCGCCGCCGCGATGGTCCATCGCGGTGGCACCGAGCCCGTCTGATGCGGCGGGCTGGGGTGCTCAGGGGATCCCTCCCCGCTGCTCCTCCATGTGCCGCTGCAGGCTGGCTTCGGCCTGATGCTCGAGCGCCTCCTGGGTGGCGAAGGTGTCGAGCTCGGCGGCCTCGGCGCTGAGCTGCTCCCTCAGGGCGGCGATCTGCTCCTCCACCTGCGCGGTGCGGCGCTCCAGAGCCCGGCGGCGGCGCTGGATCTCCCCGTCGCGCCGGTCGGTCAGTGCCTGCTGCCGCGCCTGGAACAGCTGGCGGGCCGAGCCGGTGAGCACGCCGGCGGGGCCGATCGCCACCTCCACCAGTTCGGCGCCGCGGTCGGTGAGGCGGAACTCACGCACCTGGTTGGAGTGGGCCATGCCCCGGCTCTTGATCACGAACAGCAAGCGGTTGCGTTCGCCATCGCTCTCCACATTGCGCAGCAGCAGCCAGGTATCGGTGATCGACGTCACGCCGATGGTGCTGTCCTCCATCGAGGCCTGATGGGTGAGGGCCGTGAGCACCGAGGTGATGCCCCGGCTCTTCATCAGATCGATCTCCCGCTCCACGGTGGCGGTCACCTCCCGGTCGCTGCCCACGTGGCTGAGGCTGCCCAGGGCATCGAGGGCGGCCATGCTGGGCTGGAAGTCCTCCAGCAGGCGGTCGAGCCGTCCCAGGTGTTCCTCCAGTCCCTGGGCGGTGGCCCGCTCGGCCCAGATCCGCAGCAGGCCCGCCTCCAGCCAGTGCCGAAGGTCGATGCCCACCGAGGCGAGGTTGCGCACCAGCTGATCGGGGGATTCCTCGAACGACACCAGCAGGGCCCGCTCACCCCGGCTGCAGGCCGCCGCGACCAGCTGGGCCACGATCGTGGTCTTGCCCGTGCCGGCCGTGCCCGTCACCAGCAGGGTGGAGCCGCGGAAGATCCCACCGCCCAGCATCTGGTCCAGTTGGCCGATGCCGGTGGACACCCGCTCCTGTGAGGCGGGATAGGTGAGCCCCACCCCGGTGATCGGCAGCACCAGGAAGCCCCGATCGGTGATCAGGAAGGGGTATTCGTTGGTGCCATGCACCGAACCCCGGTACTTCACCACCCTCAGCCGGCGGGTGGAGACTTCCTCATGCACCCGCTGGTCGAGGGCGATCACGCAATCGCTCACGTATTCCTCGATGCCGTAGCGGGTGAGCTCCCCCTTGCGGCCCCGCTCCCCGGTCACCACGGTGGTGAGGCCGCGCTCCTTGAGCCATTCGAACAGGCGGGCCAGTTCTCCGCGCACGACTCCCTCGTTCTCGAAGGCCCCCAGCAGCACTTCGATCGTGTCGAGCACCACCCGCTTGGCGCCCACGGCCGCCACGGCCGCCTCCAGTCGCACGAACAGCGCCTCCAGGTCGAAGCCGCCGGCCATCACGACCTCGCTCGGCCGGATCCGGCACGACTCCACCCGCAACTGGCCGGCGGCCACCAGGGCCGGCAGGTCGAACCCCAGCGACGCCATGTTGGTGCTGAGATCCTCGGCCGATTCCTCGAAGGCCAGCAGCACACCCGGTTCGCCGAATTCGAGCACGCCCCGCAGCAGGAATTCCGTGGCGAAGAGGGTCTTGCCGGCGCCGGCGGCACCGGTCACCAGGGTGGGCCGGCCCTGGGGCAGGCCGCCGGCGCAGATCCCATCGAAGCCGCGGATGCCGGTGGGAGCCTTCCTCAGCCCCGCAGCTGTCGATGGATCTGACCCTGGAGCGGCCCCTGCCGGGGCGGACAGTGACTCCAGCATGGGGCAGTCCAGCAGGTCTCAACCTAGGTCTGCGGCTTCGTCCTGTCAGTCGGACAGCTGTCGTGGATCCTCGTCTCACCGGTGGCTGCGACCGGGTGATCACGATTCCGGCGGAGCGCCCCTGAACCCTTCGCCGTGCCCGGGGGATCGGTTCTCCGTAATCCGCCGCACGTGCGGCATCGGCCCACCGGCCCAACGATGGAGGCGGACCTGCGTGAGCCCCGTTCATGCGCGAGATCGTGTTTCGCGTGCACATCGATCAACCGGGGCATCTGGAGGCCCGGGCGGAAGGCCGGCCCCTCACGATCCAGGCCCCTTCCCTCGAGGAGCTGCACCACGAGGCGCGGGACGCCCTGATCGAGCACCTGGGCCCGGCCCACGGCACGTTCCGGGTGCGGATCCGTCGGCCCGAGACGCGGGGGGTGCGGCAGCAGGGTGTGCGGCGGCCGGAGCAGCACCGACCGGCCTCCTGTCTGGGCTGACCCGCCTCTGCCATGGGGGCTGCCCCGGGGGCAGCACGCACAAAAAAGCCCCCGGGCAGGGCCCGGGGGTAGAAAGCAAAGGCCAGGCAGGGGTGGACCTCAGAAGCAGAAGGGGAGGAACTGGGTATGGCAGGCGGCGTAGCCGTCGATCAGAGGGCCGAGGCCGATCTGGTGAGCGATGCCGGCGCCGGTGAGGCCTTCGGTGATCACACCGATCACGATGCCGAGCATGGCGGCGCGGCCGTTGAAGCGCTCGACCCGCTCGAGCTGCTCGCGGTGGACCTGCTCGGCGGCGCGGTTCTCAAACCACTTGTCGTTGGCTGGCGTGTTGGTCATGGGTGCGGGGAGTGTCAGGTCGGTGATCAGGACTTCTGCGCGAGGTCGCTGGGACGGCTGAGCACGAAGGCCACCATCCCGGTGAGGACGACGATCAGGGCGACCATGCCGGCGATGGCGGCGGTGTAATCGGTACTCATGGCGATCAACCCAACCCGATCTGGGAAAGGATGCCCTGGCCGGTCAGCAGCTCGGTGGCCAGACCGATCACGAAACCGAGCATGGCCAGGCGGCCGTTCCAGGTTTCCGCGAAGGAGACGAAGCCGAAGCGGGAGGAGGTGTCAGCCATGGGCTTTTCAAAGTGTTGCGAAGATCGTAACAGAATGTGAAGCCCCTGGAGCGCCGGGCCAGTCCGCATCCCCGAGAAGGGGGCAGGGGCCGCCGCCGTGGGCGAGGAGCAGAACTGTCTGTGCCTGGTCAAGGCGTCAGCCTCACCCGAGGGAGGACCCCCAGGCTTCCACGGGCGACCGCCGGCCATGCCCCGGCGACTCGATACTGATGGCGATGGCCCTGACCCGGTGACCTGCCCCAGCATTCCCGAGGTGGTGGTGCTCCAGCACCAGCAGCTGGTGGGGCCGGGATCCCTGCCGGATCTGGTGGCGGAACGGGGCTGGCGCTGGCGCGTCTGCCGTCTGGATCAGGGAGATCCGCTCCCCGGCCCGCAGGCAGCGGGGCAGATCCTGGTGGTGCTCGGCGGCACGATGGGAGTGGCGGATCGCCACGATCCCGCCCACGGCTGGATGCCGGCGGAACTGGAGCTGATCCTGGCCCGGCTGGCGGTCGGTGCCCCGGTGCTGGGCCTTTGCCTGGGGGCCCAGATGCTGGCCCATGCGGCGGGCGGCCGGGTGGAGCCGCTGTTGCAGGGGGATCCGCCCCGGGCGCTTCCCCAGGTGGGCTGCGGCGCAGTGCAGTGGCTGCGCGGGCCGGAGCAGGAGCCGGTGCTGGCCGGCCTGCAGGCCTGTGAGCCCGTCTTCTTCTGGCATGGGGACCGGGTCCGCCTGCCGGCGGAGGCCGTGCTGGTGGGCTCGTCGCTGGCCTGCCGCGAACAGGCCTTCCGCATCGGGCCCCTGGCCTGGGGCCTGCAGTTCCATGCCGAGATCACACCGGCTCTGGCCCGCTCCTGGGTGGCGGCCGTGCCGGAGTTCGTGCGCCGCGCCCACGGCCCGGACGGGGTGGAGCGGCTGCTGGCGGATCTGGATCGCTGGGGCGAGAGCCTCCAGGCACGCAACCGGCTTCTGCTCGGCAACCTGCTCGACGCCCTGGCCGATGGCCTGTGAAGGCGTGATCGCCTCGGCCAGACAGACGGACGGGTTGGGGAACACTGGGGGCAGCGGCAGCGGCGCCATGCCGCCCTTCCCCCGCGCGCCGTTTCCCACCGATGGATGCCTCCGACCCGTCCGATCTGATCGCCGCCGCCGGGCTCTACCGGGAGACCGCCTGGCGGCTGCTCAGCGACCAGGGCCGCCTGCACGTGGAGACCCTGATCGCCTCCACGGCCCGGATGGCCGGATCCCTGCTCTACCGCAGCTTCGGCTTCGATCCGGCCCTCACCCCCGGCACCGCGGTGTTCTCTGATCAGGCCAACCAACAGGGCCCCCAGCTGATGCAGGTGATGCTGGCCACCTTGCAGCGGCTGGGCCATGCCGTGGATGAATCCAGCCTGGATCCGGCGTTCTGCAGCACCGCGGCGTCCCAGCTCGATTTCCTCGCGGCCCACGGGCGCCTGGCGCCCTTCTTTCTCAAGATCGCCGAGCTCAAGGGTCTGGATCTGCCCCGGGCCGCCGAGGCGGCGGCGATCGCCACCGGCCTGCTCGTGCACGACGGCCGTGAGGTGCTGCCGGTGGAGCGGGGTGCCGCCATCGCCGTGGCAGGCCTGGTGGAGGGCTGCAAGACCGCTCCGCCACCTGTGCCCCCAGTCTGAGCGTCAGGGAGAGGGGAACGTGATCGGAACGGCCAGCGGTGTCCACGGCAGCAGGTCGAGGCTGCGGGGCTGACCTTCGACCAGGGGATCGATCGTGTCCGCATCGTCGGCCTGGGCCACCACCCTCCAGGTGCCCTGGGTGGCGAAGCCGTTGGCCAGGGTGAAGACCCAGGTCATCGTTCGTCCCGCACCACTCATGGCGGCGGAGAAGGCCGACTGGGAAAGGTTCAGGCTCACGCTTCCCACCTGCAGCGTTCCGCCCTCCTGCAGAGGGCGGCACTGACTGCCGGATCCGACCACCAGAACGCAGGCCCGGAAGTCATCGGTGAGGGAAAACCGCACCACAGTGCCGAAGTACCCAGGGCCCAGGACGTTGGGGAACGGGCGCCGACGCTGGATCTCGAGCACGGGTCGCGTGATCGCGGCGGAGCCGAAGGAATTGCTGAAGCCGGTGGCCACCCGGTTCGGAGCCCCGATCGCCAGCGCGCTGAGGGGTTGCTGATCACGCACGATCGCGGTGGTGCGTGCGCTGATCGTGTCGCTGACCTGGGTCGCTCCCCCCTGCAGCACCATGGGGATCACGGCCGTTCGCTCTCCAGGCTGGCCAGCGGGCGTCTGGCCGAGAACCTGATAGGTCCGACGTCCGGTGCCCACCGGGACGGAGGAGCAGCCGTTGCTCGCCGGCAGTTGAACGTTGAGCGTTCCCTCGTACCGGGTGCGCGTGACCCGCTGGATGCGGGGGACCCGGGCGAAGGGAACCGGCACCCGCTCCACGGTGTTGATCGTGTTCTCCGCCAGCGGGATGCTGCCCGCCGGCACGAACTGGAGCCGGCCATTCCCCTGGCAGCGGGCCAGGCTCACCGACATCAGCACGTTGAGGCCGGCCGGAAGTCCGTTCACCTGGGCGCTGAGCGGGCCTGCCGCCACCGGTGAGGCGGCGAGGGCTCCGGCCAGGGCCCCGGGCAGGAACCGGAGCGGGGCTGCAGGCCGGGGGCGCGGGACGGGACTCGCCATGGCGGGAGGTGCGAAGGAGGGTTCGTCGCAGGAGGAGGGAGGACTGCGCCAGGCCTTCTCCCTGGTGAACAGGATGGCCATGCCTGCCAACGTGTGGCAGCGCGCACCCGCTCACGATGCTCCGGCTCCTGATCCCGCTCACCCTGTTCACGATCATGTTCGCCCTCGGCGTGGGCCTGAAGGGGGAGGGGCTTTCGCTGCTGCGGCGCCGGCCGGCCCTGGTCCTGCGGGTGGTGATCGGAACCTGCGTGCTCGTGCCCCTGGTGGCCCTGCTGCTGCTGCACCTGCCCCTGAGCTACTCGCTCTCGGCACCGGCACGCTTCGCCATCGCCCTGATGGCCATCAGCCCCAGCGCCCCGCTGCTGCTGCGCAAGGCCGGCCGGCAGGGGGGGGACCGGGAGCTGGCCGCCACCCTGCAGGTGGTCGCCGCCCTGGTGGCGATCGTCTCGATCCCGCTGATGGCCGATCTGTTCCGCACCTCGTTCGGGGTGAGCGACTGGGACATCGTCCCCGCCCAGGTGGCGCCGCAGGTGGCCAAGGCCCAGCTGCTGCCGCTGCTGCTCGGGCTGGCGCTGCGCCGCTGGCGGCCCGCCCTGGCCGACCGCATCGTCGTGCCGCTGCAACGCCTCGCCGATCTGCTGCTGCTGCTGCTCACGGTGCTGGTGCTGGTGTTCGCCGGCCGCCAGCTGGTGCCGTTCATGGCGGCCAATGCCCTGGCCCTGCCGATCATGGCGGCCATGGTGCTGGCCTCGCTGGTGATCGGTCTGCTGCTGGCCGGTCCCTCGCCGCGAGAACGCATCACCACCTCGCTGGTGACCTCGATGCGCAATCCGGGCCTGGCCCTGCTGTTCGCCAGCCTCTACGGAGAGGAGCTGCGCGGGGTGAAGCTCGGGATCCTGGCCTACCTGCTCACCACCGTGATCCTCTCGATTCCCTTCCTGCGCTGGCGCCGCTCCCTGAGCGCGTGATCCTTACGGTGAGGGGGTGAGCGACACCCCCCGCTGCCGTGAGGCCGAGGCCCGGGCCCTGCTGGCGCAGCTGAGCCTGGAGGAGAAGCTGGCCCTGCTCGAGGGCGACACCCCCTTCTGGTCGGGCATGGCGGACATCGCCATTCGCGACGCCTCCCATCGCCACCCCTGGCCCGCCGGCAGGCTCGAGCGGCTGGGACTGAAGGGCCTGGAGTTCGTGGACGGCCCCCGCGGCGTGGTGCTGCAGGGCGGGGCCACCACCTTCCCTGTGCCGATCGCCCGCGGGGCGACCTGGGATCCGGCGCTGGAGGAGCGCATCGGCGAGGCCATGGCCCGCGAGGCCCGCTCCTTCGGGGCCAACTGGCTGGCGGCGGTGTGCGTGAACCTGCTGCGCCATCCGGGCTGGGGCCGGGCCCAGGAGAGCTACGGCGAGGATCCGCTGCACGTCGGCGCCATGGGCGCCGCGATGACCCGGGGGGTGCAGCGCCATGCGCTGGCCTGCGTCAAGCACTTCGCCCTCAACTCGATCGACAGTTCCCGCTTCCTGGTGGATGTGCAGGCGAGCCCTCGGGTGCTGCACGAGCTCTACCTGCCCCAGTTCCGCGACTGCGTGGAGGCGGGGGCCGCGTCGGTGATGAGCGCCTACAACCGGGTCAACGGCATCTGGTGCGGCCAGCATCCAGCCCTGCTCACCGACATCCTCAAGCGCCGCTGGGGCTTCAGGGGCTTCGTGGTCAGCGACTTCATCTTCGGCGTGCGCGACGGCGTGCGCGCGCTGAGGGCCGGGCTCGATCTGGAGATGCCCTTCCGGATGATCCTGGGAGGCAGTGTCCCTGGTGCCCTGGCCGAGGGGCGGGTGGCGATCGAGCGGATCGACGATGCGGTGCTGCGCCAGCTGCGGGCCCAGCTCGCGCTGCCGGAGGGGGCCCATCCGGCGTCGCTGCGGGGTTGCCCGGCCCACCGTGCCCTGGCGCGGCAGGCGGCTAGCCAATCGATCGTGCTGCTGCGCAATGAGGGGGACGTGCTGCCCCTGCGGGGTCTGCGCTCGCTGGCGCTGATCGGGCCCCTGGCGGCCGTTGCCAACCTCGGCGATCGCGGCTCCTCCGACACCCGTCCTGCCCCCGGATCGGTGGTGACACCGCTGGAGGGGCTGCGGGCCGCCGCCCCCGATCTGGAGCTGCGCCAGGCCGATGGCCAGGATCCGGCCGCGGCCGCCGGCCTGGCGGCCCGCAGCGATGCGGCGGTGCTGGTGCTCGGCCTCGACTGGCGCCGGGAGGGGGAGCACATCCATCCGGGCGACATCGCGCCGATCCTGCGCCAGGTGCCGCCGCCGGAGCCGTTGCAGCGCTGGTTCGGCCGCCGCCGGCTGCAGCGGCTCTGGGCGCCGGTGGCCGGCCTGATGGCGGCGGTCACCGCCTTCGGCTCGGCCCGTCCCGGGGGTGATTTCGCCGCCGGCGATCGCACCGATCTGCGGCTGGAGCCCCAGGAGGAGGACCTCATCCGGGCCGTGGCCGCCGCCAACCCCCGCACGGTGGTGGTGCTGATGGGTGGCGGGGCGATCCTGGCCGAATCCTGGCGGCGGCTCGTGCCGGCGATCCTGCTGCTCTGGTATCCGGGCGAGGAGGGGGGCCACGCCCTGGCCGACGTGCTGCTGGGCCGGGTGTCGCCCTCGGGCCGGCTGCCCTTCGCCGTGCCCACCGACGCCGCCCATCTGCCGCCGTTCGAGCCCCGGGCCCCCCGGGTCACCTACGACCTCTGGCACGGCTACCGGCGCTTGCGGCGGCAGGGCCATCCGGCGGCCTTCCCCTTCGGCTTCGGCCTTTCCTATGCCCGCTTCCGCCACCACAACCTTTCGGCGGAACTCACGGGCGCGGACGGCACGATCGCGGAACTGCGGGTTGCCGTCACCGTGGACAACGACGGGCCGATGGCCGCCGATGAGGTGGTGCAGGTGTATGTGGAGCCGCCGGGGGTGGCGGTGGAGCGGCCGGAGCGGTTCCTGGCGGGTTTTGCGCGGTTGGCCCTCGCGCCCCAGCAGGCCGAGCGGGTGGTGATCGCGATTCCACTGCGGCGCCTGGCCTATTTCGATGAACGCCGCGACGCCTTCGTCGTGGAAGCGGGAGCGCATCGGGTTCGGGTCGCCCGCCATGCCGAGGACGAGGGCCTGGTGGTGGCGGCGTGCCTGGAGGAAACGGTGGTGGGCCCCTGAGGCGCGCGCTCAGCAGCCGCGGCCCTGGTCCATCCGGCTCAGCAGCTGCTGCAACCGCAGCCGGTTGTAGCGCTGCAGCCACAGGCAGGGCAGGTTGAACAGGGTGGCGAACAGCAGGTTGATCAGCACGCCGGCGGGCGGCAGCCACAGCAGGGTGACCAGCCAGAGCGGCCAGAGGGCGAGGTGCACCAGCTCGGCCCGGCGGGTTTCGGCCACCAGGCGCTCCAGGGACTGCCGGTTGCGGGTCACCAGGCTCGCCTTGGGCACGCCGCCGGGCAGGGCGTTGCCCGCATCGGGCAGCCGGTTCTTCCAGAAGCGGATCCCCAGGCGCCGTTCATAGCCATCGGTGCTCTCCCCCCAGGGCCTGGGGCGGGTGAGCACCCCATCGCGGGCCAGGGCGCCTGCCTGCAGACGGTTGGCCAGGCCGCCGATCAGCAGCGACCCGATCAGCCACAGCAGGCCACTGGTGAGCAACGGCTGCGGGGCCATCAGCGGGTGCGGAAGGTGCGGCCCTTCCAGCTCACCTGACCCCGCTCGAGGTTGAGGATGGCCAGCAGGAACACCCCCAGGAAGAAGAGCACCGGGATCGGGAACACCAGATTGATCCAGCCGAAGCGCCCCACCCGCCGGGTGATCACCACCATCTGCAGGGCGAAGGCGGCGTAGAGCACCAGATTCGGCAGCAGGGCCCGCTCCCCCACCATCGGCCAGCCCAGCAGCGAGGCCGGCAGGCACCAGGCCGCCCAGAACAGGCCCGAGAGCCAGAGCAGAACGCCCAGCATCCAGGGCCAGCGCACCTCGCCGGCGGCGGTGGCGAAGTTCTTGTCGAAGCCGATCACCATGTCGCCCAGGCCACCGGGATACATGCGGTAGGCGATCCGCTCCCCACCGAGCCAGGCACTCACCGGCAGTCCCGCCTGCTGGTAGAGGTGCGCCAGGAACCAGTCCTCCACCACCTTGTCGGCCACGGCTTCATGGCCACCGCTGCGCTCGTAATCGGCACGGCTGGTAGCCATGGCAGGCCCGAACGCCACCCCCACCTTGCGGCCGAGCGGCACCGCCATCAGACCCACCAGGTTGAACAGCACCGACAGTTGCTCATAGGGCCGTTCGGTGCGGTGGTAAGGCTGCACCGATACCAGCCCGCCCACCTCCTCCCAGGCCGCCACCAGCGATTCGAGAAAGGCGGGTTCCGGTTCGGTGTCGGCATCGAGGAACACCAGCAGCTCGCCGTGGCTGGCCCCCACCCCGTGGTGCAGGGCCCAGGTCTTGCCGCACCAGTGCGGCGGCAGGGGGGGAGGCTGCACCACCGTGACGCCGGCGGCGCGGGCCAGGGCCGCGGTGGCATCGCTGGAGTGATCGTCGATCACGATCACCTCCTGGGGCTGCATCGTCTGGCGCTTGAGGGCGCTCAGCAGGTGGGGCAGGGTGGTGGCTTCGTTGCGGGCCGGGATCAGCACCGACACCGTCGCCGTTCCCTTGCGCGTTCCCACCGGCAGCACGGGCATGCGCAGGCAGAGCAGCCAGCCCAGCAGCCAGCGCACGAGCAGCGATACACCCACCCCACCGATCCCCACGCCCGCCTGGCTCCCACTGGGAGCACCCTATGGGCGCTCGTCCGGGGTGGGGCGCGTCGGCCCCTCAGGGCCGCAGCAGCTCCTCGGCCAGGGGCCGGATCGCCGCTGGATCCCGCAGCAGCTGGGGATGGGTGAGCACCGGCAGCATCCGCCGGGGACCCAGCGGCAGCACCGCCCGCCATCCCGGCAGCACCGCCAGATCGATGGCGGAATAGAAGCTGCAGCAGTCGATCCGGCGCAGCAGCTCCAGATCGCCGTTGAGCCGCTCCAGCAGGGGGCTTCCGGGCCGCAGATCGGCGATGCCCTTCAGCAGACGCCGGGGCCAGGGCCGGGCGGTGAGCGTGCCCTGCTGGGGACTGCCCACGCTGGTGAAGCGGCGGGTGCGGCGGTGCCCTCCCAGCAGCTGAATCCAGGTGCGGGCGATCACCCCACCCATCGAGAACCCCAGCAGATCGAGCGGCTGCTCAAGGCCGAAGGCGGCCTCGATGTGCACGCCCAGCAGTTCCGCCGCTTCCATCACCGGAGTGCTGCCGAGCCGCAGCGGCAGCTCGGGGATCAGCAGCGGCTGACGGCGTTGTCCCAGGGCCTGCCTGAGCCGATCGAACACCCGGGGGGTGTCCAGCAGGCCGTGAACCAGCACCAGGGGGGGAGAGGGCTGGGGCGGGCTGCCTTCCGTCATTGCAGGCATTCAAGGACACCCGTGCGGCAGTGGGCAGATGGCAGCGGCCGGGGGGAGCCCGGGGCAACAAAAAGCCGCCCCCCTGAAGGAGCGGCCAAGAAGGCGGATCGCCGCCGATGGGCGGAGAATCAGCCTCTGATCAGCTGCGGATCACCAGCGGTTGCCGCCGCCGAAGGAGCCGGCGTTCTGGCGCCCGCCACCGGTGCGGGGCTCGGCCTTGTTGACGCGGATGTCGCGTCCCATCCACTCAACGTGCTGAAGGTCGTTGATGGCTTTGGTTTCTTCAGCGTCGCTGGCCATCTCCACGAAGGCGAAACCACGCTTGCGGCCGGTTTCACGATCGAGGGGGAGGCTGCACTTACGCACTTCGCCGTATTCGGCGAACAGAGTCTGGACGTCCTGCACCTCCGCATCGAAGGAGAGGTTGCCCACGTAAATCGTCATGAGATTGAACTTGGAACTATGAACCGATTCGTTGAAAGCCCTGGAGAAAGTTGCCGGCCTAGTGGAGAAATCCTGTGGGAGACGCCGTTTCGGAGAGAAACCCGCTGAAGAGTGATCGTTGAATCTTCTTTATCCTACAGCAGCCGTAGGACGGTCGCGCGACCGTCACCGCATGGGGGAGCCTCGGCTCGCGCCAGCAGGCGTGCGGAGGGCTGCGAACGGCGCAGGGGCTGGCTAGGGATGGGGCCGGCCCCTGCCTGGCTTCCATGTCCCGCTCCCAGCTCAACGCCTTCGTGGTGAAGATGAATGCCGACCCCGAGCTCAAGGCCCGGGTGGATGCTGCCGCCGATGCCTCCGCCGTGGTGGCGATCGCCTCGGAGGTGGGTCACCCGTTCTCCGCGGCGTCCTGGACCCGCCATCTGCGCGGCTGAGGCCCAGCAGAAAGCCCCGTCGGACACTCCAACGGGGCCTTGATCAACAAAGTTCAGGTTGGCTGGCCGTGAATCAGCCGAGGCCGATCTGGCTGAGGATGCCCTGGCCGGTGAGCAGCTCGGTGGCCAGGCCGATCACGAAACCGAGCATGGCCAGGCGGCCGTTCCAGGTTTCGGCGAAGGCGACGAAGCCGAAGCGGGAAGAGGAGTCAGCCATGGAAGTGGGTGGGTTACGAAACTTGAAGGAAGCGTAACGGACCGTGAAGCCGATGGTGGTAGCCCAGGCTGCCGTTTGCGGTGGTCAGCGCCGCCGCCGGTCCCCCATCGAGGCCGCCATTGGGGCCGCCGCCGTCGCCATCAATCGCCCAGAACGGCTCCCACCCCCAGCGGCGGCGCGGACGGATCCCCCAGCGGACTGGAGAGGTTCGGTGGCCCTGCCGTCACCGTGGGGAACTGGGGGGCGAACATCTGACGATCCACCATCGCCTCCTGCGCTTCGCTCTCCGGGGGCGGCTGCGGCGCCAGTTCGTTCTGGGCTACCGGGGAGCAGGCACCCACCAGCACGGCGATCACAAGGGCGAAGGCCGCTCCCCAGAGCCGGCGCCATCGGTGAGGAACCGTCTGCATCGCCCTGTCTCACCCCGATGTCCGCACCCTATCGATTCAGGGGAACCACGGCCATGCCGATCGGGGCCAGGGCGATCAGGGCCAGGCGCAGGTGCTGCCAGGCGAACGGAATGCCGATCACGGTGACGGCGCAGGCCACGGCCGAGGTGAGGTGCCCCAGCGCCAGCCACCAGCCGGCCACCAGGAACCAGATCAGATTGCCGAGGAAGCCCAGGGGGCCGCTGCCGAGGCCAGCCTCGCCGGTGAGCTCGCTGCGGCTCACGGCCTCGAGGCCGAAGGGCCGGAAGGAGAAGGTGCCGATGCGGAAGCAGGCGCCGGCCCAGGGCAGTCCCACGATCGTGATCGCCGCCAGCACGCCCGCCAGCCACCAGCCGATCCCCATCAGCACACCGCCGCACAGGAACCAGATGACGTTGGCGAGGAAGCGCAGCATGGGAGGGAGAGGGGAGCGAACCGCGGCTCCCGGTTCCATCCTGCCCGCAGCCTGCCGATAGGGTTGCGATTGCCGGATGTCCGGGCAGGCCATGGCACGGAGCGACCAACGCCTGAGCGCCAACGTGGCCGGGCCTTTCTTCGTGGATGCCTCCTGCATCGACTGCGGCACCTGCTGGCAGTGGGATCCCGAGCACTTCGCCCCCACCGGCACCACCTCCCGGGTGCAGCGGCAGCCGCAGGGGGAGGAGGAGATCCGCTGCGCCCTGCTGGCGCTGCAGGCCTGTCCGGTGGCGGCGATCGGCGCACCTCCCGAGCTGGTGCGGCACACGCCTGCCGATGGCTTTCCGGCCTTGATCACCCGCCACGACGGCGGAGACGTCTACTACTGCGGCTGGGCGTCCCGCCGCAGCTTCGGGGCCAGCAGCTGGCTGGTGGTGCGGCCAGGAGGCCATGGGATAAGTGGCAACGTGCTGATCGACAGCCCGCGCTGGAGCCTGCCCCTGGCCCGCCGCATCGCTGAGCTGGGAGGTTTGGCGGCGATCGTGCTCAGCCACCGCGACGATGTTGCCGACCACGCCCGCTGGGCCGAGCACTTCGGCGCTCCCCGCTGGATCCATGCCGCCGATGCCGACGCCGCCCCCGGCGCCGAACACCTTGTGGAGGGACGGGAGCCGGTGGCTCTGAACCCTGATCTCACGCTGATCCCCACCCCCGGCCACACCGCCGGGTCGATGGTGGCGGTGCTGGGGCAGCGGGCGCAGGTGCTGTTCAGCGGCGACCACCTCTGGTGGCAGCCGGTGCAGGGCGAGGTCGTGGCCTCCCGCCGCTACTGCTGGTGGAACTGGGAGGAGCAGGTGCGCTCGGTGGAGCGCCTGCTCGACCTCGACGTGGCCTGGCTGCTGCCGGGTCATGGCGACCGCCATGCCTTCGCCCATGGGGAATGGCGCGCGGCCCTCACCCGGACCCTGAGCCTTGCCAAAGGTGGCTGAGCGGTCCCCGGCCTCACCTCTGCGGGGGGTCTGGATCGCCGAGGGCCGCCATTCGCCGGTGCTGCGCTCGGCCGAGGGGATCGCCCGGGCCCTCGAGCGGCTGGTCGCGCTGGGCTTCACCACCCTGTTCCCCGCCGTCTGGAACCGCGGGGCCACCGCCTTCCCCAGCCGGGTGATGGAGCGCCATGGGTTCGCGGCCCAGGATCCCCTCTACGGCGACTTCGATCCGCTCGCCGAGCTGGTGCGTCAGGCCCGGCCCCTCGGCCTGGCGGTGATCCCCTGGTTCGAGTACGGCTTCGCCGCCTCACCGCAGGCCGATGGCGCTCCGCTGCTGACGGCCCGCCCCGACTGGGCCGCCCGCGACCCCCGGGGAGCCCTGGTGCGCCATGGCCCGCTGCTGTGGATGAACGGCCTGCACCCCGAGGTGCAGCAGCTGCTGATCGACCTGGCGGTGGAGGTGCTCGATCGCTACGACGTGCAGGGCATCCAGGGCGACGACCGCTGGCCCGCCCTGCCCTGGAACGCCGGCTACGACCCCTGGACCCGCCGGGCCTGGCGTGCCGCCGGTGGCGGTGAACCGCCGCCCCCCAGGCATCCCGCCTGGATGGCCTTCCGGGCCGACCGCCTCACCGAGCACCTTCGAGAGCTCCGGCAGGCGGTGCACAGGGCCCGGCCCGGCGCCCTGGTGTCGATGGCGCCGGCGCCCCTGCCCCACGGCATCCGCGAGCTGCTGCAGGATTCCGGCCGCTGGATGCGGGAGGGCCTGGTGGATCTGCTCCATCCCCAGCTCTACCGCAGTGATCCCCGCGCCTACGGCGCCCTGCTGGAGCGCACCGTGCGGGGCTGGAGCGCCGAGCAGCGCGCCCGGCTCGCCCCCGGCCTCAGCCTCCGCGTCCACGGCCGCACCCTGGCCCCAGCCACGGTTGCGGCGATGCTGCAGCGCCATCGCCCGCTCGGCCTGGCCGGCGCGGTGGTCTTCCACTACGACGGCCTGGAGGAGGGGTGGCCTGCGGAGGCCCTGCCTCAGGCGGGCGAGCCTCAGGCGGGCGACCCGTCGGGGCCGAGGGTGGCGGGGAGGTGGCCGGTCTTGACCCAGATCGTGCAGCCCCGCGGGCTGCGGGGCTGATGCGGACTGCCGGCGGGGTTCCGCAGCCAGGTGCCCGCCGGGTAGGTGCCGTGCTCGTCTTCAAAGACGCCCTCGAGCACAACGATCTCCTCGCCGGCGGGATGGCCGTGAAGCGGGAACACGGTGCCCGGGGCCCAGCGCACCAGGGCCACCGACTCCGAGCCGAAGCTGTGCAGCGGCAGCACCTCCAGCCCCGGCACCAGTCCGGGCACCCAGGGGGCGGACGTGGTGTCCACCGCAAGCTGCTGCTGATCGGCCGGATGCATCTGGCGCAGCTTCACCAGCAGCGTGCAGCCCTCCTCACTGAAGGGGGCATGAGCCGTGCCGGCGGGGTTGCGCAGGTAGGTGCCGGCTGGATGGTCGCCCGTGTCGTCGGAGAACACGCCCTCCAGCACCAGGATCTCCTCACCGGCGTCGTGGCGGTGCTGCGGGAAGCGGCTGCCCGGGGCGTAGCGCACGATCGAGGTGGCCCGGGCCACCTCGCCGCCGTCGCGCTCTAGCAGGCGCCGCTCCACCCCGGCCGTGGGCGAGGCCGCCCAGGGCAGGGAGCCGGTGCTGATCACCACCCGCTGCGCGAGATCCGCGTTGTGTCGCATCCCGCCATTGTCCCGCTCACGGGCCCAGGGTCGTGCCGCCGAGGATCGGGAAGCAGCCCTTCAGGCCCCCCACCAGCATCTGCACGGCGATGGCGCTGAGCAGCAGGCCCATCAGCCGGCTGATCACCTTCTCCTGAAGCTCGCCCAGGGCGCGCCGCAGCGGCATCGACACCATCAGCACCAGGTAGATGCCCGCGGCCAGAAGGGCGATCACGGCCGTGAGGGCCAGACGGCCGGGCCAGTCGGTGGGGGCCTCGGCCACCACCAGCGAGATCGCCCCCGGACCAGCCAGCAGGGGCAGGCCGATCGGCACCACCCCCAGGGTCTCGGTGGCGAGATCGTCGTTGTCCTCGCTGGCCACGTCCTGTCCCTCGATCAGCCGCAGGCCGATCGGCAGCAGGATCAGTCCGCCCGCCACCCGGAAGGAATCCAGGGTGATCGCGAACAGGTCGAGCAGGGCCTGGCCCCACCAGCAGGCGGCGGTGAGGGTGAACAGGAAGGTGAGAACGGCCAGGCGGCTGATCCGACGGACCCGCACCGGATCCCCCTCCGCCGCCTTCACCACCACCGGCAGAACGCCGATGGGGGAGCTGATCGCCAGCAGGCCCACGGCCGTGTTGATCAGCGCCATGCCGCGCTCCCCCGCCCGCGGCGGCCTCAGCCCACCGACACGTCCGTGACGCGGCCGCCCATGCGGTTCACCCGCTGCAGCGCCTCGTTCATCCGGCTCACGGGCACCCGCAGCACCGTCTCGCCGCTGCGCACCCAGGCGTTGGCGGCCACCCCGGTGACCGTGAGGGTGGCGATCCGCTCGCCGCTGGCCCGGTTGCCCGCCGGTACCCGCAGGGCCTCGCGCCGGTGGCGGGCCGCCGGGGAGGTGCGCATGCCGCTGTCCACGTGGTCGCCATAGAGACCGCTGCCTTCGGCCACCACCGCCCGGAAGGGCCCATCGGTGCTGATGAAGCGGTAGTCGGTGGGGGGAGCGGCGTAGGTGATGCGCACGGCCGGCGCCGAACCGCTCACCGCCACGGCGCGGTTCTGGTGCAGGGAGCGGTTGAGGGCGGCCTGGTTGCCGGTGCGGTCGCCCTTGGTGGAGGCGGCGGCGCCGCGGGCGAGCTGCATCAGCCAGGAGAACTGGCGCCCCTCATGGCCAACCGCATAATCCCAGCCGTGCAGATAGGGAACGGTGTTCTCACCGAAGCGGCGCTGGTATTCGGCACTGTCGATGTAGGAATCGATCTCGGCGTCAACACCCTGCTCCTGCAGGATCGTGAAGTGATGGAGCATCTCCTCGCGGTTGTGCGGCGCGCGGCCGAGCAGGTGCTTGTGGTTGAGTTCGATGAAGCGGTAGGCGTTGCAGTTCTCGAAGAACTTGGCGCGGTACAGGCCGCTGCGGGCGATGGTGCGCACCAGTTCGCGCACGCTCAGATAGCCGTCGCGGAACAGGGATTCGGCACCCAGCAGCCGCTCGCTGGCCATCAGGTGCTGCTGGCCGAGCACCTGGTGATAGACCGCGCGCAGGATGGTGTCCTTGTCCTCGGCGGAGGCGTTGGCACGCACTTCCTTGTCACGATCGGTGGCGAAACGCTCGATGCCGAGCTGGGGGGCGCGAACCAGGGTCATGGGGGAAGGGGGGCGAAGGGAGGGCAGCGTTCTTCGTGCTTCGGCGCTGGCGTTCGTTGTGCGGTTCGAGTTGGCGGGCGTCGAACTCTGCCGCCGATTCGCTGATGCGCCGGATGCGCGGAATCTTCGGGCTGAAGGTTGCGCTGAAAGGTTGCGCGGAAGAAGGCACCACCTGGCTCGAAAGCGTAGGGATCCTCTGCGGATGCCCCGGCGAAGCTTGCAAATCTTTGGGCGTCCTTACATCGTCTTCACATTGAGGTGGGCGCCGGCCTCGGGCGGCCACCCTCAGGCGTTGCCCCGGGCCTGCAGCGCCCGATCCGAGGGCAGGCGCAGCTCCCTGGCCATCCCCAGCTGCTCCAGCAGCCGCACGAAGCCGTAGGTGGGATCCGGCAGCCGCCGCACCCGACCCCGCTCCAGCGTGTAGCCCTGGCGCACCGATCGGGGGAAGGCGTGGTGCAGGTTGTGCCAGCCCTCCCCCAGGGTGATCAGGGCCACCCAGCGGTTGTTGCGGCTGGCGTCGCCGGTGGCGAAGGGCTGATCGCCCACCAGGTGGGCCACCGAATTCACCGTGGCCACCCCGTGGAACAGCAGGGTGGTTCTCAGGCAGAAGGCCCCCAGCCAGGCCAGGCCGCCCCAGTGCCAGGAGAGGGCCGCCAGGGCCAGCAGCGGCAGGAAGTGCAGCCGGTCGATGGCGTGCAGCACAGGATCGGCCTCCACGTCGGCCGGGAGGGTGGCGGGATGGAAGGCCGGCCCCAGCAGCCAGCCGGCCTGGGAGCGCCAGAAGCCGCGCCAGCCCCGCACCGGCTCGAGCGGGGTATGGGGGTCGGCCACCGTGTCGCCATGGCGATGGTGGGCGAGATGGTGCGCTTTCCACCAGCTCGGACCCATCTGGCCCGCGGAGGCCCCTACCAGGCAGCCGACCCAGAGCACGGCGGCGGGGGTGCGGTAGCTGCGGTGCGTGAGCAGCCGGTGGTAGATCGCGGTGGTGGCCAGCATCCGCACCAGGTAGAGGGCCAGGCCCCAGAGGGCGGCGCCGAGGCTCAGGCCGGTGATCAGAAGCGAGAGGCTGCCCAGATGGCAGGCACCGATCAGTACGGGGCCGATCGCATGCAGCCGGCGGCGCAGGCGATGCGGATGGGGGGCAGACAGAAGCATCACCGGGGAATGCGCCACCCTACGCAGCGTCCCCGGTCGCATCGATGCCATCGCCTCCCGCCGGCGCGTTCCCCTGGGATCGCCGCGATCCGCAACGGATCCGCCGGCTGATGCCCCTGCTGGGCTGGTTTCACCGCCACTACTTCCGCGTCCGCACCAGCGGCTGGGAGCACGTGCCGCCCGACGGGCCGATGCTGGTGGTGGGCTCCCACAACGGCGGCCTCGCCTCGCCCGACCTGGCGATGACGCTCTACGACTGGCATCGGCGCTTCGGCTTCGAGCGCCGGGTCTACGGTCTGGCCCACGCCAAGCTCTGGGCCGGTTATCCCTGGATCGCCGAGCAGGTGGCCGCGATGGGGGGCATCCCCTTCCATGGCCGCAAGGCGATGGCGGTGCTTGAGCGCGGCGACAGCCTGCTGGTGTATCCCGGCGGCGGCCAGGACGCCTTCCGGCCCCACCGGCAGCGGGGCCGCATCCACTTCGCGGGCCGCACCGGCTTCCTGCGGCTGGCGATCCGCCAGGGCGTGCCGATCGTGCCCCTCATCTCCTGGGGAGCCCACGACACCCTGTTCGTGATCGACGATCTCTACCCCCTGGCGAAGGCTGCGCACCGCCTCGGCGTGCCCTGGCCGCTGGGGATCGACCCGGAAGTGCTCCCCCTCTACCTGGGGCTGCCCTGGGGTCTGGCCCTCGGCCCGGTGCCCAACCTGCCGCTGCCGGTGCCCATCCACACCCGGGTGTGCGCGCCGATCCGCCTGGACCGTTCCGGGCTGGCGGCCAGCCGCGACCGGACCTACGTGCAGGAGTGCTACGGGCTCGTCAGCGGCACGATGCAGGCGGAACTCGATCGGCTGCGGGCCAATGCGGCTCGCGGCGGGGCGACCTAGGCCGGGGCCGTGCCGCGCACGATGCCGGCCAGCACCTCCTCCGCCAGGCTCTCCGCCTCCTTCACCAGTTGTTCCCCGAGCAGGAAGGTGGCCTGCCAGCCGATCCCGGCCGCCACCAGCGGGCCCACGAACGGGATGAAGCGCGTCACCTCCTTGGTGGCCAGGCTGTGGGCCAGCCGCCGCAGCATCGCCATCACCCCCTCGCGTGCCAGGTACTTGGTGGCGAACTGGGCCGTCTTGGCCATCAGCCCCGGCAGGGCGTCCGGGCCCAGGAGCCGCCGCACGTAGGCCAGCTGGTTGTCGGTGAGGCCGTAGATGCAGGCGATCTCGTTGCCCAGCTTCAGCAGCAGCGAGATGTCGGCGCCGATGTCGAGGCCGGGGATCGGGTTGAGGCCGTTGGCCGCCGCCAGTCCCGCATAGGGCACGATGCGCTCGCCCGCCACCTGGCGCTTGCGGCTCAGGGCCTGCTCGCCGTAGGCCGCCATGTCGGCGACGAAGCGCGAGCGTTTCAGCCCGCCGAGGGCTTCGGCGATCGCCTCCAGCAGTTCGCGCAGGTCGTGCTGGGCCGGCTGGCGGGCCGAGGTGAGGTACACCCGCGCCGGTGGATTCGGCTCGAGCTGGTGGCGGATGTCGGCGCTGATCAGGCGGCGGGTCTCCTGTTCGTCGTGGCCGTTGTCGTACAGCCCGTCCTCGATCGCCCGGTCGATCATGTTCCGCACCACGAAGCAGGGTTTGCCGCGGGCGGTGAGCTCCCGGTAGAGGTAGGCGTCGCTGTCGTAGAAGCGCTGCGCGGTGACCAGCAGGAAGCAGTCGAAGTCGTCGAGCCTGAGGCGCTCGATGTAGGTGTCGCGGGGCCACTTCTGGGTGCCGCAGCCCGGCAGATCCACGAAGGTGATGCCCTTGTGCACGTACTCCTGCGGGTCGGTGGTGGTCTCCACCACCCCCACCGCTGCGATCTTCTCGCCGGCGATGGCGTTGATCAGCGACGATTTGCCGCTGCCCGAGGGGCCGATCAGGCCGCAGCGCACCTGGATCTCCTCGAACTCCCGGATCGACTGCTGGCAGCGCTCGGTGAACTCGCGGATCAGGTCGGGGGAGGGGCTGGCCATGGCGCCGGCGGATCGGATTCCCTTCCTAATCCCCGCATCCGCGTCGGATCCGGGCGGTTCTCCGCCTCGCACGAGACAATGGGGCCACCGACCCGCCGCCCCCCATAACGCCACCGTCATGACCGTCTACTCCTCCACCCCCCAGGCCGTGACCGTCGGACCCTCCGGCCGGGCCGTCGCCCAGCCGATGGATGCCTCCCTGCTGGAGGCCCTGCAGCAGCACCTCACGATGGAACGCCGCGCCAGTGCCGCCTATTTCGCCCTGGCGATCTGGTGCTCCGAGCGGGAGCTGCGGGGCTTCGCCCGCCACTTCGGGGCCGAGGCGGCCGGAGAGCAGCAGCATGCGGCGATCTTCGCCGACTATCTGATCTCCCGGGGACAGACGGTGGTCCTGGAGGACGTGCCGGCTCCCCGCCAGCAGTGGGTGTCGCTGGAGGAGATCCTGTCGGCGGTGTTCCTGATGGAGGCGGATGTCACCACCTCCCTGCAGCAGCTCGACGCCATGGCGGAGCGCGCCGGCGACGTGCGCACGGCCGTGTTCCTCGATCCGATGGTGGCCGGCCAGCTGGCCTCGGAGAACGAGGCAGCCCATCTGCTCGGCCGGGTGCGGCTGTCCCAGAACCAGCCCGCCGCCCTGCTGATCCTCGACGCTGAGCTGGCGGCGGGCAAACCCGCTCCGGCCACTCTGGTCTGAGGAGCGGAACCTGCCGCAGCGGCCCCCCAGGGGGCCTCAGCCCGCGAGGGGGCGGCTGGTGAGTTCCAGCAGCAAGGCCACTCCCAGGGAGTCGCGCCTGGCGGTGGCCGACAGGCTGCGGGCGCTGCGCTGCAGTTCCCGGTGGCGCCTTTGAAGATTGCCCAGTTCCCGCCGCAGCCGCTCGAGCAGGGGGCCGTCGTGGCAGCGGGCCATGCCCTCGATCAGCTGGCCGGCGCGGCGTCGCACACCGTCCACCTCGAGGCAGAGGCTGCCCACCAGGCTTTCCGAGGGGCGCAGGCTGGGGGACCTGGAGGGGTTCATGCCGCCAGCGGGGCCGATTCCACCAGTTCCGGCGCCACCCGCAGGCCGGGTTCGCCGCTCGGAACCTGCAGCAGTTCGGCAGCCCGGATCCGCGAGATCAGCCGGGTGGTGGTGACCCGGGTGGTGCCGATCAGTTCGCCGATGCGCTCATGGGTGAGGCGGAACGGCAGATCGCACCAGTCGCCGCAGCGGCGGCCCAGGCGGCGCACCAGCAGGCCGAACAGGGCGTGCAGCCGCTGCTCGGCGTTGCCGAGATGGCGGATGCGCAGCAGCTGGAGGGTCCACTCGTTGACGGCATCGAAGCCGGTGCCCTCCAGAGGCTGGGCATCGCTGCGGAAGCAGAGCGGGGTGAGCGCCTCGACGCAGACGCCCTCGCTGCAGAGGCGGTCGGTGCGCAGCTGGTCGCCGGGCTGGAGGAAGGCGATCGTCATGCCTTCGGTGTCCTCGCAGGGGCAGTAGACGCGGGCCACGCCCTCGAGCACCTCGAGACAGCTGGCGCCGGGGCGCAGGGAGGGATCGATCAGCACCGTCTGGCCGGCCGGCATGCGGATGGCCGCCACGGCGTCATCGGGGAGGAAGCGGAAGCTCATCGGCGCAGGCGAACGGACCTTGTTGCGAATGACTCGCAATCTAGGCAATAACCCGCGCTTTTGCAAGCGATTCTCAAGTGCTGATGCCCAGTTGCGAAGGCGCGGCCTCGGGTGACCCGTTCCCCTCCAGCAGGCGGTGGCGGGCGCGGTCGCTCAGCTCCTCCCCCAGCAGCGTGAGCAGGGCATAGACCGCCACCAGGGCCAGGATCTGGTCCCAGGCGAAGCTGCTCAGGCTCTCCATCAGCTGGCTCCCCAGCCCGGTCGCCCCCACCAGGCCCACCACCACCGTCTCCCTCAGCATCACGTCGGCCCGGTAGGCCCCGTAGGCGAGATAGGCGTTGGCCACCGGCGCCAGCCGTCCGTAGAGCAGGGCCTGGCGCGCTCCGCTGCCGGCGCCGAGCAGGGCCTGCTCCCGCGCCGCTCCACGATCCACAGCGCTCTCGAGCAGCAGGCGCCCCAGGATGCCCAGGTTGTGCAGTCCCAGGGCCAGGGCGGCGGTGAGCAGCCCCGGCTGCAGCAGGAACAGCAGCAGCAGGGCCGTGAGCGGCGGCGGCCACAGCCGCTGCAGCGCCCAGCCCAGCCGCATCAGCGCCTTCATGGCGGGCCAGGGGGCCACCAGCAGCCATTGCAGCGGAGCCAGCCCCACCGCCAGGCAGGCCGCCACCAGGGTGAGCAGCACCGTGCTCCCCACCAGGGCCGGCCAGGGCAGCGCCGCCACGGCGGCCCAGTCCGGCGGGGGCAGGGCCGGCAGAGGCGGGCGCTGCAGCAGGGCCGAGGCTTCCACCCCGAGCGCCCGGGCCACCACCAGGCCCAGCGGAACCAGGACGAGCAGCGCCAGCACCATCTCCCGGCCCCGGCGGCCCACCCCACCGGCGGCCAGCCCCAGGCGGGGGGGCATCAGCCAGCGCCGCCGCAAGCGGGCCACTCCCGCCTCCAGGGTCAGCATCACCGCCAGCAGCAGCCACAGCCCGCTCCACAGCTCGCGGAACTCCAGCGACTGCATCGTGAGCCGCAGCTCGGTGCCCAGGCCCCCCAGCCCGAACACCCCCAGCAGGGTGGCGCTGCGCAGGGCGCACTCCAGCCGGTAGCCGCCATAGCTGAGCAGCCCAGGCAGGAGGGGCGGACCGAGGGCCGTGAGCAGGGCCGCCGGCGCCGGCGCGCCGCCGCCGCGCAGGGCCTCGAGGGCGTGGGTGGGCAGGGTGTCGAGCAGATCGGCGATCACCCGGGCCACCAGGGCGCCGAACGGTAGGGCGATGGCCAGCACCGCCACCACCGGCTGGAGCCCCAGCAGCTGCAGCAGGATCAGGCCCCAGATCAGTTCGTGGATCGAGCGGGGAATCGCCAGCAGGCGCCGCAGCAGCTCGGCGGGCCAGGGGTGGCCGCCGAGGGTGCGCCACACCGTGCGGGAGCTGGCGGCCCCGAGCAGCACGCCGATCACCAGGCTGGCGGACCAGCCCAGCACGGCCATCCCCAGCGTCACGCCCACGCCGCCCAGGAGTGAGCGCAGCACCAGCGGATCCAGCGACGGCTGCACCGCCGCCAGCAGGAAGCGGCCGATCAGTTCGCCCCCTCCCCCATGCCACTGGGAGGGGAGCAGCAGCAACAGCGGTACCAGCACAAGGGCCGGCAGCAGCATCAACAGCGGCGCGGCGGGCCTCATGCCCCGGATCCGCCGTACAGCTCGGCCAGCAGATCGCCGTCCACGTCGGCCACCGCCCGCTCGAACAGCACGCGCCCCTGGCGCAGGCCGATGACCCGGTCGAAGCCCGCGAGCAGATCGGGACGGTGCAGGCTCAGCAGCAGCGCCTTCGGGGGCTCGGCCAGGGCCAGCAGCAGCTGGAGCAGGTCGGCGGCCAGGCGGGGATCGAGGCTCGCCAGCGGCTCATCGGCAAGCAGCAGCACCGGTTCCTGCCGCAGCATCCGGGCGATGGCCACCCGCTGGCGCTGACCGCCGGAGAGGGCCGCCACCGGGGCGCCGAGCAGGCTGGGATCCAGATCCAGGCGGCGCAGCACCTGCGCGCAGGCCTCGCTCTCCAGGGGCACCAGCAGGTTGAGCAGGGTGCGCGGCCAGCCCCAGTGCGCCAGCCGCGCCGCGTTCAGGTTCTGCTGCACCGTGAGCTCCTCGATCAGGCGCAGGTCCTGCCAGAGGGTGCCGATGCGGGCCTGCTGCCGGCGGCGGGCCCGCCGCCCCAGGGCCGGGGGGACCCCTTCCCACAGCACCGTGCCCGCGGCGGGCTTCAGCAGCCCGTTGGCCACCGCCAGCAACGTGCTCTTGCCGGCGCCGCTCGCACCGAGCAGCGCCACCCGTTCCCCGGGGTGCAGGCAGAGATCCACCTGGTCCAGGCGGGGAGCCTGGCGCCCCGGCACCCGGATCCCCCGCAGTTCCAGCAACGGGGCGTTCACCGGCGGCCCGTCAGCGGATCTTGCCGATCGAGCGGCCCACCTGCTCGATGCGCCCGTAGGCGGCGGGCGAGGCCTTGGTGAACTGCTGGGCGCCGAACAGGGAGAGGATCTGCTTCTGCTCGGGGTCGCTGGGTCGCCAGCTCAGGATCGCCTTCTGCAGATTGCCGGTGAAGCCCGCGCCGAAGCGGCGGTCGAGATCGGGCTGGGCGATCCAGTGGTAATCGGGATAGCCGGGGCTGCGCCAGAGGGCCTGCACCTTCGAGCGGTTCGCCTTGCCGTCGTGCAGGCTGGCGCGCCACACCTGCTCGTTCACCACGCCGGCGTCGTAGGCGCCGCTCTGCACCAGGGCGATGGTGGCGTCGTGGCTGCCGCTGAAGCCCGGGGCGCCGCCGGCGAAGTCGCTCGGCTTCACGCCCGCCTGCTGCAGGAAGTACTGGGGCATCAGCCGGCCGGAGGTGGAACTCTCCGAACCGAAGGTGAAGCGCCGGCCCTTGAGGGCTGTGAGGCCCTTCTGCTGGGTGAAGGGGCGCAGGCCGCTGCGGACGTTGCCGATGAAGATGCTGTGGAACGACACGTCGATGTCGCGCTGGGCCAGCACCCTGGCCCCGGGCTTCTGCAGGCGCGCCTGCACGCCGGTGAGCCCGCCGAACCACACCAGATCGAGATCGCCGGTGCGGAAGGCGCTCACCGCCGCGGCGTAATCCACCACCGGCACGTACTTCACCTTCACCCCCAGCTGGCGGCCCAGCTCACCCGCCACCAGGGGGTAGAGGCGGTTGAGCTTCTCCGGTTTCTGATCGGGGATGGCGCCGATGCGCAGCACCGCCTGGCTGGTGCTCTGGGCCGCCGCCGGCGCCACCAGTGCACCGGGGGGAGCCCCTGCCGGGGCCAGTGCGGGGGCGACGGCAAGCGCCAGGCCGGTGACCAGGGCGGCGCTGCGGAGACGGAACGGCATGGGGTGATCGAAGTGGGCAGAACCGGGTGAGGTTTCAGTATGTGCCTTTGCTTCCTGCCCATGGCCTCCCGGCAGCGCATTAGCGAGTTCCTGGTGGGCTCCGGGCCGATCGTGGATGTGCGCAGCCCGGCCGAATTCCTGCAGGGCCACATCCCAGGAGCGCACAACCTGCCCCTGTTCGATGACGCGGGCCGGGCGGAGGTGGGCACCCTCTACAAGCAGCAGGGCCGCTCGGCTGCGGTGCTGCGGGGGCTGGCGCTGGTGGGCCCGCGGCTGGAGACCCTGGCCCGCGCCCTGAGCGATCTGGCGGCCTCCGCGCCCGGGGAGCCGCTGCGGCTCCACTGCTGGCGCGGCGGCATGCGCAGCGAGAGTGTGGCGCGGCTGGCGGAGGCGCTGGAGCTGCCGGTGCACCTGCTGGCGGGCGGCTACAAGGCCTACCGGCGCTGGGTGCTGGAGCTGTTCGAGCGCCCCTGGCCGCTGCGGCTGCTGGGGGGGCGCACCGGCACCGGCAAGACCGACCTGCTGCTGGCCCTGGCGGCCCGCGGGGTGCCGGTGGTGGATCTGGAGGGCCTGGCGAACCACCGGGGCAGCAGCTTCGGGGCGCTGGGGCTGCCGCCCCAGCCCAGCAGCGAGCAGTACGAAAATCTGCTCGCTCGGGCCCTCGCCGGTTTGGAGGGTGCCGGGGAGATCTGGCTGGAGGCCGAAAGCTCCCAGGTGGGCCGCTGCCGCATCCCGGCCGGGCTGTGGCGCCAGATGAAGGAGGCTCCGGTGCTGGAGGTGCTGCGGCCCCTGGAGGAGCGGGTGGCTCGGCTGGTGGCGGTGTACGGCGTGCAGGAGCCGGAGCTGGTGGCCGAGGCGACCCGCCGGATCTCCCGCCGCCTGGGCCCCCAGCGCACCGCGGCCGCCCTGGAGGCGATCGCGCAGGGCGATGCGGCCGCCGCCTGCCGCCAGATGCTCGATTACTACGACCGCTGCTACGACCACGACCTCAGCAGCCATGCGGTGAACTCGGTGGATCTGGGGAATCTCTCCGCTGCGGAGGCCGCCAGGCTGCTGCTGGAGCAGGGGCTAGCGGAAGGCCGCCGGGCAGGAAGCGCTGGGTGAACACCTCAGGGCCGTGAGCCCGCTGCGATGGTGCCGCCCCCCCGGCGGCGCCGGCAGCAGGGGCGTCGGGTCCACCGCCACCAGGCCCCGGGGCTGCCGCTGGCGCAGTTCCAGATGCAGGTGGGGGGTGCTTGCGTTGCCGCTCTGGCCCACCTCTCCGATGGGCTGAGCGGACCCCACGGTGTCGCCCTCGACCACGGAGGCGTTCTGCAGATGGGCGTAGAGGCTCGACCAGCCGCCGCCGTGATCGATCAGCACCGTGAGGCCGTAGCCACTGATCGCATCCACCCGCATCACCCGGCCGGCCCGCACCGCCAGCACGGCCGTGCCCCCGGGAACGATCAGATCCAGCCCGGTGTGCATGCGCCAGGCCCCGCGGGCCTCCGAGAACCGCCAGCCCCAGGGGTCCTGCTCCATGGCCGCCATGGCGAGGGGGTAGTGCAGTGCCGTTGGCGGTCCCGCCGCAGGCTCGACCGGGCCAGGTCCCTGGGGGTGGAGGGCGAGGTCGCCCACCGGCACCTCCCGGGGCACCAGCGCCGGCCGCTCGGGCCTGGTGGCCGCCGGCGCATGGGTGGGGGTGACCGGGGCGGTTGGCGGCACGGCCGCCGGCAGCACCTCAGGCCAGGGCGACGCTTCCGAGCCCGCCCCGGTGGCCGAATCGGGGATCGGCGGCTCCCCGGAGTCCCCTGGCGGATCGATCCCCGCCGCCGCAGCGGCGCCAGGGAGCAGCAGAAGCACCAGCAGCAGCACCGAAGCCCGCCGGGGACGTGCAGGGGCCATCGAGGGGACGCAGGGCAGGCGCGTTGTAACGCCTCTGCGCCGGTGAGGCCCGCCGACGTGGTTCTGCAGCAGCGCCAGCTTCGTGGTGGCGGGCTCCCTGCTGCCCCCGGACGTGCCACCGTTTCGGTTGCAGAATGGTTGCCACTGTCCCGGCCGCGGCGATGGCCAGAAGCCTCACCCTCAAGAATCTCCCGGACGACCTCTATGGCCGCCTGAAGCAATCGGCCCAGCGGCACCGGCGCAGCCTCAACAACGAAGCGATCGTCTGCCTGGAGGTGGCGCTTCCACCGCAGCCCATTACGGCCGCTGAGCGGCTGGAGCAGATCCGGGCGCTGCGCCACAGCATGCCGACTGAGGCGGCGTTCACCCCGGAGGAGATCGATGCCTTCAAGCACCAGGGCCGCCCATGATCGTGGTGGACACCAACGTGGTGGCCTACCTGCTGCTGGAGGGCCCCCAGACCGAAAGGGCGGAGGCGCTGCTGCTGCATGACCCTGAATGGGCCGCGCCGCTGCTCTGGCGAAGCGAGTTTCGCAACGTCCTCAGCGGGTACCTGAGACGCGGGCGGCTGGATCGCCAGCAGGTGCTCAGGCTCCAGGGCCAGGCGGAATCGCTGCTGGAGGCGCGAGAGGTGCCCGTGGATTCCGCCGACGTGTTCCAGCTGGTGGAGGCGAGCGACTGCAGCGCCTACGACTGTGAGTTCGTGGCGGCCGCCCTGGCGCTCCAGACCCGCCTGATCACGTCCGATCGCCAACTGCTGCGGGCCTTCCCCGAGGTGGCGAGCCCGTTGGAGCAGGCCGTGCCCTGATCGCGGCTCACAGCGGATCCCCGGGCAGGAAGCGCCGGATGAACAGCTCCAGGGCCATCGGTCCGCAGCGGGGTTGCCAGTTGCTGCTGCCCGGCAGCCGCCGCCAGCAGATCACCTGCAGCGCGCCGCCACCGGCCGGCAGCTGCACCCGGTAGCGGTACTCGGCGTCGGCCTGCTGCTCCGGGGTGGCCAGGGGTTCGGCAGCGGGCTGGCCGGCCAGGAAGGCGGCCGCGAACGCCTCCGGTTCCGGCCGCTGCCGCAGGGCCATGGCGAACCGCCAGGCGGCACCGGTGGGGTAGCCGTCGTGGTGGAGGTAGAGGTGACGCTCCGGGACGCCGGGGAAGCCGGTGAAGGAATAGACGGCGCGGGTAGCCAAGGGGCTGGAGCGGCTGCCATCGCCAGTGCCAACGGCGTATCAACCCCTGTTGAGGCGCTGGCTTACACCCAGTGGGCGCAGAGCAGCTCCGCCTGGGCCAGCACGGTCTTCACCGCGTCGTCCTGCAGGTCGGGGGGATAGCCGTATTTGTTGAGGATGCGTTTCACCATCACGCGGATCTTGGCGCGGGCGCCTTCGCGCAGGGTCCAGTCGATCGTGACGCTCTTCTTCACCTGGGTGATCAGCTCGGCGGCGATCACCTTGAGCTTGGCGTCGCCCATGGCCGCCGCGGCGCTGTCGTTGGCGGCGAGGGCGTCGTAGAAGGCGACTTCGTCGTCGCTGAGACCGAGGGATTCGCCGCGTTTGCCGGCGGCATCCAGCTCCTTGGCGAGGGCGATCAGCTCCTCGATCACCTGGGCGGTGGTGATGGCGCGGTTGTGGTAGGCGTTGAGGGTGGCCTTGAGCTTTTCGGAGAACACCTGGCTCTGCACGAGGTTGCGACTGGAGCGCACCTTGAGCTCATCCTTGAGCAGTTTCTCGAGCAGCTCGGCGGCCACGTTCCTGTGTTTGAGGCCACGCACCTCGGCGAGGAACTGATCACTGAGGATCGAGATGTCGGGTGTGGGCAGGCCGGCGGCGGTGAACACATCGATCACCTGGCCTCCGGTGGTGATCGCCTTGCTCACCAGCTGGCGGATGGCGGCATCGATCTGCTCGGGAGTTTTGCCGGTGCTGCTGGTCTGCTTGGCGAGGGCGGCCTGCAGGGCCTGGAAGAAACTCACGTCGTCGCGGATGGCGGTGGCCTCATCTGTGGCGGAGCAGAGGGCGAAGGCGCGGGAGAGTTCAGCCACCACCTTCAGCCAGCGCTTCTTGCCGTTCTCCTGCTGGAGGATGTGCTGCTGGCCGGCGGGAAGGAGCTGCAGGCGCTCGCTGGGGGTGCCGCTGGTCCAGGCCGACCAGTCGAAGCCGTGCAGGAGATCAGAGGCGACGCCGTGCTTTTCGAGCATCACGGCGATGGCCTGGGTCACAAGGGGAGCGGGGTCGCCCCGGCCGCCGCTTTCGGTGTAGGTGGCCAGGGCGCGCTTGAGCTGATCGGCAAGGCCGAGATAATCCACCACCAGGCCGCCGGGCTTGTCGCGGAACACCCGGTTGACGCGTGCGATGGCCTGCATCAGGCCGTGGCCCTGCATCGGCTTGTCGACGTACATGGTGTGCAGACAGGGTGCATCGAAGCCGGTGAGCCACATGTCGCGCACGATCACGATCTTGAACGGATCGGCGGCGAGCTTGAAGCGATTGGCGAGTTTGCGGCGGGCCTCCTTGCTGCGGATGTGGGGCTGCCAGTCGGGACCGTCGTCGGCGCTGCCGGTCATCACCACCTTGAGGGCGTCGGTGGCCCACTCGGGCCGCAGCTGGATCAGGGCGTTGTAGAGATCGACGCAGATGCGGCGGCTCATGCAGACGATCATCGCCTTGCCGTCCATCGCCTCGAAGCGCTTCTCCACGTGCGCCACCAGGTCGGCAGCCACGAGGCTGATGCGCTTCGGATCCCCCACCAGGGCTTCGAGGGCGGCCCATTTGGTTTTCAGCTTTTCCTTTTGGGTGAACTCCTCGCCTTCGGTGATCTCCTCGAACTCGGCGTCGAGGGTGGGCAGCTCGGATGCGTTCAGGGAAAGTTTGGAGATACGGCTCTCGTAGTAGATGGGCACGGTGGCCTTGTCGGCCACGGCGCGCTGGATGTCGTAGATGGAGATGTAGTCGCCGAACACGGCGCGGGTGTTGGCGTCGGTCTGCTCGATCGGCGTACCGGTGAAGCCGATGAAGGAGGCATTGGGGAGGGCATCGCGCAGGTTGCTGGCGAAGCCGTAGGAGATGTCGCCGGTCTTCTCGTTCAGCTTGGCGCCGAAGCCGTACTGGCTGCGGTGCGCTTCATCGGCGATCACCACGATGTTCGCCCGAGCGCTCAGCTCGGGCATCGCCTCGCCCTTGTCGGGCATGAACTTCTGGATGGTGGTGAACACCACGCCGCCACTGGCCCGGTTGAGCAGTTCGCGCAGGTGGTCGCGGCTGGCGGCCTGCAGGGGCGTCTGGCCGAGGATGTCGGCGCAGCGCTGGAACTGGCCGAACAGCTGGTCGTCGAGATCGTTGCGATCGGTGAGCACCACCAGGGTGGGGTTCTGCATCGCCGGATGGCGCACGATGCGGGCGGCATAGAAAAGCATCGAGAAGCTCTTGCCACTGCCCTGGGTGTGCCACACCACCCCGGCGCGCCTGTCCCCCGGTCGACCGCCCAGGCTCCGGGCTGCCGACCCCAGGCCGCTGGCGCGAACGGTTTCCTCCACGGCCGCGTTCACGGCTTGGAACTGGTGGTAGCCGGCGATGATCTTGTGAAGGGCTCCCGTATCCGGGTCTTCCTCGAAGACGATGAAGTGCTGCAGCAGATCGAGGAAGCGCTGCGGCTCGAACACGCCACGGATGAGCGTTTCGAGCTCCAGGGCCGTTGTGGGTGCCTCGGTATGGCCATCGATGCTGCGCCACAGCTTGAACCACTCCTGGTTGGCGGTGATCGAGCCGATGCGGGCCTGCAGCCCATCGCTCACCACCAGGGCGGCGTTGTACTGGAGGAGGGCCGGTATCTCGGCTTTGTAGGTCTGCAGCTGGGCGTAGGCGCTCCAGATGGTGGCGCCTTCAGCGGCGGCGCTCTTGAGCTCGATCAGGCCCAGGGGCAGCCCGTTGAGGAACACCACCAGGTCGGGTCGGCGGTTGTGCTGACCGTCGCTCACGGAGAACTGGTTCACCACCAACCAGTCGTTGGCGGCAACGGCGGCGAAGTCGACCAGCCGCACATGGTCGCCGGCGATGCTGCCATCGGGCCGGGGGTATTCCACCGGCACGCCCTCCCGCAGCAGGCGGTGGAAGGCGCGGTTGGTCTGCAGCAGCGACGGTGTTGCAAGGCGCAAGAGCTTGCGCAGGGCCTCTTCCCGGGCCTCCTCAGGAATGGCCGGGTTGAGCTGGCGAATGGCCTCGCGCAGCCGGCCCACCAGCACCACATCGCTGAACGATTCCCGCTCCGCCGCCGGTTCCCCGGGGGCCAGCTGGGGGCCGGGGAGCAGGGCATAGCCCAGCTCCTGGAACCAGCCGAGGGCCGCCTCTTCGACGATGGCTTCGTTGAGGGTCATGGGGGCGGTCGGCGCCGAAACGAACGTGTGGCCCAGATCTGCACCAGAATGGGGCCAAAAAGTCCAGAGACAAGCCTGTGCGAACGTTTTACTCTGTGATTGAGCGCTGTCCCGCCACGGGACTGCTGGTTGGCTATGTGCCTGGATTCCCCGGGGCCCATAGCCAGGGAGCAACCTCTGAGGAATTGCAGGCTAACCTGCATGAGGTGATTGGGATGCTGCTTAAGGATGGCAAGCCCGAGCTTGAAGCTGATTTCATTGGCTTGCTGCAGATTTGTGTAGGGATTTAAGGATTCTGCTGGATGAAGTATTGCCTGGATATCAGCTACCCGTGGAGCGCTCCTCCAGCGTGCCACTGACGTACTTGTGAAGCACGCTGCTGATCAGCGTTTGAAAAGGAATGCCTTCCTGCATGGCGCGGATGCGGATGGCCTGGAGGTCAGCGCTGGAGAGGCGGATGTTGATGCGCTGGTCTTTCAGGCTTGTTGCCTTCGCTGCATTCAGGAGTTGGCTGAGAAGGGCTGGCGTGGCCACACTGCGCAGTTCGCCGGCCTCGAAATCAGCGAGAAGCTGCTGATCTTCAGGCTCCAATTTAGGTGAGGATGGGATGGTCATGATTCAGGTCCTTCAGGCGCTGCTGGTTGGGGTTTTCCTGCACGTCGAGCAGATCACCTGCTTCAATCGCCACCACCACCGCCTCGAAGCAAAGCTGCCGCTCGGCCAGGAGTTGAGCAATGTTCTCAGGTCTCCGCGCGAAGGGCTCATCAGGCCATCCAAGTGAGGCTGTGTGCCTGATGTCATCAGTCTGCACGGAGACAGTGGACTTGGTGGGCCGTACCCTAACCGGGTTCGTGATCACCCATCTGCGTCTGGCTGCTCAGCAGGTGCTGGCCGACCGCGAGACTTTGCGGCTTGCCCCCGAGGCACTCGGCACCTGGGAACGCATTACCCAGAGGCCGGCACGCTCGCTGAAGGGGCTGCGTGCGCTGATGGATCGCCCGTCACCTTTTCAGGAGTGAGCGCCAGGTGGCCGTCCCCTCCCCCATCGAGATCGTGGCCGAAGAGCGCCGCAGAGCCCAGTTCCTGAAACCAGCCCAGGGCCGCCTCTTCGATCATGGATTCGGTGAAGCCGTTCATGCCCCAGCCTCGATCACGGCTTGATGAAAAGCCCTGAAGCTGGCGGATCGACTGCGGTGGGGATCCATGGCGGCACCCATCGCACGGGCGGAGTCGATCTTGCGGAGCCCGCCCGGGACATAGCCATGGCGTTGAAGCACTCTTTCGAGGGCTTCCCAGGTGCCTCCCGTGATGGTATCCGGATCGCGAAAACCTTGCCTGGAAGGCAGGTTGGCGGGTGTGCGGGGATAGATCTGCCGAACCGCGTCCCAATCGCCGAAGTACCAGGCTTCGAGTTCTTCGATCGCCACCCGGTTGACGAGCTGCCAATGGGCGTCCTGATCAGCAATAAAGCTCCGCAGACCTGAGCAGCCGCTCTGGCTGAGGTTC
>JANWUS010000037.1 GCA_024958715.1 Cyanobium sp. FGCU52 | reverse complement strand
ACTGCGAGGCCAGAGCGCCTCCTGAGGGACGCGGAGCTTGCTACCTAATCAAGTCGTCTGATGCTCGGGCAGCCTGGGAGCCTTGCCTTCGCCATCTGGAGGCAGCATCCCTCGCTGGGCAGCCTTGCGGGTGATGTGTCGTCGATCTCCTTCAACGAGCGCTTGGGAAGCATGGCCGTGCTCAGCCATGAGTCCAGGCGCGTTTTCCGCTTTGTTCCTGGAAGAGACCCTGTGCTGATCCTTCATCTCGAGCGTGGCAGGCATGGGCTGCGCGAACGGGTGGATCAGCCCGAAGGACTCGCTTTCGGCCCGGATGGCAGTGTGTACATCGTGGCCGAGCCCAATCTCTTCTACCGGTTCGAGCCGATCCGGGATCCCGCCAGCTCAGCTCCGCCGCCCGAGAACCGGCGCCGCTGCGCATCCGCAGCTGAGGGGGATTGAGCGCCCTGAGGCCGTTCTGATCCACTCCGGCGTTGGCGCCTGAACAGAGTGGCAGCAGTGGCGGGTAGACGATGACCAGCGGTTGTCAGCACCACAGGCACCTGCCCCCTTCCCCTGACGGTGCGTCGGCGGGGCGGATGGCCAAGGAGGCCGGCGATCTGCTGCTGCTCGGCAACGACCTGGGCGACGTGGTCACCGCGATCGGTCTGTCGCGGGCGACGATGCGCAAGATCCGCCAGAAACTGTTCTGGGCGTTCCTCTACAACAGCCTGGGGGTGCCGGTGGCGGCCCTGGGCTGGTTGAACCCGATGATCGCCGGTGCCGCGATGTCGCTCAGCTCCCTGTCGGTGATCGTGAACTCCTCGCTGCTGCAGGGCTATCACCGCGCATCGGGCTGAACGAGCGAGGGATCAGTTCCAGCGGCAGCGATCAACCTCGCCAGGTGGGTTGGCCGTCCTTGAGCAGCGAGCCCCGATGGCGCCAGAGGGCCTCGTTGCTGATCGCGATCCCATGGTCGAGCAGAACGTTCCTGGCTTCGTCGGTGCTGGCGGCAGCCCGCAGGGCATCGGCCACGTCGGGCTGATCCAGGGCCAGCTGCTGGATGGCCTGGATCGCCTGGTTCACGGCCTCCGCATGCTCGGGGTGCGGTTGAAAGGGATGGGTGCTGCCCGGTGTGGATTCGGATGGCTTCGTGGTCATGGCCCTGGCCTCCGCGTGTGGCGATGATCCGAACCTATGGACCACGGCCGTGGGTTCATCGCACCTGCGGCAGGGTTGCGGCCGATGGGCATCGCCGAAGCTGCCTTCCCCGGCCGAATGTCATGCTAGTACAGACATACCCTTCCTGAGGTCGTCGTGGTGCCTGTCCCTTCGTCCCGCCTGCAGCCCGCGCGCCAGGAGCCCGTCGAGGGCTGGCCCTGGCTCGATCAGCAGGTGCTGGTCAGCAGCCGCAGCCGGCAGGTGTGCATGACCTGCCACTTCTTCCGGCATCACCCGGGGTCCAGCGGCATCCCGCTGCTCACCTGTCAGCGGCACCGGGGCCTGATCGCCGATGGCGCGCACCTCACCCATCGCTGCGGCGGCTGGACGGAGGATCTGCACCGCCAGCGGGGCTGGGCGCCGGAGGTGGCGTGAGCCACGGGGGCCCACCTCCGGCCAGTCTCCGTTTCGTGAGGATGCCAATGGCTGTGCTGCGCCCGCAGCAGCAGCAGCACGCCTGAGGCCGTCAGCCCCGCGGCCTGCAGCAGGGGCGGCGTGAAGGGTTCCCGCAGGGCCAGCAGGTGAAGCCAGATCGCGAGGTCGCCGAGAGCAGTACGCGCCGGCCGAGGTGCTCGCGCCCCGGCAGCCTGTCCGGCCCCATCCCCACCGCTGCGGCTCCAGCCCACCCCCAGGCGCTGCCCCTGTGCCGTCCGGTCGTGGAAGCATGGCCACAACAAAGCCCGGAGCGTGGGCCCCGGGCCTTTGTCTGCTCAGCCGTGGTGCCTGCCCAGGGGGCGGGGCGCAGCTGCGCGGTCGGTTGATCGTCAGATCAGATGGTTTTCAGTTGTGGGCGGAGCTGCCGGCGCTGCCACCTGGGGCCAGGTGTCTATGGAGACGTTCCGTTGGGTCCGGGGCACCTGAGACTTCGCCGACAGGCTTGCCGTTAACGGTGCAATGGACGGCGTGGCTGTTCTCATGACAGCAATGACACGCCAGGAACGTCAGGGATCCGTTGAGAGTGTTGGAGCAGGGGCCGGATCGTCAGCGCGCTCCTCGCTGGTGCTCAGGGGGGGTGTCGCCCATCGATGGAGCCTCCTAATCCCGATGCAGCCACGATGGGCCCGCTCACCGGCGCGAGCAAGGGCTGCAGCACGATCGACACCCCTCTTCACCAGGTGCAACGGGGCTTCATGAACCGGTCTTCACCGGGTCGGCGGGTTCGGCAGAGGTGGCCGTGTCAGTGGCCGGTGCGGCCGGGACTCAGGCGCCCGCGATTCCAGCCAGATTGGCCAGGGCTTCCTCCAGATCTGTGCTGGTCCCCTGAAGGCCCTCCCCCATGACCCATCCGCTGTACTTCGTGCTCGCCCCCGCAGATGCTCTGCCGTCGGAGGCCATCACCATGGCCGGACTGCAGGCTGCCCAGGCTCGGGGGCCGGCTGGTGGGTTCTCCCTGCGGATCTTCAGTGCGGGCCGTGGGTCCACGGATCTGACGCATCTGCCTGTCGACGGGCGCCTCACGGGGGAGGAACGCCGTTCCGGTGATGGCACCCAGCTGCTCTGTGATGCGGTGCTCCCCCTGATCGAGCCCCAGCTGCACTGGCTTGGCATCTATCGCGCCGATGGGGAGGCCGGGGAGCCGCTCCACTGCCTGGATCGCTTCGCGCTCAGCGAAGCCGGCAACGAAACCTGCTGGTTCTATCCCACCCACGACGGCACCTTTCTGAGCTGGGAACGGGGACTGAGGTTGTGCCTCTCACCGGGCACGGTCGTCGACTGTCCCGACGCGCTGGCGAGCTCCCCCTACGACCGCGGCAGGATCTCCGTGCTCTGGAGCCTGCTGGGTGATGACGCCAGCCTCACCTGCGTGGGGCTGACCTACGGCGGCCAGCGCATCGACTGGCCCCTGCGCTCGCTCACACCGGAACCGATGGCCAACTGGAGCCGCTTCTGCGTCGACAGCACCGCCGATGTCAGCCTGGTGGTGGAGGAGTGCCTGACGGTCTTTCCCGAGCCGACGCCCGAACCATGACGGTGCCGCCGCAGAAGGGGTCCACGCTGCTTCGCGAGCCTGAGAGTGCTTACTGAGCCTGCATTCCTGGCTGCTGTCCGTCCTTCTTGACGGCAACCATGGCCGCGGCAGGGCTCGCCTGACTCCCACGTGCGAAAGAGACATCAAGGCCAGGGCAGCTCCCGGATCAAGCCCGTCCCTTGTTCGGGTCCCCAGCAAAAAGCCCCCGACACGAGCCGGGGGCCAGGGGTTCTCATCGTTCGGGCCGCTGCCCGCGGAAGGGATCAGGCCATCAGCCCTCCACCTTCACGGTCACGGCGCCCAGCTTCTGGGACTTGGGAGCGCTGACGGTGAGCAGGCCATCGCGGTAAACGGCCTGGAGCTGATCGCGCTCGATCGGCTGGGGGAAGCGGAAGCTGCGGCTCCAGGTGCCATAGCGGAATTCGCTCAGCAGCGGACCGTGGGCCTGCTCGGCAGGAGCCTGAGCGGCGGGAGTACCTTCGCTGGCAGCTGCGTCGCTGGGGAGCTGGCGCTGGCTGCGGCGCTCGGCGCAGATCAGCAGGGTGCGGTCAGTGGCTTTCACCTCGATGGCGCCCCTGTCGACGCCGGGAAGCTCCAGCACCACCTCGTAGGTCCCGGGGGTTTCATGAACCTCGGCGGCGGGTACGCGCTCGGCGTTCTGCAACTGCTGGCTGATCTGCTGCTCGAGCCGGTCGAACAGATGGAAGGGGGAGGAGGAACGGAGGGTCAACATGGTGCGGATGGCGAAGGTTGCGGTTGCGGGGTGCTGGGCGTGAGCCCCGTTCGCCCCCGGTCTGCTCACTGTCGCCGGGCTGCCACGAACCCCGGAGTGGGGCGGCCGTACCGAACGGTTCGGGCCCCACGACCAGGGTTCGGAGCACCGAATCGCGTGGGTGGGGCAACCGAATTGGAGCCGTGATGGCGACAACCTGCAGCAATCTGCATCGGCCGGCCTCAATAGGTTGAAGGTCTCTCCCCCTGCGTGCCATGAACGATCGATTCCTCATGCTGCAACGTCAGCCTCGGCGCATCACGATCACGCTCAGCTACAACGTGCATGAGGCCCTGCTCGATCGCTCGGAGGAGGAGGGGCGTTCGGTGTCCAATCTCTGCGCCTTCCTGCTGGAGGAATCGCTGCGCCATCCCCAGGGGATGCCGAGGGCAGGTGCAGGGATGCCAGAGGAGCGCCGCCAGGATCGTCGCCAGATCCTCCAGCCCAGTGGCGATGGCCATCTCCGGCAGCGGCTGCCGGGATGACAGTCGCCGGCCATGCTCAAGCTGCTGGCATTCAGCCTTGATGAACGCTCGGCTTGTGAGGGCATGGTCCCCTTGTCGTCAAGGTGACAGCGGCACTGGGCCTGGGGTTTGTTGATGTCAATTGGAAGGCTTGCCATCAACCCATGCATGGGTTTGGCGCCGGTTAGCTCTGGGATCGCGGAGAGAGAACAAGATGGTTGATCAGGGTGGTGACAAAGGCGAACATCAGGAAGGGCAGGGAGAGCACGAACACCAGACCGATCGTGATGATCCCGCCCAGCGGATGATCCGCTGCGATCAGGGCCAGGCCTGTGGCCAGGCTGAGGAAGGTGATGAGCAGCCAGATGAGGATCTGCCCGTAGATGTCTCCGTAGCTCAGGGTGCAACGCAGTTCGTAGCCTGAACCTGATTCCATGGTTTCCGGTGCATGCTTGCCGCAACCCTGAGGCAAGCCGTGTTTTGGCTCAAAGGGTTGGGTTTAGTCTTGTGGAGGGCTGCGGGCGGATGTCGCTCACCCACGATTCCGCTGCAGTTCCGGTGCATGTTTCAACGTTTCCGTTCAGGAGTTGTTCGCCATGGCGTTGCGCGATGAAACCTGTGTGCCCTGCCGCGATGGCGGCCCCACCCTTGAGGTCGAGGAACTGGCGTCCCTGCGGGCTGAGCTGCCCGACTGGGAGGTGATCGAAGGGCATCGTCTGCACCGGCGCCTCGAGTTTGTCGACTTCCGCACGGCGCTGAACTGGCTGAACCACGCCGGCGCCATCTGCGAAGAGCAGGGTCACCACGGCGATTTCCGGGTGGGTTGGGGCTATGTGGAGGTTGACATCTACACCCATAAGGCCGGGGGGCTGACCCGGGCCGATGCCGTGCTGGCCGCCAAGTTCGATGCCATCACCCCTTGAGCGATGGACCTCACCGGCACCACCACCCTGGCCGGGATTGTTTCCTCCAATCCTGTGTTCACGTACGAACTGGAGCGTCTCGGGCTTGACTACTGCTGCGGCGGCCAGCGCAGCCTCGAGGAGGCCTGCCGGCAACAGGGACTCGATGCCGAGGCGGTGATGGCGGAGCAAGGAAGCTGGGCATGGTGAAGATGGTGGTGTGTCTTGTCTCCGCCCTTTGCCGGCCATGCACAGCAGATTCCGTTTCCGCGCTCCCCGCAGGCTCCCGCCGATGGGCAGCGCCCTCTGCGCCTTGGCCTTACTGATGACCGGGTTGGCATCCGCCGGGAGCCAGGGGGCCCGGGCGGACGGCTGGAAGGCCTGCGCCTTCAACGACCAGCCCCTCCTCTGCCGCGACAGCCACGGGGCCGATGGCAGCGTGCGCATCGTCTGGCAGGACGGCAAGGCGATGACCTACCGGCTGGTGAAGGAGGGCTTCCCCCTCTCCACCCTGCGCGATTCGCTCGGCGGCATCTGGGAACGGGAGGTGCTGGTTCAGGGCAACGCCGTGTTCACCAACCGCGCCAACGGCAACCGCATCTTCGTGCCGCTGCGGCCAGAGTCCAGCCGCTGAGTCATCAGCCGTTCTCGCCTCAGCCGCCCCCGGGTCGGCCCCTCACTCCGGGCTGCTGTCGGCCACCAGCAGCAGCCCGCCCATGATCGCCAGGTTCTTGAACAGCTGAATCCGCTCGGACACCTCGCCCACCTCGCCGTGGAACAGCAGGGTGGTGGGGATCAGGAACAGCAGCAGAAGCACCGCCCCCAGCCGGGCGCGCCAGCCCGTGATCACCAGCACCGAGCCCACGGTCATCAGGGCCATGGCCAGCCCCAGCAGCTGAGGCGCCAGGGGCAGTCCCTTGGCGGCGATGCGACCCGCCACTTCGCTGAAGCCCATCAGCTTGCCCAGCACGGCATTCACGAACACCAGGCAGAGCAGCACCCTGGCGATGCGGTTCAGCAGGGACGGCCTGGCGGTGTCGTTCATGGCGTTCCTTTCGTTGGCGGCATTGTGAGGCCTGCCTCCGGGGCTGCCCAGCGGCCCCTCAGAGCTGCTGCAGGCGCTGCTTCAGCTCCTCGGGGCTGAGCCAGGCGTTCCGGGGCGGCACCGCGGTGGCAACGGCCTTCAACATGGCGGCGATGCCCTGCTCCATCCGCCGCAGCTCTGCGGCCACCGCCTCCCGGCCCGCCGCGAGCTTCCTGGCGGTGGCGGGGGCTGCGGGATCGATCCGCACCTGCTGCCGCAGCTCCTCCAGCACCGGCGGGAACGGGGCGATCCGCCGGCTGGGCGATCGCCGGCAGGAGGGCTCCGTAGGGCTCATCCACCGGGTTGTCCCACATGGGGTTCCGCCTACTGGAGCTGCCCCTGGTTCAGCAGCTCGCCGGCCACCCGCAGGTGGCCCTGCAACTGGGCCAGACCTGGCGGCAGATCCCCGAGGGCGGCCGCGATCACTCCCGCCGAGGCTCCCAGGCTGAGAAAGATCTCGAGGGCGCGGCGCTTCGGGGCCACGAACGGGACAGGACGGGACTCCATGCTCCAGCGGCGCCCTGCCCGGGAGCCTGCCGAAGGCCCCGCCTGCAGTGGTAGGGAAAGAGGCCGGCGCTGGGCAGGTCAAACTCGTAGGTGACGGTCTGTCCCCGCGGCACCGGTTCGATGCCGTCCATCGCGGCGGGATGCACCCCATGGACATGAAGGCTGTGGGAGGTGCTGCCGCCGTTGTCGAAGATCAGCCGCAGACGCTCGCCCTGACGAGCCCGGAAGGTGGGACCCGGAATCCGGCCGTTGAGGCTCCAGGCCTTGAACAGCACGTCACCGCCCAGGGGCACGGTGATGCTGCCGGCCGCCTCCTCCTCCCGCCAGGGCTGCTCCGCTGGCCAGCAGGCGACGTCGGCTCCAGGGCTGCGGGTTCACTTCCAGCCATTCCCCTGCATCAACCGCACCGCGATTCGGTTCCTGGCGCCCATCTGCTCGGCCGATACCCGATCGGAGCGGAAGGTACCGAAGGACCGCAGGACCGGGTTGTTGCCATTCCCCTTGAGCGGGTACTCGTGGTTGGCCTCGGCATAGCCCTTGCCGCCGGTGGGAGAGGCCAGGAACTCGATCAGCCGCAGGGCCGCCTGGGGATTGTTCGAATGGCGCGTGACGCCGGCGCCGCTGATGTTCACGTGGGCCGGGTTGGGGAACACCACCTTCACCTTGCGGGCCAGGGCCTGATCGGCGGCGCCGCTGTCCCCCGACAACATCCGCGCCACGTAGTAGGTGTTCACCAGACCAACGCCGCACTGGCCGTTGGCCACCGCACGGATCAGGGGGGTATCGGAGGTGAAGTAGGGCTGGGTCATGTTGGCTGTCATGCCCTTCACCCAGGCGGCCGTCGCCGCTTCGCCCCGCTGGATGATCTGGTCCGCCACCAGCGACTGGTTGTAGACGCTCTTGCTATCGCGCAGGCAGAGCTTGCCCTTCAGGCCCGGTCTGGCCAGATCGGCATAGGTGCGGATGCTGCCGGGCTGCACCATGGCAGGGTTCACCACGGCCACGCGCACGCGGCGGGTGAGGCCGTACCAGCGGCCCTGGGCATCGCGCAGGTTGGCGGGCACATCCCGCCTCAGGGCGGCGGAGCTGGTGGGGCGAAGCAGGCCCAGGTCGGTGGCACGGTCGAGGCGCGCCGCATCGACCAGCACCAGCACATCGGCCGGTGTGTTGGCTCCCTCGTTGCGGAGGCGCTCGATCAGGGCGTCATCCTTGGCCTCGAGCAGTTTCACCTTGATCCCGGTGCGGGCGGTGAACTGGCGGTAGAGCTCCTTGTCGGTGTTGTAGTGGCGGCCTGAATACACGCCGATCTCATTGCTCTGTGCAAGAGCGCTGCTGCCTGCCCCGGTGAGCATGAGCGCTGCCAGAGATGCCACAGCGACGCGGGATCGACGAATCGCTGGCAGGGGATGGAAACGGAAGCTGCGGAACATGAGCATCGTGAATCAGGAGAGGCTCGGCTGGATCGAGAACCTAAAAACCCTCCCTTTTCTGTCTGCGCCTGCATGAAGCGAAACGTTGTGCCATTGGTCACAGGCTCGCGTGACCGCGGCGCATCCCCTGGGCGGATGCAGGGTTTGCCATCCTGCTGGGGGCCGTTGGCTCAGCTCGCCGTGTGGATCAACACAGCCGTGCTTCTGGCCGGCGACGTCTTTCCTGAACGTCATGGCGAATTCGAGAATTGGTGATCTATCGCTACGCTCAATCTCCGGTTCATGCATGCGGCGGGCTTGGTGAGGTGTTGCGGATTTCAAGCAAGCGACCACCTGTTGGGAATTGGTTCACATGTCGTTCAGTTCCAGCCGGGAATCCCGGTTCCTGTGGCCCGGCCCGCAACGAGCGGATGGTTGGGCCTTACGTCTCGAGGCCGTAGGTCACATCCAGCACCAGGCAGCCCTCGTCGGTGCGAAAGGGGCCATGGATCTCCCCCGGCGGACGGCTGGCGGTGTGCCCGGTCTCGAGCCACAGGCCGAAGGCCTCATCCCAGAGCCTGCCGCTCACGATCAGGATCTCCTCGGGATGGGGATGGCTCGTGCTCCCGAACGCACGGGTGTCGGCCCCGGGGTGGAAGCGAGTCAGCCGGGTGAATCCGCCCGTGGAAAGATCGCGGCTGAGGATCACCTCCTCCACCTGGCCTTCGAGCCCCTCCCGCCAGCGCCAGCGATGGCGCAGGTCTTCGCTCAGGGGGTTCCAGTAGGTGGCGGTCGTTCTGCTCATGGTGGGGAACTCAGGTGCCGGTCGATCAGCCGAGACACCTGCTCAGCTTTGCTGCCGGTGGCGAACCATTTCGGCACCCGGGAATGGGCGGCCCGGAAGGCCGGCCGCCAATCCTGGGCTCCATGCTCCGCCATCGTCAGACCCCCCGAGGTGGCGGCCAGGATCAGGTGGGTCACCCGTTCCGGACGGGCCAGCGCGGCCTGCAGGGCCAGGACACCGCTCCGCCGGCGGGGACCGAAGCCCGGCCAGCACAGGTGCACCGGCTCACCGCCATGGCGCAGTCGCCTCGCCACCGGTTTCCAGCAGGTCACATCGCCGGAGGCGCCCGGTAGGAACAGCAGCCTGGGGCAATGCTCCATGGGCGGCCACCAGAATCGGTGGATCCTGGCTCGTCCCGCGACCAGCCGTCAGCGGACCTCAGGAAGAACAAGTCCGCCGCAGCGGCTGCGGCGGACCGGGGGATCTCCAGGAACCGTCACCGAAGCAGGGCCGGCGCAGGAGCGGCTGACAAACGCCCACCTCGGCAGGTCATGGCCACTACCTCTGCCACGGGCCGCGAGAGGACAACGGCCGATCAATCCGTCTTATCGAGCCAATCAGACATCCTGCGGCGGGATTCCGTCGGGATTTCGTCAGTGCTGCGCAGCCCCTTCCTAGCGTCCGCCTACATCCGCCAGCGGCTCATTCCGTGTCATCCGTCCATCCCTGGCGATCGTCATCGATGCCCTGATGGTTACACAGTAAGTGCGGCTGTAGGCATGGCGGGAGGGGAAACCCTGCCAGCTCCGAAGGCGATCGGCTGTGGGATTTCAACGTGCTCATGCAGCCCACTCACACCACTCCCTGCCATGAACAACATCATGACGCTCCGACGGCTGCGACTCCATCTCCAGGCAGGTGCCTCCATCCCCAATGATGTGAACTGGCGGATCGAGGAGGGTTACCTGCGCCTCAGCAGCTGGAGCGACCGTGGCGAACCCTTCACCCTCGGACTCTGGGGGCCGGGCGCCATGGTGATCCCCTCGCTGCTCGCCCTTTCGCTCTTGCAGCTTCTGGCCCTTTCCACGGCGCGGGTGGAGGAGAGCGAACCTTTCGGCAGCGAGCGGGAAGCCTTTCTGATCGATCACGCTCTGCAGACGGCCACCCTGTTGCGGTTGAGTCGGTCGCGGCCGGCGGAACTGCGCCTGTTCCGCCTGTTGCTGTGGATCGGCGAGTGCTTCGGACGGGTCAGCAGGCGGGGGGTGAGCATGAGCATGGAGGACATGAATCTCACCCACCGCTGCCTGGCGGAAATTTCCAGACTCACCCGGGTGACGGTGACGAAAGCCATGTCGCATTTCCGGCAGTCGGGCTATCTGATCCAGGAAGGATGCGACGAACTGCTTCTGCGTGAAGGGCTGACCCAGCTGCAGCGGGGTGATGAAACCCTCCCGCTCCGCTCACAGGGAGCTGGGTGATCCGACGGGATCAGCTCCCTTCATCGGTGCATCGGGATCCAGCGGCAGCCCGCGCAGAGCGAGCGCCAGCCGTCGTGCCAGCAGCAGCAGCGGGTACAACCGCCGCGCCCGGGTGTCATCCGCCATCAGCGGGGCCAGCAGCGCCAGCAGCGCATCGCTGGGTGTCATGCGTTCGCACAGCCAGGCGATCGCCTCGGCCCCATGCAGCACGTGCTCCCCGTCGATCACCATGGCGCCGTTGTGCAGCCGAAACCCCCGCCGGGCCAGGGCATGCCGCAGGTCCCCATCGGCCCGGCCGTCGCGGATCGTCAGTCCTGGGATGCCGCTGCGCAGTTCGCTCAGCTCGGCGAAATGGCGGCAGAACGGACAGCCCCCGTCGAACACCAGCACCGGCGAGGCCGCCACAGGCCACACCTGGGTGTCAGCAGACTCTGAGTCCATGCTTCCTCCGGCTGCCATGCCCGCTCAACCCCCAGCCTGGCGCAGCCTGCCGTTGCCCGCGGTTCTGGCGGCCGCCCTGCTGATCCTTCTGCTCTCCTGGGCAGGGCCGGTCCGGGCCGACACCACCGCGGCGGCCGCAGCCTTCCGCTGCGACGGCGATCCCCTCAGCGCCCGCCTGGTTCCCGGGGCGATGGACGAGCCGGGCATCCCCGACCCCACCTCCGGCCCCGTTCCGGTGGGAGGCTTCGTGGTGCTGCAGTGGCGCGACCTGAGCCTGCAGCTGCCCCGCACCAACAACGCCGGTCCGGCGAGCTTCACCGACGGAAAGTGGTGGTGGAGCCTGGAGGATCCGGCCCACCCCCGCTTCCGGCTGCGGCGCAGCCGGGGGGATGTGCAGGACTTCGCCTGTGAGGCGGCGACCTGAGACCGGTGGCGTAACGCACCCGGCTGGCGGCTGGCACCCCCCACCGGCCGGAATCCGTCGCTTGAATGGTTCGATCCGCTACCAAACCGATGGTCTGGCGACGTCTGCAGGCCGAGCGTGCCCGGGGGCGTGCCTACCAGCCCCGTTTCGAGCACCACGAGGTTCTCGGCGCCTGGCTCGGCGGTCTGCTGGCCATCCCCGCCCTGGGTCTGATCAGCGGCTGGAGCCACTACCCCCTGGTGATCGCTCCCTTCGGCGCCTCCACCGTGCTGCTGTTCGGCCACCCCAGCAGCCCCCTGGCCCAGCCCCGCAACATCGTGCTGGGCAACACCCTGGCGGCGCTGGTGAGCGTGATCTGTGTGGGCACCCTGGGCACGGCCCCCTGGGTGATGGGGCTGGCGGTGGGGGTGAGCATCGCCCTGGGCCAGGCCCTGCGCTGCCTGCATCCCCCGGCCGGCGCGGTGGCCCTGCTGGGGGTGCTGCTGCATGCGCGCATGGGCTTCGTGCTGATGCCGATCCTGAGCGGCTCGCTGCTGCTGGTGGCCCTGGCGGTGCTGTTCAACCGCCTGCGCAGCCCCCTGACGCCCTATCCCCACCACTGGCTGTGAGGGGGGATGAGCAGACGTGGCCCGCGTGGATGTGCAGCGGATTGTCCAGACTCAGCGCCGCTAATCCCTGGCTTTTTTCTATGCAAATGACCCGCGGATCCGACGAGGGGAAGCGGGATGTCGCCAAAGCCGGTGACTGGATTTGAACCTGCGACCTACTGATTACGAATCAGTTGCTCTACCGCTGAGCTACACCGGCAACCAGGCGAATTTAGCATCGTGCAGTTCGCCGATCCCCTGGCCCATGGCAGTCCCACCCCGCGGCCAGCTCGATCCCGCCCTGAGGGAACGGCTGCTTACCGAGGCCCGCACCCCCTGGCGGAGCCTGCGGCGGGGCCTGTGGTTCGCCCTGGTGGCATCGGCCGCCGTGGGCCTGGCGGCGATGGCCCTGCGCGCTTCGGCCGGAGGCGAGGTGCCGCTCACGGATCTGGGCATTCAGCTTGGGGCTCTCACCCTGTTCGGTGCCCTGCTGCTCGTCGATCGCAACCGCCCACCGGGGTGATGCGGCGCTTCAGGCGGGGGATTCGGAGTTGTGCTCAACCTCGGCCGCAGCTTCAACGTCGGCCACCTCGCCAACCTCAGCTTCGGAGTCGGCGACCTCAGTCTCCGCCACAACCTCAAGCTGGGGGGCAGTGATCGATTCAGCCGCTTCATCACCCGCGGCGTTCACTTCAACGTTCACCTCCACTTCTGCTGCAGCCTGAGGATCCGCCTCAGCTGCTGCCTGAGGCCGGGGTTCCTGCTCAGCCTCAGCAATGGCCGCCGATTCAGTGGCGGAGTCCGCTGCCGGCGGCTCGATCATCGCCTCCGGGGAGGCGTCGGCCTCGGCAGGTGTGGCGATCGGGCCGACGGGTGCGGCCGGCGTTGGAGGGGATGGTGGCGGCGGCGATTCGGGCAGCTGCAGGGGATCGGGCAGCAGCAGGGGCAGCCCGAGGCAGAGCCGCTGCTGGCCGATGTCCGCGGTGGGCATGGGGGTGGCGGCGTTCACGGCGGCTTCCGGGCGGCAGAGCAGCCAAAGGGCCTGGATGGCCTGCTGCCACTGCCACACCATCACGGCGAGCAGCAGGGCGGCGAGCAGCAGGGCTACCAGGCGGGGACTGGCTGAGAGGGGGGAGAGGGCGGCGGCCAGGGCCGCGTGCTCGTCGCTCCAGACCAGCAGGGCCAGGGCGCCGGCGATGCCGACCACCAGGCCCACCTTGGGTGCCAACGCTTCCTGCAGGCTCGCCACGCGGCGCTGCAGATCGCGGCGGGCGCGCAGGGGCGTGCCCACCAGCAGCAGGGAGAACGGATCGGCCGGTCGCCGGAGCAGCAGCAGGCCCGGCAGCAGGGCTCCGATCGCCCAGGTGAACAGGCGCTCGAGGCCCGGCAGCCGCCCCGGATCACTCCCCGCCAGCAGCAGCAGCAGCAGCAGCGCCTGCAGGGGAAGGACCCCCAGGCCGATCAGCTGCAGCCAGAGCAGGGGCTCGCTGCGGGGGTTCACGGGGGCGGAGGGGGCGGGGGTCAGGTGCTGAGGGTGCGGCGCTGGGTGACGAACTTGAAGGCCTCGACGCGATCCCCTTCCTGCCAGGCGGTGAAGCGATCGCAGCCGATGCCGCACTCGAAGCCGGTGGCCACCTCCTTGACGTCGTCCTTGCCGCGGCGGAGGGAGTCGAGGTCGCCCTCGTAGACCTTCTCCTTGCCGCGGTGGACCCGCACCTTGCAGTTGCGCTGCAGCTTGCCGCTGGTGACGTAGCAGCCCGCCACGGCGCTCTTGCCGATGGTGAACACCGCCCGCACCTCGGCTTCGCCGAGGGCCTCCTCCACCAGCTCGGGCTCCAGCAGGCCTTCCATGGCCAGCTGGATCTCCTCGAGCAGCTTGTAGATCACGTCGTACTCGCGCACGTCGACGCCGGTGGCGTCGGCCGCCCGCTTGGCGCCCGGGGCCATCGAGGTGTTGAAGCCCACGATCACGGCACCGGAGGCGGCGGCAAGATCCACGTCGGTTTCGGTGATCTCGCCCGGGGCCGAGAGCAGCACCCGCACCTGCACCTCCTCCTGGGGCAGCTGCTCGAGCGATCCGAGGATCGCCTCGACGCTGCCCTGCACGTCGGCCTTGAGGATGAGGTTGAGCTCCTTGAGCTCGCCCTCGCTGGCCTGGCCGGACATCGACGCCAGGGAGACCCGGCGCGAGGCCATCTGCTGGGCCAGGCGGGTGGCCCGGGCTTCGGTGGCGCGGTCGCCCACCACGGCCCGTGCCGATTTCTCATCGGCGTAGACCTCGAACTCGTCGCCGGCGGTGGGCACCTCGCTGAAGCCGAGGGCCTCGACGGCGCAGGAGGGGCCGGCCTCCTTCACCCGCTTGCCGGTGTCGTCGACCATGGCGCGCACCTTGCCCAGGATCGGGCCCGCCGCCACCACATCGCCGGCCTTGAGGGTGCCGTTCTGGATCAGCAGGGTGGCCACGGGGCCCTTGGCCTTGTCGAGGTGGGCCTCGATCACCGTGCCCTTGGCCATCCGGTCGGGGTTGGCCTGCAGATCCTCCACATCGGAGACCAGCAGGATCATCTCCAGCAGCTGGTCGATGTTCTCGCCCTTGATGGCGCTCACCGGCACCATCACCGTGCTGCCGCCCCAGTCCTCGGCCACCAGGTCGAGGCCGGAGAGCTCCTGCTTCACCCGGTCGGGCTGGGCGCCTTCCTTGTCGATCTTGTTGATCGCCACCACGATCGGCACCTCGGCGGCGCGGGCGTGGCTGATGGCCTCCAGGGTCTGGGGTCGGACGCCGTCGTCGGCGGCCACCACCAGCACGGCCACGTCGGTGACCTTGGTGCCGCGGGCGCGCATGGCGGTGAACGCCTCGTGGCCCGGGGTGTCGAGGAAGGTGATCTTGGCCTTGGCGCCCCCGTGGGGCACCTCCACCTGGTAGGCGCCGATGTGCTGGGTGATGCCGCCGGCCTCGCCCGCCGCCACGCGCGTCTTGCGGATGGCGTCGAGCAGGCTGGTCTTGCCGTGGTCGACGTGGCCCATCACGGTGACCACGGGCGGACGGCGGATCAGGTGGGCGAGGTCGCTCTCCTCGATCATCTCCACGGTCTTGGCCGCAGCCGCCTGCACGTCGTCCTCGAGCACCGGCACGCCGAACTCGTCGGAGACGGTCTCGATCGTGGGCAGGTCGAGGGTCTGGGTGACGGTGGCGATGATGCCCTTGAAGAACAGGCTCTTGATGATCTCGGAGCTTTCCACGCCCAGCCGGTCGGCCAGTTCCTGCACCGTGAGGTTGCCCTCCGGCACGATCAGCATCTCCGGCCGCTGGGCCTTGGCCTCGCGGGCGGCCCGCAGTTCCATCGCTCGGCGGCGCTGGCGCTGGCGGGTGGTTTCCTTCTTGCGCTTGCGCACCGCCACCGTGGGCTTGGCCGCACCGGCGCCGACCGGGGTGCGGGGCTTGCTGGGACGGGCCAGGCTGGCCTGGAGGACGATCGCCTCCTGCTCGCCGGCGTAGCCGCCGGTTTCCGCGGTGAGCGCATCATCGTTCTCGCCGATGATGTGCACCTTCTGCCGTTGCTTCTGCGGCGAACGGCTGCGCAGGGCCTCGAGCTTGGCGCTGTCGTCCCAGTCGGGGCGACGGGCGCGCACGGCGGTGCCGGCGGGGGTGGGGGCGCGGAAGCCGGGGCGGCGGGGTGCGGTGGGGGCCGTGGCCGTGGGCCTGACCAGATCAGGGGTTTCCCGGGTTCCACCCTCGCCGCTTTCGCTGCGGTCGGTGGTGCGGCGCGGCGGCGCAGCGGTGGGACGGCCGGTGGGTTTCTGGAGCTGCATCAGCTCGCCGGGGGCCATCGGCTTGCGCATGCCCGCCGGCATGCCACCGGGACGGGTGGGGGCCCCGGCCCGCGGTGCCCCGGGACCGGCTCCGGCGCCCTGGGAACTGCCGCTGTCGCGCCGGATCGGCTTGCCAACCAGTTCCAGAGGGGTGGCGCCGGGTCGGCCGCCGGCGGGCCTGCTACCGGGGCCCGGCGGGCGACCACCGGCGGCGGGACGCACGGGCGCCGGGGCGCCCGGACGCTGCGGGCGGGGTGAGGTGGCGGGGGCACCGGGCCTGGGGGCACCGGCGCTGGGTTGGCCGGGTTGGGGACGGCCCACCAGCTGGGTGCGTCCGGGCGCCTGGCGCACGGGCGCACCCGGTCGGCTGGGGGGGGCGCCTGCGCCCGGCCGCACGGGGGTGACGGGACGCCCGGGCTGCTGGGGAGCGCGGGGGGCGGGAGCCCCGGGGGCCGGCCGGCTGGGAGCTGCTGGCCGTGCGGGGGCGGGAGCGGACGCCGGGGCGGCCGCCACCGGCCGGTTCGGGGTCGGTGCGGGGGTGGCGGCCGGCCGCACCGGTGTGGTGGCCGCCGGCCGTGCCGGAGGAACGGGTGTGGCTGCCTCCGGCCGGATCGCGGGAGCCGCCGGGCGTGCCGGCGCGGGCTTGGCGGCCGCCGGACGGGCGGGAACCGGGGAGGCGTGC
>JANWUS010000036.1 GCA_024958715.1 Cyanobium sp. FGCU52 | reverse complement strand
ATCAAGCTCAGCAACAAGACCCACCGCTCCGGCACAGATCCCGACGCGTTGCTGGCGCGCAAATCCAACGCCCATCCAGCACTGCCCAGCTACCGGGGCCATGTGCTCATGGACAACCGCCATGCCCTGATCGTCGACTGCCGCGTCACCCAAGCGACGGGCACCGGGGAGCGGGATGCCGCCAAGGCGATGGCGGCTGCCATCCCCGGTGCCCACCAGAAGACCATCGGCGCCGACAAGAACTACGACACCAAAGGCTTTGTCGCCGAGATGCGCCGCATCAGCGTCACACCGCACGTGGCCCAGAACACCGGCCGCCCCGGTGGCTCCGCGATCGATAGGCGCACCACCCGCCACCAGGGCTACGCCAAGTCGATTAACGCCCGCCGCGGCATCGAGAAGGTGTTTGGCTGGATCAAGCAGTGGGGCGGCTTGCGCCAGTTCAAGCTGCGCGGCACAGACAAGGTGAGTGCGGTGTTTGGGCTGCACGTGATCGCCTACAACCTGATCGGGCTGGGCAACCTGCTCAAACCGGCCATGGCGTCGGCATGAACAGCCGGTTGCCCAGAGGTGTGACAAGGCAGCAGCGATCAGAGAGACCCAACGGGGCAGAACGCCTGAAATCGGGCGTTCTGATCCGCTGAAACGCCGCAAATCAGCCCTATCGGAGCGCGAGCAGCTCTCCGGAGGGAAAAGTGCGGCTTCTCAGGCGGTTTTTCCGCAAACTCCTAAGCCAGGAGGCCGAAGATTCACAACCCTTCGCTGGCTAAGTCCTTGGAAACAAGGCTTGCAATGCAGGTGGGAGCTGATCGCGTCGAGAGGATTCAATGGCGAGAATATCTGTCTTGCCCGAGAGAGAATCGCCATCGGCAAGGGTTGTGATCGGCCGATAGGAGCCGGCGGCCAGGAGAAAGGTGTAGTCGCCGCAGCGGGCCAGGCGATTCCTGATCTCGCGGAACTGCTGATTGTCTGAGCATTCAAAGCAAATGCTTGGCCTGGCCTGGGTGAGCACCTTCTCCCCGCCGGCAATCACGCTGATCTCGTGACCCTCGACGTCGAGCTTGATCACATCGGGCAGGGGCAGGTCAAACTCTTGCACGGCTTGATCAAGGGTCATGGTGGAGACTTTGATCTGCTTGATGCTGGCATCATTGCGCGAAAGGCTTGCGTGTCCGTCATGACGAAAGAGATTGAGGGATGCCGTGCCGCTTGAGTCGCTCAGGGCGATCTCTTGCAGCCAGGCTCGATCCTGAAAGTTGTTGAGCTCGATGGATCGCCTCAGTGCCTTTGCGAGTGGGGGCTGTGGCTCGAACAGGACGCCCTTGCAGCCCGAAAGCTCATGGAGCATTTCAATGGCAATATAGCCAACATTGGCGCCAATGTCATAAATCACTCCATCGGGTGGCATCACCCATTTGCAGGAGTCGTAAACCCAGTGCTCCCAGGCATTGTCCCAGATCTTGGCCGTTGCGATCAGATCAAGGCTGCTGGGCGCGATGGCCAGCTTGGCGCCATGGCGGGTTGTGAAATGGCAGGAGCTCAGGTAGCTGGAAAACGTGCTGCCCATCCATCGGGCGAACACGCCCCGTCCTCTTGGCAGGATGCGCATGGTCGCGGCGATCGCGTTCAGGAGGAGTGGATCTGCCGTGGATTCAATGGAGCCAGGCTTGCTTGCGTCGATGGTGTCCATTGATTGGCTTGATTGCCTGACTTTGCCATCGGAATGATAAGACCAGCTGTCTGGGGATTTATCGTTCAAGTTCTGTCGTCCTTGCTTCTGGGCGTGATCTGGCAGGCTTGATCGATGCGTTGAAGATTCGCCCATGCGCCTGATCGGAGAGTTCCGCAGCAGCGGCACCCTGGCCCTGGCCGAGGCGGTGGAGGCCTTCTTCGATCGCCGGACCGACCTGCAGCGCCCCGGCACCGCCTTCGGCAACGACCCCTCCACGCCGGCGAAGGTGTCCACCGACATCAGCCTGGTGGCCTTCGACCGCACCGACCCCGAGGCCCACGGCCTGGCTGAGGTGATCCTGCGGGGGGTGTCGGCGGGGCTGCAGCGCTGGCTGGCGGAGCGGCCCCTGTTCCTGGAGTGCGCGCCGGAGCGCTCCCTGTTCGTCTGCCCCCTGTTCAACCTGCAGCGCTATGCCCCCGGCGAGGGCTTCCACGCCTGGCACTGCGACTGGACCACCACCGAGGAGGCCACCGAGCCGATCCGCCGCGTGCTGGCCTGGATCCTCTACTGCAACTCCCTGCCCGATGGCGGCACCGAATTCCACTGGCAGGACCACCACGTGGAGGCCGAGAAGGGGAAGCTGGTGATCTTTCCCGCCGGCCTTTCCCACATCCACCGGGGGAGGGTGAGCCCCACCAACACCAAGACGATCGCCACCGGCTGGATCAACGCCGGCAGCCTGGAGGCTTACAGGGCGCGGCTGGCGTCCGGGCCGGCCGGCTGAAGGGAGGGCACGATCAGCCCCTGAAGGGTGCTCTGCAGATCGGCGGTGAGGGCGGCCACCGCCGCACGGCGGTCGGCCCGGTAGGCGCTGAGGCGCTCCTGCACGGCGATCGGGGCGGCGACCCGCACCCGGGCCCGGCGGCGCCCCAGCCGCGGCCGCTGGCCCGGGTCGCTGCCGAGGATGCGGCACTGGGTGTCCCAGAGCAGCAGCAGGGTGTCGGCGAAGCGCTCCTGGCTGGGGGACTCCCGCACGTAGTGGCCGCTCACCGCCACGAAGGCCTCCACCATGCGCATGTGCCACAGGCGCCGGGCCGTCTCCTCCGCCAGCCGGTCGGCCAGGCCTCGCTCCAGTGGGCACACCTCCCCGTGTCCGTTGGCCGGGGGATAGAGCCGCTCCCAGCTGGCCTGCTCGATGCGGCGGCAGCGTTCCGTGAGGTCGCCGCGGGCCTCCACGCCCAGCGGCTGTTCCACCACCGCCAGCGCCCCATCCAGCAGGCGGGGCAGCCGCTCGTCGATCCGGGCCCGGTCGTCACCCTCCCGGCGGGGGGCCAGGTCGGGCAGATCGCGGCGGTAGGCCTCGCGGTAGAAGCGCTCGAGCAGGCCGAGCATCCGTTCCGCCAGGGCGATCAGCCGGTGGTAGAGGCGTTCGGGATCGAGGGAGCGGGCCGGGTCGGGGCGCAGGCCCGCGTCGCGCTCCAGCTGGGCGAGCAGGTCCTCGATCGCCGGCCAGATGTTGCCGCGGTAGGTGTACTGCAGGCCGATCGGCAGCAGTTCGGTGGCCTCGGGCCGACTGGTCCTGGCCAGGTCGTCGGCGGTCCAGAAGGCCAGCTGGGCCACGCCCGGCTCGAGGGCGCTCACCACTTCGTTGTGGCCGTTGGTGGCGCCTTCGGGAGCGGCGGCGAAGGGGTACGGACCATCCAGCAGCAGCTCCCGGGCCGTGCGCAGGGCCGGCAGGTCGAGCTTGCCCCGCTGGATCGAGCAGCCCCCCAGCCGCGGCAGCAGCCAGCCGATGGCGTCGCCGGCCCACAGCGGGATGCCGCGGTCGTAGAGGAACTGGGCGTGGGAGGCGGGGCGCTGGCTCCAGAGCAGCCGGGCCATCGGGCCGGGATCGTCGATGCTCGGGTGGCGGAAGGCCAGCAGCAGCCGGCTCTGGCCCGTGCGGAACCGCTCCAGGGCCGCCGCCAGCAGCTCCTGGCCCTCCACATCCACCCGCTCGATGCGGGCGCTGCGGCGCAGCCACAACGGCAGGCCGCGGCGGCAGGCCCAGAGCACGCGGCGATCGAGGCGCGGCGGCAGAAAGGTGAGGGGCGCGCCGGCGGGCATGGGGGGACTGGGAACGGCCGCGGATGGGCGAACCGGAAGGATTCTCTTTCTATAGTTTCGCCTCGCCAGATGGGATCAGGACGTGCCATGACACCGGCAGGAGGGTCCACCGGCGGATTCGGCAAGCCGTCTGCGGCCAGGGGAGCCGGGGGGGCTCGCAAGCAACGGGCCGGAGGGGTGCTGGGCCTTTCCGCTTCCCTCGATGCACGACGTGTCGATCAGGCCACCCAGCTCCTCCAACAGGGTCTGCATGAGCAGGCCGAGAGGGAGTTTCTTGCTCTGGTCAACGAAGGTTCGTCCCATCCCTGGGCCCATTCCAACCTCGGCACCCTCTGCCTGCTCCGTGGAGACCTGGCGGCCGCCATCGGCCATCTCCAGCGGGCGCTCGACCTGTGTCCGGATGACCCCCGTCTGCTCGCCAACCTCGCGGTGGCGCTCCGCTCCCAGGGCAGGCTTGAGGAAGCGCTCGCGCTGTTTCGCCAGGCCCTGAGCCACAGACCTGAAGATCCCGGCCTGCTCACCCAGCTGGGCAATGTTCTCCAGGAACTTGGGGACGCGGAGGAGGGCAATGCCTGCTTCCGGCGGGCCATCGCCGCCGATCCCAACGAGGCTGATGCCCAGTGGGGACTGGCGCTCGGACTGCTGCGCTGCGGCCAGTTCGAGGAAGCCTGGCAGCAGTACGAGTGGCGCTGGCTCACAAGGAGCTTCCGGGCCGATCATCTGCCCGGCTCGCTGCCGGACTGGACGCCGGAGCTGGGGGTGGAGAGGCTTCTGGTGTGGGGTGAGCAGGGCGTGGGCGACCAGATCCTCTTCGCCACGATGCTGCCGGAGGTTCTGGAGCTGGTTCCAGAGGTCACCCTGAGGGCCGACCTCCGCCTGCAGCCGCTGCTGCAGCGTTCCCTGCCGGCCCTGCGCTTTGCCGATCCCGCCGCCCCGCTGGAGGAGAGCGCCTGGGAGGCCCAGATCGCCCTGGGCTCCCTGGGCCGCCACCTGCGTCGCCAGTTGGGCGACTTTCTCGCCCACCGCGCCCCTTTCCTGCAGGCCGATCCGCAGCGGTGCGCGGCCCTGAGGGAGCAGCTGGCCCCCGGTGGCCGGCTGGTGTGCGGCATCTCCTGGGCGAGCAGGGGGGCGGATCTGGCCTGGCGCAAGTCGATTCCGCTTGAGGCCTTGGCCGGCGCCCTCCACGGCCCGGATGTGCAGCTGGTGTCGCTGCAGTACGGCCCGGTGACCGACGACCTCCAGGCGCTGCGCACGGCCACGGGGATCGAGGTGCTGGAGGCTGAGGCGGTGGACACCTTGAACGACCTCGACGACCTGGCGGCCCTTGTCTCCGCCTGCGATCTGGTGGTGTCGATCTCCAACACCACGGTGCATCTGGCCGGCGCTTTGGGAACCCCCACCTGGGCCCTGCTGCAGGACGCGCCCAGCTGGCGGTGGGGACAGCGCGGCGATGGCGAGTCCTCCCACTGGTACGAGTCCGTCCGGCTGTTCCGCCAGGACAGGCGCGACGACTGGACGCGGCCGCTGGACCAGGTGCGTGGGGAGCTGGCGGCGCTTCTTGCAACGCGTGCCGGTTGAACCGAGCGTGACGACCTGAGCCGGGGCCTGCCGTTTTGAGACGATGGGGCCCCGCTGTGTCGTCGCCGTGTCCGCCGAAGCCCTGCCCAAGACCTACGACCCTGCCGGCACCGAGGATCGTTGGCAGCGGCTGTGGGAAGAGGCCGGGGCCTTCCATCCCGATCCGGAGGCCCCCGGCGAGCCGTTCTCGGTGGTGATCCCGCCGCCGAACGTGACCGGCAGCCTGCATATGGGCCATGCGTTCAACACGGCCCTGATCGACACGATCGTGCGCTTCCAGCGCCTGCGGGGCCGGAACGTGCTCTGCCTGCCGGGCACGGATCATGCCTCGATCGCGGTGCAGACGATCCTGGAGAAGAAGATCCAGGCGGAGGGCGGCAGCAAGCACGACCTGGGCCGCGATGCCTTCCTCGAGCGGGCCTGGGCCTGGAAGGCCGAAAGCGGCGGCACGATCGTGGGCCAGCTGCGGCGGCTGGGCTATTCGGTGGACTGGGGCCGCGAGCGTTTCACCCTCGATGCCCAGCTGAACAGGGCGGTGGTGGAGGCTTTCGTGCGCCTGCATGAGCAGGGCCTGATCCACCGGGGCGAGTACCTGGTGAACTGGTGCCCGGCCTCGGGATCCGCGGTGAGCGATCTGGAGGTGGAGATGAAGGAGATGGACGGTCATCTCTGGCACTTCCGCTACCCCCTCAGCGACGGGCCCGGCCCCGACGGCATCGACCATCTGGTGGTGGCCACCACCCGGCCGGAAACGATGCTGGGTGACACCGGCGTGGCGGTGCACCCCGGGGATGCCCGTTACGCCCAGCTGGTGGGCAAAACCCTCGACCTGCCGCTGGTGGGCCGGAAGATCCCGATCGTGGCGGATGAGCACGTGGATCCGGCCTTCGGAACAGGGTGCGTCAAGGTGACCCCGGCCCACGACCCCAACGACTTCGCGATCGGCTCGCGCCACGGCCTGCCGCTGATCACGGTGATGGCCCGCAACGGCTCGATGAACGAGGCCGCGGGCCGCTTCGCGGGGCTGGATCGCTTCGAGGCCAGAAAGGCGGTGGTGGCGGCGATGGAGGCGGAGGGCTTCCTGGTGAAGGTGGAGCCGCACCGCCACAGCGTGCCGATCTCGGATCGGGGCAAGGTGCCGGTGGAGCCGCTGCTCTCCACCCAGTGGTTCGTGAAGGCCGAGCCGCTGGCGGCCCGCTGCCGCGAGGCCCTGGAGGCGGGCGAGCCGCGCTTCGTGCCGGAGCGCTGGAGCAAGGTGTACCGCGACTGGCTCACCGGCATCCGCGACTGGTGCATCAGCCGCCAGCTGTGGTGGGGTCACCGCATCCCCGCCTGGTTCGTGGTGAGTGAAACCAGTGGTGTGATCACCGACGCCACCCCCTACGTGGTGGCCCGCGATGAGGCGGAGGCGCGGGCGAAGGCCGAGGCCCAGTTCGGTGCGGCCAGCGAAGCGGCCGGGCGGGCGCTGCAGCTGGAGCAGGACCCGGACGTGCTCGACACCTGGTTCTCCAGTGGCCTATGGCCCTTCTCCACCCTGGGCTGGCCGGAGGAAAGCAACGCCGATCTGGCCACCTGGTACCCCACCAGCGTGCTGGTGACCGGCTTCGACATCATCTTCTTCTGGGTGGCCCGGATGACGATGATGGCCGGCGCCTTCACCGGCCGGATGCCGTTCCGGGACGTGTACATCCACGGCCTGGTGCGGGATGAGAACAACCGCAAGATGAGCAAGAGCGCGGGCAACGGCATCGACCCGCTGCTGCTGATCGAGCGCTACGGCGCCGACGCCCTGCGCTTCGCCCTGGTGCGCGAGGTGGCGGGCGCCGGCCAGGACATCCGCCTGGATTACGACCGCAAGTCCGACACCTCCGCCACGGTGGAGTCCTCGCGCAACTTTGCCAACAAGCTCTGGAATGCCACCCGGTTTGCGTTGATGAACCTGGGCGGCGCAACGCCGGCGAGCCTGGGGGAGCCGGATCCGGAAAGCCTGCAGCTGGCCGATCGCTGGATCCTCTCGCGCCTGGCGCGGGTGAACCGGGAAACCGCCGAGCGCTATGGCAGCTATGGCCTGGGTGAGGCGGCCAAGGGGCTGTACGAGTTCGCCTGGAACGAGGTGTGCGACTGGTATGTGGAGCTGATCAAGCGGCGCCTGAACCCCGGCGACACCGCCAGCCCTGAGGCCCTGGCCGATCAGCGCACGGCGCGCCAGGTGCTGGCCAAGGTGCTGGGCGAACTGCTGGTGATGCTGCATCCGCTGATGCCGCACCTGAGCGAGGAGCTGTGGCACGGGCTAACGGGCGAGCCCGAGGGCACGTTCCTGGCGCTGCAGCCCTGGCCGGCGGTGGATGCCGCCGCTCTCGACGACGCCCTGGAGGCCCGCTTCGCCGAGCTGATCGAGGCGATCCGGGTGGTGCGCAACCTGCGGGCGGTGGCGGGGCTCAAGCCCTCCCAGGGGGCGCCGGTGGTGTTCGTGAGCGGCCGGGCCGGACTGGCGGCCGTGCTGCGGCAGGCCACCGCCGAGATCTCCGCGCTCACGCGGGCCGAGTCGGTGCAGGTGCTGGATCCGGAGGCGGCCGCTGCCCGCGCCGGCGAGCGCTGCCTGGCGGGGGTGAGCGGCGAGCTGCAGGTGCTGCTGCCGCTGGAGGGGCTGGTGGATCTGGAGGCCCTCCGGGGCCGGCTGGCGAAGGACCTGGCGAAGGCCGAGAAGGAGATCGCGGGCCTGGCGGGCCGCCTGGCCAACCCCAACTTCGCCGGCAAGGCACCGCCGGAGGTGGTGGCTGAGTGCAAGGCCAACCTGGCCGAGGCCGAAGCGCAGGCGGAGCTGGCCAGGAAGCGCCTGGCGGAACTGGGCTGAGCTGCCGTCCAGCTTCGGCTCACACCGCCCAGAGTTCTGCCAGCTCCAGCCGCAGGCCGGGCAAGAGCGCGTCATCCTCCAGCAGGGTTGCTGGCTCCAACCGCTTGGGTGCTTCAGGCGTTGATGCATCCGGCACGGCTCGCCAGATCTCCACCGCCTGCTGCTCGGGAAACAGCAACCAGCCCAGACGGGCGCCGTTGGCCAGGTAGGTGGTCATCTTGCGACGGAGGGCCGCCTCCCCCCGCGGTCCCTCGTCGCTGGCGCTGACCAGTTCGATCACCAGATCGGGGCAGAGCGGCGGAAAGCCGCGGCGCTGCTCCGGGCTGAGGGCCTGCCAGCGCTCCAGCCGCACAACCGCCGCATCAGGGCTGAGCACCGAGCCGTCGGCCAGGCGGAAGCCACCGGAGCTGTCAAACACCTTCCAGACTCCCTGAGCCAGGGCCCAGATCTGCAGCCGGGTGATCAGAAGGCTGTTGCGTGCACTGGTGTCGCCGCCGGTTGGTGTCATCGCGATCAGCTGGCCATCGGCCGCCAGTTCCAGCACCGCCTCGGGGTTGGCGTCGCATACCAGGGCAAACTGCTCCGGGCTGAGCCGTAGATCGGGGGGCAGCAGCAGCGGCGGCAGGCCGGCCCCGGGAGCTTCGGTGGTGGCTGGCGGTGGGGCGAGTGTCATCTCCCCGGGGCGTGTTGGCTCAGCGTAGGGCGGTTGCACGGGATGCAGGAATGATCCCGCTGCCCTGGCGTGCCTCCGCGGGTGTTCCTCTCCTATTCCCACGACACCCAGGCCCTGTGGGCCTGGGTGCGGGAGCTGGCGGGGCGCCCAGCTCCTTCACGCCGAAGCCCGCCTGGGCGACAAAGTCCCAACTGCATCATGAACGTTGTAACTGCCCTGGACGATGGGGCGAGCATGCGGATCACCAGCATGGGTCAGGTCACCATCCCTCAGGAGATCCGCGAGCAATACGGTCTGCTGCTCCACACCCAGGTTCGCCTCGTGGTGGAGAACGGTCGTGTGTTGATCGAGAAGGAGTCTCCAACTGCCACGCGCGGTCAGGAGCGTTTGCAGCGGTTGCGACGGGCCCGGCCTCTGCGCAGTGGGCTGAGCTCCGATGCGCTTCTCGCTCTGACCCGCGGGGATGAGCACCCGGATGGTGTTTGTGGATTCGAACCTGATCGTCGATGTGATCACCGCGGATCCGTGCTGGCAGAAGTGGAGCGAGGAACAGCTCCGCCGCACGCAAGATCAAGGTGTGCGCCCACCTTCGGAAGCAGAGTGGCCGACAGGGCCCATCACTGGTTGCGGTTAGTGTCGTCGTCGAAGGCGGAGAAGAAGAAGCCGAAGCGATCTACCAGGGTGCGGGGGATCCTCAGTCGGTTCACGAAGGTGGGTGCCGCCACCGATGGCGTCCCACCGACATGCCTCCCACCTGCTCGAGGAGCTCGGCCGTCCGCGGATCACCCGGCGTCGCCGCCTCGCTCAATGCCGCGCATGCCCTCAGGCCGGCTCGGCCAGCAGGCCGCGACGCTGCAGCGGTGCCAGCTTGGCGAAGCGCAATCCCTGCTCCGTCTTTTCCAGGGTGCCGTTGCTGCGCAGCTTGTTGATCAGGGTGGATGTCGAGCCCCGCGAAAGACCGGCGATGTTGGCGATCTCCTGCTGGGAGAGTGACGGCATCGGATGGCAGGGGTCGCCATCGGGACTATTGAGCGTGGCCAAAAGCTGGAGGGTGTAGAGCAGGCGAGTGGTGGCATCTTCGTTCATGATCATCACGCGATTGCCAAGGTTGCAGAGACGTTGAACCTGCAGATAGGTGACGGCGTTGCTGAAACTGGCGCTGTTCTTCAGCGCCTCTTCCAGTGCGCCCTGGCGCAACTTCATCACGCTCATCGCCGTCAGCGCCACCACGTCCACCGTGCGCACGGGCTTCGGCGACAGCAGGGCGAGATCGCCAATCAGCGCACCGCTGCCCATCAGGGACAGCACCACTTCATCCCCCTGGAGCGAAAGGCAGCGGGCCTTGGCCAAGCCGGATTCCATCACATACACCTCGGCGCCCCAGTCGGCCTGAAAGATCAGCTGGTGGCCGGCGGGAAACTCGATCCGGCGATGCTCCGCCAGCAACTGCTCCCTGGTTTCGGGATCAATCTGCTCAAGGATTCGAAACGGCACCGCCATCGCGCCTGGGGTATCGGAGCGAACGCTGGTAAGAGTAGGGGGGCGGAGCGGTGGCTGTCATCCAGATGACACGGGCCAGTTAGCTGGCGAATCGGTGCGCTTCCGCAAGTGAATTGTTCCGCGTCGGTTGGCAGGCAGCATGGCTTGGCAGATGTGGCGATCGTAGGGGCACACCGGTGATCCGGTGATCCCCAACCGCTCCCAAAACCAGGAAACGATCATGACTCTCGCTTCCCAGCGCATGGCGTCAATCTCCGGCTCGGATCTGATGGTTCTGACCAAGTCTTTTGCCGCCCATTCTGTGTTGGCCTTCTGGCCATCGGCCGCCCAGTTGCTGGATCCCCGCAAGTCGGCAGCTGCTGTGGTTGCCTCTCTTCCCAGCCAGGCCCCCACGCCGACTGCCGCGCAGTACGTGGATGCCCTGGCCTGCCAGGCCCTCCAGCATCAGGCGGTTCAGCATCCCTACCTGTCGGCTCTGGCGTGGGTTGAGCTGCCCGACACGCGCTGGGCCCTGCGCGATTTCGCCCGTGAGTACTACGCCTATTTCGCCCATTTCCCTCGCTATCTCACCGCCGTGATCTCCAAGCTGGAAAATCCGGCCCACCGCCTGGCGCTGATGGAGAACCTCACCGAGGAATCCGGTCAGTACGAACAGGAAGAACTCGACGAGTTGGCGGCGATCGGTATTGAGCCGGAGTGGATCATCGGTCTGCCGCATCCCGAACTGTTCCGGCGCTTCCGCCGCGCCCTGGGTGTGCTGGATACCGATGCCAGCGCGGAATCGATCGAGATGGTCTGCTGGCGGGAGCAGTTTCTGGCGATTCTCACCAACGGCAGTGCCGCCGAGGCGCTTGGGGCGCTGGGGCTGGGAACGGAGACGATCGTGCAGACGATCTACCAACCCTTTGTGGATGCGATCGGCCGGATCGGCATGAATCCGCGTGACAGCGTCTTCTTCCCGCTGCACACAGCGGTGGATGACCACCACCAGGCGACGCTGCGGGACATCGCCATCGATCTGGCCGCGACAGAGCAGGGGCGGCGGGATCTGGCCAAAGGGATGCAGAAGGCCCTGGCCCTGCGCTGCTCTTTCTGGTCGTGGCTGCACCAGCGCGCCCTGCAGCTGGAGTGACATCCGCCCTGATTCCCTGGGATCGCGGCGCCGATCCCCAATAACCCCCGTTGCCAAAACACTGTACCCCCATGACCCCCACCGCTCTGGAGGCCGGCATCCGCAACCGCCGCCCCCCCTGCCAGCCCCCTGCCGCCAGCCTCGCCTGGTCCGCCAACGATGCCGGTGCCGCCACCGCCGCTGCCCTGCCGGTTCACTACCAGCACAATGACCACCGGCTGGGCGTCGACTTCCTGGTGCATCGCCTTCCTTTCGAGGGACTGCAGGCCCTGGATCCGCGCCTGATCCGCATCCCACCCGGCGCCTGCAACGAGAAGCACCGCCATGCCCACGAGTCGATCTTCGTTGTGCTGGAGGGGGAGGCGGAGATCCTGGTGGGCGCGGAATCGGTGCGGCTCGGCCGTGGCGGCATCACCTTCGCGCCGCGCTGGATCGTTCATCAGAGCCACAACGTCAGCGCCGAGCGGGAGCTGCTGCTGCTGGCGATCACCGATTTCGGGCTGACCAGCTCGGTTCTGGGTGATTACGACTGCCAGACCCGCCTGCGGTTTGGGGGAAAGGATGCCTGTCACGAGGTCGAGTTCGAGCCCGAGTCCGGATCCAATCCAGCCGATGCCCCGCGCGAAGCCTTGCTCACCAAGTCCTGCACTTGCCGTTGTCGGTGAGTGGTGCCGGCGCCGCGAGCGCCAGCCTTCCCGGTCGCCTCGCCAACCCAAACTTCGCCGGCAAGGCACCACCGGAGGTGGAGGCCGAATGCCAAGCCAACCAGGCGGAGGCGGAGGCCCAGGCGGAGCTGGCGCGGAAGCGGCTGGCGGATCTGGGCTGAGGGTGGGCAGCGGTCAACAGACCGTACGATCAACGTCGCGGTCGGGGACCATGAAAGCGTCTACGGCTGAGTCGGCTTGTGATGCCTAGCCGAGGAGACCAGCAGTAGAAGCCGCTTGCCAATAGCAACACAAATGAACCTGCGCGTCCTTGGGGCTTGGGGGGGATCGTGTGGACGCTGGCGTCAGAATGGTCTCATTGACGTGGACAGCCATGCCGACAGATCAGGATCTCCGGCCGTGGTATCGGGGGCTGATTCTCTGGGGTGATTTGGCCAAGCAGTACTCAATTGAATTCAGCGACCCGGAGACGGCTCCACCAGCGGACATAACCCTTGAGCAGCAAGAGCTATGGCTGAATGGCCTGGCTCCGATTACGATCTTCGTAGGGGCGAACAATTCAGGAAAGTCGCGATTGCTTCGCGGGATTTTCAGCGACTACAATCTTGTCGATTGGCTTAGGCTCAAGCAGAACTCTAATAATTCGAACTTAGCGCCAATCACAAATATCCTGAGAAACGCCGCACAAGAAAGCATTGCTAATTAAGATGCAAACAACCAGGCCAAGGAGAGCAGGCCCCGAGGCAATCGTATTGCGGGCTTGACTCCCAAAGGATGGCTCTATCGACCGGCCCTTGAGCAACTGGCTAGGAAAACGGGCAAATGGACCACAGTCGACGAATATCAACGCGAGTATCAACAAAGCCTCAGAAGAAAACAACTTACGCAAGACGCCCAAAAAGTATATGATTGGATTACGTTATATCTTGAAGATAAGGAGCTGGTGCGCACAGCGTTTACACGCTATGCGGAGCAAAACCGCTACTACATTCCCATGTTGCGTGGCATGAGGCCGCCGGCGCCCATCAACGCAGCGCTAGACGCAGAACAGGATGGGCGCGATACCTATGAGCTGCGCACCCATCAGGATTACTTCAGCCAGGCTGGCTGGCCTACAGAGGAGGCAGGCGTGAAACCGGCAAGCATTGGAGCTGGATATCAAAAGCGCCCGCGCATCTTCACGGGGTTAGGCATTTATGCTGACATGCAAAGGCGCTTGCTTTCGCCGATCCAGTCCGAGCGCGATTCGATTCGAGCCTCTGAGATCTTCCTGTCTCAACAGTTTTTCTCGGGGGTTCCGGTTACGCTGACGCCTGCCCTGCATAAGGGGGACGCAGGTAAGCGGTCAGTCAATGACGTTGTTTACCTGAAGATTGGAGACAGCAAGGATCATCCGATCTACGATCTTGGCGATGGCATGCAGAGTCTGATCATCTGCACCTATCCCATTATCACCGAGCTCAGCGATGGTGCTCTCTTCTTTCTGGAGGAGCCTGATCTTTGCATGCACCCGTCGTTGCAGCGCATTTTTCTCAATGTGCTCAGGCACTATCACCACGAAAAAGGCCATCAGTTCTTTCTCACCACCCACTCCAATCACCTTCTTGACCTGCTGGAGGATGACCAGCTTGTCAGCATCTTTAGCTTCAGCAGTGTTGAGTCCGCAGAATCTAACTCGTCTGGCGGGACGCCAATGCCCTCCGAAGAGGCCGAGCAACCCACCAATCAATTCCGTATTCGGCATGCCTCGCAGCGCGATCGAAACACACTGCTGGAGCTCGGCGTGCGCCCCTCCGCCACCTATCTGGCCAACGCCACGATCTGGGTGGAAGGCACGAGCGACTGCTCCTATCTGCGTGCCTATCTCGAAGGCTTCATCGCCTATCTTGAGCTCCGTGGCGATGAGACATATAAAGCAGTCGCCAGGGATCTAAAGCGATACAGGGAAGATCGACATTATGCCTTTCTGGAGTATAATGGCGCTAATCTTGTCCATTTCGATTTTGATGAAGCCGAGGACCCTAATGATAGCGCCAGGCAATCAGTGAAGATCAATGCCAACGATCTCTGCGCCCAGGCTCTTGTCATCGCAGATGGCGACATTGCTAGCAAAGCTGATCGTGTGCAGGCCCTTACCAAGCAACTTGGCGACAGGCTTGTGTTATTGCCAGTCAAAGAGATTGAGAATCTGATTCCCGAAGCTGCGCTTCGTCGGCAAGTTGAAGCGGATCGACATAGCAAGCAAAACAAGGATACCTGGAGTTGGCCCGCAGATCACAACAAGCTATCCTATGTCAATTACAGTGTCAGGCTGAATGCATCTAAAGGCAATCAACATGGCGAATCCCATGGACTTGGCAATCGGCTTGCCAGATACAAATTCACCGGATATGAAGATAAATCAGGCACGCTCAAACAGTCAGACAAAAATCGATGGGCCTCCCGGGACAATGGCATACCCAAGCACGTAAGGGAAATGATTTGTGACTATTCCAATGATCAGGCAGGCGAAGGGGTTCCGGAAGTGCCCACCTTCCTGAATCAGGATCTGATCTGGCTTTGCCTGAGTATCTTATATCATATTGCCAGGCACAATCACGATGACTACGTCACGGATAACCTCGATCGCTTCAAAGGATGGATCCTGCAAGACGGCGCTTCGAATGCATGGCCGATTCAGCACCCTTCATGTGCTAATTCCCGGACCTGTTTGCTCACCCAATTCTTGAGGAGCAGTTGAGTTGCATGAAACACTGTCTTCTGCCGGAGTTTATTGCATAGTGCCTGGCCAGCTGTTGAAGCCTGTGGGAAGCTTGATTGGGTTTGGGTGGTAGGTGCTCGGGGATTAACCGTCGATCAGCCTCTTCACCAGATCCCGCACAAAGTTTCGGAACAGAGCGTTGTCTTTGAACTGCTTGTAGAACTCCGTCTGATCCAGAAACAACGGATCCACCACGCGATTGAGGGCGGCATCGAGTTCGATCGCGGCGGTGTTGGGGGTGTTGGCGCGGGCGTTGCGGTAGCGCTGATCCTGGGCCACTTGTGGGGCGATCTCATCGCGGATCAGGCGACGGATGCGGTCTTCGTCGCTGAAGCTGGTGCCGTACTGCTCATTGAAGCTGGTGAGGATCACCGAGAGCGGATCCAGCTCGGGCTCGGGCTTGAAGCCGCCAGCGGAAACGGGTGCTGGATCGAGGGTGGCGTTGTCGTCCGGGAGTGCGAGGCGCTGCTGGTTCTGCTTGTCGATTCGGTAGCTGTCCAAGTCGATCAGCTCCAGCATGCTCTTGGTGAGGTCGTCTTCCTCAGGAGCTGGCAGGGCATGCACCAGCAGGGTGAGGAAGATCGAGAGTTTTTCCCACTCAGGCTGGGGGTAGCTGAGGATCGTGGCCAGGAAGTCGTAGCTGCGCACGAACGCCTTGGCTTTGCCCTTGAAGGCCACCTGGTCGTCTTCGTTGAGCTGCTCGCAGTAGATCTGCCGGCACTGGTTGAGGATCGGCTGAAGCAGCTCGCGATCGCTGTTGCTCAGAAACAGGGCCACGAACTCTTCCACCTGCGGCCAGGTGTACACCTGCAGCTTGTCGAGATCATCGCGGAGGTCGTGCAGCTTGTTGGGATCGCTCTCCTGGCTGAGGAGGGTGGTTTTGTAGTAGTCGGCGAAGGCGGCTTCCACGGCGGCGGCGTTGTCCTGGAAATCGAGCACAAACACACGGCTCTTCCCGGGGGCAGCGCGGTTCAGGCGCGAGAGGGTCTGCACGGCCTGGATGCCACCGAGGGGTTTGTCCACATACATCGCCTGCAGCAGCGGCTCGTCGTAGCCGGTCTGGAACTTGTCGGCGCAGATCAAAAAGCGATAGGGATCCTCCTGAATGCGGCTGGTGATCTCGCTGCTGGGGAAGCCATTGAGGGAGGCTTCACTCACGGGGCCAGCGCCGAAGTCGTGTTCGCCGGAGAAGGCCACGATGGGCAGGAAGGGGCTGCGCCGCTCCTCCAGATAGCTGCGAACGGCACCGAAAACCTGCACAGCCCGTTCGATGCTGCCCGTCACCACCATGGCGCGGGCCTCGCCCTTCATCTCCCGAAGCGGCAGCACATCATCGAGAAAGTGATCCACCATGATCTCGGCCTTGCTGCGAATGGCCGTGTCGTGGCTTTCCACATAGCGGCGCAGCTTGCTCCGAGCCCGTTTGCTGTCGAACAGTGGATCGGCCTCGATCGTTTTCGCCAGCCAGTAGTAGCTGCTGACGGGCGTGTAGTACTGCAGGACATCGAGGATGAACGTCTCCTCGATGGCCTGCCTCATGGTGTACACATGAAACGGCCGCCGACCGATCTTGCCCTCGCCATCGGGCGGCAGGCGTGTGCCGAACAGTTCCAGCGTCTTGGCCTTGGCGGTGGCGGTGAAAGCGAAATAGCTGGCATTGGCGAGTAGCTTGCGGCTGCGCATGCGCTCCTCGATCACCGCATTCACAACGTCTTCCATGTCAGCGTCATCGGCCAGGGGCTGGGCATCGTCAGCCAGCGACAGGTTGAGGGCAGCTGACGCCTTGCTGCCCTGGCTGGAGTGGGCTTCGTCGATGATCACCGCATAGCGGCGGCCGGCTGGGGCGTTGTCGAGCTGGCGGCTGAGTTCGGGGAAGCTCCAGGAGCTCTGGCGCGATGCCGCCGAATTCCGCACAGTTTCCAGCGCCGGTCTGTCCAGTGGCCGGGCTCTGGCGGTGCAGCTGCAGCGCAACAACGCCAGCGAAGGCACGATCACCGTTCACACCGCCGCCGGCCTCAGCCTCACCGAACAGGCGCAGTTCGCCCAGCTGATCCACGGCCATCTGCGCGAAGCGGCCGATTCCGTGGAGCGCCGCCGTCACTGGCTTTGCCCCCACTGCCACACCCCCAAGGGCAATGAAGAAGTGCTGATGAAGAGGCTGGAGCGCGACGGCGAGACAGCCAGGGTCGCCTGCGACGCCTGCGATCGATCGATTCCCCTTTTCGACGCTCTCGAGCGCCTGCTCGCCGACCCGCTCCTGCGTCGCCAGGCTGAATCGCTCGGTGCCGAAAAACCCCAGCTCACCAGCCGCCGCAAAGGCAAGCTGCTGCTGCTCGAGGTGGGCGCTCGCCTCACCAGCGCCAACCAGAAGTGGCAGGAGATCAGCCCCGACGAAGACGACGGCATCGACCTGCAGGTGGAGTTCACCGACGACGATGGCAACGGCACGGGCCGCTTCCTCTACCTCCAGCTCAAGGCCGGCCCCTCTCACCTACGCCGTCGGGCTGATGGCCGGGAGATGTTTGCCATTAAGAAACCGCGCTGGATCCGCGCCTGGACCCAGCAGCCAGGCCCGGTGATGCTGGTGATCGGACGGGAGGCGCCAAAGCTGGGCAAGGAAGACAGGGTGGAGAAGCAGCGCAGACAGTTTGCAGAGCCCTTTGATGATCGCTACGAAACCCGCGCCTTCCCAGATGTGCGCTGGATGGAGATCAGTAGCGTGCTCCAACAACAAATGGTTAGCGGCCTGCGGCCAGAAGAGATCAAACAGATCGAATTCGTTGGTGAAACCCTGGATATGGCCAGTGTGCTGCGCTGGCGCAACCGCATCGTGCTAGGAGCCCGTTGCGCATAGCGCCGTCTCGGACGCCATTTCTCCCCGCCGGGCACATTTCTTGTCCCGGCTTGAAGTGATTTTATCAGGTTCTTTGTTTCAGGAGCGCTGCGCAACCCCGCCAGGGAGCCTGGCGGGGTTGATTCCCCTCACCCGGTCGCCATGGCCGGCTGGAGCCTCTGTTGCTTCAGGAAGCGCCAGAGCTTGTTCAGGTTGTGGGTTGTGCCCCAGAGCAGCCATTCCCCATTCACCTTCTCCAGCCCGCGCAACAGGAAGCGCCGCAGACCACGGCATTCCTTGGTCTGACCAAACACCGGCTCCGCGATCGTTTTTCGTCTGGCGTAGATCTCTTTTCCCTTCTTCTTGCGTAGCTTGCGGGCCATCCGGCCCTTGGCATCGAGATCCTTGGGAATCGGGCCATAGATCGGTGGTGGTGGCTGCCCATGCGGCAGCCGGCCTGTGGCGATGTGCGGATCAACGCCGCGCTGCTCGCAGGCCTTGGCGTTGTCCTCACTCCAGTAGCCCGCATCCGCGATCAAGGTCTTGGGCACCTTGCTGGTGTTGGTGATGGTGCGCTCCAGCATGGGAACCAGGTGCTCCACATCAGGAGGCTGGTTGCTCACCCCCATCGCCACGATCACCTGGTGGTCGCCATCGACAACCGCCTGGCAGTTGTAGCCCTGCAGCACGTTGCCATCGCTCTTGACGATGTGGCTGTCGGGATCGGTGTAGGCGCAGCCTTCCGCGCAGCGGTGATTCCGCTGGGTGTCCGACGACAATTAGATAGGCGGGACCGCGCAACTACATAGGGCTTGCTGAATTACGTTTGCGGGCTTTTCCGGCGCGCCCAAGGCGGATCT